>JAWXBY010000159.1:0-97655 GCA_034440355.1 Alphaproteobacteria bacterium
ACAAGGGGGAGGGGGAAGGCGGTGCGCACGTCCTCGGTGGTGGAGTGGGTTGGCGGGCGGTGGGTATAACGGGTTGCAGTTAGCTTTGGGGTACTTGCCTGTGATTGTTCGGCTTTTGATTGCGGCTGTCGTCGTTGCGGCGGTGTCGTCGCCTGTTTTGGCGGCGGATGTTCGGCGCGTTGAGCGCGGCAGTTTGATCCTTGAGAATATTCCGGACACGCCGGCTTCGGTGCGTGAGCGGCTTAGGCTGTATCAAGCCGTGCGCGGGGCGGTGTTTTTGGATTTCTCGCCGGATGGGCGCGGGGTTTTGATTCAGACGCGGTTCGGGGAGACGAACCAGTTGCATCGGGTGGAGTCGCCGCTTTCGATGCGGCGGCAGGTTAGTTTTTATGATGAGCCGGTGAATTCGGCGCAGTACCGGCCGGGCAAGTGGCCGGAGCGGACGGTGTTGTTCAGCCGCGATAACGGCGGGGATGAGCAGTTTCAGCTTTATCTGCTGAACGATCGCAACGGCGATGTCGCGCGGTTGTCGGATGGGAAGACGCGCAATACGGATGCCGTGTTTTCGCGCGATGGGAAGTGGGTGGCTTGGACGAGCGTGCCGGCGGATTCCGCGCGCTATCGCGTGATGGTGGCGGATGCTTCGGATCCGAAGTCGGCGCGGGCGGTGCTTGAGGAAGACGGCAGCTGGAGTTCGGCGGATTTTTCGTTCGACAATAAGACGCTGGCCGTGACGCGCGATGTGTCGGTGAGCGAGCAGCAGATTTGGCTCGTCGATCTCACCATCGGGCGGAAGGAGCAGATCAAGCCTTCGCCGGTGAAGATTTTCCGCGGGTCGCCGAAGTTTTCGCCGGATGGGAAGGCGCTCTATTACATCTCGGATGAGGATTCGGAATACCGGCGCATCGTTCGCTATGACCTCAACACCGAGGACGAAGACGTTCTGACAGACAATCTGCCGTGGGACGTCGAGGCGATGGAGATGTCGCCGAACGGACGGACGTTTGCGGTGACGGTGAATGAAGGCGGGACGTCGCGGCTTTATCTGATGGATGCGAAGCGCGGGAAACTTTCCGCGGGGCCGAAGCTTGCGCCGGGTGAAGTCGAGAACATGCGCTTTAGTCCGGACAGCCGCCGCCTTGGCTTTACGCTGAACGGGACAAGCGGTCGCGACGTCTTCGTATGGGATATGGCCAAGCGGCCACCGGTGGCGTGGACGGATAGCGAGATCGGCGGGTTGGACAAGGCCGACTTCGTGGCGCCGGCGTTAGTCGACTATGAGACGTTTGACGAAGTGGACGGCAAGCGTCGGCGCGTGTCGGCGTTCGTCTATAAGCCGAAGGGTGTGGCGCGGGCGCCGGTGCTGATTTCGATTCACGGTGGGCCGGAGTCGCAGTTCCGGCCGAATTTCAACTCGTTCATTCAGTATCTGGTGCAGGAGTTGAAGATCGCGGTCGTGGCACCGAACGTTCGCGGATCGACGGGGTATGGGAAGTATTTCGTCGAGCTCGACAACGGCAATAAGCGCATGGATTCCGTGAAGGATATCGGCGCGACGCTGGATTGGATCGGCAAGCAAAGCGATTTGGATGGGCGGCGCGTTGCGGTCTATGGCGGTTCGTATGGCGGGTTCATGTCGTATGCGTCGATGATCGAATACAACGACCGGCTGACGGCGGGGATCAGCGTCGTCGGGATTTCGAATTTTGCGACGTTCCTGAACAACACCAGCGGCTATCGGCGCGATCTGCGCCGCGCCGAATATGGCGACGAGCGCGATCCGCGCATGCGCGAGTATCTGGAGCGGATTTCGCCGCTGACCAACGTGTCGAAGATCAAGAAGCCGATGCTGATCATCCAGGGCGCGAACGATCCGCGCGTGCCGCAGTCGGAAGCCGCGCAGATGCTGAAGGCCATTCGCGGCAACGGGGCCGAGGCTTGGTACATCCTGGCCAAGGACGAAGGGCACGGCTTCCAGAAGAAATCGAACCGCGACGCGCAGAACGCGGCAATCGCTTCGTTCTTGAAGCTCAAGCTGCTCGGTCAGCGCTTGGAGTGAGCCCTACTGGGACTTGGGATTGCGCTTGACGATGCTCTGCAGCGCGAGCTTGTCGTCCGTGACGTTGAAAAATACGGTCACGGCGGTGTTGGGAGCGACATAGCCAACGTCGTTAGCCGATAGCGTGCGTCCGGAGATGAATGTCACCGTTAGCGTGAGCGATCCTCCCCGTGCGATGAAGTCGGCGGATCGCATGTCACCAGGTTCGATCCGGCCCAACCCGGTCTCTCGGTCGCCTTGCCGCAATCGAGCGCTGCTGATCGTCTCGGCAGAGCGATTGATGAGCGTGACCTGGCTATGGGTGCTGAAGCCGTAAAAGGTGCTGGCGCCGAAAGCCGCAAGGAATGCAACGAGCGCGATGCCGATCAGAACCTCCCTTGTTCGGCCGCCTTCCATGTCAGCTAGTCGTCGGAGCCGCGTTTGGTGGCGACGCGTGTGAGGATGAAGAGGACGAAGGCGACGCCAGCGAGAATCAGCACCGCGTTCCAGCCGCCGAAGATCGAGTTGGCGACGGTGCCCACGACCATGTTCGCGAACCAGAGAATGAAATCCCAGGCGCGCCCTAGAAAGTAAGCGAGATCCATCAGCCCAACCCTTTAGACCGCCAAAACGCGTACTTGCGCTCCAGCGGCACCAGCCCGTAACTCTGCCCACTGGTGCCCATATGGGGTGATTGTGGCGAAATATGAACGGGTCGATCCAAGAAGTTCTCGAGTTGCTCGCCCTAGAGGCGATCGAGGTGAATATTTTCCGGGGCGGAAGCCCTAAGGATCGCTGGCAACGCGTGTTCGGCGGCCAGGTTTTGGGCCAAGCGTTGGTCGCGGCGTACCGCACGGTTGAAGATCGTGTGTGTCATTCGCTTCACGCTTATTTTATCAGGCCGGGCGATCCGAAGGTGCCGATCCTCTACGAGGTGGATCGCGCGCGGGACGGGAAGACGTTCTCGACCCGGCGCGTCGTTGCGATCCAGCACGGCGAGCAGATCTTCAACATGTCGGCGTCGTTTCAGGTGCCGGAGGCCGGGCTTGAGCATCAGTTCGATGCGCCGAAGGTTGCGGGACCCGAGGGTCTTGAGACTGAAGAAGAGTGGCGCCGGCGTCTTTCGCATCAGCTGCCTGAGAAAGTGCGCGAGCATTTCACGCGGCCGGGGCCGATCGATGTGCGACCGGTCGAGAAAGACGACGATCTGATCAACCCGGCGAAGACGCCGCCCTATCAGCATGTGTGGCTCAAGGCGAAGGGCGAGATGCCGAGCGAGCTGGCGATGCATCAGTGCGTGCTCGCGTACGCGTCTGACATGACGCTGCTGGACACGTGTTTGCTGCCGCATGGCGTGAGTTGGTTTTCGGGACGGCTGCAGTCGGCGAGCCTCGATCACGCGATGTGGTTTCATCATCCGTTTCGCGTCGACGATTGGCTGCTCTATGCGCAGGACAGTCCGAGTGCGGCCGGTGCGCGCGGGTTCAATCGCGGCAGTCTTTTCACGCGGGAGGGCAAGCTGGTCGCCTCTGTCGCGCAAGAGGGATTAATTCGGTTGCGCAGCTGAGTTCTGCCGGCGGGCGAACTGCCGTTACGGCCTGCAGCCACAGCGGGAAACGGCGCGTCGCTACAATTAGTATTTTGTTAAGGAATGGCCGCTAACGTTTGACTCATTAGTAAGCCGGTTTCCCCAAGACCGGTCACGAGTCCCCCGCCGGCAGAGTCGTCCCCCATTCATCCGACTCTACGGCACAGTAGGCGGCCACACAGCGACCCCCATCGCTGAATGGGAACGGGCGTGGATGAACCCAGCATCCACGCCCCCGCCTGTTTCTTGTCCCCGCCGCCAATCCAGACCATGTTAACGACTGCCCAAGTCGTTGCGGTGGCGTGTGAATTCGGATCAGCCCTTAAGCGAGACGTTCGCCGCCGCGCCCGCGCGCGGACACTTCGCCTTGAGCGTCGTCATTGCGCTGATCGTCCACGTCGCGGTGTTGTGGGCTTTGGCTTCGTCGATGCTGTTTCAACTTCCGGTCGAAAGGCCGCCGCCCGAACCTAAGATCGTCGCGTTGGCGCCGCAGCTGTTGCCGCCGCCGCCGGACGTCGAGAAGTTCGGGCCGGTCGACATCATCACTTCTCAACCGCGATTCCGGCCGCGCGAGGCGGCGGTTGTGCCTGAGCGGCAGAAGCGCGAAGGCGATCCGGCGCTCGCGGTGTGGAAGCATCTCTGCAACGACGATATCTCGCTCAGCGTCGCGACGCGGCGCGAGTGTCCCCCCAATTTCGGCAACGTTGATATGAGTGCGCTCGATCCGTTGAACCGGACGGGCGACGTCGGCGCCTTGTTCGGTCCCGATACGACGACGATGTCGCTGGACGAGGTCGCGAAGAAGAAGGGGTGGCTGAAGCCGAAAGCGCCTCTAGAAGGTGCGGGCGCGCGCGCCAGAGACAGCGGCGTGGGTCCGGGGCACGATCCTTTTGCGATCCTTCCGGGGCATCGGCCTATCCGTTAGTCAGTGCGCGGCATGGCGGCGGCGTTCGATTTCACCGGCGCGGGCGAGGGCGGCGGCGATGTTGTTCAAGCGTTCGATCGACGCGAAGACGGCATGGACGGCGCCGTCGGTCGCTTGCTCGACCTGGCGCAGGCCTGCTTCGCGTTCGGCCGGGCTTGTGTCGTCGCTGATCGGTGCGAAGCGCGCGGCGACGGCCGCTTGCGAGAGATGTTCGGCGCGGGCTTCGATTCTGCCGATGAGTTGCGCGAGCGCTTGGAGATCGGCTGCGGCGGCGTCGGCGGTTTGGGGCGCGAGCTCGTCATCGTCGTCATCGGCAGCGAGCGACGGTGCGTTTTCGAAATAGGAGAACAAGGATTCGGCGCGTGCGCCGAGGTCGATTGCCGCTTCGCGCAGGGTGGAGGCGTCTTTGACGTTGTTCGATTGCGCGCGGGCGGCGACGGTGCGCAGTTCGCTGGTGATGGCGTGAATTTCGTTGCGCAAGGCGCCTGACGACGGCTCGACGGCCTTGGCGTGGGTTTCGATCTCGTCGGCGTGGTGCTCGAGGGCCTTGCCCATGTTCCTCATGCGGGCCGAACGGTCCGCGTTCGCGGCGAGGGTTTTGACTTCCGTCGCGAATGAGCCGAGCGCGTCTTTCAGCGACTGCGCGTGATCGAGGCGCGATTGGGCGGCGTTCATTTCGGCGGCGAGATTTTGCAGGCGCGACATGATCTCGGCACCGGGGACGTCGGCCAGCGTCATCTGGCGCGGTGCGTTCTGATCGGGCGCGGCTTTGCTGGTCAGGAACGGCATGTCGGCGCCGGCGAGCAGGCGGTCTTCCGTCAGGCGGACGGCGAGGTCGCGGATTTCGTTGCGGATTGACTCGCCCTGATCCTGCAGCGCCTTGGTGAGGGCGGCCACTTGCGGAGCTTCCGCGACAGGCGTTGCAGTAACCGGGCGTTCGAGTTGTGCGGCGATGGCGTCGAGGCGTGCGATGGCGGCGGCGAGCTGCGATTGGGTTTCGGCGGTGTCGCCCATCGTACGCTGGGCGGCGCGCATTTCCAGAACCGTTTGAGCCGAGGATTGATGCAGGGCGGCCTCGTCGTCGCGGAAGAGGCGCAGGACCTCTTCAAACTCGGCGATGGTCTGCGTCATGCGCGTTTCCGCGGCGACGCCGCGTTCGTCGAGCGCGCTTGAGGCGCTCTTCAGCGCGGCGACAGTGTCGCCGGCGCGTTCGTTCAATTTGGCCAGGATCTGCGTCAAGTGCTGCTCGAGGTTGTCGAGACCGCTGAGCTTTTGCGTCAGGCGTTGGTCGACCGAACCCACGGCGTCGCCGAGGCGAGCGGCCAGCGTGCGCACGTTGCCGGTCGTGTTCGCTGCGTCGGACGAGATCTTTTCGCAGGCGGCAGAAAACGTACCTTGAATCGACTGGGCGTCGGCAACGACCCGCTGAAGCGCGACGTTTGATGCGGAAAATTCACCGACTGCGGCCGTTGTCCTGTCGGTCGCTGCGGCGATGGCTTGCTCGAGGGCGCGGCCGTTTTCGTCGAAGCGTGTCGCGATCCTGTCGAGCTGCGCGACGCGATTGTCCGCGGCATCGGCGAGCTTTGCGTTCGACGCGCGGATGTCGTTGACGGCGCTGGCTGCTTCCGTGTTCAGCGCCTTCGCGGCGGCGTGGAAGCCCGAGCCCGACTGCGCCAGCTTCTCGACCGTCTTTTCGAATTGGCGGCGGTTGTCGTCTTGCTGGCGGACGATGCCGGCGGAGGCGGTTTTCAGCGCGTCGGTCGCGGTCGAGACGTCAGCGACCAGTTTCTCGAAGAGGACCGATGCGTTGCCGTCGAGGGTGAGGCGCAGTTGGCCCTTGTCGGCCATGGCTTTCAACGCGCTGGTCTCGGCGAGGCCGTGGCGCACTTTTTCACCGGCGCGGGCGAGGGCCCCGAATTCATCCGTCCGTTCAGTGCCCCAGATTCTTTGGCCGATCGCGCCGTCGCCGACGGAGGCCAAGCTGTGTTCCAGCGATTTCAGCGGTTGGATGATTCCCAACTGCAACAGTGCGGCGACGATGATGAGGCCCAAGACGACGAGCGCGAGCGCGCCGATGATGAGGGCTTGGCTCCAATTCAACGCCGCGGCTGCGCCGCCGAGTTGGTGTTCGATGTCGGCTTGTCTGAGACGATCGAGCGCGCTGCGTAGAGAGAGGTAGGTCGCTTCGAGTTGCGGGGCCTGGGGGAGGGCATTCAGCGTTTCCATCCCGGCCGAGCCGCGCAACGCTGCGTCTCCTAATTGAGGCGCGATGCGCGCGATGTGGGCGAAGGTGTCGGTGACGGCGGCGGCTTCCGACAGCGCCTCGCCGGCGGTGCGGTCGCCCGCATAGATCTGCCGCAGCGTGGCGATGGCGCGCGCAGCTTCGTTCGCGTTCTGCGTCAGTTGGGGCCGGGAGGCGGAATCTCCGGTCAGGCGGTAGTTGCGATAGGCCTTGAGGAAGCCCGCGTAACCCAATGATTTTTCGAGCGCTGCAATTTCCGTCGCGGCTTGGCGGCGGAGAGAGGCAGGATCCTTGAGGTCGCGCTGAATCTCGCCGACGTAGCCGACAAAGTACGCGCCGCCCAGGATGAGGGCCGCGGCAACGATGGCTGCCGCCACGCACAGAGCGCGGCTGGTCGACGATAATGTGCGCACGATTCCCCCGGCGGCGAGCCGCCCGCGCTAATGATTCGTTTACGGAGTTTAAGGGACGCGGCGGCGCGGGGATGTTGCGCTTAGATCACGCGCGCCGGCGTTCGACGCGTTCAACGATCGCGTCGATGCGGGCCATCATCGCGCCGAGACGCATGATCGCGGCTTCATTGGCGTCGCGCCACGCGGTGACGTGACGACGCAGGCCTTGATGCAGGGCTTCGAGTTCGGAGGTTTCGTCGTTCAGCGTTTGAGAAACGACTTGCCGCGCGGTCTTCGCATTTGTGGACGTGGCGTGCGCGGTGTTCATCTCAGTTTCTTCTCCCGCTCGACACGAAACGTGCCGCTGAATGTCATTCAGCGGCACGCTAAACGTCACAGGTAAAGAGTGCGTAAGTTTCGCGACGCTATTCGCGCAGCACCGTCGTGGAACGGCGCGGCTTCAAATAGAACGTGTCGTTCAGCGTGAGGCCGTTATAGCTGAAGTTCACTTCAGTCATGATGATGCCCTGGTTATCGGGCACGATGTCGTTCGGAATCGAAATGAGCGAGCCCACGGCGCGCGGATCCCAATTTTGCGCGTCGCTCCAAGCCACCGTCGTTTCGCCGTTGCCGTCGGCAACCACCGAGGTGATGCGGATTTGCGCGTCGGCGGCGTCGAAGGGGCGCAGCACAACGCTGAGCGCGCCCATGATGTCGGCGATCTGATCGTCGTTGATCGACGACGTCTGGGCGACGAGGTCGGCGGCGGTCGAGGCGATGTTGCCGACCTTGCGGGCTGCAACGATCGTGTTCGCGACCTCGGCTATGCCCAAGAACATAATGATCATCACCGGCGCGACGAGCGCGAACTCGACCGCGGGGGCGCCGCCGTCGGCACGAGAAAATCGTCTGATGAAACGCATCATGGCGCTGTCCCTTAGTTCGCGAGAATCGAGCCGAACGGCTCGTTGCGGAAAGCCGTCGACGCTTCGATCAACCGCTTGTTGCCGGACATGTTCGTGAACATCGGGGCGATGCTCGGCGTCAACATCGACCAGGTGTAGAAGGCGCGCACGATGACCACGTCGCCGGCAGTGCCGGGGTCGAAGTTCATCTGGCCGGTCAGATTGCCGTTCCCGTCGAGCACAGGCTCGAACGCCGCATCGCTGAAGCCCGCGTATTTGCGTACGTCGATCGCAAGCCTCGCGTCGCAGGCCAAGAGCAGCGAGATCTCGTTGCACACCAGCGTGCGAAATTGTTCGGGCGTCATGTTGGTCGACTGAACCTTGCCGGTGCGGATCTGGCGCGCGGCGGAGGCGACGCCGTTCTCAAGCATGGTCGAGGAGAAGAAAATCATCGAAATGTCGATGATGGCGTAGAGCAGAAAGAAGAACGGCACCGCCACGAGCGAAAACTCGATTGCGGTCACGCCACTCGTCGCCCGTTTGAACCGGCTCAAGAACAGCAATATTCGCAGAAGCATGGCGGACTCCTTGTCGCAATGCGGCGCAGGCAAAGCGCAACCCAGCACACGGTACACTGTCCCGTGCAAAGACTTTATCACCGGGGTAAAGCGGCTCGAAGCGCTGGTGGCGAATAGGCTGAATAATGTCTTAATCCGTCTGTTCGATTTTTATTTACGTTTCACCGAAGTCTTATCGATTTATTTACGTTTCCTTAAATGTTGTCGCGCACTGTTCGGGCAAAGCGTCCAGAAGCCCGGTCACGGGCCGTTTCGTCGCGGGTCAATGAGGTAGGAGCGAAGCATGATGCGCTCGATTGCACGCGTTTTTCGCGGGTTTGCTCGGAAATTTTGTGGGTCTGACCAAGGCAACGTCGCGATGATTTTCGGTCTGGCGCTGCTGCCGTCGATTGCAGCGATCGGTTCCGCCGTCGACCTGTCGCGGGCGATGGTGGTGAAGATGCGTCTGGGCGAGGCGCTGGACGCCGCGGGTCTTGCCGTCGGCGGCACCGTCGGTCTCAGCGGGCCGGAGATGACGGCGCGGGCACAGAAGTTCTTTTATGCGAACTATCCCGACGAAGAGCTGGGAACGGTGACGGCGCTCACCGTTCAGACGTCCGGGCAGAATCTCGTTATGGTGTCGGGTACGGCGCGCGTCGAAACGGCGTTCATGGGCTTGTTCGGCTATGACCACATCGACGTTTCCGTGAACGTCGAAGTGACGCGCGAATCGAAAGGTCTCGAAATCGCGCTGGTGCTCGACAACACGGGCTCGATGGCGTCGAACGGCAAGATTGAGGCTCTAAGGGCCGCGGCGAACGAACTCATCGGCATTCTGTTCGGCGACCAAGACACGCCGACCCATCTTAAGATGTCGCTCGTTCCGTTCTCGCAGACGGTCAAGGTGGATACGACGTCGTTCCTCAACAACGGCTGGATGGACATCACGGGCCAGGCGAGCACCGCCAAGCTCAACTTCGCCAACAATAGATATGCCTTCCAAGTTTGGACGACGATGAGCAACAAGAGTTGGGGCGGTTGTGTCGAAGCGCGCCCGAACGGCTATGAGGAGACGGACGACGCGCCGTCGGCCGGAACACCCGACACACGTTGGGTGCCGTATTTCGAGCCGGACGGTCCCGACAGCTCCGCGTACTCGGGTTACACGACCTATGTGTCAGACGGCACAACCGGTAACCAGGACACCCGCCTGAGGCGCTATCAAAAGTATTCCGGCCAGAACAAGACCAATCCGAACAGCGACTGCAACATGCAGGCGATCGTGCCGCTGACCAACAACAAGGCCACACTGCAGAGCAAGGTCAACGCTATGATTTCCACCGGCTACACGCACATCGCGATCGGCGCCGGGTGGGGTTGGCGCACGCTGTCACCCACGGCGCCTTACACCGAGGGTTCAGACTACGGTGATCCGGATTGGACGAAGGCGATGGTGTTCCTCACCGACGGTTTGAATACCGTCGAAAGCAACAGCACGTGGCACAAGTCGACCTATACCGCGTATAACTTTCTCATTCGCGGCATCTTGGGCACGACCAACGCGGGGACGGCCGAGACGGAGCAGGACACTCGTACGCGACTCGTCTGCACCCGGATCAAGGAGGCCGGTATCCGTGTCTACTCGATCCTTCTGGAAGAGGACTCTAACCGCGCGAAAAATCTGATGAGGGATTGCGCCACCGATCCGTCGCTCTACTTCGAGTCGCCGTCGTCGGCCGAACTCACGCCGGTGTTTCAGGCGATCGCTCAAGACTTGTCGAACCTGCGTCTCAGCCAATAAGCGAGAAGCGGATAGGCGCAAAGAAAAAGGCCCGGCGAGATGCCGGGCCTTTTGATTTTAGAGGATGCGGGTGCGATCAGCGGCGTTGGGCGGCCAGTTCGGCGGCCTTGCTGGCGGCTTCGACTTTCTTGTCGGCGTCTTGAGCGATCGGCTGCATGTCTTTATCGCCTTGCGTGACGGTGCGTTCGCAGTGCTTGGCGCAGGCCATGTTCTGCTGACCGGTGGGGCCGCGATAGAGCGTCACTTGCGCCGTCATCGGCGCGCCGACGGTGACGTAGGTGTTGATGATCTCGTTTCCTTCGCCGTCGATGACGATGACGTTCGTGTTGCCGAACATGCGGCCCTGCACGTAGACGACCTTCTCGCTTACGAGCATCGCGTCAGCGATCGCCGGGTTGCCGATCACGACTGTCTTGGCGGCGCGGTCCAGGCGTAAGACTGCAGCCTGATCGTAGTCGACGCGCAATTGGGAGCGCTCGGCGGCTTCTTCGGCGCCGGCTACGGCCGGAAAGAAGGAAGCTGCGGCGGCCGTCAGAAGTGCGGCGCGGAAGGCGGACATGGCGTTCTCCGAGTGGCGGTTCTACCCCGCGGAGGGTGGCGCAAAGCCATTAAGGATCTCTGAACCGTCATTCGCGCAGCAACCAGCGCGTTTGCAGGAAGGGCAGTGCCGATTTGAGACGGCGATATGTTTGTTTTATCTGTATTCGGGTAACTCTCTATTAGGTACGACGACACTTTTGCTGCTGTTTGGCTCTGTGTCTGCCCGTGGATACTGCGAAATTAGCACCTTGTTAGGCGCGTCTGCCTAAGCTCGGCCTCTGTTTACGCAGGCGGCCAAAGAAGCCGTGTGGGTAAACTGGTGCAGTGGTGTCAATTGAAGGAGGCCTCAATGAGCCGCTTTTTGAATCGCTTTATGAATGACGAGTCGGGTGCAACGGCTATCGAATACGGTCTGATCGCAGCTTTGATCGCGGTCGTGATTATCGGTGCGGTGACGACTGTGGGTACGGACCTGATCGGTACGTTCACCGCCGTCTCGGATAAGCTCTAACGACCTTTGGGGCGGAGCGCGGCTTTCGCGTCTCCTCCCCGCTGTTCGGAAACAACCGTCAGCCCTGTGTGAGCGGGGCTGACGGTTTCTTCTTTTCCGGCGGTCTTAAGGTTGCGGCAACGCGGCGACTTTAGGCTGCGCCCTCTCTTGCGAAGAGGAGCGGCGCTTTGATCGAACCGGTTTTGCTGACGATGGTCGGCGCGGTCGTTATTGCGGGCGCCGCCTATGATGCGGCGACGCTTACGATTCCGAATTGGATTTCCCTCGCTCTTGTGGCGCTGTTTCCCGTGCTCGCCCTTCTGGCCGGGTTGAGCTGGATGGAAGCGGGCCTTCACTTGGCCGTCGGCTTTGCGGCGCTTGTCGCCGGCGTCGCCTTGTTTGCCGGGGGATTCATCGGTGGCGGCGACGCAAAGTTGTTCGCGGCCGTCTCTCTCTATGTCGGCGCGGCGAGCTTCGGCACATTTGTCTTTGCCGTGGCGCTGGCGGGGGCCGCGCTAGCGTGCGCGCTTCTGGCGTTGCGTCACCTGGCGTGGGCCGGCCTCGTCGAGCGGCTCAAAGGTCTCAAGCATCTGGCGCTGAACGGTGCGGGCATTCCTTACGGGATTGCGATCGCAGCCGGCGGCCTGATCGTTCTTCCGGCGACGCGCCTGTTCATCGCGTCCCCGCATTGAAAGTCGGCAGTCAGTCACCAAACGGAACACATACTTCGCATTGTTCGCTCGGCGTTAAGTCGGTGGTTACCCAATTAACCATAGCTTGAGACTTGGCCGGTAGAACTCAGAAAACGGGCAAAGGCCAGGGGTCAGGAGAGAAGCCATGAATTTGACGCGGATCCTCATTCTCGTTGCGGCGCTCGGCGCTGCAGGTCTTGCCGCCTTCTTGGCGCGCGGACTGATGGGCGGGCAGAACAGCGCCACGGCCTCGACCAACGTCGACCTGACGGAGATCCTGGTCGCCTCGCACAGCATCGAAGTCGGCAGCGCCATCAAGCCGGGCGATTTGAAGTGGCAGGGCTGGCCCAAGAGCGCCGTCGATCCGACCTTCGTCGCCAAGCACACGGCGCCGCAAGCGCTCGACGATATGAGCGCTGGGTCGGTGGCACGCGTGCCGCTCGCGAACGGCGAGCCTGTCACGGGCCAGAAGATCATCAAATCGGATGGCGCCGGATTTCTGGCGGCCGTTTTGACGCCGGGCAAGCGCGCCGTCGGCGTGAAGCTCACAACCGAACGCGGCGCCGGCGGGTTCATCCTGCCGAATGACCGCGTCGACATCATCATGACGCGCAAACTCGGCAGCGATGCCGCGGGCATCCCGAGCTATCGCGCGACGACGGTGTTGCGCGACATTCGTGTCCTTGCCGTCGACCAGACGGCGCAGGAAGAAGAAGACTCGAAGTCGATCGTGGCCAAGACGGCGACGGTGGAGCTCAGCCCGCAGCAAGCCGAGATCTTGGCGCTCGCCGAGGCGATGGGCGATCTGTCGCTGACGCTGCGCTCGCTGACGCAGAGCGACGGCGCGAGCCAAAACGAAGACGTAAGCGCCAAGGGGCTGGGCGGCGACGACGAAAATCGCGTCAGTGTCCTGCGCTTCGGCATCCCCAGCCAGACGGCGCCCAACTCAAAAGAGTAACAGGTGAATCCATGACGCTTGTCCGCCTTCTGACCATCGCCGTTTTCGGCGTGATCCTTTGCCTGCCGGCTTCGGCCGACGGCACGGCCACCGCGCCCAGCGTGCGGCCGGAACCCACGCAGAAGCTGCGCATTCGCGCGGGCGGAAGCGGGCCGCAGTCGCATCACCTCAATCTCGGCATCAACAAGGCCGTGATCATCGAGCTGCCGGAAGACGCGCGGGACGTGCTCGTGTCGAACCCGGAAGTGGTCGATGCGGTGGTGCGCACGCCACGCCAGGTCTACGTCGTGGGCATGAAGGCGGGTCCGGCGAACGCGTTCTTCTTCACGGCGAGCGGCAAGCAGCTGTTGAACCTCGAGATCCGCGTCGAGCGCGACATGCCGGAACTCAAGAGCATCATCGAGCGGAACGTGAAGGGCTCGGACGTTACGGTCGAGACCATCAACGATAACGTCGTGTTGAACGGTTCGGTGAAGAACCCGGCCGACGCGGAAGCGGCGCGCCAGATCGCGATGCGCTATGTCACCGATCCCGGCAAGTCGCTGCGTCCGGACTCTGTCGTCAACCGCGTCGGCATTCGCGGCGGCGATCAGGTGATGGTGCGCGTGCGCGTGGCCGAGATGCAGCGGTCGCTCGCCAAGCAGTTTGGCGTCGATTTCACGGCGGCCTTCGACATCGGCAAGAACCTTCCGATTTCACTGGTGAATTCCAACCCGTTCTCGCTGCTCGGCCAGGCGCTGTCGACCTCTCAGAGCTTTAAGTTCGGCAGTTTGGCCGGAGGTAACTCGGTCGAAGCGATCGTGAAGGCGTTCGAACGTACGGGGCTGATCCGCACATTGGCGGAGCCGAACTTGACCGCGGTGTCGGGCGAGTCGGCGAAATTCCTGGCCGGCGGCGAGTTCCCGGTGCCGGTTGCGCGTGACCGCGACGGCAACGTGCAGATCGAATACAAGCCGTTCGGCGTCGGCCTCGGCTTTACGCCGGTGGTCTTGTCGGAAGGCCGCATCAGTCTGCGCATCTCGACGGAAGTGTCGGAGATCACGGGCGAGAACGCGTTCGTGTCGCAAGGTGGCCTCGGCGTCGACGGCGACGGCGACATCATCCAAATTCCCGGCATCACGATCCCGGGCCTGCGCGTGCGGCGGGCGGAGACCACCGTCGAGCTGCCATCGGGCGGCAGCATGGTGATCGCCGGCCTCTTACAGCAGTCGATGCGGCAGAACCTCGACGGCATTCCGGGCCTCAAGAACCTGCCGATCCTGGGCACGCTGTTCCAGAGCCGCGACTTCCAGTCGGGCGAGACGGAACTGGTCGTCATCGTGACCCCGTATCTCGTCGAGGCGACGTCGCCGAAGAACCTCGCCTCGCCGACCGACGGGTTTGTGGCGGCGAGCGACGCGGAGGCCGTGCTGCTGTCGCGCCTGAACGCCGTTTACGGAAGCAAGGGGGCTCCGGCCCAAGGTTCGCTGAAAGGGCCCGTAGGGTTCATCGTTCGCTAACGTTGTCGATGAGCCAAAGCAACAATTTGGAAATTACCGAAAGCTTAGGATGACTGTCATGAACCGCATCGCTCTTTCCATCACCCTGGGCTTCGTCGGCATCGCCGCCACCGCGTGCACCAGTCCGCCGTTGACCAACGGGCCGGGCCAGTTGGCCGATGTGCAGGCGGCTTATCCGATCACGGTCGAGCCGCAGGTCGCGACCTTGGTCGTCAAGGTCGATGACGGGCTGCAGACACTGGCGCGCGGCGAAGACGCGCGCGTGCGGGCTTTCGTCGAGCAGTGGAAGGCGCGCGGGCAGGGCATGCTGAACGCGGCTTCGCCCACCAGCACACCGAACCAGGCGGCCGCGACGGCTGCGCTGGGCCAGCTCAAGAAGATGCTCGCGGCTCACGGCGTGGGCAAGGGCTCGGTGCAGTACACGTCCTATAGACCGGCCCAAGGCGACAATCAGGCGCCGATCACGTTGAGCTTCGTCACCTATGTCGCGAACGCGGCCGATTGCGGCGGGAACTGGTCGGAGAATTTGGCCTTCACGCCGCGCAATCTGCCGTGGCCGGAGTTCGGCTGTTCGACGCAGCACAATTTGGCGGCGATCATCGCCGATCCGCGCGATCTGATCGAGCCGCGCACCAGCGATCCGGTCGACGCGATGCGCCGCGGGACCGTTATGGAGAAATACCGCGCGGGCATACCGACACGCACACAAGACGAATCCAGTGCCGACAGCGGTCGCGTCAGCACCGTTGGGGCACAGTAACGAGAGCGAACGCGCTTAGGAGCCAAAATTCGATGAGCAGATCCAACGCTCCAGACAAGACCGAGACGCCGTTCGGCGCCGCCGTGCAAGATCGTCCGGTGCCGCGCATTTCGATCCACGCGTTCTGCGAGAATCCGGACACCGGTGCGGTTATCCAACGCGCGGGCCAAGACCGCAGGCTTGCGAAGGCGCATCTGACCGTCCATATGGGCGGCGTGTTCGGCGCGGTCGAGTATTTTCAAGACTCTTCGACGCCGAACGTCATCATGGTCGAGACGCGCGAGGTTGGCGCTTCGATCCTGAACGAACTCGAGAAGCTCGCTCACGTGTGCGATCCGGGGACGAAGGTCGTCGTCATCGGCGGTTCGAACGACATCACGCTCTATCGCGAAATGATCCGCCAGGGCGTCAACGAGTATCTGGTGGCGCCGCTCAATCCGCTGCAGGTGATCGAGGCGATCGCGTCGCTCTATCACGGTCCGGCGACGGCGCCGGTCGGCAAGGTGTTCGCCTTCGTCGGCGCGCGCGGCGGCACGGGGTCGTCGACGGTGGCGCACAATACGGCGTGGGCGATCGCGGAAGATCTGCTGATCGCGACGACGATCGTCGATCTCGACATTCCGTTCGGCACTGCGGGCCTCGACTTCAATCAAGACATGGGGCAGGGCGTCGCCGAAGCGCTGACCAGTCCGGATCGTCTAGACGACGTGCTGCTCGATCGTCTGCTGATCAAGCATACAAGCAAGCTCAGCCTGTTCGTTTCGCCGGCGCAGCTCGACCGCGAAGCCTCGTTTCCGCCGGAAGCCGTCGAAGCCGTCCTCGACGTGGTTCGTCAGGCAGCGCCTTGCGTGATTGTCGACATTCCGCATGTGTGGGCGCCATGGGTGAAGCAGGTGCTAACCTCGGCCGACGAGATCATCGTCACCGCGACGCCTGACCTTGCCAGCCTGCGCAACGGCAAGAACATCTATGATCTGCTCAATCAAGCGCGTCCGAACGACCGGCCGCTCAAGGTCGTGCTCAATCAGGTCGGCATTCCGCGCCGTCCGGAAATTCCGGTGAAGGATTTCGCCGAGGCGATGGGCGCCGATCCCGTTCTCGTATTGCCGTTCGACCCGCAGACGTTCGCGACGGCCGGCAACAACGGGCAAATGGTCGGCGAACTGAATGCGCAGTCGCGTGCAGCGCAAGGCTTCCGGGAATTGGCGCAGAAGCTGACGGGTCGCGAGCCGCGCACGGATGCGAAGCCGTCGAACAAACTGAGCTTCGACTTCCTCAGGCGCAAGAAGGCCTGATAACACATGTTCGGTAAGCGTCCCGGAGCAGGCGAAGCACCGCCGCCGCGGCCAAAACCCGCGGCGCCTGCGCCTGCGGCTGCGAAGACCGCGGCACCACCGCCGGCGGCGTTAAAGCCGCGTGGGGAGATGCCGCCGGTGCCGCCGCCGATCACGGTCGACAACCGGTCGGAGCAGTACTACGAAATCAAGACGACGATCTTCAATGCGCTGATCGATACGATCGATCTGGCGCAGCTCGCGCAACTCGACGCGGAATCGGCGCGCGAGGAAATCCGCGACATCGTCAACGAAATCATCGCGATCAAGAACGTCGTGATGTCGATCGCAGAGCAGGAACAGCTGCTCGGCGACATATGCAACGACGTTCTGGGTTACGGTCCACTGGAGCCGCTGCTGGCGCGCGACGACATCGCCGACATCATGGTCAACGGTGCCGAGCGGGTGTTCATCGAAGTCGCTGGCAAAGTGCAGCTGACCAACATCCGCTTCCGCGACAACGCGCAGCTGATGAACATCTGCCAACGCATCGTGAGCCAGATCGGCCGCCGCGTCGACGAATCGTCGCCGATATGCGACGCGCGCTTGCCGGACGGTTCTCGCGTCAACGTCATCGCGCCGCCGTTGTCGATCGACGGGCCCACGCTCACCATTCGTAAGTTCAAGAAAGACAAGCTGAAGATGGCGGATTTGGTCCGCTTCGGCTCGATCTCGCCGGAAGGCGGGAAGGTCTTGGACATCATCGGCAACTGCCGCTGCAACGTCTTGATCTCCGGCGGTACGGGTTCGGGCAAGACGACGTTGCTCAACATGATGACGGCGTTCATCGACCTCGATGAGCGTGTGATCACCTGCGAAGACGCCGCCGAGCTTCAATTGCAGCAGCCGCACGTCGTGCGGTTGGAAACGCGTCCGCCGAACCTTGAGGGCTCCGGCGAAATCACCATGCGCGATTTGGTCAAGAACTGTCTGCGTATGCGTCCGGAACGGATCATCGTGGGCGAGGTCCGCGGACCCGAAGCGTTCGACTTGCTGCAGGCGATGAACACGGGCCACGACGGCTCGATGGGTACGCTCCACGCCAACAGCCCGCGCGAGGCGCTGCAACGCGTCGAATCGATGATCACCATGGGCGGCTATAATCTGCCGTCAAAGACCATCCGCGAAATGGTGACAGGCGCCATCGACGTCATCGTTCAGGCCGCGCGTCTGCGCGACGGCTCGCGCCGCATCACGCATATCACGGAAGTTATCGGGCTCGAAGGCGACGTGGTCATCACGCAGGATCTGTTCCTGTACGAGATCACGGGCGAGGACGAGTCCGGCCGCGTCAAGGGGCGGCATGTTTCAACCGGCATTTCGCGGCCGGCGTTCTGGGAACGCGCACGTTATTACAATCGCGAGAAAGAGCTGCTCGAGGCACTCGAAGCGGCGGCCGCAACGTAGGGAGATGGAGCGAACAAGCTCCATGACGCCGCGATGGATCAATCAACACTCATTCTGATGGCGATCGCGCTGACCGTGGCGCTCGCCGTCGGCGGTGTCGCATTCGCGTTTCTGGGCGCGAGCGACTCGAATAGGGCGACAAAGCGCGTCGCATCGGTGTCGCGGGGCCGCGCGTCGGCCAAGTCAACCGCGGACACCGGCGGCGAGTCGACCGCAAAGCGCCGCAAGCAGGTGCAAGAAACGCTCAAGGAAATCGACCGCAAAGCGGAGGCGGTCAAGCAGCGTCCGACGCTCGGCGCGATGCTGCAGCAGGCCGACTGGAACATCGATGCGCGCATGTTCCACATCATCACCATCGGCGTCGGCGTGGTCACGATGGCCGCGTTCTTTATCCTGGGCTATTCTTGGTACGTGGCGATCGGAATCGGCTTTGCCGTCGGTTTCGGCCTGCCGCGGTGGCTGCTTGGGTTCACGATCAAGCGCCGCAAGAAGGCGTTCACGCGGGAATTCGCAAACGCCATCGACGTCATCGTGCGCGGCGTGAAGGCCGGCCTCCCGCTCAACGAGTGCTTGAAGATCATCGCCAACGAGTCGGGCGAACCGGTCGGGCCGGAGTTCAAGCAAATCCTCGAGGGGATGAAAGTCGGCGTGACGCTGGAAGACGCCTTGAAGAAAATGTACGACCGCATGCCGATTCCCGAAGTGAACTTCTTCCAGATCGTGCTGACCATTCAGCAAAAGACGGGCGGCAACTTGTCGGAAGCGCTGGGCAACCTGTCGGGCGTGCTACGCGACCGCAAGCGTTTGCACGGCAAGATCCAGGCGCTGTCGTCGGAAGCGAAGGCGTCGGCCGGCATCATCGGTTCGCTGCCGATCGTGGTCATGGGCCTCGTCTACGCGACGACGCCCGAATACATCGCGCTTTTGTTCACGGAACGCTTCGGCAATTTCTTGCTGCTGTGTTGCGCGGTGTGGATGTCGCTCGGCATCCTGGTGATGAAGAAGATGATCGAGTTCAAGTACTGAGGGGAACGGCGCCATGGTGAAATTTATCAACCTCCTCTTCGACCGTGAATTCGTCGTTTCGGTTCTGGCGGCGGTTGCCGTGTTCGCCACCATTCTGACGCTGGCCTATCCGCTGCTCGCGGGCGACAAGCTGGCGGCGCGCTTGAAGAGCGTCGCCGCGCGGCGCGACGAGCTGCGGCGGATTCAGCGTGAGGCCTTGAACAATAAGAAGGGTTCGTCCGGATCGTTGCGTTCGACGCCCGTCGGCTTCATGAAGCAGACGATCGAAAAGCTGAACCTGCGCAACATCCTCGAATCGCCGAACACGAAGGAAAAGCTGTCGCGCGCGGGTTATCGCGGCCAAGCAGCGATTTACGCCTTCATGTTCTTCCGCTTCGTCATGCCGTTCATCGTGTTCTTGGCGCTGGTCGTCTATCTGTTCTTGATGTCGAAACACAATATTCCGCCGATCGGCAAAGTCGGCATTGCGTTCGGCGGCGCGTTCGCGGGCTTCTATTTTCCCGACCTCTACGTCCAGAACATCATCGACAAGCGCATGAACTCGATCCTGAGGGCGTTTCCCGACGCGCTGGACTTGCTGTTGATCTGCGTGGAATCCGGTATGTCGGTCGAAGCGGCGTTCAATAAAGTCGCATCCGAAATCGGCAGCCAGTCGGTGGAACTCGCCGAAGAATTCGCGCTGACGACGGCGGAACTTTCGTACTTGCCGGATCGCCGGCAGGCTTACGAGAATCTCGGCAAACGTTGTTCGCATCCGGGCGTGCGCGCGGTGTGTACGTCACTGATCCAGGCTGAGCGTTATGGTACGCCGCTGGGCACGGCGCTTCGCGTCATGGCGCTTGAAAACCGTGAAATGCGCATGATGGAAGCGGAAAAGAAGGCGGCCTCGCTGCCGGCGAAGCTGACCGTGCCGATGATCGTGTTCTTCCTGCCGGCCCTGTTCATCGTCATTTTGGGCCCGGCGTCGATCAAGATCATGGCTCTCTGACAGGCAGTCACGAGATTTGAAAAGAGCCCGAAGGCGACTTCGGGCTCTTTTCTTTTGCGCGGGCTCTCGCGCACAAAAAAAGCCGCATCCCGAAGGATGCGGCTTTGATCGGTTAGGCTTGGTCTATTGGGAGGCGTTCGCAACCGAGACGGCCGACGACCGGCGATAGACGTCATAGGTTTTGCGCAGCACCGGGGTCGGTTTGCCGGTCGCTTGGTTCGACGCGATCGGTTTCGTCTGGGGTGCGGGCGCGATCGGCGTTGCGACGGTTTCGGCTTGCGGCGCAGGGGCCGCTTGCGCCGACTTTTCCACCGGAGCGGGGGCCGACGGCGCCATCTGGTCACCATCGTCTGTGATCGGGGCCATCATATAGGGGGGTAGCTTTGGCTTGGCCGGTTCCTTGGGCGCGGCAGCGGGTTGCGCTTCGGCGCTCTGCGGCGCCGGCGTTTCGGCGGCGGCGATTGCGGGTGCGACGACGGGCGCGGCCGACGTCTTGGCGGGGGCCACCGGCGCGGGCGGCGGGAGTTCCTGGACGTTGATCTTGGCGTTGCGGGCGTCGAATTGGCGCATAACGGTGATGTTGTTGGTCGCTTCGCTGGGGGCGAGGTCTTCGCGGGCCAACTGCTCCGCTTCGACGACGTTGCCTCTGAGCGTTTCGACCATCGCCAGGTTCTGGCGCATCTGAGCCGTCGCGTCGGGACGGGCGACCAGGCGGCGGAAGGTGACCTCGGCCTGATCGAGGCGGCCGTCGAGCATCATCGACATCGCCAGATTGCTCTCGACCACCGCATTGTTCGGCGAGATCGTCAGGGCGGCTTGATACATCTCGCGGGCGGTGGCGTGGCTGCCGGTTTGGTCGAGAGCGACACCGTAAGCCGACAAGGTCGTCCAATCGTCGCCTTGCATCTGCACCGAGCGCGAGAGGAAGGGTAGGGCGTCCTTCGCACGGCCCGAGGCGGTCAGCGCCTTGCCATACTCGGCCAGCACGCGGGTATCATCCGGCGCCTTCATAACCACGTCCTTGAGGACCGCGACAGCCTGACGCGCGCCGCCCATCATGCGCAGATTGCGGGCGAAATTCAGCGCGGCGCCCGTGTCTTCGCGGTTTGCTTCGTAGCGTGCGCCCCAATAGGCGGCGCCACCGACGAAGTCCTGTGTGTCGGGTGCCGCCGTTTCCATGGCGGTGGCGGTGCGCGCGGCGTCGTCGTCGGTTGCCAACGTCGCAGTACCGCCGCAGCCCGCCAAGGCGGCGGCTGTCGCGGCGACGATCGCTATCCTGCTTGCGGTGCGCAAGAGGTCGCGGCTCGGTTTGAAGCCCATGGGAGTACCCTCGCTAGAATCGAAAGCGGCCGGTCACGCATATGGGCAGACGGGTCGCAGGTTGATGCGGCCCTCATTTCGCCGCAAAGCGGATAACAAATGTTTAAGCATAATAGCGAGTTACCGATGCTTCCCGACGCGGAAGCGTGCGCGTATAAGAATGGCATGAGGTGAGGGTCTCATTCGTGATGCAAAGCGCGCGCTGGCTGATTGGCCCGCTGGTCGCTGTTGTCGCCGGCCTCATCATTGCGCCTTCACTCGCGCAAACCCCGCCGCCTGAGACGCAACGCATTTCGTTCCAGATCGCGACCGGTCCCGTCTCCGGCTCATACATTCGCGTCGGCGAGGCCATTGCCCGCATCATCAGCAATCCGCCGGGTCTTGCGCGTTGTGAGGCCGCCGGCGTTTGCGGGCCGGAGGGATTGATCGCGACGACACGCTCGTCCAGCGGCTCGATTGTGAACGCGGTGTACGTGAATGCCGGACGCGTGAAGTCGGCGATCGTGCAGGCTGACATCGCGGCGGCGGCCTTCACGGGCGAAGGGCCGTTCGTGCAGAACGGACCACTCAAGAATTTGCGCGTGATCGCCCGGCTGCACGACGAGACGTTGCATCTCGTCGTCGGTTCGAAGTCGCGGATCAAGATGTTTGCCGATCTTGCGGGCAAGCGCGTCGGCATCGACTCCAGCAAGGCCGCGACCAATTACACGGTTCGCAGCGTTCTGGCGGCGGCGAACATGCCGACGCGGCGCCTGCGCCTGTCCTATCAGACGGCCGAGCAGGCGGCGCGCGATCTGCGCGACGGCAAGATCGACGCGTTCTTCGTCATCGGCGTGGCGCCGATCAATCTGGTCGACGGGTTGGTGCGACGCGGCCAGGCGAAAGTGATCGGGCTTGAGCCTTCGACGATTTCAGCGCTGGCCAAAAAGCAACCGATGCTGAGCCGGGGCGAGTTGCCGGACGATACCTATCGAACGTCGCGGCGGGTTGTGACCTTGAATGTCGCCAGCCTTTGGCTCGTCAACAAGTCCATGCCGCGCGATGTCGTGCAAGGCATCTTGCGGTCGTTGTGGAATCCCGCCAATCGCCCGGAGTTGGAGCGGCTGGGTGCGTGGTCGCGCACGATCAAAGTGGCCAAAGCAGCGGAGAATTTGCCGCTCCCCCTGCATGACGGGGCGCAACGCTTCTATGCGGAAGCCGGGCGGTAGCTCCCCGTGGCGGCCGGGGGGACACGACAGCCGCTGTTCAGCTATCTCGCCATTCTTGCTCTCGGATTGATCCCGACGGCGGTGGTCACGCACTACTACGGCATTCTTCCCCAGCGTCTCGTCATTCAGTGGGACACGTTCGGCAACATCACCGTCATCGGCACCAAGCCGCGCACCGTGCTGATGATCGCCAATGTCGCCGCCGTCGTTGCGCTGACCGCGATTGCCGTCTCGATTTGGCAGCATCGGACGTTGCTTCAACTTGGGCTGCGGCGCGCCTTTCTGGGACTCAATTTCGCGCAGATCGTGGCGATAAATCTGGTGTGCGCGATGTTGGTCAGCGACGCCCTGGGACTGCGGCTTACGCTCAAGCCGATGATCCCGCCGGCGATGGCGGTGCTTTTGTTCGCCGCCGGGATCTTGTTTTGGCGGATGCAGCAGGGGCAAGCCAACGCCGTCGTGCGCGCGGTGGCGATGGCGCTGATCGGCGGGTCGCTGGTGTTGCTGGCGTTCAGCGCGGTCGCGGTGAATGCGGTTGTCGGCTATTTCGCGTCAGCGCTGGCTCTTCTGGCCATGGCGGCGCTGGCCTTGCCGCAGGAACGTTAGCGTGGCGTTGCTGAGGGCGCGTGTGAGCGGTTAGAGTTCGAACTCCTCCACCGAACTGTCTGGGCCATGATCATCAACGATTTGTTTGCGGCTTCGAGCCAAGGCGCTCTGCCGATTTATGCCGTCAGTCAGGCGATGCTCGAGAGTGCCTTGACGGGGCCCTTGGAGCGGCACGCGAAGTGGCTTCGCGCCGCCGGGTTCAATGCGGCGGCCGGCAAGCTTCAGTTGCTTCCCGGCGACGACGGCGTTGCGGGCGTCGTTTTCGGATTGGGCGGCGATGACGATCCCTTTGCTTGCGCTGCGTTGTCGTCGCAGTTGCCGGCGGGGACTTATGCGTTCGCGCTGACGCCGCCGGGGACGAGTGGCACGACGTTGGCTTTGGCCTGGGCGATGGGGGCGTATGCCTTCTCGCGTTACAAATCGCAGGAGCGTGCGAAGGCGCGGCCTGTCTTGTCTTGGCCCGCCGATGCAGATCAGGCGCAGGCGACGCGCGTGGCGCACGGGCTTTTTCTGGCGCGCGATCTCGTCAACACGCCGGCGAGCGACATGGGGCCTGCCGAATTGGCGCGCGCGGCGGAAGGTGTCGCGCGCGATCATGGAGCGCGGTTCTCGGTCATTGAAGGGCGGGCGCTGATCGAGCGGAATTATCCGATGATCTGGGCGGTTGGTGCGGGATCGCCGCGCTTGCCGCGGTTGATCGAACTTCGATGGGGTGACGACAAGCATCCGCACGTGACGCTGGTGGGTAAGGGCGTGTGCTTCGATTCAGGTGGGCTCGACATCAAGCCGGCGAGCGCGATGCTGACCATGAAGAAGGACATGGGCGGGGCCGCGGCGGTGCTGGGCATCGCGCATATGGTGATGGATGCGAAGCTGCCGATTTCGTTGCGCGTGCTGATCCCGGCTGTCGAGAACAGCGTGTCGGGCGAGGCTTACCGGCCGGGCGACGTGTTGAAGAGCCGCAAGGGTTTGACGGTCGAGGTCGGCAACACCGACGCCGAGGGGCGGCTGGTGCTTGCGGATGCGCTGGCGGATGCGGATGCGGAAGCGCCCGAACTCTTGATCTGCATGGCGACGCTGACGGGGGCGGCACGCGTAGCGACGGGGTTCGACCTGCCGCCGTTCTTTACGCAAGACGATGCGCTGGCGGCGGATTTGATGCGTGCGTCGAGCCAAGAGTCGGATGCGATGTGGCGGTTGCCGTTGTGGCGCGGCTATCGCGGATTGATCGAGAGCAGCGTCGCGGACCTTACGAACAATCCGAATTCGCCGAACGCCGGCGCGATTACGGCGGCTTTGTTTCTCGAGCGCTTTGTCGAGAAGGCAAAGGCGTTCGTTCATTTCGACATTGCGGCGTGGAACGACCGCGTGAAGCCGGGGCGGCCGCTCGGCGGCGAGGCGCAGGCGATCCGCGCCATCTTTGCGATGCTGAAGGCGCGGTATCAGTAGCCGCGGTTGAAGTCGACGAGGTTTTCAGGCGGCAGTCCTTGATCCATGCGGCGGATCGTGTCGGCGACGTGACGCATGAATGCCGCCGGGTCGGTCATCGCAGCGGCGTGCGGCGTCACCACGACTTTCGGATGCGACCACAGCGGGCTCGACTCGGGCAATGGTTCGGTCTGGAAGACGTCGAGCGTTGCGCCGCGCAGGTGTCCGCTGTCGAGGGCGGCGATCAGATCCTCTTCGATCAGGTGACCGCCGCGGGCGCAGTTGATGACGCACGCGCCTTTCGGCAATTGCGCGAAGGTCTTGGCGTTGAGGATGCCTTTGGTCTCCGGCGTCAGCGGCAAGAGGCACACCAGAATGTCGGTTTGCGCGAGGAAGGGCGCGAGGCCGTCTTGGCCATGGAACGTCTTGACGCCGTCGACTTTCTTCGGCGATGCGCTCCAGCCGGAGAGTTGGTAGTTCAGCGCCTTGAGCGCCGCGGCTGCGTGTTGGCCGAGGACGCCGAAGCCCAAGATGCCGACGCGAACGGCGTCTGCGCGCGGTATGGCGAATTGCTTCCACTTGTGCGCCGCCTGCAACTGGCCGAGATCGCTGACGCGGCGGTGCCAATAGAGCGTGTGGAGCACGACGTATTCCGTCATGCCTTGGCTCAGCGTGTCGTCGACGACGCGCGAGAGCGGTACGTGCCGGGGGTAGGTCGTGTCGGCGACGATGCCGTCGACGCCGGCGCCCATCGAGAAGACGACTTTGAGATTCGGATAGCGCTTCAGGCTGCCGGGTTTCGGTTTCCAGGCGACGCAGTAGACGATGTCGGCCGGCTGCGCGTCTTCCTCAC
This sequence comes from Alphaproteobacteria bacterium, assembly GCA_034440355.1. GTDB lineage: Bacteria > Pseudomonadota > Alphaproteobacteria > Micropepsales > Micropepsaceae > SZUA-430. Next base: position 25,558 of record JAWXBY010000159.1, read on the forward strand.
CGATGCGGATGTCGAGCTCCGGCATCAGGCGGCGCAGATGATCGGTCCACATTTCATGCCGCGTGGCGACGGCCTGAAACAGGAGCGCGCCTTTGGGCATTCAGATCAGTGGCCGCCGCCGGCCGGCTTTGCAGGCGCGGGCGTCGCAGGAGCCGGTGTGGCGGGAGCTGGTGTGGTGGTCGGCGCGGTCGTCGTCGGGTTTGGCGGCGCCGATGTGCCGGGTGCTGCGGCAGGCTCCGCTGATCCGGGTGTCGTCGTGCCGGGAGCGCCAGGGGCCGGCGCCGTGCCGGGCGCGGGCGCTTGAAGTTCACCGGCCGGTTCCGTGCCGTCGGCCGGTGCCACGGCGGGAGCTGCTGGCTCAGCAGGCTTCGGCGCAGGAATGGCGAGTGGCGCGTCGGACAGGGTGCGGAGATAGGCGATCAGGTTCACGCGCTCCGTCGTTTTCGACAGACCGGCGAACGCCATCTTCGTGCCCGGAACCGCGCCCTTCGGATTCTTCAGGAACGCGTCGAGTTCTTCATAGCCCCAGGTCTTGCCCTTCAGCGCGGCCATGGCGGTCGAGTAGGCGAAGCCTTCGGCGTGCGCATGCGTGCCACCGACGATGCCGTAAAGATTCGGGCCGATCTTGTTGGGTCCGCCCTTCGCGAAGTCGTGGCACTGCAGGCAGCGGCCGTGGACTTTTTCGCCGGCAGCGACGTCAGCCACGGGAATGACGGTGCCCCAGTCCGGGGCGACTTCGGCGACAGGCGCTTCACCGGTCGCGGGACCTTCCGCCACGACCACTTCCATGCCGGGCTTGTCGGACTTGTGCGGTGTCATTAAGCCGCCGACCACTATGTTCAGGGCAACGACGAACAACGCGGTACCGAGGATTGCGCCGAAAATCTTGTTCCACTCGAAGGAGTCCATAGAGCAATCCTTGGAAGGTCGTTGCTTAAGCGAAGGCTTTAGAGCCCACTCGCGGGAGACCGAACGCGGGGTGAGAGCGGGGGGACAATAGCGGGGGCGACTTTCGGGTCATTGCGGCGGAACGTCGCATTTTGGTGTGCGCCGGAAGCCTAGAACACACTGATTGAAGATGAGCGAACCTCTGATCCTGATACCGGCGCGTATGGCGTCGACGCGGTTGCCCGGGAAACCGCTCGCCGATATTCACGGCGCGCCGATGATCGTGCACGTGTGGCGTCGCGCTTGCGAGGCGAAAGCAGGACGCGTCGTGGTCGCGGGCGCGGAGGCCGAGATCGTCGATGCGGTCGTAAGGGCAGGCGGCGAGGCGGTGCTGACCAAGCCCGATCATCCGTCCGGGTCGGACCGTATCTTCGAGGCGGCGAGTCTGCTGGATGCGGCGCGGCGGCATGACATTGTTGTCAATGTGCAGGGCGATCTGCCGACGCTCGATCCGGCGCTGGTGCGTGGCGTCGTCGATGCGCTGACGTCGTCGAATGCCGACATCGCGACGCTGGCGACCGAGATCAAAGACGAGGCCGAGCGCACGAACCCAAACGTTACGAAAGCGGTGATGGCGATCGACGCCAGCGGGACCCAGGGGCGCGCGCTTTATTTTACACGGGCGACGGCGCCGTGGGGCGAGGGGCCGGTTTATCACCACATCGGGATTTATGCTTACCGGCGCAAGGCGCTTGACCGCTTTGTTGCCATGCCGCCCTCTCCCCTTGAGAAGCGCGAGAAGCTTGAGCAGTTGCGCGCGCTGGAGGCGGGGATGAGTATCGTGGTGCGGATTGTGGACGTGGTGCCGCTGGGCGTCGATACGCCTGAGGATTTGGCGCGGGCGCGTCAGCTGCTTGGGGCGAAGCGATGAACGCGAAGGCCAACACGATCGCGTTTCAGGGCGAGGCCGGCGCCAACTCGCATCTCGCGTGCCGCGAAGTGTTTCCGCAGATGACCGCGCTGCCGCGCCAGACGTTCGAGGACGTGTTCGCGGCGGTGAAGGACGGGCACGCCCGGCTTGCGATGATTCCGGTGGAGAATTCGCTGCACGGACGGATCACCGACATTCATCATCTGCTGCCGGAGTCGGGGCTCTACATCATCGGCGAGCATTTTTTGCCCATCCATCATCAGTTCATGGCGGTGAAGGGCGCGAAGCTTGAGAACATCAAATCGGTGATGAGCCAGATCCCGGCGCTGGGTCAATGCCGCAACATCATTCGCTCTATGGGCCTCAAGATGATCATCGGCGCCGATACGGCCGGCTCTGCGCGCCACATTGCTGAAGCGAAGGATCCGACGGTGGCGGCGCTGGCCTCGTCGCTGGCGGCCGAGATTTACGGGCTCGATATTTTGAAGGCCAATGTTGAGGACGCCGCGCACAACACGACGCGCTTTCTCATCATGTCGAGTGAGCCGGACGACGCGGAGTACGGGCCGGAGCAGGTGGTGACAACGTTCGTGTTTCGCGTGCGCAACGTGCCGGCCGCGCTCTACAAGGCGATGGGCGGCTTTGCGACGAACAGCGTCAATATGACGAAGCTTGAGTCCTACCAACTCGACGGCGCGTTCACGGCGACGCAGTTCTACGCCGACATCGAGGGGCATCCGGAAGAGCGCAACGTGCGGCTGGCGCTGGAAGAGCTGCAGTTCTTCACGTCGCACATGCGCATCTTGGGCGTCTATCCGGCGCACCCGTTCCGCAAAACGATTGCGCAGTAGGTTCGTCAGGGCCTGCCGGCGTGTCCCACGTCGACCTTGGCGGTGAGGATTTTGCCGCCCGGCTTGTGAACGCCGTCCGGCCCGAGCGGCGGGGCCGTCAGCATGAAGAGGGTGCGGCCGTCGTCGCCGCCCAGCATGCAGGCGTAGCAGGGCTGATCCGTATTGATGACGTGAAGGACTTCGCCGCCTTGTGCGATCAGTGCGCATTCGGGTGCGATGGGGTTTGCGATCCAGATGTTGCCTTTGGCGTCGAGCGCTATGCCGTCGGGCACGCGGGGCGTTGTTGAAGCCCAAACGCGGCGGTTGCCGAGTTTGCCTTCCGCGCCGATGTCGAAGGCGGTGAGGCAGCCGCCGAATGTTTCGCCAACGATGAGCGTCTTACCGTCGGGCGTGATCACGGAGCCGTTCGGGAAGTGCATGTCTGTCGCGGCGACGGTTACGGCGCCCGTCGGCGAGACGCAGGCGAGCTTTGCGGTGACATGTTGGGCGAGAACTGACTCGACGCCGCGCGCCGCGAGTTCGGCATCGAGGTCGAAGCCGAAATTGCCGACGTAGGCATAGCCTTTTGCATCGACGACCATGTCGTTGCAGTGGAACGTCGCGATGTGGTTCAGGTCGGCGTGGACGGTGATCTTGCTGTCTTTCGTGCGCCGCAGGATTTGGCGCTTCTTCATGGAGACGATCAGCATCGAGCCGTCGGGCAACCAGCCGAGACCCGAGGGTTGATCATCGATCTCGAATTCCGTGCGCAGGTCGCCGGTCAGCGACACGGACTTCACGGCGTGGGCGAAGAAGTCGCTGAACCACAGGCGGCCTTGATGCCAGCGCGGGCCTTCGCCGAAATAGATGCCTTCGGCCAGGACGCGCGTCGCATGGGTCATGTGGTCTAGCCCTCTTCGATCCAGCTTTTCACCAGTTGGTGCGCGATCGCCAAGGGCGGCGGCATGCGTAATTCGCCTTTGCCGCGCTTTTCGAGGGACTCGCGGACTTCGGCGCGGGTGAACCAGCGGGCGTCGGAGAGTTCGTTTTGGTCGACCGTGATTTCCGTCGTCGTTGCTCTCGCGTAGCAACCGATCATCAGCGATGACGGATAGGGCCAGGGTTGGGTGGAGTGGAAGAGGACGTCGCCGATTTTGATCCCGGCTTCTTCCATCAGTTCGCGCGCGACGGCTTCTTCGATGGTTTCGCCGGGTTCGACGAAGCCGGCGAGCGCGGAGTAGAATCCGTTCGGCCATTTGGCTTGGCGGCCCAAGAGGCAGCTGTCGCCTTGCAGCGCTAGCATGATTACGACCGGGTCGGTGCGCGGAAAGTGTTCGGTGTTGCAGGCGTCGCAGGTGCGCTTGTAGCCGGCGTCGGCCTGTACCGTCGGGCCGCCGCAGTTGGCGCAGAAGCCGTGGCGTTGATGCCAGTCGATGACCGACTTGGCTTGCGCCAAGATCGCGGCGTCGCCGGGATCGATTTCTTCGGCGATGGTTCGTAGGTCGGCGAAGGTGCCGAGGCCCGCAAGCACGCCGTCGGCGCTGGGGTCGGGCGAGCCCGACACGTCGATTGCGAAATGCGGCATGTCCTTATGGACGCCGAGGAAGATCGTCGTCGCGCCCGGACGCATGAGCGGCATGGCGAGTTCCGCGGTGATCCAGCCTGCCTCGCGGCGGCCTTCGCGGTTCTTGATCAGGAAGGGCATCAGCTTCCAGACCGGGATGAAGAGCGTCCGCTTGTCGCTGAGCGCGGCGGCCAACCATTCCTGGTTCGTGCGCAAATGTGCCGCGCGGTCCAGGGGGGAATTCGCGAAGACGTTCGGATTTTTGGGCAAGACGAGGCTCATGGTGGTCCGCCGCTCAGCCTTTCCACAGGATTTATCGGGCGCGACATTGCACGGCCAACGTGGAGCCCGCAACGCCCGAAACCTTGCCTTTCGGGGGCGGCCCCCTGATATAGTGCCTTCGGGAGGTTGGTGGCGGGCGTGTCTCTCGCCAACCCGGTCAGGTCCGGAAGGAAGCAGCCGTAACGAGTTTCGACTCGGGTCGTTCATCAGCCTCCCACCTTCGCCTAAAGGCTTCGGTGGGCTTACGCCCATCTACGGATTTCCACATGGCTAAGAAAGACAAAGGTTCGGACGCTGGTGCGGACGAGCCGGGCCTCGGATTGACGGGCGGCGCGGCCAAGGGCGACGGTGCCTATCGCGTGCTGGCGCGCAAATACCGGCCGACGAATTTCGAAGACGCGTTCATCGGGCAGTCGGCGATGGTGCGCACGCTGGGCAACGCGTTTGCGGCCGGGCGGATTGCGCACGCGTTCATGCTCACCGGCGTGCGCGGTGTCGGCAAGACGACGACGGCGCGCATTGTCGCCAAGGCGCTGAACTGCATCGGGACCGACGGCAAACTGAAGGAGCCCACGATTGCGCCGTGCGGCGTGTGCGATCCATGCCGGTCGATCGCCGAGTCGCGGCATGTCGACGTGCTGGAGATGGACGCGGCCTCGCGCACTGGCATCGACGACATTCGCGAGATCGTCGACGGCGTGCGCTATGCGCCGGCGGAGGCGCGGTTCAAGGTCTACATCATCGACGAAGTTCACATGCTGTCGAAGGCGGCGTTCAACGGGTTGCTCAAGACGTTGGAAGAGCCGCCGCCGCATGTGAAGTTTATTTTCGCGACGACGGAAATCCGCAAGGTGCCGATCACGGTGCTGTCGCGCTGTCAGCGGTTCGATTTGAAGCGCGTGACGCTCGACGATCTCACCGCGCATTTGGCGTTTGTGTGCAAGGCGGAGAACCAGCCGGCCGAAGACGCGGCGCTGCGGTTGATCGCGCGCGCGGCGGAAGGGTCGGCGCGCGATGCGTTGTCGCTGCTCGATCAGGCGTTCGCGCATGCAGGCGGGGGCACGATCGAGGAAGAGCCCGTGCGCACGATGCTGGGGCTGGCCGATCGTTCGCGTGGGCTTGAGCTGTTCGAACAGTTGATGCGCGGGCAGATCGCCGAGGCGCTGACCGTGTTTCGCACGCAGTACGATTCCGGCGCGGATCCTTTGGCGGTGCTGCAGGATTTGACTCAGATTTGCCACGAGGCGACGCGCGCGCGGGTGGTTCAGGGTGCGCCGAACACGGGTGCCGGGACGGAAGAGGCGAAGCGAATTGCGGATATCGCCAGCAAGCTTACGGTGCCGCAGTTGGCGCGCACGTGGCAGCTGTTGCTCAAGGCGCTGACCGAAGTGCAGACCGCGCCTGATGCAGCGGCGGCGACGGAGATGGCGTTGATCCGCATCGGGTACGCGGCAGAGCTTCCGCCTACGGATCAATTGGTGAAGAGCGCCGGGTCCGCGCCGGTTCAGGCGTCCGCGCCGCGCGGTGTGTCGGCTTCGCCGGCGCCGCCTCCTGCGCCTCGGCCGTTGATGAGTGGGCGCGGCGAGACGGCGACGGCGCGTAGCGAGCCTGCGCCGTCCGCGCCGCCGGTGGCGAGCGCGCCGCCTGCGGCCCCGCGTGTCGTCGTGCAGGATTTTCTCGGTATCGTGGCGCTAGCGCGCGAGAGCCGCGAGGCGCGGCTGGTCTACGTTTTGGAAAATTCGGTTCATTTGGTGCGCTTCGAGCGCGGGCGGTTGGAGCTTCGGCTTGCGGCCGGTGCGAACGCGTCGTTCCCGGGTGAGCTTTCCGACAAGCTTGCGAAGTGGACGGGCGAGCGCTGGGTCGTTTCCGTGTCGAGCGCGGAGGGAGAGCCGACGCTCGCACATCAACGCGAGGCGGCCGATCAGGCGCGGCGTGCGTCTGCGGCCCAGGATCCTTTGCTCAAGGCCGCGATGGCCGTGTTTCCGGGCGCGCGCATCGTGACCGTTCGCGACCGCGACGAATTCGTGCCTGAGCCCGACAGTGAGAGCGACGAGGCGTCATGAAGAATATCGGCGATCTGATGAAGCAGGCGCAGCAGCTGCAATCGCGCTTTCAGGAAGCGCAGGAGCGCGTGAACCTGATCGAGGCCGAAGGGCAATCGGGCGGGGGCATGGTGCGCGTGACGATCAACGGCAAGGGCCTTGCCCGGAACGTGCGCATCGATCCGTCGCTGATCGATCCGAAGGACGCGGGCATGCTGGAAGACTTGGTCGTCGCCGCGATCAACGACGCGCGCGCGAAGGTCGATGCGCTGATGGCGGACGAGATGTCCAAGGTCACGGGTGGATTGCCGTTGCCGCCGGGGTTCAAGCTCTAAGCATGGCCGCACCGCTTTCCGGGCCTGAGATCGAACGTTTGGTGCAGCTGCTCGCGCGGTTGCCGGGACTGGGCCCACGTTCCGCGCGGCGTGCGGCGCTGGTGCTCATCAAGAAGAAAGAGACGCTGCTTCAGCCGCTGACCGCGGCGCTCGAAGAAGCGGGGCGCACGATCAAGGCCTGCGACACCTGCGGCAATCTCGATTCCGCGAATCCATGCTCGGTGTGCACCGATCCGCGCCGCGACAGTTCGCTGATCTGCGTGGTTGAGGACGTGGCCGATTTGTGGGCGCTGGAACGGGCCGGGGTGTTTCGCGGGCGGTATCACGTGCTGGGCGGAACACTGTCGGCGCTCGATGGGCGGGGACCCGATCAACTGAACATCGGCGCGCTGGTCGAACGTGTGAAAGCGGGCGGCATGCGCGAAGTGGTGCTGGGCCTCAACGCCACGGTCGAAGGGCAGACAACGGCCCACTACGTCACCGATCTGCTTGCCCCCCTAGGGGTTGCGGTTACGCGGCTTGCTCACGGCGTGCCGGTCGGCGGCGAGTTGGATTACCTCGACGAAGGTACGCTCGCTGCGGCTTTTGCAGCGCGGCGGGCGATGTAGTCTTTCGAAAGACACTGGCAGGCGGGCGGCGCAGCGTCTAAACGTCTGGCGCACTTTGGCGCGTCTTATTCCAATGTTTCTGTCCATTGCTACTGATCATCGACCGGCCACCGACCTTGGGTTTCTTCTGATGAAGCACCCGGAGCGGGTGCATGAGGTCGAGGTCGCCTTCGGGAAGGCGGTCGTCTTCTTTCCAGAAGCGACGGCCGAGCGATGCGAGGCTGTGCTGACGCTCGACATTGATCCGATTGACCTGGTGCGCGGGCGCGGCGACGGGCCGGGGTTGTTCGACCAATATGTGAACGATCGGCCTTATGCGGCGTCGTCTTTTTTGTCGGTGGCGATGAATCGCGCGTTTCGCACGGCGATGACGGGGCAGTCGAAGGAGCGGCAGACGCTTGCGGATTCGAAAATTCCGCTCGTGATTTCGGTTTGTCCGTTGCCGGCGCGCGGCGGCGAGGCGTTGTTGCGCAGTCTGTTCGAGCCGTTGGGCTGGGAGGTTGCGTTCGAGCGGGTGCTCGTCGATGGCGCGGCGTCGCGCTATGTGGCGTTGACGCTTCGCGGCGAGCAGCGCTTGGCGGAGGCGTTGTCGCATCTCTACGTACTGATTCCGGTGCTTGACGAGGAGAAGCACTATTGGGTCGGCGACGACGAGGTCGAGAAGTTGCTTGCCAAGGCGGGCGCTTGGCTTTCGACGCATCCGTCGAAAGAACTGATCACACTGCGCTATTTGAAGAAGCGGCGCGGGTTGGCGCGTGCCGCTTTGCTTCGCCTTGCGCGCGACGATGCGGCGGACGTCGCGGCCGATCCCGAGGTGCGGGCGTCGCGTGAGGAGGCGCTTGAGGCGCCGGTTCGGTTGAACGATTTGCGCATGGCCGCTGTGATCGGTGTATTGACCGAAAAGGGCGTGAGCGCGGTTGCAGATTTGGGTTGCGGCGAGGGCAAGCTCATCGGGCGATTGGTGCGCGGGCGGCAGTTCGAGCGGATTGTCGGGCTCGATGCTTCGTCGCGGACACTTGAGGTTGCGGCGGAGCGGCTGAAACTTCATGAGCCCGGTGGGCCGCCGGAAGGGCGTGTGACGCTGCTGCACGGCGCGCTGACCTATCGCGACGAGCGGTGGGGTGATGTCGATGCGGCGACGCTGGTTGAGGTGATCGAGCATCTGGACGCGGATCGTATTCCGGCGCTTGAGAAGGTTGTATTCGACAGCGCGCGACCCAAGCTTGTCGTCGTGACGACGCCCAACGTTGAGTACAATGTGCTGTTTCCGGCGCTCGCAGCGGGGACGTTCCGGCATCCCGATCATCGGTTTGAGTGGACTCGCGCTGAGTTCGCGGCGTGGGCGGGATCGGTTGGCGCGCGGTATGGCTATGCGGTTTCGTATCGCGATGTGGGTGAGGCTCATGCTGCGTATGGGCCGCCGACGCAGATGGCGGTGTTCGAGAGATGAGAGCGCCGTCGCCGGAAGTGTTGGATGTGCCGGAATTTTCGCTCGTCGTTCTGATCGGTGCGACGGGGTCGGGGAAGAGTACGTTCGCGGCGAAGCACTTTAAACCGACCGCGATTGTGTCGTCGGATGCCTGCCGCGGTTTGGTCTCGGACGATCCGAACGATCAGGGCGTCAGCAACGATGCGTTTGATCTGGTGCGCGCGATTGCGGAGAAGCGGCTGAAGAACCGGCGGATTGCGGTGATCGACGCGACGAACGTGCGGGCGGCGGATCGCAAGAGTTGGGTTGAGATTGCGCGGCGCTGGCATGCGCTGCCGGTTGCGGTGGTGATTGATCCGGGCCTCGACGTTTGCGTTGCGCGCAACAGGACGCGGCCGGATCGCGACTTCGGGCCACGTGTGCCGCAACAGATGATCAGCGAGATCCGGCGCGGGTTAGGCGGCTTGGCGCGAGAAGGGTTTCGGCAGGTGTGGAAGCTGTCGTCGGCGGAGGCGATCGATGCGGCGCGTGTCGAGCTGCGGCCGTTGTGGACGGACAAGCGCGGCGAGGCCGGGCCCTTCGACATTATCGGCGACGTGCATGGCTGCGCCGATGAGCTGGAAGAATTGCTGACGCTGCTTGGCTATCGCGTTGCTTGGGGTGCGGACCGGAGCGTGCATGTCGAGGCGCCGGTTGGGCGCAAGGCCGTGTATGTCGGCGACTTGGTGGATCGTGGGCCGCGCTCGCCGGACGTGCTGCGCATCGTCATGTCCATGGTCGAGGCGGGGTCTGCGCTGATCGTACAAGGCAATCATGATCGCAAGCTCAGCCGGTGGCTGGACGGGCGGGATGTGAAGGTTGCGCATGGGCTTCAGGAAACGATCGACCAGATGGCGGGCGAGGACGGTGCGTTCAAAGGCAAGGTACGTTCGTTCCTCGACGATCTGCGCAGTCATTATTGGTTAGACGGCGGGCGGCTCGCGGTCGCGCACGCCGGTTTGCGCGAAGAGATGATCGGGCGCGGGTCGCCGATGGTGCGCGACTTTGCGCTTTACGGCGAGACGAGTGGCGAGATCGACTCGTACGGTTTCCCGGTGCGGCTCGATTGGGCGGCGAAGTATCGCGGTAAGACGACGATCGTTTACGGGCATACGCCGGTGGTCGACGCGGAGTGGGTGAACAACACAATCTGCATCGATACGGGATGCGTGTTCGGCGGACGGCTGACCGCTCTGCGGTGGCCGGAGAAGGATCTCGTCGCTGTGCCGGCGAGGCGTGTGTATTTCGAGCCGATTAAGCCACTGGGCGCTGACGTTGGCGTTCGTACGGGGCAGGCCGATGCGGACGACATGCTCGACTATGCGGATGTGTCGGGGCGGCGGTGGATCGACACGTCGTTGATGAAGCGCATCGTCGTGCCGGAGGAAAATGCAGCGGCCGCGCTTGAGGTGATGAGCCGGTTTGCGATCGCGCCGCAGTGGCTTGTCTATCTGCCGCCGACGATGTCGCCCGTTGAGACGAGCGCGCGCGACGGTTGGCTGGAGCGGCCGGAGGAGGCGTTCTTGTCCTATCGCGGGCGGGGACAGGAGACGATCGTCGTCGAAGAGAAGCACATGGGCTCGCGCGCGGTCATTGCGTTGTGCCGCGACGATGAAGTTGCGCGCAAGCGGTTTGGTACCGTGGGTTCGGAGGCGGGTGCGATCTGGACGCGGACGGGACGCGGGTTCTTCGGCGAGCGTGCGATGACGGATGCGGTGCTTGATGCTTTGCGCACTGCTGCCGATCGCGCCGGGCTGTGGGAGGAATTGACGACCGATTGGCTCTTGCTCGACGCGGAGATCATGCCGTGGTCGGCCAAGGCTTCAGCCCTGATCGATCAGCAGTATATGCAGGTGGGCGCGTCGGCGCTGGCGGGGCTGCAAGCCTCACGCGATGCGGCGGCGCGTGCCACCGCGCGCGGTGTCGCCGTTGAGGCTTTGCGCGACCGGCTTGGCGAGCGCCTCGGGCGGGCCGAACGTTACGCGAAGGCTTGGGCGCCTTATGTGTGGCCGGTCGGGAGCGCCGCCGATTTGCGCGTTGCGCCGTTTCATTTGCTGGCGAGCGAGGGCGTGGTTCACTTCGACAAAGACCATTTGTGGCACATGGGCGTCGCGGAACGGTTGGCAGCGCAGGGCGGGCCGATTGTGATGGCGACGCGCTGGCGCACCGCGCGGCTGGACGATGCGTCGGCGTTGGACGAGATCGTCGAGTGGTGGGAAGAGGCGACGGGCAAGGGCGGCGAGGGGATGGTGGTGAAGCCGCTATCTTTCATCGCGCAAGGCGCCAAAGGGTTGGTTCAGCCGGCGCTAAAGGTGCGCGGGCGCGAGTATCTGCGCATCATCTATGGGCCGGAGTATGACGCGCCGGAGCATCTCGTCCGGCTGCGCGAGCGGGGGCTTGGCGGGAAGCGGTCCTTGGCACTGCGCGAATTCTCATTGGGGCATGAGGGCTTGAGCCGGTTCGTGGCGCGGGCGCCGTTGCGGAAAGTCCACGAGTGCGTGTTTGCCGTGCTGGCCCTGGAAAGCGAACCGGTCGATCCGCGGCTTTGAGGGCGGCCTAACCATACCGCCGTCTTGACGGTTTCGTGGTGTTGCCCTACGTCCGGAGTATGGCTTTACGACCCATTCTTGTGGCTCCCGATCCGCGCCTGAAGCAGGTTTCCGAGCCTGTTGCCGAGGTGACGGATGAGATTCGTCGTCTCATGGATGACATGTTGGAGACGATGTACGAGGCGCCCGGGATTGGGTTGGCCGCGATCCAGGTCGGCGTGGCGAAGCGCGTGATCGTCATGGATTTGGGGAAGCCCGGCGACGATGAGGACGAGGGCGCGCCGAAGAGCGACAAGGACAAGAAAGACAAGAAGGCCGAGCGTGAGCCGCGGTTCTTCGTGAACCCGGAGATCGTCTGGGCTTCCGACGATCTTGTGTTGTGCGAGGAAGGGTGTTTGTCGGTTCCGGATCTCTATGAAGAGGTCGAGCGGCCGGCGCAGGTTCGGGTGCGGTTCCTCGACTATGACGGGAAGCAACAGGAGATCGATTGCGACGGGATGCTGGCGGTCTGCATCCAGCATGAGATGGATCACCTGGAAGGCATCCTCTTCATCGACCATCTGTCGCGCCTGAAGCGCGAGATGATGCTCAAGAAACTCGCCAAGGCGCGCAAGGGCGCCGAGCGCGAGAGCGCTTGATCCGCCGCCCGACTTCGTTATCCCTTCGGTGATGACCAAATTGCGCCTCGCGTTTCTGGGCACGCCCGCGTTTGCGGTGCCGACGTTGCGTGCGCTGGTCGCGGCCGGGCATGAGGTGGCCGCTGTCTATTCTCAGCCGCCGCGGCCTTCGGGGCGCGGGCACAAGCTTCAGCCGTCGCCGGTACAGCTTGCTGCGGAGGAATTCGGCATTCCGGTGCGCGTGCCTGTTTCGTTGAAGGGGGCGGACGAGCAGGCGGCGTTTGCGGCGTTGTCGCTCGATGCGGCTGTGGTGGTGGCTTACGGGCTGTTGTTGCCGAAGGCGGTGCTCGATGCGCCGCGGCTGGGGTGTTTCAATTTGCATGGGTCGTTGTTGCCGCGCTGGCGGGGGGCGGCGCCGATCCATCGTGCGGTTATGGCCGGCGACAACGAGACCGGCGTGATGGTGATGCGGATGGAGGTGGGGCTCGATACCGGGCCGGTGCTTTCGACATGGCGCACGCCGATCGGCGATGAGACGACGACGGGGCAACTGCAAGAGGTTTTGGCGCATGAAGGCGCCAAGCTGATGGTCACGAGTCTTGAGGCGTTGGCTGATGGGCGTGCGCGCGAAGTCGCGCAGAGCGGTGAGGGCATCACCTACGCGAAGAAGATTGTGCCGGAGGAGGCGCGCATCGATTGGGCACGGCCGGCGCGCGAGATCGTGCGGCATGTGCACGGGCTCAATCCTCAGCCTGGGGCGTGGACGATGGCGGGCGACGCGCGGCTCAAGATTTTGCAGGTGAAGGCGGTTGCCGGTAAAGGTTCGCCTGGGGCGATTGTCGGCGCGCCGCTTGTCGTTGCGTGCGGTGACGGCGCGGTTTCGATCGAGGTGCTTCAGCGTGCCGGACGTGGCGCGCAGGGTGTGGCCGAATTTCTGCGCGGGTTTTCGTTGCCGCCGAAGTTCGACTGACCATGGCGCGGTGGAAATTCACGATCGAGTATGACGGGCGGCCGTTTGCCGGTTGGCAGCGGCAGGACAATGGGCCGTCGGTGCAGGCGTCGCTTGAGCAGGCAATCCTGAAGTTGAGCGGCGAGGCGGTGAATGTTGCGGCTGCGGGGCGAACGGATGCCGGTGTTCATGCGCTGGGGCAGGTGGCGCATGCGGATATCGAGAAGGTTTTGGCACCGGACAAGATGCGCGATGCATTGAATGCGCATTTGCGGCCGCATCCGGTTTCGGTTCTTGAGGCTGAGATTGTCGCCGATGATTTTCATGCGCGGTTTCAGGCGACGGCGCGGCATTATCTCTATCGTATCGTCAATAGGCGCAGTCCGCTGACGTTGAGCGCGGGGCAGGTGTGGCATGTGCAGGCGGCGCTAGATGCTGCGGCGATGCATGAGGCGGCGCAGCGGTTGGTCGGGCTGCACGATTTTACGACGTTTCGGGCGGCGGAGTGTCAGGCGAAGTCGCCGATGAAGACGCTCGATGTGCTGAATGTTGCGCGCGTGGGTGAAGAGATCCGGATCGAGGCTTCGGCGCGGTCGTTTCTGCATCATCAGGTGCGGTCGATCGTCGGCACGTTGAAGATGGTGGGCGTGGGGAAGTGGACGGCGGGTGATGTCGCCGCCGCGCTTGCGGCGCGTGACCGCAGCGAATGCGGGCCGGTGGCGCCGCCGGATGGGCTTTATCTGGTGCGCGTCGATTACGGCGCGAGGTCGATGAGTTCGACCTGATCGGGCGCGATCTGCGACCCCAAGAACAAGCTGCCGGCGCGGGCGAAGCGTTCGGGGGCGTCGGTGCCCAAGAAGGTCGACTTTTGCTTTGCGCCGGTGCGGCGGAGGTTGCGGTCGTCGAGGATCGTTTCGACTTCGCGCGCCGTTGTCGCGGCGCTGTCGACGAGCGTGACGTTGGCGCCGACGGCCTTGGCGATCGCGTTCACCAGGATCGGGAAGTGCGTGCAGCCGAGGACGAGCGTGTCGGGGCTGTCGGCGGCCGCGAAGATATCCTTCAGGTATTTTTCGGCGGCGAGCTCGGGGACGGGGCCTTCGGTCCAGCCTTCTTCGGCGAGCGCGACGAAGAGCGGGCAGGCGCGTTGCACGACCTTTGCGTCGGGTTTGAGCGCATGTATCGCGCGGAGGTAGGCGCCGCCGCGGACTGTGCCTTCTGTCGCGATGACGGCGATGGTGCCGCCGCGGCTGGCGGCGACGGCGGCGCGCGCGCCAGGCTCGACGACGCCGACCACGGGCGTCGATCCGTAAGCAGCGGTCAGAACGGGGAGCGCGACGGCGGAGGCGGTGTTGCAGGCGATGACGATCATCTTCGGTTCGAAGCGCATCAGCGCGCGCGTCGCTTGCACGGCGTAGCGCGTGACCGTTTCGGCGCTCTTGGTGCCGTAGGGGAGGCGGGCTGTGTCACCGAGATAGACCAGGCGCTCGTTCGGCAGAAGCTTGGCGATGGCGGCGGCGACAGTGAGGCCGCCGACGCCGGAGTCGAAGATCGCTATTGGCGCATCGCTCATGTCGCGTCGGCGACCCAGAGGCCGGCGATCTGCGATAGGCCGAAGAGGAAGTTGGCCTGGAGCAGGAAGTCGATCATCGCGATGCCTGCCGCGAGCAGCCACGTCGTGCCCAGCGCCGTCTGCGCGATGTAGAAGCGGTAGTAGAGCGTGAGACCCAAGATGACGAGGTTGAGGTCGATCGCGAGGCTGGAGGAGATGATGCCGGCGGCATAGAGCAGGAACGGCGGCAGGTAGAACAGCCAGATGACGACCGTTGCCCAATTGTGCGCGATGATCAGCGTGGCGTAGCGCTGCGCGAGGTCGAGGTAGCGCAGCAGGAAGATCATCGCGATCGGGAACAGAAGCCACTGTACCGACAGCGCTACCGTCGAGAATAGGGCATCGGCGAAGCCGTAGGCTGCGTCTACGGCGGGTTTACCTTGGCGGATGCGTTCGGCGGCGGCGACTTGGTTCGCGATGAGGTCGATGACGATGTTGAGCGGCAAGACGACGAACATCGCGGCGAAAGAGCGGTAGAAGCCCTCCGCCGTCAGGTCGAATTTCGACCAAGCGCGCTGGTCGCGGACGACGAGATCGAACGCGGCGTCGACGGAGCGGCGCATGTAGGCGAAGTCGACGCTCATGTTTGGGCCTTCGCGAAATAGGCGTCGAGGATGGCTTCGTAGATTTTGGTCAGGCGTTCGAGGTCGGCGAGGCTGACGCGTTCATCTGTCTTATGCATCGTCGTGCCGGCGAGGCCGATTTCGGCGACGGGGCAGTGGTGATGGATGAAGCGCGCGTCGGACGTGCCGCCGGTCGTCGAGAAATTGGGGTGGTCGCCCGTCGCCTTGGTGATCGCTTCATCGAGGAGGGCGGTGAACGTGCCTTGCTTGGTCAGGAAGGGATGGGCGCCGCGGTTGAATTTGATTTCGTGCTGAAGCTTTAGGGGCGTGAGTGCGGCGTTGCATTCGCCGGTGATCCAGTCTTCGAGGGCTTGCGCGTTTTGTTCGGTGTTGAAGCGGATGTTGAACGTCGCGCGGGCTTCGGCGGGGATCACGTTCGTCGCCGGGTTGCCGACGTCGACGGTGGTGACTTCGAGGTTCGAGGCCTGGAAGTGTTCGGTGCCGGTGTCGAGCTTGCGCGCTGTCAGGCGTTGCAGCACGGCGACGAGGCCGGGGATCGGGTTCTTGGCGCGGTCGGGGTAGCCGACGTGGCCTTGCATGCCTTTGACGCGTAGGTAGCCGGTGAGGCTGCCGCGGCGGCCGATCTTCACGGTGTCGCCGGCCGTGTGTTCGGCCGTCGGTTCGCCGACGATGCAGTGGTCGAGGCGTTCGCCGTTTTCCTTGAGCCAGTCGAGCACGCGCGTGGTGCCGTCGACGGCGGGGCCTTCTTCGTCGCCGGTGATCAGGAGGCTGATCGAGCCGCGGTTGGCGTGGCGGTCTGCAGTGCGCGCGATGGCGGCGATGAAGGCGGCGATCGCGCTCTTCATGTCGGCGGCGCCGCGGCCGAAGAGCGTGCCGCTGTCGACGGTCGCAGCGAAGGGGTCGAAGCGCCAGGTCGACGTGTCACCGGGCGGAACCACGTCGGTGTGGCCGGCGAAGCAGAAGTTGGGGGCGGCGGTGCCCAGGCGCGCGTAGAGGTTCTCGATCTTGGGGCCGCCGCTGTCGAAGGCCAAGCGTGTGCAGGTGAAGCCTAAGGCTTTGAGCGCGGTTTCGAGCACGGCGATGGCGCCGGCGTCGTGCGGCGTGACGCTACGGCAGCGAATGAGGTCTTGGGCGAGGGGGAGTGGGTCGGCGAGTCGCGCGCGCACTTGTGTTTCCATGGCGGAGATTTAGAACCGACCCTTGAGCAGGGTCAATCAAACCAGAACCCGATTAACGGCGAGGATAAGGCATGACCGGACGTCTCAGCGGAAAAGTGGCCGTGATCACAGGAGCGGCGTCCGGGATCGGTCGCGGCACAGTCGACCTATTCGTGAAAGAGGGCGCTAAGGTTATCGCGGCCGACATCCAGGACGACAAAGGCGCGCGCATGGAGGAAGAGCACGGCAAGGCGGTGCGCTACATCCGTTGCGATGTCACGAACGAAGGCGACATCAAGGCGGCGATCGATCTGGCGCAGAAGGCGTTCGGACGCGTCGACTGTCTGTTCAACAATGCGGGGTCGCCGGGGCCGCTCGAGAACATGGAGACCGTGACGGCGGAGAGTTTCGACGCGGTCATGCACTTGCATGTGCGGGCCGCGATGCTGGGCATCAAGCACGCGGTTCCCATTATGCGCGAGCAGGGCGGCGGGTCGATCATTTCGACGGCGTCGATCGCCGGGTTGCAGAACGGGTTTGGGCCGTTTCTCTATTCGGTGGCGAAGGCCGCGATCGTGCATCTGACGAAGCTTTCGGCGGCGCAGCTTGGCCCGATGAATATTCGGGTGAATTGCCTTTGTCCCGGGCTGATCGCGACGCCGATCTTCGCCAAGGGGATCGGGCTTGCGACGCAGGTGGCCGATCAGACGGTCGCCGCTGTGACCGAAGCGGGCAAGAACGCGCAACCGATTCCGTGTACGGGTTTGCCGCACGATATCGCGGAGGCGGCGCTTTATTTGGCGTCTGATGGGTCCAGCTTCGTCAACGGTCATGCACTGGTCGTCG
Organism: Alphaproteobacteria bacterium; assembly: GCA_034440355.1. Lineage (GTDB taxonomy): Bacteria > Pseudomonadota > Alphaproteobacteria > Micropepsales > Micropepsaceae > SZUA-430. The sequence goes on from JAWXBY010000159.1 coordinate 42,817, forward strand.
ACGGCGGCATTACGGTGGGCCCGACCGGCAACGCGCAGGCGCAGATGTTCATGCCGTTCGTGCAGGCGATGGGGATCGATCCGGCGGTGCTGCAGCAGATGATGCCGGCGGCGCCGCAATCATGATCATCGTCGCCGGGACTGTGCGCATCGAGCCGTCCAAACTTGGGTCGGCGCGCGGCGAGATGGAGAAGATGATCAAGGCCTCGCGCGCGGAGGACGGATGCATCGACTATTCGTACTCGGTCGACGTGCTGGACCCCAGCGTCGTGCATGTGTTCGAGGCGTGGCGCGACAAGGACGCGCTGCAGACGCATTTCAAGATGCCGCATCTCAACGCCTGGCGCGCGGCGTGGACGGAGATCGGCGTGTCCGACCGCAATCTTCACATGTACGAGATCAGCGCGGCGTCGCCGCTATGACGTGCTGACCGGCGGGGCGCGTTCGATCGCCTCGACCAACAGGCCGAGCGCCGCTTCGGCGAACGCCCACATGTTTTCGACGCGGTTGTCGCTGGCGGTGCGCAAGGTGCGCGCTTCGGTGAGCGGGCCCGCGACGGCAAAGCAGGTATGGCCTGCTGGGTCGCCGTAAGGATTGCCCGTGGGGCCTGCCGCGCCGGTTTCGGAGAGGCCCCAGTCGGCGCGGTGTTTGGCGCGGGTGGTTTCGGCGAGGAAGGCGGCGTAGGGCTCGCTGGATGAGCGCATGTCTTTTAGGTCTTCGCGCTGCAAGCCCAGTAGCCCCTTGAAAGCGCGCGCGGTGTAGATGATGCCGCCGCCCATGAAGTAGGCGGACGCGCCAGGGACGGCGAGCAAGCTTGCCGAGATCAGGCCGCCGGCCGAAGATTCTGCGACCGCTATGCGTTCGCCGCGGGCTTTGAGGAGAGCGCCGGCTTTGGCGCCGAGGTCGGCCAGGTTTCGCATCGGCATCTCCGTGACGTTCCGCCTCTTGTGCGGGTGTTTCGCTTGATCTTGATTGTGGCCGGGCGAACGAAGCGAGAGGTGTTTTGATGGCAAAGACCTACAGCCAGATCGACGACGATCTCGCCGCCTTCATCGGCCGTCAGAAGATGTTCTTTGTCGCGACGGCTCCGCTTTCTTCGACCGGACACGTGAATGTCAGTCCGAAGGGCTATAACTGTTTTCGCCTTATTTCGCCAACGCGGGTCGCTTATGCGGATCTCGGCGGATCGGGCATCGAGACCGTTGCGCATGTTCGGGAGAACGGGCGCATCACCATCATGTTCTGTGCGTATGAGGGACCGGCGATGATCCTGCGTCTCTACGGTAAGGCGCAAGTGATGCAGTTCGACGAGCCGGGATTCGACAAGGAGCTTGGCCTTTTTCCGGACATCGAGCGTGCGCGCAACATCATCTTCGTCGATGTCGAACGGATCGCCGACAGTTGCGGCTGGGGCGTGCCGTTCTTCGAGTTCAAGAGCGAGCGCGATCAATTGAAGCGCGCGATCAATCACCGTTCGCAAGAAGAGTGGGCCGAGCGCCGCTATGTCTCGAACGCCGAGAGCATCGACGGTTTGCCCGGTCTTCGACGCGGTTAGTCGCGCAGCAGTTCGTTGATCGACGTCTTCGAGCGCGTGCGTTCGTCGACGGTTTTGACGATGACGGCGCAATAGAGCGATGGGCGGTCGGGGCCTGCTGGCATCGTGCCCGAGACGACGACGGAATAGGGCGGGACGCGGCCAGTGTGGATTTGGCCGGTGGCGCGGTCGACGATCTTTGTCGAGCCGCTGATGAAGACGCCCATGCCGATGACGCTGCCTTCGCCGATGATGACGCCTTCGGCGACTTCGGCGCGCGCGCCGATGAAGCAGTTGTCTTCGATGATGACGGGGTTCGCTTGCAGCGGTTCGAGGACGCCGCCCAAACCGGTACCGCCGGAGATGTGACAGTTCTTGCCGACTTGCGCGCAAGAGCCGACGGTGGCCCAGGTGTCGACCATGGTGCCTTCACCGACATTGGCGCCGACGTTGACGAAGGACGGCATGAGCACCGCGCCGCGGGCGATGTGGGCGGAGTGGCGGACGATCGCACCGGGCACGGCGCGGAAGCCGGCGCGCGAGAAGTCTTCGGCCGTCCATCTGGCGAATTTCGATGGGACCTTGTCGTACCAGTGCGCACCGCCGGGGCCGCCGGGGATGGGCTCCATCGGGTTCAGGCGGAATGAGAGCAGCACCGCCTTCTTGATCCATTGATGCGTGTGCCATTCGCCGCCGGTTTTTTCGGCGACGCGGAATTCGCCGGCGTCGAGCGCGGCCAGCGTTTCTTCGACCGCCTTGCGCGCGGGACCGTGGCTCGCGGGCGAGATGCTGTCGCGCGATTCCCAGGCCTCGTCGATCGTGATCTGCAGTTTGTTCCAGCTCATTGTTGCGGGCTCCGGAGTCGGATGGTCGAGAGGAAGCGGGCGAGGTCTTCCGTGCGGTAGTGGACGTGCGGTGCGTCGGGCGCTTCGCCCCAGCTGCGCACCGCAGGGTCCGCGTGGCCGTTCGCGTCGCGCACCAGCACGGTCGTCATACCCAAGTCGTAGGCAGGGGCCAAGTTGCGATCGAGGTCTTCGAACATGGCGGCGCTCTTGGGTTCGATGCCGTGCTTGGTCACGAAGCGTTCGAAGGTTTCGCGCTTGGGCTTTGGAATGAAGTCGGCGTGGACGATGTCGAAGATGTCTTCGACGTGATCGTGGATGCCGATTTGATTCAGCACGCGCGTGGCGTGCGCGACCGTGCCGTTCGTGAACACCAGGCGGCGGCCGGGCAGGCGCTCCAACGCTGTCGCGAGTTCAGGGTTGGGCGGGACGACCGTCACGTCGATGTTGTGGACGAAGTCGAGGAAGCGCTTCGGCTCGATGCCGTGGACCGTCATCAGTCCCGACAGCGTTGTGCCGTGGTCGCGGTAGTACTGTTTCTGCAGGCGGTAGGCCTCGTCGCCGTCCACCCCCAGAAGCTCGCTGATGAAGGCCCGCATCTTGACGTCGATCTGCGCGAACAGGTTGCAGGACGGCGCATAGAGCGTGTTGTCCAGGTCGAACACCCAGACGTCGATTTTCGTGAAATCCGGCGGATCTGCTGGGGGCAAGGTCATGAGCGGGCGGAAGATGCGTCATCGGCCGCCTGATCGCAACCCAACATTAACCACTCTGCTCAGCGTGAAGTTAAGCGGGGGTAGCCTAACTTTTCTCTGGGTGGAACCAGAAGGGTCGCGCCCAGGGGGTGACTGATGCGCGGCGTCGCGCCGGCAACGGTTCAGAACGATTGGGACGCCACGGGTTGGGCGGTCGCGCAGGTGCGCGCCAGCGCCTCACCGGCTTTTGTCGTGCGCGGCGACGGTACCCTTGTGATGGCGAACGCCGCCGCCGAACCGTTGTGCGGGCGCGGCGAGTTGCCGTCGAGTTTGCGCGCGCTGATCATCGACGCCCGGCTCAAAGATTGTGCGCAGGCGGTGAAAGTCGCCGTGCCGGATCGCGCCGGCGGTGCGTCGCGTTGTTTCGACTTTGCGATTATGCCGGTGCCGGTCGGTCAAGTGTTCGTCATCGGGCGCGAGATCACGCTGGAGACGAACGTGATGGCGGCGCTGGCGGCCTCGCGCGATCTGTTTCGCGATCTGGCGCTGTGCTTTACCGATTTTGCCTTCGAGACGGATGCCGCGGGTGTGTTCTCGTGGGTGTCGCCGGGCGGCCTTCTTGGATTTGACGCGGCGGAATTGCACGGCGCGCAACCGGCGAAGGTGTTCGGCGGTCTCGAGGCCTTGCCGTTCACGACGCGCGAGCACGTCAGCGGCCGCGAGATCTGGCTGACCTCGAAGGCGGGTGCGGAGAGCTGTATTGCGGTGACGGCTTCGCCCGTACTCGACGCGCACGGAAACTGGCGCGGGGTTCGCGGCGTGGCGCGGGATGTCACAGAGATTCGGATCTGCGAGCGAGACGTGGCGCACGCGAGGAAGCGCGAGGATTTGATCGACGCCATCGTCGATGCCGTGCGTGCGCAGGTGGAACCGCGGCGTATGATGCTCGCCGCTGCCGATGCGCTGGCGGCGGCGACGGAGTCGGATGCGGTCGTCATTCGGGCGCTAGGGTCCGACGTTCTGGTCGGCGTGGGCGAGAGCGCCGGCGGGCTCTCGCACGTTCGGGAGGTCGTGACGAGCTATCAAGGCAAGCCGAACGGGAACGTCCGACTGTCGCGCGAAGCATCGAAGGGCGCTTACAGTGACCTGGAGCGTTTGCTGATCGACGCGATCGTGCCGCATCTCGGCGTCGCGTTGGCGCTGGCGCAGCTGCTCGACACCGGTGCGATGCTGCGGCGGGACGCGGTGACGGGGCTGTTCAACCGGCGCACGTTCCTTAGCGAGGCGAACAAGAAGCTCTCTGCGGCGGCGCGGGCGGGGCGCGGGCTCACGCTCTTCGTTTTCGACTGCGATCATCTTGAAGAGATCAGTCAGTTGCCCGGGTCTGCAACGGGTGAAGAATTTTTGGCCGAGGTAGGGCGATCGCTCGCGCATGCGTGCGGCGAGGGCGAGCTTGCCGGGCGATTGGATGAAGAATCGTTCGCGGTTCTGACCGATGCGTTGCCGGATCCTATGTTGCGGGCGGCGGGCTTGTGCGCGGATTTAATCGGCGTAGCGCGCACGCTCGGCGTTCACGGCGAAGTCGGCATTTCGGCGGGCTGTGCGGTGGGCGAGCCGGAAGACGGCGAGACGCTTGAAGATCTTTTCGGGCGCGCGGAATGCGCGCTTCACGCAGCGAAGCGCGAAGGGCGCAATCGCGTCGTACTGGCTCAGCCCATGCAAAAGGTGACGTCATGCTCAAACGGCTGATCAAACGACTTGCGGGGCAGGAAGCCCGCAAGGGCAAGATGTCTTATGAGGAAGCGCGCGCGGCGCTTGAGTCGCATGCGCTGAAGGCGCGCCGATTTCTGGCCGGCCGGCCGGACGTGGAGCCGGAAATACTGTATTATCTGGCGGCCGACGAAGCGGTCGACGTGCGCAGGCTTGTCGCCGCCAATCCCTCCACCCCGCAGCAAGCGAACAAGGCTTTGACTGACGACAGCGACGACGACGTGCGTTGCGAGCTGGCGCGCAAGATTGGGCGGCTGGTGCCCGGGCTTGAAGCGGACGAAGCGCACCGCGTGCGCGATCTTGCGATCGAGGTGATGGAGCGGCTGGCGCGGGACAGCCTGCCGCGCGTGCGGGCGATCCTGGCCGAGGAGATCAAGTCGTCACCACGCGTGCCGGCGCATATCGTGAAGCAGCTGGCCCAAGACGTGGAGTTGATGGTCAGCGCGCCGGTCCTTGAGTATTCGCCGATGCTGTCGGACGAGGATTTGGTCGAACTCATCGCCAGCGCGCGGGTCGAGGGCACGTTGTCGGCGATCGCGCGGCGGTCGAGCGTCAAGGAGCCGGTGGCGGACGCGATCGTCGCCAGCCTCGACGTGTCGGCGATTGCGGCGTTGCTTGCGAACCCGAACGCGCAGATTCGTGAGGCAGCGCTCGACAAGGTGATCGAGCATGCCGAGGCGATCGAGGCGTGGCATCAGCCGGTGGTGATGCGGGCCGACCTTTCCGTGCGCGCGGTGCGGCGGATCGCGGGCTTCGTCAGTTCGGTGCTGCTGTCGGCGCTGTGTCAACGCAGCGGGCTCGATGAGGAAACGGCGACGCATCTGAACAAGCGCGTGCGTGAGCGGCTTGAGGAAGAGGGCGTCAAGGAAGACACGCATTCGGCTGACGCGAAGGCGATGTCGCTGGTGGAGCAGGCGCAGGCGGATAAGAAGCTCGACGACGAGTTCGTCATGGATGCGGCCGAGAACGCCGATCGCAGGGTCGTTTCGTGCGCCCTGGCGGTGCTGGCCAGTGTGCCGAAGCCGGTAGTCGACCGGATTCTTATCAGCCAGTCGGGTAAGGCGATCACAGCGCTCGTGTGGCGGGCCAAGTTGTCGATGCGGGTAGCGGTGAAGGTCCAGTCGTCGGTCGCGCATTTGCCCAACGCCAAGATGTTGATGGCGCGCGAGGGCGTGCATTTTCCGCTGACGCCGGAAGAGATGGCTTGGCATTTGAGCTTCTTCGGGATCAGCGCGTAAGGCTTAAGCGCTATTCAGGGCGGACTTCGGCGCGGCGGGGCGCGAACTCGAAGGTCAGGCCCGACCGGCCCGCGGTTTCGATTTTCATGAAGCCGGTCGAGGTAAAGCCGCGGCCGGAGCAGTCGGTCACATCATCGATCTCGAAGCTCGAGTCCTTGGTGCAGAACTGTTCCGTCCCGCCCCAGGTTTCGGGGACGCCTTCGGTGCGGTCGGCGACGGCGAAGCCGTACATCACGCGGTCGTCCATGCGGTCTTTGATGACCTTGGCGCAGGCGCCGGGCTGCAGGCGCCACCAGCCTTTGCTTTCCTTCTTGCCCTGATAGTCCTGACCGAGCGCGGTCCAAATCACGTCCTGCGTGCGATTGCAGAAGGTGAGGCCGGCGACGGCTTGGATCTTCGTCGCCTCGGCCAGAAGTCTGGCGTAGAGACCGGCGGTGTCGGTTTGGCCGACACCGAGTTCGGTGCGGGCTTGGGTGAGCGCTTCGCTGAACTTCGGGCCGGTGGCGCCGTCGATCGGGCCTTCGAAGCGGCCGAGGTCGTAGAGAAGACGTTGGAGGCCTGCGACGCGCGCCTGCTCGGATGTCTTGAAGCCCGAGCCTTCCGAGAGCGTCGTCGTCCAGGCGGCTTTGCCTTCGGTCTCGACCTTGGCGAAGCCCTGGGCGTCATAGCCGGCGCTGCATTCCTCGGTGCCGTCGCTGGTCGCTTGGAAGGGGCCGCTGCCGATGCACAGCGTCTGCGTGCCGCCCCAGGTGCGCACGGGCCCGGTGTGCGCGAAGGACGAGCGTGCGAAGACGTAGTAGGTCGACTGCGTCAGTTGGCCTTTGACGACGACTTTGCATTCGCCGGCGGGCACGGTCCACCAGCCCCGTGTCAGCCAGAGACCGCCGTTGCGGATGCCGACGGCAATGGACGCGGCGTAGGAAGTGCGGTTGCAGAAGGTGTAGTCGGTCGTGGCGTTGCGCGGACGTTCGGGTGCTGCCTTTGCCGGGGCGGGCGCATTCAGTGACGGTCGTGCGCCGACAGGCGGTGCGCCCGGCGCGGTGATGATGCGCGGACGTGGGCTGTTCGCCGGTCTTGCCGGCTGTTTGTTGAGTTCGCTGCCGGGCGTCATCGGTAGGATGATCGGGCGCGAGGGCGTCGACGGTTGCTCGGGCGGCGGCGGATCTTCGGGCTGCTGCGCGAAGGCGCTGCTTGCCGCCACGATCAACGCCGCGCTCAACAGCGATATGTGCCGCAACACTTTGGCTAACACTTCAAACCCTTGAAAAGGCAGTCGTTTTCAACCGCGCATGATCATGGTGCCGGCACCATGCTCTGTAAACAACTCGATCAACAGCACATGTTGAATGCGCCCGTCGAGAATGACGGCGGCAGTGACGCCGCGTTCGACCGCATCAATACACGTTTCGACCTTGGGAATCATGCCCCCCGAGATCGTGCCGTCGGCGATCAGTGCGCGCGCCTCGGTTGTAGTCAGGCGTTCGATCAAGTTGCCGTTGCGGTCCATGACACCTGGGACATCCGTCAGGAGGAGCATGCGGTCGGCGTTCAGCGCGCCGGCGACCGCGCCTGCGACGGTGTCGGCGTTGATGTTGTAGGTCTCGCCCTGTTCGCCGACGCCGATCGGCGCGATGACCGCGATCATGTCGGAACGCACGATCGACTGCAGCACCTCGATGTTGACCTTGTCGGGTTCGCCGACGAAGCCGAGGTCGATGGTTTCGGTCTTGCCGGTTTTCGGATCGGTCTTGGTGCGGATCAGCTTCTTGGCGATGATGAGTTCGCCGTCCTTGCCCGACACGCCCACGGCGCGGCCGCCGGCGTTGTTGATGGCCGAGACGATCTGCTTGTTGATGGTGCCGCTCAGCACCATCTCGACGACGTCGATCGCCGCCTGATCGGTCACGCGCAGGCCGTCGATGAAGTGCGATTTGATCTCGAGGCGTTTCAGCATCGCGCCGATCTGCGGGCCGCCGCCGTGCACGACCACGGGGTCGATGCCGGTCTGGCGCATCAGCACGACGTCTTGCGCGAAGTGTTTGGCGACGCCTTCCTCGCCCATGGCGTTGCCGCCGTATTTTACGACGACCGTCTTTTGGTCGTAACGCAGAATGTAGGGCAGGGCTTCGGTCAGGACGCGTGCGGTCGCGCGCCATTTCGCTAGCTGGCGCAGATTGGCGACGCGCTCATCCTTGCCGGTAAATGTGGGGTCGTCGGGACTCGAACTCATTAGCGTCTTCCGCTGGCGGCGGCCTTATAACCCGTTTCGGAGACGATCGCGAGATGGGCGCGCAATTCGGGAATGCCCCAGCCTTTTTCCGCGGAGGTCGCGAAGAGTTCGGGGTGTGCGGCGGTGTGTTCGGTGGCCACGAGCCGCGCGTCGTTAACCGCTTTGGCGCGTTCGGTTTCGTTCAGCTTGTCGATCTTGGTTAGGACGATGATGAAGGACGCGGCCGTCGCGTCGAGCAATTTCATCATGTCGCGATCGTTCTCCTTCGCGCCGTGGCGCGCGTCGACGAGCATGCAGACGCGGCGCAGCTGGGGGCGGCCGGTCAGATAGGTCACGATCAGCTTGCGCCATTCGGCGGAGATCGATTTCGACACGCGGGCGAAGCCGTAGCCGGGCAAGTCGGCGAGCGTCAGGCGCCCGCCGAGGTCGAACAGATTGATGTCGCGCGTGCGGCCCGGCGTGTTCGAGACGCGGGCCAGCGTGTTGCGGTTGGTGAGGGCGTTGATCAGGCTCGACTTGCCGACGTTCGAGCGGCCCGCGAAAGCCACCTCCAGCGGCTTGGTCGGGGGCAGGTCCGAGAATTGCTTGATCGGGCGCAGGAACTTGCACTCTTGCGCGAACAAGAGATGGCCGCGCCGAAGCGCGGCCTTGTCGAAGGTGGCTTGTTCGTCGGTCATTCGCCGGGCGCTTGATCCGGCGGCTTCTTTGCCGGCGAGAGCCATGCGGGCAGCTTGAAGTTCTTGCCGATGTCGATGGGCACGTCCATGCGGCGCATGATGACGTATTGCTGGCCGATCGAGAGCAGGTTGTTCACCGTCCAGTAGATGACGAGGCCGGCCGGGAACGACGCCATCAGATACGTGAAGACCGGCGGCATCATGACCATCATCTGCTGCTGCACAGGGTCGGTCGCGGGCGGGTTCATCTTGGTCTGGAACCACATCGTGATGCCCATCAGCACCGGCCACACGCCCACATGCAACCAGGTCGGCACGACAAACGGCAGCAAGCCGAAGAGATTGAAGAGCGACGTCGGGTCGGCGGCCGCCAAATCCTGGATCCAGCCGAAGAAGGGCGCGTGACGCATTTCGATGGTCACGAAGAGAACTTTGTAGAGCGAGAAGAAGACCGGAATCTGAACCAGGATGGGCAGGCAGCCCATCATCGGGTTGACCTTTTCGCGCTTGAAGAGCGCAGCCAATTCCTGCTGCTGCTTCATGCGGTCTTCCTTGTTCCGCTCCTGGATCTCCTTCATCTGCGGTTGGACCTTCTTCATCTTCGCCATCGACTCGTAGGAGCGGTTGGCTAGGGGGAAGAAGAGGATCTTGATCCCGATCGTGAGCAGGATGATTGCAACACCGAAATTGCCGACGAGTTTGTTCAGAAGGTCGAGGCCCTTAAACATCCAGTAGGTGATGATCGAGAACCAACCCCAGTCGATCGTCATGTCGAAACGGAAGATGTCGAGCTTTTCCTGATATTCCTCGATCAGAGATACGACCTTGGCGCCGGCATAGACGTTGTGCGTGACGGTCACCGCGCCGCCTGCGGGCACGTTGCGTGCGCCGAGCAGATAATCGGCGCGGAAGACTTCCTTGCCGGCGGCGTCGGTCGTCAGGGAGAAACGGCCGGTGAACTGTTCCTTCTGCGGTGGGATAAGCGTCGCCATCCAATACTTGTCGGTGATGCCGACCCAGCCGCCGGTGCTGTCGAGTTTCAGCTCCTTGCTCTCGTAGTCGCGCATTTCGGCGTAGGTGGTTTTGTCCTGCAGGCTACCGCCCAAGACGCCGACCAGGCCTTCATGCAGGATCCAGTTCGTAGCGTGTTGCGGTTCGCCCTCGCGCGCGACGACGGCATATGGATAGAGCGTGACCGGTGCGCCCGATCCGTTCTCGACCGTATCGGTGACGGTGAACATGTAGTTCGCGTCGAGCGCGATGTTGCGCTTGAAGACGAGGCCTTGGCCGTTGTCCCAGGTCAGCGTCACGGGCGTCGACGGTGTGAGCTTGGTGCCCGAGGCGACGTTCCACACCGTCTTTGAATCCGGAATTGGCGTCGCCGAGCCGGGAGCGCGCGTCCAGCCGATTTCGGCGAAGGTCGCGCCGGTAGTGCCGTGCGGCGTCAGGAAGACGATCTCGGGGCTCTTCGGATCGACGGTCTCGCGGTAGTCCTTGAGACGTAGGTTGTCGATCTGACCGCCGGTCAGACGGATCGAACCGTCGACCTTGGGATTGTCGAACTCGAGGCGTGCGCCGCCGGTCTTCAACGCGTCTTCGAGCGGCATCGTCTGGCCGGGCGGCAGCAGCGCCGGCGTGACCGGTGCGCCAGGTGCCGTCGGTGCGATCGTCGGCGCGGTGGTCTTTTGCTGCTCGGCGGCGCGTTGCGCGGCCTCGCGCTGCTTTTCGACCTGCGGGTTTACGAAGAAGAATTGCCACGCGACCATGACGACGACGCACAACAGCATCGCGACGATCAGGTTGGTGCTATCCGGCTTGTTGTCTTTCATACCGCGAAGGTTTCTCAGTGACGGTGATGGGGGCAATTGTCGGGGACGGGATCGAAGCCCGAGCCGCCGCCGCCCAGCCACTTGACCGGATGACAGCGCGCGAGACGGCGCGCGGCGAGCCAGACGCCTTTAATGGGCCCATGCTTCTCGATCGCTTCGAGCGCATAGGCGGAACAGGACGGCTGAAAGCGGCACACGGGGCCGATGAACGGCGAGATCGTGTAGCGGTAGAGATGGATCGGCGCCTGCGTGAGCCTCTTCAAAGCGTGCAGAACCGGCGCGACGGTTGTCATGGTTCCTCCGCTCTGGGGGTACGCCCCCCATGCACTTTGCGGAGAGCCTGTTTCAAATCTTCGATGAGCGAGGCAAAGGGCCGTTCGGGCGTCGCCTCGCGAGCGATCAGTACATAGTCATGGCCCGGGGAGCCATAAAGGGGCAGGACCGCGCGCGCAACCTCGCGCAGGCGGCGCTTGGCCCGGTTGCGAACCACAGCGTTGCCGATCTTCTTCGTGACGGTGAACCCGGCGCGCGCCTCGGTGGTTTCGACGGGCGTTTGCGCCATTTGCAGAACGAGGCCGGGAGCCGCCCATTTTCGTCCGCGCGCCAAGCGCAGAAAATCGGCGCGAACCTTCAGACGCGACACTTTGACCTTGCCGGGCGGGGTCTTGTCAGGTGGGGCGGCGCCGGGGGGCGACACGCGCGCTTTTCGAGATTTAGGCCGACAGACGCTTGCGGCCGTGGGCGCGGCGGCGGGCCAGAACCTTGCGGCCGTTGGCGGTGCCGGTGCGCGAACGGAAGCCGTGGCGGCGCTTTCTGACGATCTTGGACGGCTGATAGGTGCGCTTCACGGCGACGATTCCTTGGACGGTCTGTCAGGCGATTGGAAGGGCGCGCATATAAGGGAAATACGGCCCCCAAGTCAAATCTGGTCCTTCCGTCAAAGGCTTGTGTTCGCGGCCCCGGTGCGGGCGTGGCATAAGTCCTTGAGCGGGAGGCAACAAAACCGGGGCATGGCGATCCGTCGTAGAACGATCATGCTTGCGCTTGGCGCCGCCGTTCTGGCGCGCGTTCCACTTCACGCCGCCGACCCTTCAACGACCGATGCCCACACTATGACCGTCGATCACACCGCTTGGCAGAGCATTCTCGGACGCTATGTGTCGGCCTCGCCGGATGGGATCAATCGCTTTGCCTATGGGCGGGTGAGTCCTGCCGACAAAGGGGTACTGAAGGCCTATCTCGGCGAGCTGCAGGGCGTGCGGGTGTCGGCGCTCGGCGAGAGCGAGCAGCGCGCCTATTGGATCAATTTCTACAATGCGCTGACCATCGACGTTGTGCTGGACCATTATCCGGTCAAGTCGATCCGCGATATCGGCGGTGGTTTGTTTGTGACCGGGCCGTGGAAGAAGGAACTCGTCGCGGTCGAGGGGCGGAAGCTCTCGCTCGACAGTATCGAGCACGACATTCTGCGCAAGACATGGCGCGATCCGCGCGTTCACTACGCGGTCAACTGCGCGTCGATAAGCTGTCCCAATCTGATGCGCGAGGCGTTCACGGGCGCCAAGCTCGAACAGATGCTGAACCAAGGCGCGCGCGATTATGTCAACCATCCGCGCGGCGCCAAGATCGTGAACGGCAGGCTGACGCTGTCGCAGATTTACGAGTGGTACCGGCGTGATTTCGGCTCGCGCGATGGCGAGGTTATCGCTCACGTCACTCGTTATGCAGAGCCGAAACTCAAGACACAGTTGGCAGGCATCGAAACCATAGCCGGGTACGACTATGACTGGTCGTTGAACGAGGCTAAGTGAGGGTCCATGGAAACGCCGACCACCAACGACAGCAAACCGCGTTTGTCGATCACGCGTCTGCTCCCGCTCTTGATCCTTGGGGCGGGGCTCATCGCGTTCTTCGCCCTCGGGCTCAACAAGTATCTGACGCTCGATCTCCTGAAGGAGAATCGGGAGGTCTTGAAGACTTGGGTTTACGAGCACAAGACGGAGGCGGTGCTGTTGTTCATCCTCGCCTACGTGATCACGGCAGCGTTCTCCTTACCTCTTGGCGCGCTGCTCAGCGTCGCGGGCGGGTTCTTGTTCGGCAGCATCTTCGGCGCGGTGTGGATCGTGATCGGGGCCACGATCGGCGCGACAATTCTGTTTCTGGTGGCGAAAACGGCGCTTGGCGAACCCTTGCGTCAACGGTTTGCATCGCAGATCCAACGGATGGAGGAGGGCTTTCGCGCCAATGCGTTCAGCTATCTGCTGCTCTTGAGGCTCGTGCCGCTGTTTCCGTTTTGGCTGGTGAATTTGGCGCCGGCGTTCTTGGGCGTTTCGCTTGTCACGTTCGTGATCACGACGTTCCTCGGCATCATTCCGGGCGCGTTCGTGTTCGCGAGCATCGGCAATGGGCTTAACGCGTTGTTCGAGGCGGGTGAGCAACCGGATTTGAGCTTGATCGGGTTGTTATCGCGGCCGGACTTCTACATTCCGATCATTGGTCTCACCTTGTTGTCGCTCATCCCGATCGTCTATCGCGCGTTCGCGACGAAGAAGGTTTGAGGCGATGGCCGAATTGATCAAGGCCGACCTTTGCATCATCGGTGCGGGATCGGGCGGGCTTTCGGTTGCCGCGGGCGCCGCGCAGCTGGGGCAGAAGGTCGTTCTGATCGAGCGCCACAAGATGGGCGGCGATTGCCTGAACTACGGTTGCGTGCCGTCGAAGTCGTTGATTGCCGCCGCCTCGCATGCCCATGCCGTGCGGCGGGCGCGCGAGTTCGGCGTCGATGCGGGCGAGCCGAAGACGGATTTCGCGCGCGTCATGAAGCATGTGCATGACGTGATCGCCGCGATCGAACCGAACGACTCCGTGGAGCGGTTCGAGAAGCTGGGCGTGCGCGTCGTCAAGGCGTCGGCGCGGTTTGTCGGGCCGCATGAGGTTGAGGCCGGCGATCTTCGGATCAGCGCGCGCTATTTCATTGTTGCGACGGGGTCGTCGCCGTTGAAACCGCCGATCCCGGGGTTGGAGCAGACGCCCTATTTCACGAATGAGACGTTGTTCGACAACACGGTTCTGCCTGAGCATCTGATCATCATCGGCGGCGGCCCGATCGGGATCGAGTTGGCGCAAGCGCATCGCCGGCTGGGTTCGCGGGTGAGCGTGCTGGAAGCAAAACAGATTCTGCCAAAGGACGATTCCGACGCGGTGGCCATCGTGCGTGACGCGCTGACCAAAGACGGTGTCGTTGTGCGCGAGGGTGCGTCGGTTACCGCCGTTGCCAAGACCGAGGGCGGCGTGTCGGTGACGATTGCGCGCAACGGGCAGAGCGAGGTTGTGACGGGATCACATCTGTTGTTGGCCGCGGGGCGGACGTCCAACGTCGATGGGCTCAATCTCGAAGCGGCGGGTGTGAAGTATTCGCGCAAGGGCATTGAGGTCGACGCGGGACTGCGGACGGCGAACAGCCGGGTCTATGCGATCGGTGATGTTGCGGGCGGGCTGCAGTTTACGCATGTCGCGGGTTATCACGCGGGCATCATCATTCGCCGGCTGCTGTTCAAGGTTCCGGCGAAGGCCGATGCGGCGACGCCGTGGTGCACTTACACCGATCCCGAGCTTGCGCATGTCGGCCTGACCGAGGCTTCGGCGCGCGAGAAGGGGCTTAAGGTTTCGATCGCGCGGTGGCCGCTGCACGACAATGATCGCGCGCAGGCAGAGCGTGAACTGCAGGGGCTTGCGAAAGTTGTTGTGGTGAACGGGCGCGTTGTGGGGGCCACCATCGTTGCGCCGCATGCGGGGGATTTGATCCTGCCGTGGGTGATGGCGGTCGGGCAGAAGATGAAGCTGAGCGCGATGGCGGGGCTCGTCGCGCCCTATCCGACGCTGGGCGAGATTTCGAAGCGGGCGGCGGGATCTTATTTTACCCCGACACTGTTTTCGGGGCGCACGCGCGGCTTGATTAAAATCCTCTCATGGTTCGGGCCCCGCCGCTGACAGCGGTCCTTGTCGTAAACTGGCTGTTGCAACTCTTGTCGCGGATGGGTTAACCGCGCGAAGTTTTTCGCCCGCCGCCGCCTGCTGTGCTATCCCTCGCCCCCAAGGCGATGGTCGGATTTTCCAGCTCAGTTCGGACGTTCTTTCGCAGGCTTTTTTTCGAGAGCCTGTCGCGGCGCCTTTTGTTGTTCACGACCGCGTTCGTGATGCTGGCCGAGATCCTTATCTATTTTCCGTCGGCCGCGCGGCAGTACCACGACGTGCTGGCCGCGCGTTTGGCGTCGGCGCAGATCGCCGTGCTGGCGCTCGACGAGGTGCGGGACACCGAGTTGTCGCCGACGCTGCGCAATGAGCTTCTGGCGAATGCGGGCGTGCGGCTGGTGGCGTTGAAGCGCAACAACACGCGCCGGCTCTATCTGGCCGAGACGATGCCGCCCACCGTCGACGTCGAGATCGATCTTCGGCGCGCGTCGCTGCCCGAGCTGATTTGGGCGAGCATGGATTGCATCTTGTTCGGCGAGGGGCGGATTTTGCGGGTGCAGGGTACGCCACGCCTTGGCGGCGGCGACTTCATTGAAGTGCTGGTCGACGAGACGCCGATCCGCAGCGATATGGTCACGTATTCGATACGGGTTCTGGTGTTGTCGCTACTCATCGCGCTGGTGACGTCGGGGCTGGTGTTTGCGACTTTGTTCTATTCCTTCGTGCGGCCGATGCAGCGGGTGACGCAGTCGATGGTGCGCTTCCAGGAGCGGCCCGACGATGCGCAACGCATCATCATACCGACCGATCGTTCCGACGAGTTGGGGCAGGCGGAGCGGGTGCTGGCCGCGATGCAGACGGAGTTGCGGCAGGCCTTGCAGCAGCGGGAGCATTTGGCGGCGCTGGGTACGGCCGTCGCCAAGATCCAGCACGACCTGCGGAATATCCTGGCGAGCGCGCAGTTGGCTTCGGACAGGCTTGCGTCCAGCAACGATCCGACGACGAAGGCTTTGGCGCCGAGGCTCGTGCAGTCGATCGACCGGGCGATTGCGCTCGCTACCAACACGCTGAAATACGGACGCGCGGAAGAGGCTGCGCCGAAGCGCATTCGTCAGCCGTTGCTCGCAATCGCTGACGAGGCGATGCATGCGGCGCTGGCTGCCGGCGACGGGCGGACGGGGTGGAACAACGCGTTCGATCCGGACCTGCTGGTCGACGCGGACGGCGAGCAACTGCTGCGCATCATCATCAATATCGGCCGCAATGCGGTGCAGGCGTTGGAGGGGCATCCGGGGGCCGTGATCACGCTGTCGGCGCAGCGCGACAACGGCGATGTCGTCATTGATCTCGGCGATAATGGAGCCGGGATTCCCGAAGAGGCGCTGAAGCATTTGTTTGAGCCGTTCGCGCGCCGGGGGCGGTCGGGCGGTACGGGCCTCGGCCTTGCCATCGCGCGGGAGTTGGCGCGGGGGCATGGCGGCGATGTCGTGTTGCTGCGAACCGGTCCTGAGGGTACGACGTTCCGGATCACCATCCCGGATACGGTGCCCGCCTTGCTATGACTGCCGAAGCTCTTCTCGCCGATATCGGCGGAACGAATGTGCGGCTTGCGACGCTGACCGCCGACGGGCGGATCGCGAATGTCGAATCGTGGCTCACCGCGCTCTATCCGGATTTCGGTTCGGCGGTGCGGGCCTACGCCGAGTTGACCGGATTGGCGCTGCCCGTGCGCGCGGCTTCGGTGTGCGCGGCGGGACCGGTGATGGGCGAGCGCATCGATCTCACCAATTGTTCGTGGAACGTGTCGCGTTCCGGCATCGCGGAGGCGACGGGCGCGGCGGCGGTCGCGCTCGTGAACGACTTCGCTGCGGTCGCGCATGCGGTGCCGGGGCTTGGCGCCGGTGATCTTATGCAGATCGGCGGCGACGCGCCGCTTGACGGTGCGCCGAAGGTGGCGCTGGGGCCGGGGACCGGGCTTGGCGTGGCGAGCGTCGTGCCGGATGGACGCGGCGGTTGGGTGGCGGCGCCGGGCGAGGGCGGGCATGTCGATCTTGCGGCGACGAACGATCGCGAGATCGCCGTCGTCTATCAGCTGCTGCGCGAGTTCGGGCGCGTGTCGGTCGAGCGCGTGCTGTCGGGGCCGGGGCTTGAGACGTTGTATCTCGCGCTCGCATCGCTCGACGGCGTGACGATGAACGCGAAGCCGATCGCGCACGACATCGCGAAGGCGGCGTTTTCGAAGAGCGATCCCGTGGCCGTCGAAGCGGTGGCGCTGTTCACCGGATGGCTGGGCAGCGTTGCGGGCAATTTGGCACTGACGCTGGGTGCGCGGGGCGGCGTCTACATTGCGGGCGGAATCGTTGCGCAGTGGGGCGACAAGTTCGACGCGGCGCTGTTCCGCCGCCGCTTTGAGGCGAAGGGACGGATGAAGAGTTTTCTCGCACCCATTCCTTGTTACGTCGTTACCGCGAAGGATCTCGCGTTCCGCGGGCTCGCGGCGATCGTCAGCTAGTCGCCACCAACCGTGCCTTCGCGGCGCGGGTCGGCGGCGGCGTCGAAGCCTGATTTCGTGACGCGGATGCTGTTGAGACCGCTTGCTTGCTCCATCATCTTTGTTTCGTGGCCCATTGCGGATAGGGCTTGCGCGGCGCCGTCGAGGTCGCGGGCGGCTTCGAGTTCGGTGGGTGCGCCGCGGCTTGTGGTGTTCGGCAGCGCGATGGCGTCGGCCATGGTCATCTTCCAGTCGATGAGGCCGATCAGCGTTTTCGTGACGTAGGGGATGATGCGCCAGCCGCCGGGCGAGCCGACGACGGCGAAGACTTTGCCTTTGCTGTCGAAAACGATCGTCGGCGTCATCGACGAGAGCGGGCGCTTGCCGGCGTCGGGGGCGTTGGCGAAGCGGCGGTTGTCGGTTTTGGGCTCGAAGGTGAAGTCGGTGAGTTGGTTGTTGAGGAAGAAGCCTGCAGCCATCAGGTGGCTGCCGAAGCCGCCTTCGACCGTCGTCGTCATCGCGAGTGCGTTGCCGTTGTCGTCGATGACGCTGAGATGCGCGGTTCCGGGGCGTGAGTTGTCGGGGATCGCGAGGCGGCGCAGCGTGAGGTTTGCGCCTTTGGGTTTGCCGGGCTCGATCTTCGTGCGGTCAACGATTGTTTGCAGCGACAGAAGTTTCGAGCGGTCCGAGAGATAGCGCGCGTCGATCATGCCGGGCAGCGGCGGCGGCACGAAATCCGGGTCGGCGAGGTAGGCGCCGCGGTCGGCGAAGGCCAGGCGTTGCGCTTCGGTGAAGAGGTGGATGGCCTGCGGCGATGCGGGCTTCAGTTTCGCGACGTTGAAGCGCTCCATCATTTTCAGGATCTGCAGCGCGGTGACGCCGCCGGAACTCGGCGGGCCCATGCCGCAGATTTTATAGGCGCGATAGAAGCCGCAGATGGGCGTGCGCTTCTTTGCTTTGTAACCGGCTATGTCCTGCAACGTTAGATCGACGGCGCCGCGCGGGGCGTTCTTCACAGCGTTGACGATCGCGTCCGCGACGGGGCCGCGATAGAAGCCGTCGGCGCCTTTTTCGGCGATGACGCGCAGCGTGTCGGCGTAGGCCTTGTTCTTGATGATCGCGCCTTGCTCGAGTTTCTTGCCGCCGGGAACGAAATAGGCGGCGGCGTCGGGAAGCTGCGGTAGCGCCGGGTCGCGCGCGATGGCTTGCGCGAGGCGTGGGCTGATCTCGAATCCGTTCTCGGCGATGGCGATGGCGGGGTTGAAGAGGTCGGCCCAGGGGAGGCGGCCTTGTTCTTGATGCGCGAGCGCGAGGACCGCGATGGCGCCGGGGACGCCGACGGAGCGGCCGCCGACGACCGCTTCGACGAAGCCT
This sequence comes from Alphaproteobacteria bacterium, assembly GCA_034440355.1. Lineage (GTDB taxonomy): Bacteria > Pseudomonadota > Alphaproteobacteria > Micropepsales > Micropepsaceae > SZUA-430. The sequence continues at coordinate 61,468 of JAWXBY010000159.1, forward strand.
AAAGGTTTGCCGTCGGGGCCGATGAAGAGGTTGGGTGTCACCGACTTCGGCGCGGTTTCGCGGCCGTCGTAGGTTTCGAGCTTCTTTTTCTTCGCGTTCCAATGCACGAGGAATGCGCCGCCGCCGATGCCGGAAGATTGCGGTTCGACCAAACCCATCACGAGTTGGGCGGCGATTGCGGCGTCGACCGCGCTGCCGCCTTTGCGCAGCATCTCGAGGCCTGCGTCAGTGGCGAGTTTGTGCGAGGTGACGATCACGTGCTTGCGCGGCAGCGTGTCGGCGGTTGCGATACCTGCGACGAAGACGGCCGCGATCAGCAGCGAATTGCGCATGAGGCGCGCGAGCGTTAGCGTTGGCGGCATGGTTCGACCCGGTTCGAAGAATCTCATCACCGACGTTCGCGGCATCACGGTCGGCAATGCCGAGGATGCAACGGCGATGACGGGCGTAACAGTCCTATTTGCTGAGCAACGCGGGGTCGGCGCTGCCGATATTCGCGGCGGTGCGCCCGGTACGCGCGAGACGGAAGCCCTTCTGCCTGAGGGGTTGAACGTGGGCGTCGACGCGATCGTGCTCGCGGGCGGGTCGGTTTACGGGCTGGACGCCGCGGGGGCGGTTACGAATTGGCTGGCGCAGACGGGGCGCGGGTTTCGATTGGCGGGTGCGCCGATGGTGGCGCCGATCGTGCCGTCGGCGATCCTGTTTGATCTCACGAATGGTGGGGACAAGAATTGGGGCGCTGAGCCCCCGTTTCGTCGGCTTGCGATCAAGGCGTGCGAGAGCGCGTCGGGTGCGTTCAAGTTGGGCAACGTGGGCGCCGGATATGGCGGTCGCGCTGGGGCTTACAAAGGCGGGCTTGGGTCGGCTTCGGCCGTCACGGATGAAGGTGTCGCGGTCGGCGCGATCGTCGCGGTCAATTCGTTCGGCTCGCCGGTGATGCCGGGGACGTCGACGTTGTGGGCTTGGCCCTATGAGCAGAACGGCGAGATGGGGCGGCAGGTTCCGCCGCGCGGTGCGAGTGTGCCGATGGGTTTGCCCGATGACGTGAAACGGCCGCCGCAGCCGGGCGGCAACACGACGATCGCTATCGTCGCCGTCAACGCCATGCTGACGCCGGCGCAGGCGAAGCGCGTCGCGATCATGGCGCAGGACGGATTGGCGCGTTCTCTGCGACCGGTGCATACGCCGCTCGACGGCGACTCGGTGTTCGTCGTGGCGACGGGCGAACGTCCACTTGCCGATCCCATTGCGCTTGAGCTTACGGTGTTGGGATCACTCGCCGCCGATTGTTTGGCGCGAGCGGTCGGGCGTGCTGTGTTCGAGGCCGAGGCTTTAGGGCCGTGGGAGGCGTATCGCACTGTGCATGCCAAGGGGTTTGGCGGTCGTTGAGGGTGTGCGCGGTGGAAACTCAGTTTCACCACGAAGCCTCGAAGCACTCCAAGGTTCACGAAGGACGTGGGTCTTACTTCGGCGCGCAGCGCCAGTTTGCGTTTGAATGGCGCCTACAGCGCCGACCACCAACGATCTTTGCGGACCTTTGAGTGCTTCGCGGCTTTGTGGTGAAGCTGACTCGACTGCCCGCAAGCGCAGCCGGAGCCCAGCTTCAACGCGCGTGGATGCGGACTTCGGAGAAGCGTTGGCCGGCGCCGGCGGCGCTGAAGATGCGGATCTTCGTTGTGTCGACGCCGAGGGTGGCGAGCGTGTTCGCCACTTCTTGCGCGCGCGCCGTGGAGTCCGCCGTAATCGACAGGCCGGCGGCGACGCCGATGACGTCGAAGGTCGCGTCGGGCTTGCGGCGCTTGGCGGTCGACACGGCTTGGGCCAGCGCGTCGCGATAACTGACGTTGGCGCGGTCGAATTTGATCGTCACGAAAGCAGGTTGCGAGAGCATCGCGGCTGACGCCATCGCGGGCGCGGCCAATGTTGCGGTCGCTGTCGGGGTCACGCCCTGTGCCGCGAGCGAGGCGCGTTCCTTGGCGAGGAACGCCGACTGCAGCGCCCATTCGTTCGAGATTTCGTTGACGAGCGCGTCGAGTTGGTTTGCGGTCTGCGTGATTTCGCCGCGCAGCGTGTTGAGCTGCGCCTGATCGGCTTCGTTGTTCTCGCGCACGGCGAGCGATTCGTTCATCAGCTTGTTCGCTTCGGCCGCGCCCTTGGCGAAGATGCGCATCTCGCCGTCGAGCGAGGCGGTCGCGGCGGCGAAGCGGTCGAGCGCGCCTTGTGCCTTTTGCAGCGCTTGCGGGTTCGGCGGCGTGGTCGTCGCGCTGTCGCTTTTGGCGATGCGATAGAGCGCGCCTTCGCCGGCCGCGCGCTGGCGCAGTTCCGAGAGGTTGGCGTTGCGCGCCGACACTTCGCCCTGCAGCGCGACGAGGCGGCTGCGCAGTTCGTTGATCTTGGCGCTTTGCGGCGTGCCGGTGTTCGAGCCGGGCGTCACGGGGACGGGGGCGAAGAACGACGTGCCGGCGTTGGGCAGTGTCGCCGTCGATGCGGGCGGAACGGGGCTCTTCGGCTTTTCCGGGAACAAGGCGCCCGACATCGTCGAACACGCGCCCAAGCTTGCGCAAAGGGCCGCAGCCGCGAACACACGGGAGGAATGTCGAGGAACCATGGCAATACCCCAGAAGGCGGCGGCCGAACGCACAAGGACCGCGCCCCGCCCGCGCAACAAGCACTGATTTGCGGCGACAATACGCCAGGCGTCCCATCTTGCAACGCTTGCCGGCCAACGGGTCGCAGTCAGATCCGTGACCGTTACGGACGTTTCATCCCTTGCGTGGGGGCGTTCGGCGCACTAAGTTCCGCGCCTTCTCAGCGCCATAGGCCCCGCGTTACCGCGGCGTCTCGCGCAACGGCAGGCACCCGTAGCTCAGCTGGATAGAGCACCAGACTACGAATCTGGGGGTCAGAGGTTCGAATCCTTTCGGGTGCGCCATCGTTTTCATCAGTGAGACACACTGCGCGCGAACAGCGCCGCTGAGATCCTGCGGCGCGTCCAACTAGAAGCTAAACCCGATGCCGGCGGTTGCCAGGTGGTGGGATGTGTCGTCGAAGCGGACCGTCCAGGCCGTGGTGGGGGCGTGGGTGTCGTACACGGTTGGTCCGAAAATCTGGTCGGTGGAGCCGACGTACAGGTAGCGGTATTCGCCGAACACGTAAGCGTTGCTACCAAGGGCCATGCGGGCACCGGCTTTGATTTGCGCCGCGAAGGTCCAGGCCGACGAGTTAGGGGCGGAATTGAAGTGGTTGAGGGCGCCTTCCGTCGGGTCGATCTGTAGGGATGTCGCGCCATCGACGTCGACTTGCGCGCCGCCGATGCCGCCGCCGATATAGGGCGTCACACTGTGAGAGGACATCGGATAGCTGAGAACCAGGTTCGCCAGGAAGACGGAGGTGTCCGTCGGGAACGTGCTGTCGAACGTATGCTCGGGAAGCCGGTCGGTCGGGTTTTCCAACGTCGCGCGCCGCGTTCCGGTATCGAGATAGAAGCCTTCGAGTTCGAAGGCGGGCAGCACGGCCGAACCGTTCGACCATTCATGACCAACCTGCGCGCCGATGAACCCGACGCCATCACTGTCGGTCTGCCCCGTCGCATTGACCGCTAAGGGGCCGCCCTCGGCCTCGGTGAAGAAGACGGTGCCGAGTTGGGCGACGTCTGTGTCGCTGCTGGAGCCGAAGCCGCCGAAAACGCCGATGTAGGTGCCGCGTGCCGGCGCAGCTTGCTCAGCGGCGATGGCCGGTGCCGTCACTAAACTCGCGATGATCGCCAGCTTCAGTTCGAATCGCATGACCGCTTCCCCGCATGTGGCAGGCCGAATCACCTGCTGAATGCGCATCATGGCCGCAAGGACGCGGCATTGTTGCCACACCGTTCCATCGTGCGCGTGGGCGCGCCCTAGTTCACACGTTGGTAGCAACTTGCTTCGCGTTGTGCGGACAGCATGCCGTTGCATCGCTGTTCGCCTTGTTGAAGCACGTAGCCTTGTGCGCGCATGCAGTTTGCGCGGAAGACGTGTTCGTCGGGCACGCGGGAGGAGTCGGGATAGAACTTGAGCGTTTCGGCGTTGCAGTGCGCCAGCGCGTTTGTCCGGTGTTTGTCAGATGATTCGCACGCGGCAAGTGACAGCCCGACAAGTGAGACAGCGGCGAGCGTGCGCAATTGGGCCTCCTTGATTCGTGGCTTGCCCGATCAACTTATCACTTCACGATGCGGATCGGCTCGCTGCCATCCCAGCCGATCGCAGCCTTCTTGATGTGTTCGAAGAAGCGGCCTTTGTTGCCGCTGATGTCGGAGATTTCGATGACGGTGCCGGGGTGGGATTGGGTGTCGAAATAGCAGAAGCGGCCTTTGTCGCCGCCGATCTGCCCTTCGTGGCCGACCTTGAAGCCGTGCGACAGCGCGCGGTCGTAGACGGTTTGATACTCCGTCGTCCAATAGGACATGTGCTGAAGGCCTTCGTGGCCGGCGTCGAGGAATTCCTTGTACATGGAGGGTGCGTCATTCATTTGCTGAATGAGTTCGATCTGGAGATCGCCGGAGTTGGCGAGCGCGATGCTCATTTCGACGTTCGAGTCTTTGCCGCGGTGACGGAAGTAATCCGTCTTGACGCGCTCGATGTAGAACCACGGACCGACGCCCATCACGTTGATCCAATGGTCCATCGCGGCGCGCAGGTCGCGCACGACGTATCCGTTTTGGGTGACGGCTCCAAAGTAGCGGCTCATGGGACCTCTGGTTTGCGTTGGCGGCGTCGCGCCGGCCTATGCTACCAGACCATTTCGGTGGCGTCGGTGCCGGTTTTGACGGCGTCGCAGCGGTCGAATTCGCGGAATACTTCGAGCAGGTCGCTGGCATCCAAGGCCGCGTCCGGATTCGCGCCGAACTTGAAGCCCCAGAAGCTGGTCAGGTGGCTCGCGACGCCGACATGTTCGCCGATGTCGACGAACAGTTCCGGGGATTTGAGCAGGAAGTCTTTGAACGCCGTTGGGTTTTGATCGACGGTCATCTGCTTGAAGGCGTGATCGTAGACGTCGAGCAGGCCTTTGATGAGCTTCATTTTCACGCGGATCGTCGTCGCGGCGCGATCGCGCATTTTTTTGACGGCCACCACGGTGTTCGGGTCGCAGCGCGCGAAATTGACGTTCTGCATCACGCTGAGCATGTGACCGGCTTTCGCCAGAATGTTCGAGAACTTCCATTTGTAATACAGGAAGCCTTTCCAGCAGAAGACGCCTTCAACCCATTCCGGTCCGTTCAGGCCAAGGGCTGCTTTCAACGGCGCCAAGCTTTCTGCGTTTTCGTCCGAAAGGATTTTCGAGGCCATCTGCCTGGAGACGTTGATTTGCCCCGCCGTGTTGCCGCCGCCAGAGAGCGCGAGTTCGATCAGGCGATTGACCTGGCCGCTGACGAACTCTTGCATGCTCGACAGATCGGCGTCCGATATTTGGAAATAGCAGCGCGCGGGTTCACGTCCCATGAGCCGCAGCCGTTCGCGCAGGAGGAATGGATCAAGCGAGGGGAGTGCTGCGAGCGCTTCCAGAAGTTCGACGTCCCGGCGCAGATCTTCGTCCTTGTCATACCCCTTGGCGAGATCGCGCAGGCCTTGCTCGAAATTTTTCTGTCCGACGAACAGGTTTGTTCCGCCGATTCCCAGATCGTCGTTGGCGAAGGGCAGGATGATCTTCGTGACGTTGTGCTTTTGCGCGTCGGCGAACAGGTATGTTTCCGATCCGCGCACCGTGTGCTTCATGATCATCGAGGAGTTCAGACGCTTGCTGCGAAACAGCGGCTGCTTCTCGAACGCCTCGGTCGTGCCGAAGCGCTGATGCACAATGTGCAGATTGAGGATGCGGGATGTCGACCCCGACCTCTTGATCAGCTCCAAGCTCCGGAAACCGCCGCTCATGTATCCTCGCCCCATGGGCATAAAATTGCCCCGGGTGGCATCGGTCAGGATAAGGCCGTCTCGTTAATTTCAGTTATTCGGGTGGCCCGGCTGCGCCCGGTTCCGCGCCATCCCAAGTGCAAATATTCCGTTACCAACAGTCGTTGGCGCTTTGGGCGCCGGGTGTTGCGTCGCTTATTTGGCGCTTGGAAACAATTCGACGTGGCTTTCGCCCGTGCGGCCGAAATAGACGGCGCGGCGGCCGGCGAGCGAGACGATGTAGTCGACGCAGCCCGCTTCCGCGATGCGGGCGCAGAATTCCTTGTAGGTGATTTGGCCGGCTTGGCTGGCGCGGACGGCGGCTTCGACGCCGGCGGCGGAGAAGGCGCGTGCGGGCGTGCTGTCGAGCGGCGCGTTGGCGACGACGTGCGAACCGCCGTCGGCCAGGTAATATGTCTTTTCGGCGCGCAGCAAATCGGCGTGGTAACGCTCGATCCCTGCGGCCATCAGGTTCTGCACAATTTGCGGAAAGGCGAGGCGGGCTTCGTCGGATGCCTTGGTGCAGTCTTCGACGACGGTTTTGACGTGGGCGTTCATGGGGGTCTCCATCATTCGACCGGGATTGTTTGCAGGGCGTGGCGGGACACGATGTTCTTCATCGCATTCTCGATCGCGGTGCGCTCCGCGGGTTTGAGATGGCCGAAGAACTCGGCGTCGTTGCGATCGGCCAGTGCCGCGAGTTTTGGCACTATGGCGCGGCCGGCGGCGGTCAACGCGATCGCTTGATAGCGGCGGTCGTCCTTGCCGGGGGTGCGGGTGACCAGCGACTTCGCCACTAGGCTGTCGATGCGTTTGGTGATCGCGCCGCGGGTCATGCCGATGCGGCCGGCGAGGTCGCTGGGCGGGGCGGCGTCGAGATCGAAGAGTTCGCGCAGGATCACCCACTCCGCAACCGTAACGCCGCGGCCTTCGAGCTTCTGGCTAAAGGCGTGCGAGACGTGGTTGGAGACGAAGCGCAGCCAGTAACCCAGGTGCGATTCCAAAGGAGCGATGGATTGGTTCTTCACGGCCGACCCATTGGTTTCCACGGAAACTATCATATATAGTTTCCGTGTCAACTAATTTAGTGAACGCTTCTCGCCGCAGAATTTGTGAGTGCGCTGAAATAGGCCGTAAGGAATCTGTCGTTGGCGACTTGGCCGAAGGCGTGCAGCCAGTAGTCGGCGATGAGTGACGACGCCAAGGCGTCGAGGGCGGTTATGGCGGCGCGCAGCGTTTTCAGTTTTTCCGGATCGCCTTGCGGGGCTTCGAACCAGATGGCGGCGACAAGATCGCCCTTTGGTTCGAGTTTGACGAAGCAGGTTTCGTCGAGCGCGTAGCACCAGGCGTCGTTCTCATGCGAGCCGTAGGAATCGTCCGGCGCTTGCGGTAAGGCGGCGTCGAAGACGCGTACGCGCGGCATCAGCGGCGTGAGCGCCGCGGCGGCGCTCGCCAGCGTCAGACCTGCGCCGGTGAAATCGGCCGACGGGCGCTTGATGATGTGCATGTCGCTCCATGAACCCTCGCCGGTGCTGTTGCGTGTTGCGGCGGCGATCGATGCGTCCATGTCGGCCTTTGCTTCGTCGAAGGCGCTCAATGGATAGAGGTTGCGCATGCCCCAAGCGTCTTCATGGATGAAGATGCGCGGTTCGGGCTGGGTCATCGGCCGGCCTCCTGTTCGCGTTTGTGCTGTTCCGCCATCGCGGCGAGCGTCGGGAATTCGAAGTCGAGCTTCGGTATGGCCGCGACTGGCCTTGTTGCGCCGGAGCCTTCGCCCTTGTCGCCGCGGCGGTTGATCCAGCAGCGGGCGAGGCCGATGCGTTCGGCCGGCGCGTGATCGTGGAACAGGCTTTGCGCGGTGTGCAGGATTTCGGACTTGTCGTGGCCGAGAGCGCGGACGGTTGCGATCAAGTCTTCGAAATTCTTCGGGTTCGGCTTGTAGCTGCCGATGTCTTCGGCGGTGCGTATCGCGTCGAAGGCGACGGCGAGTTTCTTGTTCGAGGCGGCGAAGCTTTGGCGGTCGACGTTCGAGAGGATGACGAGTTTGTAGTGCCGCTTCAAATACGCGAGCGCTTGTGCGGAGTCGGGGAAGGCGGGCCAGTTGCCGATCGAGGCGCCGAAGGCTCTGTCCCTCGCTTCGTTCGGCGGCGCGCTCCATTGCGCGGCGAGCGTGGCGTGCACGCGGGCGAGCAGATCGCGGTAGAGCAGGTTCGGCGTTTGCGCCTGCTGTTCGGATTCCAATGCGCCGAAGGTTTCGAGGGTGGCGTCGCGGCTGATGGTTGAGCGGTTTGATTCGATCAGCGGCTGGAGCGCGGCCCAGAGGCCGGTCTCCCAATCGATGAGCGTGCCGTAGCAATCGAAGGACAGGACTTTGAAATCGGTGAGCTTCATCGGCGGGGTTCCCTCTGCTACGGATGACGGCGGGAGAGCCGGGGCGCATGACGAATATCAAAATTCTAGGTTGGGTTCACGTCGTGCTGAACGGCCTGCTGCTGGCGGCCGGACTGGCGTTGTGCGTCGCGTTGATGCTCTCGCCCGATAAGGAAAGCCGCGCCGCCGCCATGATCGTGCCAATGTTCGCGACGATGGCGCTTTGGCTGTTGGTGCCGGGCTTGGTGGGCGGCATCGGGTTGCTCTACACACAGCCTTGGGCGCGGATCCTGATTATCGTCTTGTCGCTGATGCACGTGTTTCTGTTCCCGATCGGCACGGTGCTCGGCGGGTTTGGGCTTTGGATTTTGCTCGGGGCCGATGCGAAGACGGCGTTCGGCGATGCCGCCGTGCGTACGGTGATGGATGATGCCGCACGGTTGGCGCCTGGGGCTTCGCCGCAGCCGTTTATGGGCACCGGTGGATTGCTGCTTGCGATCGCGGGCGTTGGGGCCGGGTTCATTGTCGTGATCGGCGCGGGGTTCATGATCTCCGGCGATCCGGCGCCGGTTGAGATCATGGATTTGTTCTATCCGGCGCTCGGCGTGCTGATCGTCGTGCTGGGGTTTGCGGCGCGCGCGATCGTTCAGCGCACGCGCGCTTGAGTCAGACGAAGATCTTGTAGGCGACCGTTTCGCCGTCCGGGCGTTTGAGGGCGAACTCGCTACCCTTCTCGTGTTCGTCGACGAGGGCTTCCAGCAGGCGCAGGGCGTTGCGGATGACTTCGGCGTACGACGCCGCTTCGGTTTTGTCCTTCAGGCGTTGGAGACGCTCCATCGCTTGCGGGGGGAGTTCGAGTTGAACGCGCGTTGTCGTGCGTTCGCCGGCTTCGGGCGTCATGCCGTGGCGGCGGGCGAAGCCGTGTCCGTGACGATGGCGCATTAGATTGTTCCTTTGGGTTCGTCGTCGCGCGGTTTGTCTGGCGCGTCGGGACGATCGTGATGCTGGTGGTGATGATCGCGATAGGCGTCGCGGTAGCGTTGCCAACGACCGTGGCGGTGTGCTGCGGCGACAAGGCCTGCGCCGCCGACTAAGCCCAACGTGACGAGCGGGTAGAGGATCGCGGCCGTGACCGATGCTGCGGCGACCGGCAGGATGACCAGCGCAGCGCCGGCTGCGTGTGCGCCATGACGGTGGTGGCCGTGGCGGTGATGGCGCCAGCGATGGCCGCAGCCGTGACGCTCATTCGATTGGTTGGGGTTGTCGTCGAGCGGGAATTCTTCGCCGACGCCGACATTCAGTTTGCTCATGTTGTTTCCTCCTTTGGGGAGCAGAAACACATGTAGGCAGGCGTCACTCATATTTCAATCAAATAATGATGATCGATATAAGATATTGAAATTGCTGTGTTTTAGTTGCCTTTGAACGTCGGTTTGCGCTTTTCGAAGAAGGCAGAGACGGCTTCGCGGAAGTCCTCGCTGGTGGTGGCGAGCAGCCACTGGTCGGCGTCCATGTGCATGACGGCTTGGTCGAGCGCGCCGGACACTTGGTTGATCGAGCGCTTGATCATTTGCACGGCGATGGGGGGGAGCGCTGCGTATTCCTCGGCCATGTCGCGGGCCGCTTTGTCGAGGTCGGCGCGGGGTACGACCTCGTCGAGGAAGCCCCACTTTTCCATCGTCGCGGCGTCGAAGAGTTTGCCGGACATGATCATGCGTTTTGCGCGCGCGGGGCCGATCAGGTGAACGCAGGTCGGGACGGCGTGCCACATGAGGTTGATGCCGACCTTCACCTCGCCATAGCCGATGCGGGCATCGTCGGCGCCGATGCGGAAGTCGCAGGCGGTCGCGATGCAGGCTGCGCCGCCGGTCGCGATGCCTTGGACAGCGCAGATCGTCGGCTGATGGATCTCCTTCAGCGCGCGCATCATGAGGCCGCCCAGTTGCAGCTGCCTTCGGCGGATGAGGAGCGATTGCGGGTCGCCTTGGAAGCGCGGCTGGCTGAGGTCGGCGCCGATGGAGAAGTCGCGGCCTTCGGCGCGGACGATGATGACGCGGGATTTTTCGTCCTTCGCGAAGTCGCGGGCGATGCGTTCGATGTCCTCCATCATCTCGTTGGTGATGGCGTTGCGTTTTTCGGGGCGGTTGATCGTGACGGTTGCGATGTGGCCGTCGCGGGCGACGTCGATATGGGCGGTCATGGTGTCACCAGTTGTGCATCGTGCCGTCTTCGAGACGGTTCACGGGAAGGCTTGCGCGGGCGTAAGGGTATTTGGCGGCGAGGGCTTCGTCGATGTCGACGCCGAGGCCGGGATTGTCGCCGGGATGGAGATAGCCGTCGGCGAATGTGTAGGCGTGCGGGAAGACGGCGTCGGTTTCGGCGGTGTGGCGCATGTATTCCTGGATGCCGAAGTTTGGGACCCAGAGGTCGAAGTGGAGCGCCGCCGCCATTGCGACGGGCGAGAGATCGGTTGCGCCGTGGCTGCCCGTCTTGACGTTGTAGAGATCGGCGAGATTTGCGGTGCGGCGCAGGTGGGTGATGCCGCCGGAGTGCACCACCGTCATGCGGATGTAGTCGATCAGCTGGTTTTCGATCAGATCCTTCGCGTCCCAGATGGTATTGAAGACTTCGCCAACCGCAATCGGCGTCGTGGTGTGTTCGCGGATGAGGCGGAAGGATTCCTGGTTCTCGGCCGGCGTCGGGTCTTCGAGCCAGAACGGGCGATAGGGTTCGAGATCGCGGCCGAGACGCGCCGCTTCGATCGGCGTGAGCCTATGGTGGACGTCGTGAAGGAGATGCACATCCGGGCCCAACGCTTCGCGTGCGGCGGCGAAGAGCTTTGGGACGATCGGCAGATACTTCGCGGTCGACCAGGCGTTCTCGGTCGGGTTCGCGGCGTCGGCCGGTTCGTAGAACATCTTGTCGCGCGAGACGCCGTAGGTCGACGGTAATCCGGGGACGCCGCATTGCAGGCGGATGGCGCGATAGCCGAGCGCTTTGTATTTGCGCGCTTCGGCGATGGCGTCTTCGATGCTTTCGCCGTTGGCGTGGCCGTAGACCATGACGCCGCTGCGGCTTGCGCCGCCGAGCAGTTGATAGAGCGGCAGGTCTGCTTGCTTGGCCTTGATGTCCCAGAGCGCCGTGTCGACGGCGGCGATCGCCGACATGGTCACCGGGCCGCGCCGCCAGTACGCGCCGCGGTAGAGGTATTGCCAGATGTCTTCGATCTGCGCGGCGTCGCGGCCGATGAGCGTCGGGATGACGTGATCGGTGAGGTAGCTTGCCACCGACAGTTCGCGGCCGTTCAATGTTGCGTCGCCGACGCCGGTGAGGCCTGCATCCGTCTCGATTTTCAGCGTGACGAAGTTGCGGCCGGGGCAGGTGACGATGACGCGGGCGTTCGTGATCTTGGGCATGGGCGAGATTGCAATTCTGGCCATGAATGGGTCAAGTTCATAGGATGCATCGCTCGCTTGCCAACCCGCCTTTGTTTGCCGTGACGCGCGAAGAGCGCGGGCATGTGACGTTGAGCGAGCCGCTTGGCGCGGCGGTGCATATCTTCGTTCTCGAGGACGACGTCATTCGCGTTGCGGTGCTGCCCGAGGGTGGGTGGAAGATGCCGTTGACGTGGGCGATTGCGCCGGGCCTCGAGGATGTTCCGGCGGAAGGGCGTGGGCGCGAAGACGTCAGCGGGTTCTCATGTCCGGCCTATGCGCTGAGCGAGGCGAAGGGCATCGTCACCGTCGAGACGGCGCGGTTGCGGCTTTCGATCAAGCTTGCGGGTTTCTATTGCCGCTGGGCGATGAAAGTGGACGACTCGTGGGTGCCGATCGCGCGGGACCGGTTTACGCAGGCTTATGATTTCGGCTGGTGGGACGGGCGTGTGCGTCATTACTTGGCGCGGCCGGAGGAGGAGAAGTTCTTCGGGCTTGGCGAGGTTTCAGGCGCGATGGACCGCGCGGGGCGGCGGATCCGTCTCTCGAACACCGACGCGCTGGGATACAGCGCGCGGACCAGCGATCCGCTTTATAAGCACATTCCGTTCTACACGACCTACAACACCAAGACGCACACCGCGTTCGGGATTTTCTACGACACGCTGTCGGATTGTTCGTTCGATTTCGGCTGCGAGCGGTCGAACTATCACGGGCGGTATCGCTTGTTTGAGGCCGAGCACGGCGATCTCGATTTCTATGTGATCGCGGGGCCGACGGTGGCCGATGTGACGCGCCGCTTCACGTGGCTGACGGGTAAGCCCGCGTTCATGCCGAAGTGGAGCCTTGGATATTCAGGCTCGACGATGAGCTACACGGACGCGTCCGACGCGCAGGCGCGGATGAATGAGTTCCTGGAGAAGTGCGCCGAGCACGACATCCTGTGCAGCTCGTTCCACCTGTCGTCGGGTTACACGTCGATCGGGTCGAAGCGTTACGTCTTCAACTGGAATCGTGAGAAGTTTCCCGATCCCGCGGGGTTCGTCGCGCATTACCTGGGCCACAGGGTGAAGCTCGCGCCCAACATCAAGCCGGCGATGCTTTCCGATCATCCGCTCTACGAACACTGTGCGCGCGAAGGGTTTTTCATCACCGGCGCGGACGGCAAGCCGATGATCGCGTATTTCTGGGACGCTCTCGGGTCGTATGTCGACTTCACCAATCCGCGAGCGGCGGCGTGGTGGAAGGCGCAGGTGAAGAGCGCGTTGCTCGACATCGGAATGGCGGCGACGTGGAACGACAACAACGAGTGTGAGCTGAAGGATCCGACGGCGCGTATGAATTTCTTCGGCAAGCCTCGCGCCGCCGTCGAGGCGAAGCCGGTGCAGAGCTTGCTGATGATCCAGGCGTCGCGCGAGGCGCAGCTTCAGCATGCGCCGAACAAGCGGCCCTATCTCGTGACCCGCGCGGGCATGGCGGGCCTGCAGCGCTACGCGCAGACGTGGTCGGGCGACAATCTGACGGCGTGGGAGACGATCAAGTACAACATTCGCATGGGCCTTGGTTTGGCGCTCTCCGGCGTGTCGAACGCGGGACATGACGTCGGCGGGTTCGCCGGCAACGCACCGGACGCGGAGTTGCTGTTGCGGTGGGTCGAATGCGGGATCTTCATGCCGCGCTTTTCGATCCATTCGTGGAACGACGACGGGACCGTGAACGAGCCGTGGATGCATTCGGAGGTGACGGAGCATGTACGCGATCTCATCAGGTTTCGCGCGTATCTGGAGCCATATCTCTACGATTTGATGTGGCGCTATCACGACGCCTACGAGCCGGTGTGGCGGCCGACATTCTATGATTTTCCGCGTGACGAACGGTGTTTGGACGACAACGACGAGATGATGCTGGGGTCGTCGTTGCTGGTCGCGCCGGTGGTCGAGACGGGCGCGACGACGCGGACCGTCTATCTGCCGGCCGGTGCGGATTGGTATCACTATTGGAGCGGCGCGTTCATTTCCGGCGGGCAGAGTGTGACGGTGCCGGCGCCTTGGGGACGGCCGCCGTTCTTTGTGCGGGCGGGCAGCGTGTTGCCGGTCAATATTGCGCCGCAGCGCTTCGGGCGACCCGCGGATACGCGCGCGTTCGAGGTGTTTCCGTTGCCGGACGATGCCGGCTTTGCGGGTGAATTCTTCGACGACGACGGGGAGTCGTTCGACTATCTCCGCGACAACTTTGCGCGTTGGAGCGTTCACGCGACGGCGCAGCGTTTGCGGGTGACGATCGCGCGCCTTTCGACGATGTCGGCGCCGGCGCAAGTCAGTTTGATATTTCCGGGCACCGAACAGCGTCCGATCACCACCGACGATCCGCGTCAGATCGTGAGCGATGTGGTCGCGGACGGCCGGCGATGGGTGACCCTTGCGCTCGGACGCGACGGGTAAGAGATGGGCGAGCAAACACTCTTCCGCATACTGGGCGGCGCGGCCGTTTTGGGCGGCGTGTTGCGTATCGTCTCCGCGATCGTGCCGTGGGAGCAGAATCTCGCGTGGCTTGAGCTGTTCTACTTCGTGATCGACGTCGCGCTGCTGTTCGGCTTGATGGGCGTCTACTTCGCCGATCGTTCGCGGCTGGGCCTTGCGGGTTTCGCTGCGTTTGCGCTCGCCGAGACGGGCATCGCCTCCATCGTCGGCCCGGACGGCATGGCGTTCGGGCTCGACGTCTATCAACTCGGTGTGTTCGCGATTTCGATCGGGCTCGCGATACTCGGCACGGTGATGCTGGTGAGGCGCGCGGGATCTGCGATTGCCGGTTCGTGCTGGATTTTGTCGCTGGTCGTTGGACTCGCTGCGACGTTTGCCAATCAGCCCGAGGCGGGGTTTGTGGCGGGCGGTATTTTGTTCGGACTTGGCTTTGTGGTGGCGGGCGTCGCACTGGTGCGCACGACGCCCGTTGTCGTTAGCTGACCGGGAAGCCGCGGTCGCGCATGAGGGCGTTGGTGTCGACGTCGCGACCGCGGAATCTCCGGAAGGCTTCGTCGGGCGGGATCGAGTTGCCCACGCTCATGATCGAGGTTTCGAGGAGTTTGCAGGCCTCTTTGTTGTAGAGGCCGCCTTTTTCCATGAAGCCCTCGTAGACGTCGGCGGTCATCGCGTCGGCCCAGATGTAGACGTAATAGCCGGCGGAGTAGCCGTCGCCCGAGAAGATGTGACCGAAGGCTGCCGCCGGGTGGCGCAGGACCATTTCCTTCGGCATACCGATCTCGGCCATCGTTTCGCGTTCGAAGGCGGCGATGTCGATGCGCGTGTCCGGGGTCGCTGCCAAGTGGATCTTCATGTCGTAGATTGCGTTCGCCAGGTATTCGACCGTTTCAAAGCCCTGGTTGAAGTTTTGAGCTTTGAGGATGCGGTCGACCAGTTCCTTCGGAATCGGTTTGCCGGTTTGGTAGTGGACGGCGAACTGGTTGAGGACTTCGGGCGTCGCCAGCCAATACTCGTTCACCTGGCTTGGGAATTCGACGAAGTCACGCTTCACGTTGGTGCCGGCGAGCGTCGGATACGTGACGTTCGACAGCAGGCCGTGAAGCGCGTGGCCGAATTCGTGGAACAGCGTGTTGGCGTCGTCCCATGAGATCAGCACCGGCTCGCCGGGTTTGGCCTTCACGTAGTTGCAGTTGTTCGAGACGATCGGCGTCGTGTCGTCTTTGAACTTCTCCTGCGTGCGGTATTCGTTCATCCACGCGCCCGAACTTTTGCCGGCGCGCGCGTAGGGGTCGAAGTAGAAGAGGCCGATGCGTTTGCCGCCGCGGTTGACTTCGTAGGTGGTGACGTCGGGGTGATAGACGGGGAGCCCTGAGACCTTCTTGAATTCCAGGCCGTAGACTTGGCCGGCGGCCCAGTGCATCGCCTCGACCATTTTCGAAAGCTGGAAGTACGGTTTTGCTTCGTTTTGGTCGACGTCGTACTTCGCCTTGCGCACCTTCTCGGCGTAGTAGCGATAGTCCCACGGTTCGATCTTGATCTTCGCGCCTTCTTTGTCGGCCATCGCCTGCATGTCGGCGACTTCTTCGTGCACGCGCGCGACGGCGGCCTTCCACACCTTCAGCATCAGATTCATCGCGGCTTCTGGCGTGCGCGCCATGCCGTCGTCGACGATCCAATGTGCGTGGGATTTATAGCCCAGCATCTTCGCGCGTTCGGCGCGCAGCTGCAGGATTTCGCCGGCGATCGCCTTGTTGTCGCGGGCGTCGCCGTTGTTGCCGCGGTTGTTCCACATCCGCCAGCCTTTTTCGCGCAGGGCGCGATTGTCGGCAAAGGTGAGGAACGGTTCCATCGACGAGCGGGTGTTGGTGAACACCCACTTGCCCGGCAACTTGGCCTCCTTTGCGGCCTCGGCCGCGCCTTCGCGAATTGAATCGGGCAGGCCCGCGAGATCCGCTTCCTTGTCGATGACGAGCGTGTAGTGCTCTTCGTCGCCAAGTTGGTTCTGGCTGAACTGCGTGAATAGCGTCGCGAGGCGCTGATTGATTTCGCCCAGGCGCGCTTTCTGCGTCTTGTCGAGCGCGGCGCCGCGGCGGGCGAAGCGGGTGTAGAAGACGTCGGTCAGGCGTTGCTGTTCCGGGTTGAGGCCCGTCTTTTCGCGCGTGTCGTAGACCGCCTTCAGGCGCGCGAACAGCGTTTCGTTCTGGATGATCTCATCGTTGAAGGCGGCGAGGACCGGCGACATGTCGGCCTCGATCTTCTGCATCGCCTTGTCGTTCATGGTCGACGTGTAGACGCCGAAGAAGCTCTGTACGCGGCCGAAGGGGCGGCCTGCATCTTCGAACGGCACAATCGTGTTGTCGAACGTGGCGGGTGCGTTCTCGGCCGTGATGGCGCGGATTTCGGCGCGCAGCAAATCCATGCCCTTGCTCAGGGCGGGCTTGAAGTCGGCGACTTTGACTTTGTCGAAGCGCGGGATGCCCCCGTTGGGCCCCGTCCACGGCTCGAGCATCGGACCCAATGCGGTCTCCTTTGGCTTGGTTGCGGCGAAAACGAAATTGGGCGCGCCTGCGCCAAGCGCGGCGGCGGCAGCGGCCGTGCCTAAGAACGTGCGTCTTTTCATGAAGCTTTCAAGTCCCCGATTGCATCGGCATCACTCGTGCCTTGTGGACCAGTTTAGCGAAGGCAACTGGCCGAGCGCCACGCGTCATTGTTGCGGTGGTGCCTGAATGTTCCTTGGGAAAGAGCGCGCAAATGTCTTGATCTCGCGGTTGCGATACGTAGTTTGCAGCTGCGCTTCGTGCAAATTTCTGTGAGGTCTCGTGAATCCGTCTAGCAACCCGAAGGTCGTCGTCCGTGTGGTTCCGGGTAAGGGGCGCTGTGTGTTCGCGACCACCGATATCCCCAAGGGCACGCTGGTGCTTGCCGACCACGTCATCTTTGTGCCGGGGGACGAGTCGGACCACACGGACCAGACGGTCGTCGGCCGCTATGTATTTCAGTGGAACGAGGAAGACGATCTTTGCGTCGTTCTTGGGCTCGGCAGCTTGCTCAATCACGGGCTGCCCGAGAACGTGTCGCTGGTTTCGAATTACGAGCAGATGATGATGGAGTTCTATGCGCTCACCGACATCAAGGCTGGCGACGAGCTTGTCTATGATTACGGGCATGAGGGCGATGAGCTGACCGGTTATTACGGTATCCCGGCGGAGGCCATTTCCGCCAACATGACGCTCGACTGACGCCGCGGTGGCGCGGCGCGCCGATGTGTTAGGGTTTTTGGGCCGGGGGCTTCGTCCTCGGCCTTTGTTTTATCTGCTTCGCAACGGGGACGCGCCTTGATGGATCCGCGCCAGGTCAAGACGGCAGCCGATGCCCGCACCATCGTCGAAGAACGCCATCTCAGCCACGTGAAGGTCGGCGTGTTCGACGTCGACGGCATCTTGCGCGGCAAATATATGGGGCGCGAAAAGTTCTTCTCCGCGTTGGAGAAGGGGTTCGGGTTCTGCGATGTCATTCTGGGGTGGGATTCGAACGATCAACTCTATGACAATGTGAAGTTCACCGGGTGGCATACGGCCTATCCGGACGCGAATGTGCGCGTGTTGCCTTCGACTTGCCGGGCGTTGCCGCTTGAGGGCGACACGCTGATGTTCCTCGGCGAGTTCGAGGGGCGGGCGGAGGAATGTTGTCCGCGCGGTGTGCTGCGACGCGTGATCAAGCGCGCGGACGATCTTGGATTTTCTGTGCGTGCGGCCGCGGAGTTCGAGTTCTTCGTGTTCGACGAGACGCCGCAATCGGTGCGCGCGAAGGGATATCGCGATCTGAAGACCATCACGCCGGGGTTCTTCGGGTATTCGGTGCTGCGATCATCTGTGCATGCGGAGTTTTATCGCGATCTGATGAAACTCGGCGAGGAGATGGATTTTCCGCTGGAGGGTTTGCATACCGAGACGGGGCCCGGCGTGCTTGAGGCGGCGATCGTGCATTCGGAGGCGGTTGAAGCGGCCGATCGCGCGGCGTTGTTCAAGACGTTCTGCAAGGTGCTGGCCGAGCGGCGCGGCTGGATGGCGACGTTCATGGCCAAGTGGTCGAAGGATTGGCCGGGGCAGTCGGGACACCTGCATATTTCGCTGGCCGATAAGAATGGCAAGTCCGCGTTCTTCGATGAGAAGGCGGCGCATCTCATGTCGGACACGATGCGATGGTTCGTCGGCGGGCAGCAGAAGTTGATGCCTGAGTTGCTGGCGATGATTGCGTGTACCGTGAATTCATACACGCGATTGATCCCGGGGTTCTGGGCGCCGACGGACGCGACGTGGGGTGTCGAGAACCGCACGTGCGCTTTGCGCGTGATTCCGGGGTCGGCGAAGAGCCAGCGCGTCGAGTATCGGATCGCGGCGGCGGACATCAATCCCTACATTGCGCTTGCCTGTGCGATCGGATCGGGGCTTTGGGGGATCGAGAATAAGATCGAGCCGGACGCTGCCATCGAAGGCAACGCGTATGAGAAGAAGTTTCCGAAGAACCGGGCTTTGCCGCGCACTTTGTTCGAGGCGGCGGAACGGCTCGAGGGATCGAAGGCGGCGCGGAGCCTGTTCGGCGACGCGTTTGTGGAGCACTATGCGGCGACGCGGAAGTGGGAAGAGCGCGAGTTTCGCAAGGCCATCACGGATTGGGAACTGGCGCGGTATTTCGAGATCATCTAGCACTGCCGCCTACGCCCCAAGATCGCAGAGGACGCCATGACCGACATCGTTTGTATTTCGCCTATCGATGGCCACGTGGTGGCGCGCCGTCCTGTTGCCACCGACGCGCAGATCGATGCGACGTTGAAGGCGGCGCGGGCGGCACAGCGTGATTGGGCCAAGGTTTCGATCAAGGACCGTTGTGCGTTCGCGTTGAAGTTCATGGACGCGATGTTGTCGCTCAATCAGGAGATCGTGCCGGAGTTGGCGGCGCAGATGGGGCGGCCGGTGCGGTTCGGCGGCGAGTTTCGCGGGTTTGAAGAGCGCGTGCGCTATATGACGTTGATCGCCGAGGATTCGTTGAAGCCGGTTTTGCCGGCCGATCCGAAGGTGGGCTTCAAGCGCATGATCAAGCGAACGCCGGCGGGGATCGTGCTGGTCGTGGCGCCGTGGAATTATCCGTATCTCACCGCTGTGAACACGATTGTGCCGGCATTGATCGCGGGTAACGCCGTGATCTTGAAGCATGCGTCGCAGACGATTTTGGTCGGCGAGCGGTTCGATCAGGCGATGAAGAAGGCGGGTGCGCCGAAGGGCTTGTTTGCCAATGTCGTGCTTAGCCACGATCAGACGACGCGCGTGTTGTCGTCCGGGTCGGTTGATCATGTGAACTTCACCGGCTCGGTCGAAGGCGGCAAGGCGATCGAGCGGGCGGCTGCGGGGACGTTCACGACGATGGGGCTTGAGCTCGGCGGCAAGGATCCGGCTTACGTTCGCGCGGACGTGAAGCTCGATCATGCGATCGAGAATCTCGTCGATGGCGCGTTTTATAATTCCGGGCAGTGCTGCTGCGGAATCGAGCGTATCTATGTGCACGAGGCGGTGTACGACAAATTCCTCGATGGGTTCGTGAACCTCACGCGCCAGTATGTGCTGGGGAATCCGATGGACGAGGCGACGACCTTGGGGCCGATGGCGCATGCGCGCTTTGCCGCCGTCGTGCGCAAGCAGACGGCAGAGGCGCTGGCCAAGGGGGCGGAGGGGCATATCGACATGAAGGCGTTTGCGGCGAACCGGGAGGGTACGCCCTATCTCGCGCCGCAGGTTTTGACCAACGTCGATCACTCGATGAGCGTGATGATGGAGGAGAGTTTTGGGCCTGTCGTCGGCATCATGAAGGTGAAGTCGGATGAGGAGGCGGTGCGCTTGATGAACGATTCGCCTTACGGTCTGACTGCCGGGATTTGGACGAGCGATCTTGAGGCGGCGGAGCGCATCGGCGATCAGGTCGAGACGGGGACCGTGTTCATGAACCGGTGCGACTATCTCGATCCGGCGCTGGCTTGGACTGGGGTGAAGGATACGGGGCGCGGCGCATCTCTGTCGCCCATCGGGTACGAGATGTTGACGCGGCCGAAGTCGTATCATCTGCGGCAGGCGATTTGAGGCGGTCATGATGCAGAAGGCGAATTGGAATTATCCGACGAGCGTGCGCTTTGGGGTCGGCCGTGTCACAGAGCTTGCCGATGCGTGCAAGACCGCCGGGATGACGCGACCGCTGTTCGTCACCGATCCGGGGCTCGCGCAGTTGGCGCAGACGAAGGCGGCGTTCGAGTCGCTGAAGGCGGCGGGACTTGGCGCGGCGATGTTCTCGAACATCAAATCGAATCCGGTCGAGACGAATGTGGCCGAAGGTGTCGACGTTTTGCGCGCCGGCAAGCATGACGGCGTCGTCGCGTTCGGCGGTGGGTCGGCGCTGGACGTCGGCAAGGTGATTGCGTTCATGGCCGGGCAGACGCGGCCGATGTGGGATTTCGAAGACGTCGGCGATTGGTATACGCGCGCCGATCCGAAGGGGATCGCGCCTGTCGTTGCCGTGCCGACGACGTCCGGCACCGGGTCCGAAGTTGGGCGCGCGGGCGTCATCACGCAGGAAGCGACGCATACGAAGAAGGTCATCTTTCATCCGAAGATGATGCCGGTGGTGACGATTTGCGATCCGGCGCTGACTGTCGGATTGCCGCCGCATATCACGGCGGCCACCGGGATGGATGCGTTTGCGCATTGCCTTGAGGCTTATTGCGCGCCCGGATTTCATCCGCTGGCGGACGGCGTCGCGGTTGAAGGTGTGCGGCTGGTCAAAGAGAATTTGCTGCGGGCGGTCAAGCACGGCAGCGATCTTGAGGCGCGCGGGAATATGATGGCGGCGGCTGCGATGGGCGCGACGGCGTTTCAGAAGGGGCTTGGCGCGGTGCATGCGCTGTCGCACCCGATCGGGGCGCTTTACGACACGCATCACGGGCTGACCAATGCGGTGTTCATGCCCTATGTGCTGGCGTTCAATCGCAAGGCGATCGAGGAGAAGATTGCGCGGTTGTCGGCGTATCTGGGTCTCGGGGGCACGTTCGATTCGTTTCAGGGATTTGTGCTCAACCTGCGCGACGAAGTCGGCATTCCGCACACGTTGAAGGGCCTGAAGGTCGACGATCGGCAGGCCAAGCTGATTGCCGAGATGGCGATCGTGGATCCGACGGCGGGCGGCAATCCGGTTCCGCTTGATGTTCAGGGTGCGCGGCGTATCTTTGATGCGGCGCTGAACGGTGATTTGAGAGCGGCATGAGCGTACCGCGTTTGTTGGTCGTCGAAGGGAACACGGCGGAAGGGCGTGCGCGCCACATCGCCGCCGGTGGACGCGCGGCGAGCGACGGGTATGCGGATGTGTTGCGGCGGCTGTCGCCCGGTGCGCGCGTCGATGTTTGCTTTCCGGCGGATCTGGGCGCGAACTTGCCGGATCGCATGGGGCTTCAGTCCTATGACGGCATTGCGATCACCGGGTCGTCGTTGAACATTTATGACCTGGGTCCTTCGATCATGCGGCAGATCGAGCTGGCGCGCGCGGTGTTTGAGACCGATACGCCGTTCTTCGGATCGTGCTGGGGTTTGCAGGTGGCGACGGTCGCGGCGGGCGGCACGGTGCGGAAAAATCCGAACGGTCGGGAGATCGGGTTTGCGCGTTCGATCATGCTGACCGACGCGGGCGAGGAGCACGATCTCTATTGGGACAAAGGTCCCGTGTTCGACGCGATCACCGTGCATATGGACGAGATCGAAGAGACGGCGCGCGGTACCACGATCTTGGCGACGAACGCCTGCAGCGCGGTGCAGGCGGCGGAGATCAAGTCGCGCGGCTGTACGTTTTGGGGCGTGCAGTATCATCCGGAATATTCGTTCGGCGACATTGCGGCGGTGATGAAGCGGTTGAAGGCGGCGACGGTGGAGCAGGGTCTGTTCCACGGCGATGCGGATCACGCGCGCTATGTCGGCGATCTTGAGGCGCTTGAGCGCGCGCCGGGCAATCGCGCGCTGGCGTGGCAGCACGGGATCACGACGGCGATTTCGGACTTCGCCGTGCGCACGCGCGAGATCAAGAATTGGATCGAGCGGCAGGTGTTGCCGATGCGATCGAAGCGCGGACGCGCCTGAGCTACTCGGGCGTGTAGATGACGCGCATGCCGGCGCCGACGTCGGGGCTGGTGTCGGTGAGGCCGGCGGTGCCGTACGCCAAGAAGCGGATTTCCGAACCGAGGTCGTAGCCGGCGTAGAGTGTCGCTTGTGTCGAGTCGCGGCGAAGTTCGGAACCGGCTTGGGCCCAGTCGATGCTTGATCCCAGCAGGATGCGTGGGACGACATAGGTTTCGGCGCCGAGTTGGGCGAAGAACGCGTTCGCTTCGCTCTCAAAGGCGCGTTCGTAGCCGATCGATCCGTAGATCGCTGTTGTGCCACCGAAACTGTGCGCGAGTGTGCTTGAGATGGCGAGCGCGGTGTCGTCGATGCCGAGCGAGCGGTCGGCGTCTGCGGTCGGGATGCGCACGCGCGCGCCGAGGGTCAGGCGTGTGCCGCCGTCGGTGCGGAAGGGGACGGCGGAGACGGCGACGGTGATGTCGCCGAGGCCTTCCTCTTTGATGGTGATTGGTATGGCCGACGGCTCTGGTGCGTCGGCACCGCCGGGTGGGCCGTCACCGCCGAGCAAGCCGTCCAACAATCCGTCGAGCAGGCCACCGACGCCGCCGACAATGCCGCTTAGTCCGCCGGCGCCGCCTGCGGCCGAGCCGGAGCTGCCGGGGACGATGTTGCCTGAGCCTTCGATGCTGACGTAGGGCACGGTGATGCGCGCGCCCCAGCGGTCGGTTCTGTAGCCAAAGGTGAAGGGGACGATGACGATGGTGGTGTCTTGCGCTTCGCCGTAGTCGCCGTTCGTGTATTCCGCGCCGGAGGAGAACGACCAGCGGCCTTCGTCCGCGCGCGCGGATGCGGCGATGCATAGGCTCGCGGCAGCGGCAGCGATCAGCGTGGCGCGACTCATCGGCGTAAAGTTGCGTGCGGCTGTCGAAACCGTCTAGCGCGCGAGAGTTGCGCGTCAGTGATGGTTCACGGTCTCGATAGTGGTTTGGGAACTCAGTGGAAGTTTCGGCCCTTCGGCATGACCGCGTGAACTTTCTGCGCGGCGGTTTTGGCGTCGTATTCGACAATGGGTTGTTGGAGTGGGCGGACGTTGCGCGGGTGTTTGTGCAGTTCGGCGCGCTTGGCACCCGGATGCGTGCCGCGACTGGGCGGCGGGTTTTTGATTTCGTCGGCGCGCGCGAGCGATTCCACGGGCGATGGGTCGGCGTGCAGGCGGTCGAGCAGCGGGGTCATGTCGATGATTTCTTCGGCGATGACGTGGATGACGTTGCTTTCGCTTTGCAATTGGCCGCGGACGCAGGCGAAGCGGGCGCCGAGGACCGTCGGGCGGAATTCTTCGAACACTTTCGGCCAGACGACGATGTTGGCGATGGAGGTTTCGTCCTCCAGCGTCATGAAGATGACGCCGCTGGCCGTGCCGGGGCGCTGGCGCACGAGGACGAGGCCGGAGACGGTGACGATGCGGTTGGGTGGGATCGAGGGGAGCGTCTCGTTGGCGACGATGCCGCGGGCTCTCAATTCGTTGCGTAGGAAAGCGACGGGGTGCGCCTTCAGCGAGAGGTGGAGGTGGCGGTAATCCTCCACGACATGTTCGCCGAGCGGCATGGTGGGGAGCGCGAAGTCGGGTTCGTGTTCGCGCGTGGTGCTGAAGGTCAGCAGCGGCAGGTCGTCTTTGTCGCCCGAACGGCGCAGGCCGCGCACGGCCCATAAGGCTTCGCGGCGGTCGAGGCCTAAGGAGCGGAAGGCGTCGGCGTCGGCGAGGCGTTCGAGCGCCGTGGGTTCGATGCCGGTGCGCAGCCAGAGGTCGCGCACGGAATCGTAGCCGGTGCCTCGGTGTTCGACGATTTTTTGGCCGTCCTCTTCCTTCACACCGCTGACTTGGCGGAAGCCCAGACGCATCGCGTGCGTGGTGCGGATGTCGCGGGTCATCTCGGCGTGGCGCGGGTGCAGGCGCGTGACGACGCCGACGTTTTCGTCGAGGCCGGGCTCCAGCGTGTTGTTCCAATCGGAGATGTTGACGTCGGCTTCGCGCATCTCGACGCCGTGTTCCTGTGCATCGCGGACGATTTGGGCTGGCGCGTAGAAACCCATCGGCTGCGAGTTGAGGAGGGCTGCGGCGAAAACGTCGGGGTAATGGCACTTGATCCACGACGAGTAGTAGACGAGGAGCGCGAAGCTCGCGGCGTGGCTTTCGGGGAAACCGTAGTCGCCGAAACCTTTGATCTGTTCGAAGCAACGCGCGGCGAAGTCGCGTTCGTAGCCGTTGTCGACCATGCCTTCGATGAATTTGTCTTCGAAGTTCTTGATTGTCCCTAAGTGCCGGAATGTCGCCATCGAGCGGCGCAACCGGTCGGCTTCAGCGGGCGCGAATTTTGCGGCGACGATGGCGATGCGCATCGCTTGTTCCTGGAACAGCGGCACGCCCAGCGTTTTTTGCAAAACCGCTTCGAGTTCGGGTTTGGGATAGGAAACGGTCTCGATCCCTTGCCTGCGTTTGAGATAGGGATGGACCATGCCGCCTTGGATAGGGCCGGGGCGAACGATGGCTACTTCGATGACGAGGTCGTAGAACTTTCGCGGCTTCAATCGCGGCAGCATCGACATTTGCGCGCGGCTTTCGACCTGGAACACGCCGATGGAATCCGCGCGGCACAGCATGTCGTAGACGGCAGGTTCTTCCTTCGGGATCGCCGCCAGATCGGCCGGCAGGACGTAATGCTTGTTCAGCATCTCAAGCGCCTTGCGGATGCACGACAACATGCCGAGCGCCAGAACGTCGACTTTGAGAATTTTGAGTTCGTTCAAGTCGTCCTTGTCCCATTCGACGACGGTGCGATCTTCCATCGCGGCGTTGGAGATCGGGATCACTTCGTCGAGACGGCCGCGCGTCATGACAAAGCCGCCGACGTGCTGCGAGAGGTGGCGTGGGAAGTCGATGAGTTCTTGCGCCAACGCCAGCGCTTTGGCGAGGCGGCTGTCGGTCGGATCGAGACCGATGCGTTTGACCTCATCGTCCATCGGCGCTTCAGTCGACCAGCCCCATAAGGTGCCGGATAAGGCACTGATCGTGTCTTCGGAGAGACCGAAAGCTTTGCCGACGTCGCGGATGGCGCTGCGGCCGCGGTAGGAGATGACTGTCGCGGCGAGGCCTGCGCGTTCGCGGCCGTAGCGATTGTAGATGTACTGGATCACCTCTTCGCGGCGTTCGTGTTCGAAATCGACGTCGATATCGGGCGGTTCGCCGCGTTCGGCTGATAAGAAACGTTCGAACAGCAGGTCGACGAGAACGGGGTCGACCTCGGTTACGCCGAGGCAGTAACAAACGACGGAATTGGCGGCCGATCCGCGACCTTGGCAGAGAATGCCCTGCGAACGGGCGAAGCGCACGATGTCGTGGACGGTGAGGAAGTAAGGCGCGTAGTTCAACTCGGCGATGAGTTTGAGTTCGTGATCGAGCGCTTGACGCACCTTGGCAGGTGTATGGCCGGGATAACGTTTGCGCGCGCCTTCCTCGGCGTAATGAACCAACGCTTCTTGCGGCGTTGCAAAGCCTTCGCGCGTTTCGTCGGGGTATTCGTATTTCAGTTCGGTGAGCGAGAAGGTGCAGCGGTTGGCGAAGCGGGTGGTCTGCGCGATCGCTTCGGGCATGCGGCGAAAGAGGCGGGTCATTTCGGCCGGTGATTTCAAATGGCGCTCGGCGTTGGCTTCGAGGCGCAGGCCTGCGGCGTCCAGGGTTGTGTGTTCACGGATGCAGGTGAGGACGTCTTGGAGCGCGCGGCGCTCCGGCGCGTGATAGAGCGCGTCGCCGATGGCGATCGGTGGGACTTTGTGTTCGGCGCAGAGTTCGCCGATGCGTTTGAGGTGGCGGGTGTCGTCGCCGCGATAGGCGATCGATGCGGCGAGCCAGAGGTTGCCGGGTGTGGCGGCGCGCAAGCGTTTTAGTGTCGGGCTTGCGAGGGCGACGTTGGGGCGTGGCGGCATAACGATGAGAAGCAAGCCTTCGACGAATTCGATCAGGTCGTCGATGACGAGGATGCAATCGCCTTTTTCGGCGCGCTTGTTGCCCACGGTGAGCAGCCGGCAGAGGCGGCCGTAGGCAGGTCGGTCTGTGGGATAGACGAGGATGTCGGGGGTGCCGTCGCTAAAGACGAGGCGAGTGCCTACAAGCATGCGGTAGCCGATGTCTTCGGCTTGCGTGTGGCCGCGTACGACGCCGGCCAGCGAATTGCGGTCGGCGATGCCGACGGCGGTGAGGCCCAAAGCTTGGGCCTGTTTCACGAATTCTTTTGGGTGCGAGCCGCCGCGCAGGAATGAGAAGTTCGTCGTGACGGCGAGTTCGGCGTACGGCGCGACTTCGGGCGGCGTTGTCGGTTTTGGCGGTGGCAGCGCCACCACGTTTGTTTCGGTGGTCATGCGAAGAGGCCGTGCATGAACCAGCGTGGTGCGGATGTTTCGCTGCCGAAGAGGCCTTCGCGGTAGAGCCAGAATCTTCGGCCGTGGTCGTCTTCGACGCGGAAGTAGTCGCGGGTGAGGGGTTGGCCTTTTTCGTCGCGCCACCATTCCATCGCGATGCGTTCGGGGCCTTCGGTGTGGGCCACTTCGTGGTGGACGCGGCGCCAGTTGAAGCGCGCGGGTGGGCCCGGTGTCATCTTGCAACGCGAGGCCCCCCTCCACCGCCACTGCGTGGCGGTCCCCCTCCCCCGCTAAAGCGGGGGAGGATAAGCGGCGGCGGTTCTCATCCTCACCCGCTTTAGCGGGGGAGGGGGACCATCGCGTAGCGATGGTGGAGGGGGGCTGATGCGCGGGGACGCTCGTGACGGCGAATTCGGGGATGTGGGAGTCGTTGGGGGTGAAGCGCATGACGCGGTTGAGGCCGAAGCGGACGCCCATGCGGTCGATGAGGTGATGGATGTCGTCGCTGCCGGTGGCGCTGGAGATGATGTCTTTTTGAGCGACTGTGGTTTTCTCGGCTGTCATTACGCTGAGGCGGACGACGTCGAAGCCGTAGCCGGGGTCTAGTTCGTCCACCAACGTTGAGAAGCGTTCTTTGAAGAGGCGGCAGAGGGCTCGCGTGTCGCGTAGGGGTTTGCTGGTGGCCACCGAGAGCCGGCGGACGGCGCCGTCGACGCGGTAGAGCGTGACTTGGAGGGCGCGGGCGCCTTCACCGCGTTCTTCCATGCGGCGAGCAAGTTCGCCCGCCAGGTGCTCGATCGTTTGCAGAATGTAGGCTTCGTGCGTGATCGGTTCTGCGAAGCAGCGTTCGGCGATGTAGGGCGGCAGCGGTAGGCGTGGGGTGATGGGTTCTTCCATCACGCCCATCGCTTGATCCAGACGACGCAGCAGCGTGGCGCCGAAGCGGGCGACCAGGGGCGCGCGCGGGCGATCGGTGATGTCGCCGATTTTCTTCAGGCCCACGCGGGTGAGGGCGTCGATTTTGTCGGCGTCGATGCGTAGCGCGGCGAGCGGTAGGGCGCGCAACGTGTTGCTGAGGTCGGTGTCGGCGACGATGCGTTTGTCGCCGAAGCGGGCGAGGGCCCAGGCGGCGCCGGCCGTGCCGGCGATGGCGAGGCGCGACTTGAAACCTTGGACCGCGAGGCGGCGGCCGATGTCTTTGCGCATCGCTTCTTCGCCGCCGAAGAGATGTGCGCAGCCCGAGATGTCCAGCATCATGCCGTGAGGCGGGCTTAAGCCCACGAGCGGTGTGTAGCGGCCGAGCCAATCGTTGATGGCCTCGGCTAGGTTTTGGTCCGCGATTTCATCGGCGTGATCGACGAGGATGGTCGGGTACATCGCGCGCGCGTCGGCCAAGGGCATGCCGACGCGCAGGCCGAGTTCGGCTGCGGCTGTGTTCATCGCCGTCAGGCGAAGCGCGCTTTTGATCTCGGTGACGACGACGCGCGGGTCACGCGGTCTTGGCGAGAGTGCGCGTTCGATGCGGTCTGTCGGCAAATGTTCCAGCCAGACCGCGAGATAGCGATGGGATTGCAAACGTACGCTCATGGGACTGCCACTCAACGCGCCATTGGGCCGATGGACCGAAACGATTCTTCACGAGATCGAGGTTGAAACTCGGCGCGCCGATGCCGCCGAAGCGGTCGGACACGCTGGGCGCTGACGACACCAGCCAGCGCGTCGTCGCGGCGTTGGGTTCGATGCCGGCCGAATGGCGCAGGATGAGGCCGAAGCCGAGGCCTTCTTGTGACGCGAGCGCGAGCCTTCGCGTCATCGTCAGATCAAGCACGCGGGTTTGGGCCGGAAACTCGGCGATGACGGCGGCGAAGCCGCGGCACTTCAGGGCCTCGCTCATCGCCCACAGCACGTCTTCCGCGCGGGGGACGTGCAGATAGATGAGCGAGCCGGTGTCGAAGCCCGAGAGTTTCAGGCCGGGCAGATAGGGGCGGCCGAGTTCGACCTGCGTGAAGTCGTGCTGGATGTAGAGCGTGTGGGCGCCCGCTGTTTCCGCGCGTGCGGCGAGGCCGAAGGCGAAGCCCGCGGCGCTGCCCAGATCCTGCACGGTGCGGGGCAGGATTTCGTGGATCGAGCCGCGCATCAGGCCGCCGCCCAGGGCGCCGTCGATCTCGGCGATGCCGGTGTCGACGTGCACGCGGGCGCTCGCGGGGCCCTTGCGGATGCAGGCCGCTTCGATCGCCGCGATCGTCTGTTTGAGGGATGCGACTCCCTCCGCCGCCAAGGGTGTTGGCACGGGTCCGCCTTTCAGTGCTGGACGTATGTTCCTTATTTGTTCTAGTATGCTCGGCCGCGTTGCAGAGTCAAGCGGGCTGAACCGAAACGAGTCCGATTTGTGATGCGCGGCTTCGCTCGCTCAACGCACGGCATCGAAGTGTTCAGCGTGTCGTGTAAGTTCGCGGGGCCATGGCCGACGTCACCATCTATCACAACCCGAAATGCAGTGCGTCGCGCAACACGCTTGCGCTCATTCGCGAGGCAGGGATCGAGCCCAAGATCGTCGAGTATTTGAAGACGCCGCCGTCAGCGCGCGAGCTGAAGGCGATTATCAAACGGATGGGCGTCGGCGTGCGCGATGTCATCCGCACGAAGGAAGAAGCGTACGCGACGCTCAAGCTCGACAATCCGAAGCTTAGCGACGATCAGCTGATCGAGGCGATGGTTGCGCATCCGATCCTGATCCAGCGGCCGATCGTGGTGACGGCGAAAGGCGTGCGGTTGGGTCGGCCGCCGGAAAGCGTCAAAGAAATTCTCTAGATCTGGGACGCGCGCCAAAGGTCAAGCTTGCGTGCGTCGACGGCAATCTACAGAGAACGGCTCCCTTCTTGGGAACTCAGGCGCGATGCATGCGTTTCGAGCGTGGGCTTTGTCGGTGCGACGCTGCGCCGATCAAGCAAACACGGTCTCACACGCGTCCTCGCGGGCGCGCGACGCGAAAGGGAGCAAGACATGGCGGACAAAGACCACACCAAGGACGACGGCCACGGGGGCGATCACGGCGGCGACCACGGGGATCATGGCGGCGGCGATAAACACGCCAAGACCAGCGGCGGCGGTAATAGGGCCGCAAACTTGCTTCGCAATCCGATCACGTGGGCGGTTGCCGGCGTTGGCGCTTTGCTGGTTGCGGTGTTCGCCAGCGGCGTGCCGACATCGACCGTAGGCACATCGCCGTCGAGCTACGATGTTTCCGATTCATCGGACGCCACGGACGGGTCTTCGCCTGCCGCGCGGCGTTCGGCGCGGTACAGCGCACGCACTTGCGCCGCGAAGGTCGAACAGGCGCGGGCCGCGTATGGCCGCGATTGGGAGAGCGAGCTGCCGCGCAAAGTGCGCGCCGACTGCGGGCACACGATCCAAGAAGCGCGCCGCGACGATCGCCGATCGCCGCAGCAAGCTGAGGGGCCGCGCGGGCGTGGGCCTGGCACGGGCGACGTCGAGGTCAAGCGCTTGGACGTGGCTTATGGCGATCTCGATCTGTCGACGTCGATGGGCGCCGAACGCTTTCTCCAACGGCTGGAGCGTGCGGCCATTAGTGTGTGCGGCGGCCAACCCGACATTCGCGACCTTGAGGCGCGGCGTGCCTTCAAGGATTGCGTCGAACGCAGCATGGACAGCGCCGTCGCGCAGATTCGCGCGCCGCGGGTGACGGCGCTGCACCGGCGGGCGGGATAGAAATGGCCTGAGCACCGGCGTCGCGCGATTTTAGCGACGCCGGCGCGTCTCTTAAAAAGAGCGGGCGGGACGCCTGCGCTCCCAGGCTGTAATGTCGTCTCCGTCTGATATCGGAGGTCGTCATGAAAGCCGCTGTTTATTACGAGAATGGTCCGCCGTCCGTCTTCAAATATGAGGACGTCGAGGATCCGCACGTCTATGCGCCCGGCGTTCTGATCAAGGTCGAGGCGGTCAGCATCGAGGGCGGCGATACGCTCAATCGCATGGGTGGGCCGCTGATCACCGTGCCGCATATCGTCGGCTATCAGGCGGCGGGGACGATCGTTCAGGTCGGCAAAGACGTCACGCATCTGAAGGTTGGGCAGAAGGTCGTGACCGTGAATGCGTTCGGCTCGCATGCGGAGCTGCGCTCGGTGCCGGCGCGCAATGCTTGGGTCGCGCCGGATGGGTTCGACATTCGCCAGGCCTCCGCCATTCCGGTGCCGTTCGGGACGGCGGACGATTGTCTGTTCGAGTTCGGACGGTTGAAGGCGGGCGAGACGGTGTTGGTGCAGGCGGGCGCCGGCGCCGTCGGCCTTGCCGCGATCCAGCTGGCGAAGCGTGCGGGTGCGCGCGTGTTCGCAACGGCGTCGAGCGAGGAGAAGCTCGCGAAGCTGAAGCCGTTCGGGATGGATCACGGCATCAACTATGCGAAGCACGACGTCGTCGCCGAGGTGATGAAGCTGACCGACAACAAGGGCGTCGACCTTGTCGTCGATCCGGTCGGCGGGTCGACGCTTGAGAAGAGCATCGCGGCGACCGGCGCGCGCGGACGCGTGTCGATGGTGGGCAACGCGGGGCGTGAGGATTCGCGCGTCGACGTGCGGCCCCTGATGGCGGCCAACCGGTCGCTGACCGGCGTGTTCTTGGGCGCCGAGATCATGACGGACCGCGTGCACGACATGATCCAGCGGCATATCAACGATGCGGCTGCGGGCAAGCTCAAGGTGGTGATCGACAAGACGTTCGCGCTGAAAGACGCGGCGGCGGCGCATGCCTATATCGAAGGGCGCGGCGCGGTCGGACGGGTTCTGCTCATTCCATGAGTTCGTCTCGCGTCTGGCCGGTGCGCGTGGCGACACGCGACGACATTCCGCGCATTCGCACGCTCATGGAACGATCGATCCGCGCGCTATTGAAGCCGTATCTGACGCCCGAGGAGGTCGAAGGATCGTTCGAGATCATGGGACTCGACACGCAGTTGATCGAGGACGGCACCTATTTCGCGATCGAGGACGGGTTCGCGTTGGTCGGATGCGGCGGGTGGAGCGCGCGGACGACCTTGTTCGGCGGCGACCACTCAACGGGACGGAGCGCGGCGACGCTTGATCCTGCGAAGGACGCGGCGCGTGTGCGGGCGATGTACACGAGCCCCGATCACGCGCGCCAAGGCATCGGCCGCGCGATCATCGATGCGTGCGAGGGGGCTGCGCGCGAGGCCGGCTTCAAGCGCACGGAGCTGATGGCGACGATGGCGGGTGAGCCACTCTATCGCGCGTGCGGGTATGAGGTGATCGAACCGCACACGTCGACGACGTCGACAGGCGTTCGCATCCCGCTGCTTAGGATGGGGAAGGCGCTTTAGCTGAGCGGGTTGTTGCCGAAGCGCTTCCACGTTTTCGGGAAGCTCTTTTCTAGAGACTTCGGCTTCGTGCCCGATGGCTGTTCAGGATACGACTGACAATCGGCGACATAGACGTAGTAGTCTTCGAACGACTTCCCTGTCTTGTGCATCCAGACGCGCATGCTGGCAGCCGCAAAGGGCTCGTTCTCCAGAACGGATGTACGATCGGCAGGTACAACATCTGCAAGAGAGTCGGGTGCTGCCAAGACCTGCTCGAAGACCTTGCGTCCGCGCGACATGAGCCAGTAGCGGAAGTATTCGAACCCGTCGTCGGACGCACCGCCGTTCGCGATGTAGGCGACACCCCAAAGGTCCCAGGTGCGGGAGCGAATGTGTTGCGCGCGGAAGGTGATATCGAAGCTTAACACCTCGTCGGCGGACAAGGGCCTTAGCGCAGCTTCGAGCGCCAACTGCTGCTCGTAGTCGTCCTTATCGATCGTTTTTTCGACCAGGGACCAGAATTTGTCGATCGGCATTTGTCTGGCGAGCAACGCTTTGCAATGAGCATCGTCGGCCTTTTGCTCAGGCGGCGCGGCAGAGGCATTGTAAGCCTGACATGAGGCTACGATCAGGACACTGATGATTTTCAGCAAGCGCATGCTGGCCGCCTCCCGCCCGAATATGGCACAGGAATATGTCACGGACGTGCAACTGTGGCGCCTTCAAAGGCTGGCGCTCACTTAGAACCGGCCGCCGGTTTTGAAGCCGCCTGTCTTGAAGCCGCCGGCTGTTTTGAAGCCTCCGGTTTTGAAGCCGCCGCCCATCTTTGGCATCGACGATGAGGGGAAGCGGAATTTTGGGCCTGACTTTGTGCCCCAGGGTTTGGCGCGTTCGCCGCCCTCTCCGCCTTCGCCGCCGAACCAATCGTCGTCGTCATCGTCATCGTCGTCGCGGCGTTTGCGGTAGGCGCCTTCGAACAGGGTCCACAGGGCGGCGCCTTGGACGGCGCCGCGGACGATGCCGCCGATGATGTCTTCGACGGCGTTGTCGCGGCCGAATTCGAATTGACCCGAGGGGCGGTCGTAGCGGTTGCGGCGGAAGTTGTCGCGCACGCCTTCGAGTTCGCCGCGGCGGCGGGCGATCTCGCGGGCCTCGTCGCGGATTTTTGCGACCTCGGCGTCGGCCTTGGCGATTGAGCCTTGCGTGCGTTCGATTTGCTGGACGAGTCGGTCGTCGTCGGGCGTCGGCGTCGCGCGGGCTTGGGCGTACATCGCCTGCAGGTCTTTGCGCGCGATCGCTTGCGTCAGGACCGCGAGGGCTTCGTCGTGGGCGCGGCGGTCGCCTTCGTCGAGCAGTTTGGTGCGTTCCTGATCGAGCGCCGTGAGCGCGGCTTGCGCTTTCGTCAGCGTATCGGTCGCGGCTTTCAGTTCGGCTTGCGCGGTGACGAGCGTCGTTTCGAGCGGCAGGATGCCGGCGTCGATCAGGAAGTTGCGTTCGATCTGTTCGAGTTTTTTGTCTTCGTCCGCGACCCGTGCCGCCAGTTCGCTCGCGTGTTCGCGCAGGCGGGTCGGGATCTCGTTCAGCGACATGTAGTTCGGGCGTGCGGTGTCGTAGCCGACGAGCCTTGCCACTTGGCGGTCGAAGAAGCGGACGAAATTTCCCGCCTTGTAGGACGGCGTCGCGAAGCCGCGCTTCCAGAGATACATGAAGAGCGGGTCGGCTTCGTAAGGTTTGCCTTTCGTTTCGCGGTCGCCTTCGGCTTGGTCGGCTTTCTCGTCGGCAGCGGTCGCCATCTTTGCCGTGCCGTCGACGCGGGCGCGTTGGGCGGTCCAGGTCGGGTCGGTCGACTTTTGTTTTTCGACTTGGAATTGGAGCGTTTTGATCGATTGGGTCGCGGCTTCGACGGCGGCGAGTTTTGCGCTCTGTTCGGCTTGCGCGGCGACCACGGCGCTTTGCGCGCCGCCGTGGCGGATGAGGATTTGGTCGAGCTTGGCCTTGTGTGTACGCAGGAGGTTGAGCGCGCGGCGTTCGGCGGCGTCGAGTTCGCCGACGGCCTCATTGCGCACCAGCGCGTCGAGGCGGATCAGGGCCAGGGCCTTGAAGCTTTCGGCGAGTTGCGTGCGTTGGCGTTCGGCTTCGGCGGCGGCCGAACTTAGGACTTGCGTGAGACGGTTCTCGTTCGTGCGGACCGAGCCGATGGCGTCTTCGACGGAGGCTAAGGCTTCGCGGGCGGAGACGAACATCAGTTATCCCAGCTCGTGACGGTGCCACCCAAGACCGACATCGTGTAACGCGGATCGAGTTCGCCGCGGCGTTTTTCGGCGAGCACGCGGTTTTGGATGATGCCGTCGTCGTTCTTGTCCTCACGCACCTCTTCGAACACGTCTTCCGGTACGCGAACGCCCCAGGTCGTGACGTTGCGGATCTTGCCGTCTTCTTCGTTGATGACGGGCATGGTCAGCACTTCGCCGTTTGCGCCGATCGCTTCGACGACGAGGTAGAAGTTGCGCGCCTCTTGGTTGGCGTCGGGTATGCGCCAGAAGCCGGAGTCGCGCTCGCCAGTGACTATGCGGAGTTGGTAGGTTTGAATGAGTTCGCCGCGAAGCTTGTCCAACCCTGCGACGGCGGTGCGCGCGGCGGCGGCGTCTTTGTTGGCGAGCGCGGCGCGGCCGTCGGAGAAGAGTTGGTCGGCGCGGGTGCGGGCGGCGGTGACTTTGGATTCCCGCAGCGCGTTGTCGTAGGCGAGCTGCAGCGACTTCGGCAGCGTCTCGGCCAGTTCGACCTTTGCCACTTCGGCGGCGCGTTCGGCGGGGGCGACGATGCCGTATTGGTAGCCGGCCCAGAGCGCTGTGCCGCCGATCAGGATCGCGGCGATGACGCCTAGGATGCGGCCGCGGCGGATCCAGATCATCGCGAGTGTGCGGCCCAAGCTCGGTCCCGGGGGCGTGTAGACGAAGCGGCTTTCGCGGAGCGCCTTGATGCCTTGGTCGATGATGCGGTCAGTGACCGTGAGGCCTTGGCTTGTGTAGATGTCGCGCAGGCGTTGGCGTAGCGCTTCGTCGCGCTCGCCTTGGCCCAGTTCGCGTTCGACGAGAAGCTCGCGATGGCGGATCGTGTCGACCACGTCCATCGCGAGCATCAGTTCGTCGAGCGTTTGCGGCTTAGCGGCCGGGACCGCTGCTGCACTTCCGGACATCAGAGATTAAAGGCCTTCCCTTGCGCGACCAGCGAAGCGAGGCGGCGTTTGCCGTCTTCGACGGCGTCGCGGATCTCGGCCGAGTTTTGCGTCGAGAGTTTGCGCATTTCTTCGATGATGATTTGCGACTTCTCTTGGAAGTTCACCACCGAGTCGACCAGCTTTTTCACGGCGTCGGCGCGGATGGTGGGACCGTAGCCGGCGCGGACGGCGGCTTCTTGCACCTTGTCGCCGATTCCGGAGAGGACCTCGATCGACTTCGAGACGCCTTCCTTCATCGCGTTCACGGTCTCGGTCGATTCGTGCAGGCCGAACATGCCGGTGAACGACGCCTTCAGCGCGGTCAGGACCGTATCGTTGGTCGAGAAGAAGCTGACGGCTTGCGCGTAGATGCGTTCCTTCGCGTTCGTCGTCTGCATCAGGCGGGCCATGATGACTTCGGACGTGTTGTAGCCGATCGTCAGATTGTCGGAGAGGTCCTTGGCGATCTGATAGCGTTTGTCTTCGTCCTGCGTTTGGCGGAGGACTTCGTCGCGGATGAGTTCGAGTTTCGCGCGTTCGGCGGGTTCGGTGCCGGCGAAGTTGCCGACCGCTTCGGCTGCGGTGTTCAGTTTCTTCTTCGCCTCGTCGAGTTTCCACTCGGCCTTTTTCAGCACTTCCAGCGCCATCACTTCGGCTTGCTTCAGCGCGCCGCGGAAGTCGCGGTAGGCTTCCAGGATCGCGGCTTCGCGTTCGATCTGGTTTTTCGTTTCCTTCGTCACCGCGAGGTAGATGCCGCGGATCTTGTCGAAGCGGTCGGCGACGTCGCCGCGCGTCAGCTTCATCCATGAGTTGGTCGCGCGCTCCCAGACGCTGACCTTGCCGTCGGAGATCTGGTCGACCATCGCCTTCGCGT
>JAWXBY010000160.1:0-7284 GCA_034440355.1 Alphaproteobacteria bacterium
GCCGTCGCAGTGCATGACTTGCGCGACGTTCTTCAGCGTCGGCTTGCCGAGCAGGATCGGCTGCAGCTGCGCGTGGTCGCCGTGCAGCAGGAACTTGACCTTGGGATGACGCAGGTGGGCGATCGCGACGCCATCGATGATGGCTTGCGGGGCGTTGTCGCCGCCCATCGCGTCAACCGAAACGACGATTTCGCGGTTCACGCCAGCCCTATCCTTTGAGGCGGTCGCCGATTGGACATCGGACAACTATGCGCCCGGAGCGGGGCCAAGCGCTAGGTCGCCTTTTTCTCTTTCAAGACTTCGCGGCCGTCATAGTGTTTGCACTTGGGGCAAACGTTATGAGGGGCCTTGAGTTCGCCGCAGTTACCGCACTCGTTATAGGCGGGGCGCGACAGAGCGTGGTGCGAGCGGCGCATGTTGCGACGCGACGGGCTTACTTTTCGTTTTGGGACCGCCATGGGCCGCCTCTCCTGCAGTTTGGGCGTCAACCAAGGCGCCTTTTGGCCCAGGCCGAGAATTAGGGCGCGGATATGATAGGAAACCGCCCCTGAGTTCAACCCCCGGGATGCCGCGCCCCGGCGGCGGCCGTTAACGCCGGTTGCCGCAGGGGAATGGTTGGGCTTTCATACCCCCCTTCGGAGGTTCGCCCCATGCGCATTTTCCTGGTTGCCGCGTTCCTTGTTTTAGGCGCCTGCGCGCCGTCCGGGGCGACCCAAAGCGACACGCCGCGGGACGAATCGACCGTCCCGACCGGCCCCTCGGTGCTGGACGCGAAGGCCTGTACCGACCGGGGCGGCAACTGGCGGCGCGTGTGCATGCGGGGCAATTGGTCGTGCGTCATGCCCTATGCGGACGCCGGGAAGGTCTGCCGGGACAAGAAGGATTGCACCGGACGCTGCCAGTATCAGGGTAAGGGGGATGCAATGCCGCCAACCGGCACGCCCGCGACCGGCGTTTGTCAGCGCAACAGCGATCCGTGCGGCTGCTTCACCGAGGTGCGCGACGGCAAAGTCGCCGGCGGGCTGTGCGTCGACTGATCAACCGTTCTTGTCGACCAGCTTCGGCCTGAGCTTCGCGAGTTTGGCGAACGGGTTTTCGCGCGGCGTGGCGGTGGTGTCTTCTTTGAACTCGACGCCGGGCTTGCGCGGGTAAGGATCGAGATTCAGCGACAGTTCTTCGACCAGGATTTCGCCGAGGTCGAGTTCGCGGCCGAGTGGTTCGGGCGGATCTTCGCCTTCGGGATCGACGAAGACTTCGTGCTCGCCGCCCTGTTCGCGTTCCAGATTGTCGTCGGGAACGAAGCGGCGCTCGAATTCAGCTTCGATTTTAGCTTCCACAGGATCGAGCGTGACGACGCAGCTTTGCGTCACGTCGGCCGTCATTTTCCCGGTGACGCGAAGACCCTTGTTGCGCCAGCGGTGAAGCTGGATGTCGGCCTTCAGACTCTGTACCGCCGCAAGGTCGAGATATTCGGCGATCTTTGCGTGTTCCTCGGGCTTGGCTTCGACGGTTTGCGCGAAGCCGCCCTCGCCCACCTTTGCGACGGTGACGAGGCGGCGGAAGCCGTGAGGCGCGGGTGGCTCGATGTATGGCTTGTGAATCATGGCGCCGGCCAGGCGAACGTACCGGCGACGATGTCGGTGTCGTTGGCGGCTTTCAGCGCCTCGGACGCGGCGCGCACATAGGTCGCCAGCGCGTCGAGTTTCGGATGCGCGATCATGGCCCCGCGGTAGACGTTGCGGTGCAAAGCTGCGCGCAGGGCGTCGGCGTCGCCGCCTTTGAGGGCGGCGTCGTAGGCTGTCGCGCGGCCATAGAAGGCGGAGACCATGCTCTGGATCTTCTTCGGCACCGTCGTGTCGCCGGCGCCCAGTTCCCGCAGGTTGTGGTCGAGGTTGGTCATCATCTGGTCGAACGTCGCCTGGGCCAGGCCTTTGCCTTCAGCCGGCACGGCCTTGAGGCGTGGGAGATAGAGGCCCGCGTGCAGAACGATCAGGTCGAAGCGGCCGTCAATTGTGTCAGGAACGTCAAACGATTCGTAGAACTGGGGCCTGCGGGCCTGTTCGACGATGGCGGTGTAGATCCAGGCCCCGTGGCGCGAACGGTCGCGCGCGCGGGAGAAGAAGGACAAGAGTGCGCGCAAGGGCCTAGGCTTTCCGAGGGCTTGGAGGCTTCCGCTTGAAATTATGCGTGCGCGGCGGTACGTCAACAAGCCTGTTTCCGCCGTTGTTCGGCGTTTGGAGCGTCCCCTCATGAAATCGCGCCTGTTTCTTTCCGCCACCGCCTTGGTTTTGGCCGGGGTTGCGGCCTGCGCCCCGATCCGCGACGTGCGCGGCTATGTTCCCGATGACGAAAAGGTCGCATCGGTTCGCGTCGGCGCCGACAGCCGCGATACCGTGCAAGAGAAGCTGGGCACGCCGTCAAGCACGGCGACCTTCGGCGATCCGACCTGGTACTACATTTCGACCGAGCAAGAGCGCTATGCGTTCTTCAAGCCGGAAGTGACCAAGCGCCAGATCCTGGCGGTGCAGTTCACGGAAGACGGCAAGGTCGCCGACCTGCGCACTTATGGCATCGAAGACGGTCAGGTGATTTCGCTGGCCGATCGCGAGACGCCCAGCCGCGGCAAAGAGATGTCCTTCCTGCAGCAGATGTTCGGCAACATGGGCGCCATGCCGCCGAGCGCGCCGGGTTCGAGCGATAGCCCGACCCGTCCGGGCGGCAGCGGCGAATAGATTTCGCTTTCATCTCGCGAAACGAAAAAAGGCCCCGTCTCCGGGG
Source organism: Alphaproteobacteria bacterium (assembly GCA_034440355.1). Lineage (GTDB taxonomy): Bacteria > Pseudomonadota > Alphaproteobacteria > Micropepsales > Micropepsaceae > SZUA-430. Next base: position 2,779 of record JAWXBY010000160.1, read on the forward strand.
CCTTTCTTTTTGGCTGACGCCTGCGCGCCTTACATGTGTGCGAGAGCGGCCAGCAGCAGCAGCGCCACGATGTTGGTGATCTTGATCATCGGGTTGATGGCGGGACCGGCCGTGTCCTTGTACGGGTCGCCGACGGTGTCGCCGGTGACGGCTGCCTTGTGGGCTTCAGAGCCCTTGCCGCCGAAGTGGCCGTCTTCGATGTACTTCTTCGCGTTGTCCCAGGCGCCGCCGCCCGAGGTCATCGAGATGGCGACGAAGAGCCCGGTGAGGATCACGCCCATCAGCATCGCGCCGACCGCTGCCAGAGCCGCGCCCTTGCCGGCGATCAGCAGGACGACGAAGAACAGCACGATCGGCGACAGCACCGGCAGCATCGACGGCAGCACCATCTCGCGGATGGCGGCTTTGGTCAGCATGTCGACGGCGCGGCCGTAGTCGGGCTTTTCCGTGCCCTTCATGATGCCGGGCTTTTCCTTGAACTGACGGCGAACTTCTTCGACCACCGCGCTTGCCGCGCGGCCGACGGCGGTCATGCCCATCGACGCGAAGAGATACGGCAGCATGCCGCCGAGGAAGAGACCGACCACCACCCACGGGTTCGCGAGGCTGAACGACACGACGACGTTCGCGCCGTTCGATTCCGTGGCGAAGAAGGGATACTCGGCCGCGTTCTGCATGAAGTGACGCAGATCTTCCGTGTACGCCGCGAAGAGCACGAGAGCGCCGAGGCCGGCCGAACCGATGGCGTAGCCTTTGGTGACGGCTTTCGTGGTGTTGCCGACGGCGTCGAGCGCGTCGGTCGTCTTGCGTACTTCCTTGTCCAGACCCGCCATTTCGGCGATGCCGCCGGCGTTGTCGGTGACCGGACCGAAGGCGTCGAGCGCGATGATCATGCCGGCGAGGGCCAACATGGTCGTCGTCGCGATGGCGATGCCGAAGAGGCCCGCCAGCGTGTAGGTAACAACAATGCCCCACACGATGACGAGCGCCGGCAGCGCCGTCGATTCCATCGAGACGGCGAGGCCTTGGATGACGTTCGTGCCGTGGCCGGTGACAGAGGCCTTGGCGACTTCACGAACCGGGCGGTAGCCGGTGCCGGTGTAGTACTCCGTGATCCAGACCAGAAGGCCCGTCACGGCGAGGCCCGCGATGCCGCACAGGAACAGCGTGAAGCCGTTGAACGAGACTTGGTTCGGCTGGCCCGGGAACGCGGTCAGAACGCGATCGAAGCCGACGGCCCAATAGGTCACGCCCGCAACGAGAATGAGCGACAACACCGCCGTCGCGATGAGGCCCTTGTAGAGGGCGCCCATGATGTTCTTCGACTGACCGAGGCGCACGAAGAACGCGCCCGCGATCGAGGCCAAGATGCATACGCCCGCTATCAGCAGCGGATAGAGCATCATCAGGCTTCTGTCGGTGGTGAAGAAGATTGAGGCGAGAACCATGGTCGCGCCGATGGTCACGACGTAGGTTTCGAACAGGTCGGCGGCCATACCGGCGCAGTCGCCGACGTTGTCGCCCACGTTGTCGGCGATCGTGGCGGGGTTGCGGGGATCATCTTCGGGGATGCCTGCCTCGACCTTGCCGACCATGTCGCCGCCGACGTCCGCACCCTTGGTGAAGATGCCGCCGCCGAGACGGGCGAAGATGGAGATGGCAGACGCGCCGAGCGCGAGCGAGACGAGGGCTTCGACGATGACGCGGATTTGCTTGGCGTCGTTGACGTCGTAGATCATCGACAGCAGGCCGTAGTAGCCGGCGATGGCGATGAGGGCGAGGCCGACGACGAGCATGCCGGTCGAGGCGCCGGACTTGAACGCGATCGCGAGGCCCTGCGCCAAGCCTTTGCGCGAAGCCTCAGCGGTGCGGACGTTGGCGCGCACCGACACGTTCATGCCGATGAAGCCGGCCGCACCGGAGAGCACCGCGCCGATGACGAAGCCCAGCGGCTGAACCCAGTGTTGGAAGGCGGCGGCGATGATGATCATCACGCCGAAGCTGACATAACCGATGGTCCAGTATTGCCGGTTCAAGTACGCGGCCGCGCCTTCTTGAATGGCGGCGGCGATTTCTTGCATCCGCGCGTTGCCGGCGGGCGCCGCCAGCACCGATCGGATGGCCCATCCGCCATATACGAGCGCGGCAACCGCGCACGCCAAAACGATCCAGAGTCCAGTCGCCGTATCCATAGCCTTGAGACCTTTGATTGATGTGTCCGATATCCGGGGGACGGATTTCGGGCTTGGATCCGAGGGATTGCGTGGCTCAAACCGGCTTGAACACAGCCGACTCGATTGGCCCCCCGGCCAAAATGAGGCCGGAACATGCCAAACGGTCTGGGGGCTTGCAATACTGGAAAGGCGCGGAATTGCTGGAAAATTTGCCGCGTCGGGCCGCTGCGACGTTAACGATCACCCCGTACGACGTTCCGCAGTGCAACAGCTTTGACGATGTTGGCACCGACGACGGTCGTGCTGACGCTCAGCAGGCGGGCTTTGAGGCCTTCCTCGTCGAGCACCGTTGGGTCGTTATCCTTGGCGACAGTAGCGCGGTGAACCTCGCGCAGGAAGGCGTCCTGCACGTAGGGGATTTTCTCGAGCATCATGTTCTTGTGCTCGTCACTCGTGAGTTCCAGCGTGATGCTCAGGAAGACGTAGTGCTGGAGTTCGCCGTTGACGACGACCGGCGTGACGAGCGCCGGCATCTGGATGGTCGGGATGCGCGGGCCGGAAAAGCCGCTGCCCTTTTCGCGTTCGGCTTCCGGCTTCTTCGGTGCGTGGCTGGATGCAGAGGCGAGCCCCGCGAAGAGGCACGTCAGCAGCATCAGCGCGGCGGCGATGCGCACTTGGATCCAAAGCCTCCGAATTCAAACTACTTCGCGGGCTGTTCCCCGTTCCGGGCTTTCTTTTCGCGATCCGCGTAAGAACCCAGAACGATCATCAGCAAAATCATCGCTATGAAAAATCGCATGTCGGTCGGCTCCCCGTCCCCGACCACGATCTTGCACGCACGCCTTTAATATGCGGTGAAGTGTTAATTCATTACCAATTCAGAAATGGGTGAAGCCGGAGCGGTCGAGCGTCAGTTGCGCGCCGTCTTGCGCGTAGACCCGGACGCCCTTGCCCTTTGCGACCTTACCGATTCGCGTGAAACGGATTTTGAGCTTGGCGGCAAGCGCCGTGAGACGGGCGCGGTCGGCGGGCGCAGCCGTAAACGCGAGTTCATAATCGTCGCCAGCCGTTAAGAGATCGACAAGATTTGCGCGCTCGTTGGCGATGGCCGCTTGTGTTGCGGCGGCGAGGGGGATGTCTGCGGCGCGAAGTTCGATGGCGACTTTGGAGGCCTTGGCCATGTGGCCGACGTCGGCGACCAGGCCATCGGACACGTCGAGGCAGCCGTGCGCGATCGCCAGTATCCCCTGCCCCGCCGTGACGCGCGGTTCGGGGACACGATAGCGGGCGACCAAGCTGGCGCGGTGTCTTTCGCTGAGGCCCAGGTCGTCGCCTCTGAGGATGCGCAGGCCCAACGCGGCGTCGCCGATGGTGCCCGTGACCCAGACATCGTCGCCGGCCTTCGCGTGCGCGCGGCGCAGCATGCGGCCTTGCGCGACTTCGCCGATGGCTACGACGCTGAGCGTGAGTGGCCCTGGGGTCGCCACTGTGTCCCCACCGATGAGCGTGAGGCCGAATTTCTTTTGGTCGTGTTTCAGGCCTTCCGCGAAAGCCTTCAGCCAGGCGTCGTCGGTGTTGTCGGGAAAGGCGGCGGTGAGCATATAGGCGCGTGGTTTGGCGCCTTTGGCGGCGATGTCCGAGAGATTCACGCGCAGTGCTTTTTGCGCGATCGTCGCCGGGGGATCGTCGGGCAGGAAGTGGACGCCGGCGACGATGGCGTCGGTCGTCAGCACGATGTCGTGGCCGGGTTTTGGTTTCAGCGCGGCGGCGTCGTCGGTTAGGCCGAATGCGCCGGGTTCGCCTTTCGAGAGCGGGGCGAAGAGTTCGGCGATAAGTTCGAACTCGCCTCGGCGTTTGGCGGGGGTCATGCGCCGGACGCGGGCGCGTGCTCTTCGGGCCGGCGCTCGCGGGCCATGCGATTGATCACGCCGCTCATGAAGGCGATCTCTTCGCCTTCTTCGAAGAAGGCCGTCGCGACGTTCAGATACTCATGCACGATCACGCGGCCGGGTACGGCGGGACGCGCGATCAGTTCGAACGCGGCGGCGCGCAGGACGGCGCGCATCGTGGCGTCGATGCGGTCGAACTTCCATTCCTTGAGGTAGCCGGCGAGTGCGTTGTCGATCTCGACTTGTTGCTCGACGACGCCGCGGATGAGTTCGGCGAAGTACTTCTCGTCGGCTTCGGCGACCTGATCGCCGTCGATCACTTCGCCGAAGCGGTGGTCGATGAATTCGCGCAGTGCGGTCTCGGAGTCTTGATCCGCGAGTTCCATCTGATAGAGCGCTTGCACGACCGCGAGGCGGGAAGCGCTGCGCGAACGGCCTTCGGA
>JAWXBY010000161.1:0-8344 GCA_034440355.1 Alphaproteobacteria bacterium
CGCCGCCGGCGGCGCCCGTCGATTCGTCTGCGCATTGGCGGCGGGTGATGCAGGGGCATGCGGGGGCGAACTATGTGCCGCTGATCGCTTCGAACCGGATCGGGCGTGAGGTCGGCGAGACGTGCGAGATCACGTTCTACGGCACGTCGTTCATCGCCGGGCCGACGGGTGAGATTCTTGCGGAAGCGGGGCGCGAAAAGGCGGCGGTGATTACCGCCACGGTCGATCTTGATGCGATTGCTGCGGCGCGCAGTTCGTGGGGGTTATTCCGCGACCGGCGGCCGGAGCTTTATGCGCCGTTGATGTCGTTGGACGGCTCGGTGTGAGCACGGCGGGCGCGTTTTTCACGATACATGGCTTGGTCGGCCTGACGCTGTAAGACGTCGAGTGGCGACGTGTTGTCGTAGGTGACGGTGCCGACGCTGGCTTTGAGTGCGACCGTGGTGTCGCCCCATTCGAGGACTGCCGTATCTAGTCTTTGCTTCAGCGTCTGGATGCGCTGAGGCAGGGCGGACGGTACGGCGCGGACCCAGAGGATGGCGAATTCGTCGCCGCTGAGGCGGGCTGCGTAGTCTGTTGCGCGCACGTTCTCGCTGAGGATGCTTCCGACGAGGCGCAGCGCCGCGTCGCCGGCGGCGTGGCCGTGGTCGTCGTTCACGCGCTTGAAGCCGTCGAGGTCGATGAGAGCCAGAACGCCGGTCTCGCGATAGCGTGTCGCGCCCGCCAATGTGCGGCGGGCTGCGGCTTCGAAGCCGCGGCGGTTCAGGAGGCCCGTGAGTTCGTCGGTTTCGAGCAGGCGTTCGAGTTCGGCGACGCGGCCGCGCAGGTCGTTGAGCGACTGCTCTTTCTCGGCGACGAAGGCGAGGATGTCCTGCACGGTCTTGGGCGTGATGGCGATGGGCTCGACGCGGATGTCGTCCGCCCGCAAGCTTGTGGGGAAGCGGTCGTCGGCGAAAGTCAGAAGTGTCGCTTGCGCGTTCATCGCATAGGCCTTGTTTGGTTCGTGAAGTCGCAAGGCGTATGCCACAGGGAACCGGCGCGGTTTTGGGCCGATGCGTTCGTTATCGCTTCGTAAAGCGCGGCAAGATTTGCCGCGTGGGCTAGAGCGAACGGCCTTTGCGGATGGCCGCGGAGCCAAATTTTTCCCTGACCTTGTCCATCGCGCGTTCGGCCGCGTCGCGGCGGGCACCGGTCTGATCGAAGAGGTCGGAGCCGTCGCATTTGTCGGCGTCGACGAGGTCGGCGATGCCGACGCCGATGAGGCGGTAGCGCTTGCCTTTGGCTTCGGCCTTTAAGAGGTCGTTGGCGGTCTCGAAAAGGCGGCGTGCGAGCTGTGTGGGTCTTTCGAACGTGTGGCGGCGGGTGATGATTTTGAAGTCCGCCGTCTTCAGTTTCAGCTGGACGACTTTGCCGCCGGTCTCTGCGGCCTTAGCGCGGGCGGAGACTTTATCGCACAGCGACCAGAGGACGTTTGCAAGCTGCTCGGCATCGGCGACGTCGTGTTCGAAGGTGGTTTCGGCCGAGATGCCTTTGGCTTCGGCGCGCGGTTCGACGGTGCGCGTGTCGTCGGCGTTCGAGAGGCGCCAGAGCCAGAGGCCGCTGGAGCCGAAATGGGCGCCCAGTTCTTTCGGTTTGCGTCGGCGGACGTCGCCGATGGTGAAGATGCCGTCGCGGGCGAGCGATTGCGCGAAGGCTTTGCCGACGCCGGGGAGCAGCGTGACCGGACGCTTGTCGAGGAAGTCGACGGCTTCGGCGCGGCCGATCACGGAGAAGCCGCGCGGCTTGTCGAGGTCGGATGCGACCTTGGCGAGGAATTTGTTGAAGCTGAGGCCCACTGAGACCGTGATCTGAAGTTCGTCTTCGATGCGCTTGGCGAGGTGGGCGAGCGTTTGCGCAGGCGTACGTTTGTGCAGGCGTTCCGTGCCGGTGAGGTCGAGGAAGGCTTCGTCCAACGACAGCGGTTCGACCAGCGGCGTCGTTTCCAGCATCAGCTGTTTCACTTCGCGGCTGACGACCGCGTATTTCGGGATGTTGGGTGGGATGACGATGGCCTTGGGGCAGGCCTCCAGTGCTTTGTACATCGGCATCGCGGACTTCACGCCGAAGGTGCGGGCGACGTAGCAGGCGGCGGAGACGACGCCGCGCTTGCCGCCGCCGATGATGACGGGCTTGTCTGCGATCGCGGGGTTGTCGCGCTTTTCGACCGTGGCGTAGAAGGCGTCGCAGTCGATGTGGGCCATGGTCAGCGTGGCGAGTTCGTCGTGGCGGAGCAGACGCGGACCCCTACATGACGGACAGCGGCGCGTCGTCGTTGCGTCGAAGAGGCTGAAGCAATCGCGGCAGAGCGTGGTCACGCGCCGCTCTCCGGCCAGAGCCAGGCGGCGCCGCGCACGCCGCTGGAGTCGCCCCAGTGGTTCTTGACGATCGGCGTCGTGACGGCGTCCGAGAAGGCGTGCTCGGCGATCTGCGGTTGGACGTTCTTGTAGAGCCGATCGAGATTGGAAAGGCCGCCGCCGAAGACGATCACATCGGGATCGATGAGGTTCACGACGTGGGCGAGCGCTTTCGCCAAGCGGCGTTCGTAGGTGACGAGGAGCGTTTCGGCCGTTGCGTCACCCTTGACTGCGCGGTCGGCGATATCGGGGCAATCGAGCTTGCTCCCGCTCACGCGTTCGAAAGCGGCGCTGAGCCTGGGGCCTGAGAGCCAGGTTTCGATGCAGCCGGACTTGCCGCAGTAACAGGCTGGGCCGGATAGTTCGTCGGGTTCGGGCCAGGGCAGGGGATTGTGTCCCCATTCGCCGGCGACCGCGTTCGGGCCGGTGAGCGATTTGCCGTCGATCACGACGCCGCCGCCGACGCCTGTGCCGAGGATGACGCCGAAAACGACGCGCTTGCCTTTGCCTGCGCCGTCGGTGGCTTCGGAGAGGGCGAAGCAGTTGGCGTCGTTGGCCACGCGGATGGGGCGCGCCAAGGCTTCGGCAAGGTCGCGGTCGAGCGGGTGGCCGTTGAGCCAAGTCGAGTTGGCGTTCTTCACGACGCCGGTGGCGGGCGAGATCGCGCCGGGGATGCCGATGCCGACGGTGCCTTTGCGTGCGAGTTTTGTTTCCGCTGCGGCGACGGCTTCGCGAATGGCACGCACGGTCTTGGCGTAGTCACCAGCTGGTGAGGTGTGGCGATCGCGCAGAAGGAATGCGCCGTCGGGGCCGAGGGCCGCGACCTCTATCTTCGTGCCACCGAGGTCGACGCCGATGCGCATCAGGGTTTGATCACCGAGGTGATCCACGCGGCGGCTTCGGGCCAGGTGTCGATGCGGGCGTGGGCTTCGGGCGCCTTGGGCAGCATGCGCGCGAGTCTGGTGTCGGCGATGAAGTGCAGGCGGTGGACGTGCGGGGTTTCGGTGGCGACGGAGGCGATGTGCGGCGGCAGGTCATCGATGAAGACCACGGGTTGCGTGAAGCCTTCGATCAGGCGTTTGACGATTTCGCCTTTGGGGCCTTTGCCGGCGATGACGGGGTAGTCGATGCCGTGACCCAACAGGTTCTCGATGCGGGCGGTGCGTGAGGTTTTGGGGAGGTTCGAGAGGATGATGATTTGGGCGTGCTGGCTCAAACCTGCGAGCGCCGCGGCGGCGCCGGGTACGGCTTCGAGCGTGCCGGTTTCGCTTTCGAAGAAGGTTTTGAGGAGGCCGGTCACCGTCTCGTCCGCCACCGTGTCCCCGTTCGCGCGGTGCTTCACGTTGCCGTGTATGCGGAACGAGGTGATGTCCATGTAGCAGGCATGGCGATCGAGGAAGCGTTCCAGACCTACCATGAACTGGAGCAGGACTTCGTCAGCGTCGCTGATGATCAGCGGCCGGGCGGGGTCGATTCGGATGTCGCCTACCATGCGCTGGAACCGTGCGGGTCCAGGGTCGCGTAGGCGTGCAGCAGAGCGCCGGGTTTCAGGCCGTCTGATTCGGAGAAGTCTTTGGCGAGCGATTCTTCGCTGGCGACAAATCCGAGCACGGCGGCGAGAATCGACTTATCCTCGCTTTTCTCGAGCAAGTCGTCGGCGTCAAGTCCGCTTGCGGTTAAGAATCGCTGAAGGTCGTCCGGCCGCGTCGCCAGAAACGTTAAGGCGCGTTCAGACATTTGCTCGGCCTGCGTACGATTCATGGGCGTTTCGCCTTCCGCTTGCACGTACAGCGCGGTTGTGTTTCCGCGGGTTTCTTGCGGCAATCCGCAAAGCTTATTTAACATTATTCAGGTCAACTATGGCGCGAAAATCAGGCTACCGCGTGCGAAGGCAATCGGCGGCTTTGACACCTGAATCCCGGCCTCAAAGGCCACGTCCGGAGAGAGAAATGGACGCGAGAGCGAAAACCGTTCTGATCGTGGAGGACAACGAGCTCAATATGAAGCTCTTCCACGACCTCTTGGACGCGCATGGTTACAAGACGATCCAGACGCGCGACGGGCTGGAAGCGCTCGACCTCGCGCGCAAGCATGTGCCCGATCTGATCCTCATGGACATTCAGCTGCCGGAAGTATCGGGGCTCGAGGTCACGAAGTGGCTCAAAGAAGATCAGGACCTGAAACGCATTCCCGTGATCGCGGTGACCGCGTTCGCGATGAAGGGTGACGAAGAGAAGATTCGCCAAGGGGGCTGCGAAGCCTACATCTCGAAACCGATTTCGGTGATGCACTTCCTTGAGACGATCCGCAAGTTTTTGGCCTGAGGGGGCAGTCCGTTGACCGCGCGTGTTCTGGTCGTTGACGATATTCCCGCCAACGTAAAACTGCTCGAGGCGAAACTCGGTGCGGAGTATTTCGACGTCGTGACCGCAGGGTCGGGGCCGGAAGCGCTGGCGTCGATCGAGAAGGAAAGCCCCGACATCGTTCTGCTCGACGTCATGATGCCGGGCATGGACGGGTTTGAAGTTTGCCGCCGCATCAAGGGCAACCCGCAGACCGCGCATTTGCCGGTCGTGATGGTGACCGCGCTCGATCAAGTTTCCGATCGCGTGCAGGGTCTTGAGGCCGGCGCCGATGATTTTCTGACGAAGCCTGTGAACGACGTGGCGCTGTTTGCGCGCGTGCGCAGCCTCGTGCGTCTGAAGACGATGGTCGACGAGTTGCGGCTGCGTCAGGCAACGGGCGAGAGCATGGGTTTGGTCGAAGGCAGCGAAAGTGCGCTGACCGATCAGCCGGGGCGTGGACGCATTCTGATCGTTGAAGATCGCGAGCAAAGCGCGCAGCGCATCTCCGAAACGCTGGGGCGCGAGCACGACGTTGAGATCGTGCCGCAAACGACGGAAGCGGTCGTGCGCGCGAAGGGCGGGGATTATGATCTCGTCATCGCCAGCTTGTCGCTCGATCGTCAGGATGGGTTGCGGTTCTGTGCGACGCTGCGCAGCCTTGAGGCAACGCGGCAGACGCCGATTTTGATTATTGTCGATGAGGGCGATGTGAAGCGGCTGGTCCGCGCGCTCGACATCGGCGTGAACGATTATCTGATGCGGCCGGTGGAGCGCAGCGAGCTGGTGGCCCGCGTGCGTACGCAGCTGCGCCGCAAGCGCTATTCGGACAAGCTGCGCCATTCGCTGCAATTGTCGCTGGAGATGGCGATTACGGATCAGCTGACGGGCTTGTTCAACCGCCGTTACATGTCGCGTCACTTGGGCACGCTGATCGACAGCGCGAACACGACCGGCAAGCCGGTGTCGTTCCTGATACTCGATATCGACTACTTCAAGCAGGTCAACGATACGCACGGCCACGATATCGGCGACGAAGTGCTGCGCGAGTTCGCCGGCCGCATTTCGGCGAACGTGCGTGGCATCGACCTCGCCTGCCGTTATGGCGGCGAAGAGTTCGTCGTCGTCATGCCGGATACGGATTTGAACTTCGCCTACATGGTCGCCGAACGTCTGCGCCAGGCCGTCGCGGATGCGCCGTTCCGCATCACGCCGGCGCCGGGGCAGCTGTCGGTCACGATCTCGATCGGCGTCACGGCCAGCGAAGGCACGCGCGATACGCCGGAAGCGTTGCTGAAGCGGGCCGACCAGGCGCTCTACCGCGCTAAGCGCGACGGACGAAATCGCGTCGTCGCCGACGCCGCCTAAAACAAAGGGCGCCTGAAGGGCGCCCTTTTTGTGTCACGGCTGTCGGCGCAAGCTTACTTGATTTTGCCTTCGACGTATTCGACGTGCTTGCGCACGACCGGGTCGTACTTCTTGACCTTGAACTTGTCGGTCATGGTGCGCGAGTTCTTCTTCGCGACGTAGAAGTGGCCGGTGCCGGCGGACGAATTCAGCCGGATCTTGATCGTGGTGGGCTTCGCCATTGTCTTAGTCGCCTTGGTCTTGCCGCGCTGCCGTGTCGGGCGCGCTGGCGGTCAATTGGAGGGCGAGAACCTACTGATCGACGGGGGGAAGTCAAGCTAACTGCCGCCTGCCTGGGGGCGGGGAAAGGTCGCGGTCCGGTAGGCGACCACCACCAGAAAAGCCGCAGAAATGAGCCCCACAACGGCAGCTAGACCGTGCGGGTTCCAGAGGTCGATGGCGACGCCGCCCAGGCCTGGGCCGACCAGTGTGCCGATGGCGTAGAGGATCGAGAAGGCGGCGTTGGCGGCGGCGAGGTCTGAGCCTTTGAAGTTCGAGCCCAGGTGGGCCAGGCCGACCGAGTAGAGGCCGGCGATGAAGCCGCCCCAGACGAAGGCGAGGATCAGGGCGGGCCAGCCTGCGCCTTGGGTGACGGGCAGCAGGACCGCGCCTGCTAGCGCTACGGCGCCGCAGAGGAGCATGACGTGACGCCGGTCGACCTTGTCGGCAAGCCAGCCGATGAGCGGCTGGAGGGTCATGTTGCCGAGGCCCCACGCCGTGATGAGCAAGGTTGCCGACACGTCGGCCGCACCCAAGCGAACGGCGTAGATGATCAGGAAGCTGCCCAAGCATATCTCTATCGCGCCATAGGCGAGGCCCGCGGCGGCAGCTGACGGCGAGCGCAGGACGAAACCGAACATGGCGCGGGCGCCGGCGTGTTCGACCGGCGGGATGAGGCGGCGGGCTATGATGAGCGGGATCATCGCGGTCATGATCATGGCGCTGCCGGCGATGAAAGGCTCCCATCCTGTCGTGCCGAGGAATTGGATGATGATGGGGCCAAGCGCGAAACCGGCGGAGACCAGCGAGGCGTAGATTCCGACGAGACGGCCGCGCACGGCATCCGTTGCGATTTGGTTGATCCATAGTTCGCTGACGAGAAAGAGCCCCTGCAGCGCGCAGTTCAGCGTGAAGCGAAGGACGAACCAGAGCGCGAGATCGTTCGTGGCGCGGAAGCCGAGCAGCGAGACCGCGGCGACGACGTAGCAGCCGATCAGGAACCTGACCGTTCCGATTCGTGCAGCCAATGTTGGGATGAATGGTGTGAAGGCCAGCATCGCGAGCGCGCCGAAGGCGGCGTTGATGCCGTTCATCGTGCCGGAGACGCCGTTGCGTTCCATGATCAGCGACAGCAGCGGCAGCGACAAGCCCATGCCGACGCCGTTGGCGAAGATGCAGGCGTAGACCGCGCCGAGGCTGAGCGCGCGGTCGCGCCTGCTAAGATTCGTCGCGTCGAAGGCTTCAGTCATCCGCCGACTTTGCCAGCGGCTTGTTGCGGCGGTAGCGGAAGAAGGGGGCGTCGCGCAGATGGCCGCGTTCGGCGGCGGCGAGTTCTTTCAGGATGAACTGTGTGACGTCGATGGTCGGCAACGTGAGCGCGTCTTCGATGGGGTACCAGTCGAGGACATCGAGTTCACCGTTGCTGCGCACTTCGCCCAGCACGTCTTCGCCGTCGGCGAGGAAGAAGCGGGCGTGGAAACGTCTTGGCGCCGATGTCGGCGTGATCGCGCGGCCGAGGAAGCGCAAGCGATCATGTGCCGGCGCGAGGCCTTGGGCCGCGAAGTGCGCCCACGCGCCGTCGTGCGTGCCGACGTCGCCAGGCGCCGCGATCAGCAAACCCGTCTCCTCGAACGTTTCGCGTATCGCCGCGGTGGCAAGCGCACGCGCCGTCACCGGTGTGCAGCCGCCGCGCGTGCAGAGGTCGTTCAGCGTCTGCGCGCTGAGCGGAGCCGCCGGCGTGACCGCGGCATCCGCTTTGTCGACGCGGCCGCCGGGGAAGACGTAGGCCTCGGGGAATGCGGCCGCTCTCGATGGGCGGCGGCCCATGAGAATTTGCGTGACGCCGTCGCGCTTGCGCGTGAGCACAAGCGACGCGGCGTGACGCGGTGTGACGGGACGGGTCTGCATCCTGCTTCCGAATAGCGATCTACCCAGGTTGAAGCATGCCGACGCCGGCCGAAGCAAATCTCCCCTCGCCCGCCC
>JAWXBY010000162.1:0-2639 GCA_034440355.1 Alphaproteobacteria bacterium
GATGCGAGTTCGATCAACGCGATTGCCGGTTCGGCGTCGGTTTCAACCACGCGCGCCTGCGCGCCGATGGCGTGCGTGCTCAGGTATTGGACGGCGCGCCGGCCGAGTTCTTCGGCCGTGGGGCGCTGTGCGTGAATGGAAGCAACTGTTACTTCGCTTTTGCCGGCGATTCCCAAGAGGCAGAACATTTGCAGGGCGCGCATTGCGGGAACGCTGCCGTCGTAGGCAACGAGAACGCGCCCGGTTGTTTCCTTTCCTTCGGGCACGACCACAAGCGGTCGAGGGTTCTGTCTGAGCAATTGCTCGATGATATGGCTGACCCTTCCGTGCGGCTCTGTGTGGAAGGTCGCATCGCGCCCCATGACGATCAGATCGTGAATATCCGATGCCGCTACGATGGCCGCGGTTGCGTCGCTTTCTGTCACCATGGTGTCGGCGTTGACCTGCTGTGCATGGCACTCATGCGCAAAGCGCTGCGTCAGTTCGACGAGTCGGTCGCGCGCGCGGGCAACTAGCGTCTTATCCTTGTGCTGCTTATAGCTATCGCCTCCCATCGGGATCGGCTCAGGCGGAGCGATGCGCGCCTCGTCGATGACCGCTAGGCCGGTGACGCCCGCCTTATGCGTCTTCGCCAGCGACAACGCGACTTCTTTCGCGCGAATTGAAGCTGGCGTGTCGTCAAGCCCGAGCAGAATTTGTTTCAGCATCGTCACGCTCCCGTTTCCCCTGAAAGGGTCGCGGCCGGAAATGATCCGTACACGAAGCACGTTCTGCGCCGATGACAAAAAATTGTTGACATCAGCGATCGTGTGTTGATGTTAGAACTGCGTTCCCAGTGTACACGCTGAGGACGCTCAAACAACCGCGGGCTTAGGAGGCCCAAACAAGGCAGCGTTTTTCGAAGGAGCTGCCCTTCCGGCAATTTCCAGATTGCCGCGCGCAAGCAGGAGGACCGAACATCCGCGATCTCGTTCTAATGCCACGCGTCGATGGCGAAGCCGCTCCCCTTGCGCATGATCCGTCTCCGTCCGCGGATTCCAACGCATTTCGTCTCTCTGCCACGGCGCGCTAGCGATGAAGCGTTTCGCCGCCACCGCTCTCTGGTTTAAGAATGTGTTCAACTGGCCGAACGTCGCGAGGCGCGGACCGCTGCTCTATCTGGCCGGTGTCGTCGTCGCGTTGGTGTTGCTGTTCACCGTGGTGGCGCCGTTGATCGCCGGGTTCGTCGAAAGTTGGGGGCGAAGCGACGTCGCGATACGCGCGCGCACGATCAACGCCTCGGCGCGGGATCAAGTTGTGGCGCTGATACGACGGCCGGAAGCGGACACAGACGAAAGGCTGCAGGCATTTTTTGCGGAGATTCTGGCGGACGAACGCGTTGCGGGCGTTGCGGTCTGCAATCGAAGCGGCACGTTGCGCATCGCTACGCAAGGGTTTCCCGCCGGGGTCGCCTGCGAGGACATCGGCCAAACCGAAGGCGAGGCGATGACGCCGCTTTCGGTCGACGGACGCACGCTGCTGGCATCGTCGTTTCCACTGCCTCAGGCGGAGTTCGGGCATCTCGTCGTCGTTCACGACCTGACGTTTGCGCTGTCGCGCGCGGGCGAAGCGCGTTTGTATCTTTCGATGACGCTGGGCGCGGTCATCGTGCTCGCGACCGGCGTCGCCGGCATCATTTCGTGGCTGCTGCTGCGCAGTTGGCAGAACACGCTGCGCGGTACGATTGCTGATCTGCGCGCCGGCCGAGCGGACGGTGCGACACCCGTCGAGCCGATGGACCGCGAGCTGCGCGAGGCTCTTGAGCAATATGATCTCAGCCGGCGCTCGATCGACGGCGTTCACGTCGATTGGACTCCCGAAACGCTGAGGAACGCGTTGGCGAGCGAGTTGCCGGGCGCGCAAGTCATCGCCGTTTCCAACCGCGAGCCGTATATTCACAATCGCGGCGAGACAGGCATCAAGTTGCAGATTCCGGCAAGTGGCCTCGTCGCCGCTTTGGAACCCGTCGTTCGCGCTTGCAGCGGCACATGGGTCGCGCACGGCAGCGGGTCTGCCGATCGCGAGACGGTTGACGCGAATGATCGGGTTGCGGTGCCGCCGGCCGATCCGTCCTACACGCTGCGCCGGGTCTGGCTGTCGGTGGAAGAGCAAGAGGGATATTACTACGGACTGGCCAACGAAGGGCTTTGGCCGCTCTGTCATATTGCGTTCGTGCGGCCCGCGTTTCGTGAAGAAGATTGGCGCCAATACAAAGCCGTCAACGAGAAGTTCGCCGACGCCATCGTCGCGGAGGCGCGGAGTCCCGATCCGATCGTGCTGATTCAGGACTACCACTTTGCGCTCTTGCCAAAATTGCTGCGGCAGCGATTGCCCAAAGCGACGAGCATCACGTTCTGGCACATCCCGTGGCCGAACGCGGAGACGTTCAGCATCTGTCCCTGGAAAGAAGAGATCATCGAGGGCTTGCTGGGCAGCTCCATCCTCGGTTTCCACACGCATTTCCACTGCAACAATTTCATCGAAACGGTCGACCGATTCGTCGAAAGCCGGATCGACCGCGAGCATCGATCGGTCGTCCATCGCGGCAACGAGACGCTGATCCGGCCGTATCCGATATCGATCGAGTGGCCGCCGGCGGC
>JAWXBY010000163.1:0-17569 GCA_034440355.1 Alphaproteobacteria bacterium
ACGCTCCAGCGCCAATGATACTCAGGCTTAAGCCTCGGGAAAGTAGGCCGCCGCCAGACCTGCTAACGACAGCGACACACAAGCGGATACGGTGCAGACAAATCCATCTTTCTAGAAATTCAAAGCGCCCGAGGCTTCACCGCCCGGGCGCTTTTTCTTTGCGCAGCCAATCGACGCCGGCGGCAAACAGCGCCAGCAGCACATAGCCGAACAGCGACAGCTGCGCGAAGCCCTCCGCCGACGCCGGATGCTCGGCAAAGAACGTGTTCTGAACCTGAAGCGCCGCCATGAAGAAACCGAGCGCCCACAACGCGATCGTACCGGCGCGCGTCGGCGACGGCGCCATGCGGTCGTAGATCCAAAGCCCTAGGAACATGAGCCCAATCTCCGTCGGCACGCTGACGTAAGGATTGGCCCAAAGGCCCAAGCCGACCTTCATCTCGTCGAAGATCAGCGGCAGGTCCGGCCGATGCACGATGAGATCGCCGAGCCAGTGGCTGAATGCGGTCAGCGCCACTGCGGCGATGATGACGACGCGATTGCCCGGCAGCACCGCCGCGACCATGCCGCCGATGAACAGCGACAGCAAGATCGCGCTCGGCAGGCCGTGGGAGTAGGGCATGAAATAGAGATCGAGCGGCGAGAGACCGAAGAAGTTCTCGATGATCCGCACCTTCTCGATGCCCACGATCACGAAGGTCGCCCACAGAAAGTCGACCCACTGCGCCGCAACAAACAGAACCCAAAGCGGCACAGTCTTCGCAAACCCCTTGGCCGCAAGCGCCGGCCCGTAATGCCCGATGAACATCAATCCCCTCAGCCCGTGGACAGTCTCTTGCCTTATGCCATAACATTCCTAGGTATCGGACATCTGACCTCGGATTGACGCAGGGTGGAGCAGCCCGGTAGCTCGTCAGGCTCATAACCTGAAGGTCGTAGGTTCAAATCCTACCCCTGCACCCAATCCGAATGGCACGCATCAACCGAACCACCCTGGCCGGCTCCGACACGCTCTCGATCGACGAGGCGCGCCGCATCGCGATTGCCGCGCAAGGCTTCACCACCCGCGAGGCCGAACCAACCCGCGCCGACATGCTGCGCACCATTCGCCGCATCGGCCTCCTGCAGCTCGACAGCGTCAACGTCCTCGTCCGCTCGCACTATCTGCCGCTCTATTCGCGCCTCGGCCCCTACGCCGTGGAAACGCTCGACACGCTCTCGCACAAGAAGCCGCGCGCGCTCTTCGAATACTGGGGACACGAAGCCTCCCTCATCCCCGTCGAGTATCACCCGCTCTTCCGCTGGCGCATGGACGAAGCGCGCAGCGGCAAGGGCATGTGGGGCGGCCCCTCGCGCCTCGCGCGCGAACGTCCCGACTTCATCAGGGCCGTCATGAGCGAGATCGCCGAACGCGGACCCGTCGGCGCTGGCGAACTCTCGGGCGGCGGCAAGTCGACCGGCAACTGGTGGGGCTGGAGCGACGGCAAGCGCGCCGTCGAGTACCTGTTCTGGACGGGCCAGCTCACGGCGGCGGGTCGCCGCGGCTTCGAACGCCTCTACGATCTGCCCGAACGCGCGATCCCCGCGCGCATCTTGAACACCGCAGCCGTCGCGCGCGACGACGCACACCGATCGCTTCTCGAGATGGCCGCCGCAGCCTTCGGCGTCGCGACGGAAGCCGACCTGCGTGACTACTTCCGCTTGCCCGTCGCCGAAACGAAAGCACGCATCGCCGATCTCGTCGACGCGAAGGTGTTGCGACCGGTCACAGTCGAAGGCTGGAAACAGCAAGCCTATTTGCACAAACACGCAAAGGCGGCTCGCCCCGTCGAAACATCGGCGCTGATCTCACCGTTCGACTCATTGATCTGGATGCGTCCGCGCACGGAGCGTCTGTTCGATTTCCACTACCGTCTGGCGTTCTACACGCCCAAGCACAAGCGCACGCAAGGCTATTACGTCACGCCGTTCTTGCTCGGCGACAAGCTCGTCGCGCGCGTCGACCTCAAATCCGACCGCAAGAATAGCCGCCTGCTCGTGCTGGGCGGCCATGCGGAATCGCACATCGCACCAGCCTCGATCGCGCCGCAACTGAAGGCCGAACTTGAGCGCCTCGCGAAATGGCTCGGCCTCAAACGCGTCGCGCCGCGCGGCCGAGGCGAACTCGTCCGCGCGCTGCGAAAAATCTAAGGTAGATCAGCGCGCGGGTGCTGCGAGCGGCAGGCGCTCGTTGCCCATCGCCACCGGCACGTCCGTCGACAGCGGTGTGCGGTACTTGTCGAGGCTCTGCATCTCGTCGAGCGTGACGAACTTGTAGCCTTCCGCCACCAGCGTCGGCAGCACGTGGTTCACCATCCACAGCGACCGCTCGCGAATATCGTGCATCAACACGACGCCGCCTTTCTTGCGCCGGATCTCGCGGAGATAGCCGTCGCCGCATTGCTCGGCAGTCAGATCTTTCGACCAGCAATCCCAATCCGCGGCCGTGCGAACGAAGCCGTCGTCGTCCACGGTGACTTGCCCGCCGATATCCCAATAGATCGGACCGACGTAGTATTTCAGCGCCGGATCTTCATTCAGAAATTCCGCGTGTACCGTCCGCCAGATGCCGTAAGGCGCGCGGAAATAAAGACCTTGGCCAGGCCGCACATAAGGCGCGATCGCGTCGTTCGTCGTGCCGATCTGCGTAACGAGAAGCTCAGGATTGGCCGCATAGCGCCGGCCGAGCCGCGCATGACTGAAGGAGTGATTGGCGATGACATGCCCCTCGCGCATCATCCGCTCCATCACCTCGGGATGATGGCGGACGCGCGAACCGACGACGAAAAACGTCGCCTTCACATTGTTTTGCGCCAGCGTGTCGAGCAGCGCGCCGGTGAACGCCGACGGCCCGTCGTCGAACGTCAACGCCAGCGTGCCCGTACCTTGAAGGCCCGAACGATAGATGTTGGTCGCTTGAAAATACGCGTTCGCCGGCTCGATGCGCGAGGCCGAATAGGTCATGAAGAACAGCGACAGCACGACCGTTAGGACGGCCGTCACCACGAACGACAGCGCTCGCAGAAGCATTTCGTTCTTCCCCCAGAACCAACGCCACTAGCAGCCGCCAGTTTCGCCGGATTGGCGTGCCACAGACAAGGAGATTAAGCTTGCTGCAACTGCGCAGGCGGACAACCGTTGCGCCGACGCCCGTATTGGCCGAAAACAGCGCAAATACTCGCCCGAGAGGATGCCTCCATGAAGACCGAAGGCCGCAGGCAAAGCGAAAATGTCGAGGATCGCAGAGGCCAGGGTGGCCGGTTCCCAGGCGGGCGTGCAGGTGCGGGCGGCGGGTTGGGCCTTGTCGTCATTGTGGTCCTGGCCTTGGTCTTCGGCGTCGACCCGAGCCAACTGATCAGCGGCATGGAAGGCGCCGGCGGTCCCGGCGCCGAACAGCAAAGCGGTCCGTACCAAGAAACGCCGGAAGAAGCACAACGCTCGGCGTTCGTGAGAGTCGTTCTCGCCGACACCGAAGACGTGTGGAAGCAAGTGTTCACCGGCGCCGGCCAGACCTACCGCTTGCCGACGCTCGTCTTGTTCCGCGGCGCCGTGCAGTCCGCCTGCGGCAACGCGCAAAGCGCGATGGGTCCATTCTATTGCCCGTCGGATCAGAAGGTCTATCTCGACCTCTCGTTCTATGACGACATGGCCGGCAAGCTCGGCGCCAAGGGCGACTTCGCGTTCGCCTACGTCGTCGCGCACGAAGTGGGCCATCACGTGCAAACACTTCTCGGCACCTCGGCGCAAGTGCAGCAGCAACGCGCGCGCGCCAGCGAAGCCGAAGGTAACGAATTGTCCGTGCGCCAAGAGTTGCAAGCCGACTGCTACGCCGGCGTCTGGGCTCATCACACCGAGAAGCAGAAGAAGGTGCTCGAAGCGGGCGACATCGAAGAGGCGATGAACGCGGCAGCCGCCGTTGGCGACGATCGTCTGCAGCAGCGCGGTCAAGGCTACGTGGTGCCGGAAAGCTTCACCCACGGCACATCCGCGCAACGCGCGAAGTGGTTCAACATCGGCCTGAAATCAGGCGCCCCGGACCAGTGCGACACGTTCGGAGCCGCGGATTTCTAGGCCGCCCCTCGGCCCCGGCGAACTGTCACAAAATGGTGCAACCAGCGGGCGAGAACCCGCTGTTGTTGCTGCATTATTCAAATCTACGTACAAGTTGTGGCCTTGCATGGTGGCCCAGTGAGGCACCATCTATCGCAGGTCACCAATAAGGTTTTTGAGGGGGCATTCTCATGTGGTCTTGGTTCCTGGCGCGGTTGAAGGGCATCTTCAACCTGTTCGCCTCGATCATTATTTTCTTCGTGCTTCTCTTCGTGGTCAGCGCCGTCATCGGTGCGTTCACGCAGAAGACGCTGCCGGGTGAGATCGTCCTCACGATGGACCTGCGCAAGGCGCTTCCGGATAAGCGCGCCAACAACCCGTTCGCCGATCAGCGCTCGGTGGGCTCGCTGATCGACGCGGTGACCGCGCTCGCACAAGCCGAGACCGACGACCGCGTGAAGGGCGCCTTCATCCGCGTCGGCGGCGGCGGCATGTCGTCGGCCGATGCCCAAGAACTTCGCGACGCGCTGAAAGCGTTCCGCGCCAAGGGCAAGTTCGTCGTCGCGCACGCGCAGGCGTTCTACTCGACAGGCATGGGCGATTATTTCCTCGCCACGGCGGCGGACGAAATCTGGCTTCAGCCGGTCAGCGAAATGAACACGGCCGGCGTCTCGTCGACGGCAGTGTTCCTGCGCAGCCTGATGGACAAGATCGAGGCCAAGCCGGAATTCACGCAGCGTTACGAATACAAGAACGCGGCGAACATGTTCACCGAGAAGGATTTCAC
The DNA here is from genome assembly GCA_034440355.1 of Alphaproteobacteria bacterium. Classification (GTDB taxonomy): domain Bacteria; phylum Pseudomonadota; class Alphaproteobacteria; order Micropepsales; family Micropepsaceae; genus SZUA-430. The sequence goes on from JAWXBY010000163.1 coordinate 4,877, forward strand.
GGCCGCGCATCGTGAAGCCACCATGCGTCTCATCGAGTCCGTCTTCGAAACCGCGACCGCCGGCATCGCCGCCGACCGCAAGAAGACCAGCCAGGAAATCGTGGCGCTCATCGACGGCGCGCCGCATTTGACCCAGGAAGCGATCGACAAGAAGTTGATCGACAAGCAGGGCTACGACGACGAAGCCGAAGACGCCGCGCTCGCACGCGCCGGCGGTAAGGCCGAGATCATGAAGCTGTCGGACTACTACAAGCAGGCCGGCAGCCCGTGGGAAGGCATCGGGCGTCCGACCATCGCCTTCGTTCACGGCGACGGCCAGATCAACGACGGCGAGTCGGAAGGCGGCGGCTTTGGCGGCGAAAGCTCGATGGGCGGCGACACGATCGCGAAGGCGATCCGTGACGCGACCGACGACGACGACGTGAAGGCGATCCTCTTCCGCGTCAACTCGCCGGGCGGCTCGGCGCTTGCCTCCGACCAGATCCTCGACGCCATCAAGAAGGCCCAGAAGGCCGGCAAGAAGGTCGTGGTCAGCATGGGCAACGTGGCCGCTTCGGGCGGTTACTACGTCTCGCTCTCGGCCGATCAGATCTATGCCCACGAAACGACGATCACAGGTTCGATCGGCGTGCTCTCGGGCAAGATCGTGACGGTGGGTTCGTGGGCGTTGCTCGGCATCGACATGAAGTCGGTCGGCGTCGGCAAGAACGCGCTGTTCGACTCCGCGACGCAGTCCTTCACGCCTGAACAATGGGCCGCCTTCAACAAGGGCGTCGACCAGATCTACGAAGACTTCACGGCGAAGGTTGCGGCGGGCCGCAAACTCCCGATCGAGAAGGTTCGGGAGATCGCGAAGGGTCGCGTCTGGACCGGCGCCGACGCAAAGGCGCGCGGCTTGGTCGACCAGTTCGGCGGCTTCCGCGCGGCGCTTGAGAAGACGAAGGCGCTGGCGGGTCTCGCGCCGGATGCGGAGATCAACCTGAAGTCCTACCCGGCCACCAAAAATCCGTTTGAGGAAATCGCCGAGATGTTCGGCACCTCGGCGCAGATGGTTCGCACGATCGCCCTGATGGGCGAGGTGATGGAAACGGAACCGGCTGCGGGCTTCCTGAAAGTGATGGCCGACGAATCGAAGGCGACCAAGGCCCCGCAAATGCGGATGCTGCCCCAGAAGACGCAATAGACGCCCTTGCGGGCTGAAAACAGGGCGCGAGCGGCAACGCTCGCGCCCTTCTTCTTTGTCCGGTTGGAAACCGCGGCGCGACTGGCTAGAAGAGCCGATGGACGAATCCGAACGCCGCAAGCAAACGATTGAGGCCGGTCAAACCGACCTGACGCGCTGGTCCGACCCCAAGCAGCTCGAGCCCGCGTGGGAAGCGCGCGCTGTCATGGCCGCCGACTTCATCGCCGCCGGCACGCGCGTGCTGGACATCGGCTGCGGCGCGATGAAGCTGGAGCGCCATCTGCCGTTCGGCGCCAAGTATCAGCCGTGCGACGTCGTCGCTCGCGACAGCCGCACGATCGTCGCCGACCTCAACACCCAAGGCCTGCCGGTCGATGCGGTGAAGGCGGCCGATCTCGTGACGATGCTCGGCGTGTGGGAATACATCTACAAACCGGACGCCCTGTTCCAAGCCTTCGCCGCCACGGGCAAGCCCATCCTCTGCAGCTACTGCGACGTGAACTTCACGGCGAATATCGATCGCCGCCGTATGCTGGGTTGGGTCAACGACTTCACGCTCGATCAGTTCATCGGCATCGCGCGCGAAAGCGGCTACCAGGCCTCGCTCGTCAAGCAGGTCGACGCGCTGCAATACCTCATCCGCTTCGATCACGCGCCCGCCGTGCTCGCGCCGAAACGCAAGCGCGTGCACGTCATCTCGTACAATAACGTCGGCAACTTCGGCGACCGCCTGGGCTATCACCTGCTGAACGACGTCCTGCCGCCGCACGCGGAGCTGACCTGGGGCACGCTGCGTCCGTGGGCGCCGGTGCCCGCCGGCGTGGATCTCCTCGTCGTCGGCATCGGCAATAGTTTGTTCGGCGAACTGATCGACGATCAGCTCCAAGCTGCCGTGAGCAGCGCGAAGGCCTCGATCGGCATCTTCGGCACGCAGTACCGCAGCAGGCTGCCGGCAGACCGCCTCGCCAAGCTGATCGACAGCCTGACGCACTGGTACGCGCGCTATGAGGAAGACGTGCTGCTCTACGGCCGCGGCCGCACCAACGTCTCGCATCTCGGCGATTGGCTCATCAACGCCTTTCCGCTCGCCGTCCCGTTCGTCGATCAGCCGCTGCAGATCGGCGGCGGCATCCTGCGCGACCTGCCGATGGACCGGACGATCCAGCACATTCAGCGCCATTCGCGCGTCTACTCCGAGCGCCTTCACCCGCTGCTCTGCGCACTGACCAGCGCCGCCCAAGTCGCCTACGTCGAGCAGCGCGAGATGGACGATCGCACGTTCGCGTCCGGCAAATTCCGCTCGATGCTTCTCGACATTTTCGGCCAGACATTTCCGGAGACGCTGTTCTGGAAGGTCGATCGCGACCGCGTCGCCGCTTACAAGGCGAAGGTTCGCGCCAACACCGATGCGATGCGCACGCGCCTGGCCGAACTACTGGCCTGACCGTTTCCGCGCGGCCAAATCCGCAAGCCCCGCCTTGACCTCGGCGAACACCGGCGCCCAATCACCCAGGGTCTTCTGCCGGAACAGCCGCGCCGTGGGGTACCACGGACTGTCGTTGCGGCCGTCAAGCCAACGCCACTCCGAAACCGCCGACAGCAAGATCCAGACGGGCTTGCCCAGCGCACCGGCAAGATGCGCCAGCGATGTGTCGACCGTAACCACGACATCGACTTCGGAAACGAGCGCCGCCGTCTCCGCGAAATCGTCGAGCAGCGAGCGGAAATCGACAATCGGCGCGGCGGCGAAAGCAGCCTCATCCGACGTGCGTAGGTCGCGTTGAATGTTCACGAAGGTCGCGCCCGGTACGTCCATGATCGCGCGCAGCTTTTCGAGCGGAATCGAACGCGTCCAATCGTTGGCGTATTCGGGATTACCCGACCACGACAGTCCGACACGCAAACCCGGTAGCGCCCCCAACCGTCCGCGCCACATGTCGACGATCAACGGCGGCGGAGACAGATAAGACCCCTGCGCCGGCAGCGTCTCCAACGTCAGGCCAAGCTTATGCGGCGCCGACATCAACGGGCACGTCAGATCGAACTCCGGCGCCGGCCCTTGCGGCGGCACCACTTGGATGTCGCGTCCCAGCGTCGACAGAAGCCGCACGAGAGGCGGGTAGGTGGCCAAGACGACGTTGGCGCCCTTGTCGGCGAATATACGCGCGAAGCGAGCAAACTGAATCACGTCGCCGATGCCCTGCTCGCTGTGGAGCAGCAGCGTTTTGCCCTTCACGTCCTGTCCCGGCGCAAGTTCCGGCTGCGTGAAGTACGGCATCGGAACAAACGGCCGCTCGCCGCGCCGCCGCCACTCATAGGCTTCGAACCCGTCTTTGAAGCGGCCGAGGGACAAGAGAGCGAACGAGCGGAAGAAATTGGAAATCGTCGATTGCGGGTTCACAGTCGTCGCCCGCTCGAAACTCGCCAACGCTTCTTCGAAACGCCGCATCGCGAGAAGCACAGCGCCCTTCGCGTTCAGCGTGTCGAGATTGTCGGGATCGCGACCGAGCGCAACATCATACTTCGCAATCGCCTCGCCGCCGCGCCCCAGCGCCAGCAGCACACGGCCCATGTTCTGAAATGCGTCGGGATTGTTGGGGTTGAGTTCGAGCGAACGCTCGAAACACGGCAAGGCCGCATCCGGCCGCCCCAGTTCGTCGAGTAGCACGCCGCGGTTGTTGTGCATGTCCCAGCTTGCGGGCTCGATCGCAAGCGCACGCTCGCAATCGGCGAGCGCTTCTTCGCGCCGGCTCAACTCGCGCTTGACGGCGACACGCAGCGTCAGCGCGTCGATATTGTCGGGCTGAAACGTCAGCGCTCGATCGAGATCGTAAAGCGCCGCCGGGGCATTGCCGAGCCCGCGGGCTGCCTGCGCCCGTCCCACATAAGCAGCTGGATCCTCGGGGCGCATGGGCGCAGCCTGGTTGAAGCACTCGATCGCAGCCTGAAAATTGCCCGACGCCGTGTGCACGGCGCCGAGTCCAATGATCGCGTTCCAATCGGCTGGATTGATGGCGAGCGCGCGTTCGTAGCTGCCCAGCGCCTCCGCAATCTGTCCGTGCACGCGCATCACGTCGCCGCGCAACGTCCACGCCGGTGCAAAGTCCGCATCGAGCGCCAAGGCTGCATCGAGCGTCTCGGCGGCTTCGGCATAACGGCTCGCCGCATAGTAGGCTTGGGCCTTCGCGAGCTTCGCCGTCGGACTAAACGGATCGAGCCGTTCGGCCGCCTCAAGGCTGCGCAGGCCTTCGTCGGCCCGCCCCAACTGTCGCAAGGCGAGCGCCCTGTCGCTCAACGCCGCGGCGGACTCGGGCTTCAAGCGGAGCACCGCCTCGAAGTCCGCGAGCGCCAGCTGCGGCTGACCTAGACCGAGGTATCCAAGGCCGCGTTCGCTGAGCGCGATAGAATCGGCGGGCGCCGCGCGCAGAACTTGCGTGTAGAGCTCGACCGCCTCGCCGTAGTTGCGCAATTCGAGAAGCGCCGACGCCAGTAGCCGGCGGGCCGGTCCGCCCTCGGGACGCAAGCTGACCGCCTTACGAAACGCGTCGACCGCCTCCGGCAGTCGTCCCACACGCTTGAGCGCATTCCCGTAGTTCAGCTGCGCGCCCGGATGCTGAGGGTTGGCGTGCGTGGAGCGGCGTAGCACTTCGACGGCGGCGGCGAAATCTTGCCGCTGAGCATAGGCGATACCCAGCAGGTTCAACGCATCGGCGTTGCCGGGCTCTGCCGCGACAACGCCGCTTAGGACGGCGGTCGCCTCATCGACGGCACCGCGCTGCAAAAGTTCGGCCGCGCGTTGAATGGACTCGCGTGTTGGACCTTGGGACATCGTTTATCGGCGCAGCAGGGTGTTACTTAGCGTCATGCACATAGCATCCTGCAAGCTGGTCGTGCAGCATTTGTCGCCGCTTCGACCACAGCGCCATCACCATGCCGATGATGGTCACGACCGATGCAATCTTCGCGAGGTTGCGGATGGCGGCACGCCCCAAGTCGACACTCTCGCCGTTGGTCGCCGACACGCGCAGACCCATGACGATCTTGCCCACCGATGCCCCACGCAGCAGCAACCCTTCGCAGACGATCATCATGAGAAAAAAGAAGACGCCGGCCGAAATCGAAAACGGCGGCCGCGGGAATTCGCTGCGCCGCTGACTGTCGAGCAGCGTTTCCTTGCTTGAGCGGGATATGGCCTTGATCCCCGAGCGTCCGGCTTCTTGCCGCTTTTCCTCGACGTCGGTGCGCCGGAAGGTCTGACGCATGAAGCCAAAGTAGGTGCGCTCGACGATCGACCGCGTGGCCGTCCGCTCGACGCCGCCGCTGACTTCGATGGAGGGCATGTCGGTCGAGACGACCCGCTCGGTCGCCAGCAGTGTGAACGGCGCATCGATGGCGAAGACGGGGCCAAGCGGCCCTTCCAACGCGACGGCAAGGACAAAGAGAACGACGCACGCGACAACCGCATCGACAACGGTGGCCGCAAAGCGAAGCGGCAGCAGGGCAGGGGCCTTGGCGCTCACGCGCACGCCGGCCGCATCGCCGAACCCGGCGCCGATCGGCAATGACGGCGCCGCATCATGCGCGACGACGAACACCGGCACCTGGTCGGAAATATTCTTGACCTGCTGGTTCCCCATGAAGCTGAAGCCGAGTGCCAGCTTGTTCTTCACCTGATCGTGCACCGAACCCGAAATCAGAATCCCGCCCGGCGTCGCCAACCCCTGCAGGCGCGCGGCGATGTTCACGCCTTCGCCGAAGATGTCGTGCTCGTCGAGCATGACGTCGCCCAGATTGATGCCGATGCGGAATTTCATCCGCTGCGACTCCGGCACGTTGTCGTTTTGCGCTTTGAGCTCGCGCTGAATCTCGACGGCGCACTGCACGGATTCGACCACGCTGCTGAAATCGGCGAGTACGGCATCGCCCGACCAGCTGACGACGCGGCCGTGATGGCGCTCGATGAAGGCCTGCATCAGCTCGCGGCATTCCTTGAGCCGCTTGAGCGTCCCGTGCTCGTCCGCGCCCATGAGGCGGCTATAGCCGACGACATCCGCGCAGAAGATCGTCGTAAGCTTGCGTTTGACCTTATGCACCAAGGGGATAATCGCGGACGGAAGTGGACGGGCCCTCGTTATAGCCCGCCCGACGGCGGGATTGCACGCCTGCCCCAAACGGCGGGTATTGGCCGACGCCCGCGACACAGTGGGCTTTTCCAAAGAAAAACGGCGGTCCCCGTAGGAACCGCCGCGATTTTTGCGACCTGTGGCGGCTTAGAACCGCGTCGTCATGCTCACGAACACTTCGCGGCCGAACGCGTCGTAGACGACCGGGTAGGTGTTCGCATTGCCGAACGGCGGCGCCGAGATGCCGAACACCTGTGAGTCGGTGACCGGCGGGTCCTCGTCCGTCACGTTTTTCACGCCTGCGACCACGCGGATGTTATCCGACATCGTCCAGTCCACGGCCACGTCGAAGTAGTCGTAGGCCGGCAGCGTAGCGTCGATCTCGTTGCCTTGCGGCCCGTTGAACGGATAACCGAACACCGTGCTGGACGTTTGGTTGACGTCAAGGTCGACGGCATCGAGATAACGCCACGAGACCGAGAAGCTGAGATCCCACGGCGGCGACCACGTACCGCGCAGGCGGTGTTTCCATTCCGGCGCCGGGTTACCGCAGATGAGGCCGTATAACCCCGCGCAGTCGAACGCATCGAAGCCCGGGCCGTAGCTGGTCTCTAAGCTTTCCAAGTACGAGCCGTTGAAGGCGAGGGCGAAGGCGCCGGCGTCCTCGCTGATATCGAAGCGATAGTTTGCCTCGACGTCGATCCCGCTAACCTCTTGCGAACCGGAGTTGCGCGTCAAACTGTCGACGCCGATTCCCAGCGTCGTGCTGTTGAAGATCGCGCCCGAGACCGGATCGCGATTGATGAGCGAGCATGAGAACGGATTGCCCGTCTGTGCGCAGTTGCCCAAGATCGCAACCTGCGAAATGATCGTGATCTGGTCTTGGATTTCGACGTCGAAATAGTCCACCGATGCGGTGAAGCCCTTGAGGAAGGTTGGCGTCAGCACCGCGCCGAACGACACCGTGTCCGACGTTTCAGGCTTCAGATTCGGGTTGCCCGAGAAGGGGCCGGAGCACTGCGCAGCAGGACACTGGAAGGCGGCGCTGGACGTGAACGCGGCAAACTGAGCGGCGCTCAGACCCGTGTTCGCGCACTGCGCGGCGTTGTAGTAGTTCGTGCCCGGGCTGCTGCTCGACGTGAGCGAGCAGGGATCGGTGCCGCCGAACAAGCCTTGCGATGCAGGCGTGAACAGCTCCACGACGTTCGGCGCACGGACCGCGCGTTGGAACGAACCGCGGAAGCGCATGTCCTCCGTCGGCATATACGAACCGGCGTACTTGTAGGTGTGCGTGATACCGGCGTTGTCGTAGTCCGACAAGCGATAGCCGCCGTTGACTTCAAGCAGCTTGGCCCACGGCGCATCTTGCACCAACGGAATCTGAACTTCGGTGAACACCTCCCAAACGTCGTAGTGCCCGTTGACGTTCGGTGTGGAGCCACCTTGCCCCAGAAGATCGCCTGACGAGAACACGTCGTCCGACACGTGAACGAGGCTGGTGTATCGGTATTCGCCGCCGACCGCAGCAGTCACTGAGTCGACCGCCCACGGGATTGTTACGCCGAGTTCGCCGTTCAACGACGCGTTGACGACCTGCTCTTCCGTCGTCGTCTGCTGAATACCAGTCGCGCTCGTGTACGTGATGGATTCGCCCGTTAGGCCGCCGGTGTTGAAGATATCGGCGGGCACGCATGACGTGTCCGAGCCGTCCAACACCGAAGTACAGACCGGCTGGCCGAACGTGGGCGAACCGACGCGGTCGTCGATGGCGACGAGAAGCGCGCGCTGCGCGCGGGTGCGCGAAACGTCGTTTAGATAGGCGCGCGGCGTCGATGTCGTGCCGTACTGCGCGTAGATGTCGTAGTCCCAGGTTTCCCAAGCATCGATCGTACCGCGCGCGCCGCCGACGATGCGGTACGAGGTCGACTTGAAGTCGTCCTGACGGCCGAGATTTGTCTCAACGAACCGGCGGCCGATATCGACGGTCGCCGTTCCCGTCGTGCCCAGCGGCGCCGACAACTGATCGCCGCAAAGGGCGTTGAATGGCGTCGCTTGCGTGGAGCCGACCGAAGCCGAACCGTTGCCGACCAGGAAGGGGTTGTCGCAGTTGACGGCGAAGTTGCCGCCGACCGGACCCGAACCCGCGAAGTAACCGGACGGAGCGATTTGAGCGACCGTGCGGTCGTCCATGAAGGAGGCTTCCGTGTAGACGTCCAGATCGTCTGCGAGCTGGTAGTGGCCTTGGAAGCCAAGCAAATAGCGGTCGTCCGGCCGCTGCAGGTAATTCGTAGGATTGAAGTTGAACGTATCGACCGACGCATCGAACGCCCGCATTGTGCCCGGGATGCCCGAGTCCACCGTAAAGCGCACCGGCGTGCCGTCGTCGCGGCTCGTGAAGCGGCCCGTCGGACCGTTCGAAGAGCCGAGACAGAAATGCGATTGCGTAGTCAGATCGGTGCCGATGGCGCAGGCCGAGTAGTCGCGCTCCGACTGCAGCAACGCTTGCGCGTTGCGGTATTGGATGTACGCGGTAACGTTACCCAACCCGTCGGCCGAATTGGCGCCCATGACGCCCCAGGTCGTAACGACGCGGCCGTCGTTCACGTGGCTGTCGGCGTTTCCGAAGTTCGCGTCGCTGACAATTGAGCGCAGGCCGTTGTCGTCGTTGTCGTGATCGTTGATCTCGTATGATCCGCCGAATTCGACGCCTTCGAAGTTCTTGCGGTAGATGAAGTTCACGACGCCTGCAACGGCGTCGGCGCCGTACACGGCCGACGCGCCGCCGGTCAGGACTTCGATGCGATCGATCATCGCGACCGGGATGGTGTTCAAGTCGGCGGTCGGCGCCGCGATGTTGGCGGGCTGCATGCGCCGGCCGTTGATCAGAACGAGCGTACGCTTCGGTCCAAGACCGCGCAGATCAATCGTTGCTGTGCCTGACGACCCGTTCGCGACTTCCGCGCCTTGGTTCGCGCTCACTTGGGGCATTTCGTTCAGCAGCGTTTCGACGGACGTCGTGCCGTTGATCTTCGCATCCGTGCTCGTGATCGTGGCCACGGGCGATGCCGAGGTCAGACCCTTCTGCGGAATGCGCGAACCGGTGACGGTCACCTTTTCGACCGGCGGAGTCGCCGCAGCTGGCGCTGTATCTTGCGCAAAGGCGGGCGAGAAACCGGCCGCCGTCGCAATCGCAGCGCCGGTCATCAACGTAGATTTCAAAGTCCTCAGTCTGGAAATATTCGACACGGCTGATGCCCCCTGTGCTGGCGCCCGCTAGAGAAGTGAAACCAGCCGCGGGTTCGCTCGCCCGTGGCTGGGGTGATCAATCGGACAGATGTGGCTGACTAGAACAATTCACGAACGAACTACTCCAACAGTCATCAATCAGTTGCGACACAGCAACCGATGAGCGCAAAGGCTTGCGCCTCCACACCATATGTATCGAATCATCCCTCTCTTGCCGGATTACCGTGCAAACCAGAGTTGCGTCTAGACTTTCGAGGTACCACAAAGGAATCGGGAGACAGTTTGTGGCACATCTGCATCAAAGATACGGGGTGTACGGATGAAGATAATGGACGAGCAGCGCGAGCGAACTCGTTGAGCTGTGAAGCAATTTGATGCTGCGCAATGCGCGTGCTTGCGTGCGTCGTGCAAACTTGCGAAGCGGATGCGGAAGAGAGCGGCGGACGACGCGTGTTTCCTGGAACGAACAATTCGATCGACGCGCTGATTGATACGGCCCGCCGCGCCGCGCGCGCCGGTCGCCTCGACGAAGCCGCGCGCGCCTGGGAACAAGTGCGCCTCGCCGCACCCGATCACACGGAAGCGTTGTACTTCTTCGGCCAGCGCGCGCTCGCCCAAGGCGACGCCCGTACAGCCGCGCAATGGCTCGCCCGCGCGACGCAACTTGCGCCGAAGGAGGCGCTGATCCCGCTCGCGCTGGCGAACGCCCACCGCCTGCTGAACGACAACACCGGTGAGATGGCCGCACTCGAGGCGGCGCTCAAGGCCGATCCGTATTGCTATCCGGCGTTGCTGGCGAAGGCGGCTCTACTCGAGAAGACCGGTTTCAAGCGCAATGCGGCACGCATCTATGCCGACGCGCTGAAGATCGTACCGGCCGCCGAAGACCGTCTCTCGCCGGATTTGCGGAACCTGGTCCAGCGCGCCCGAACCGCGGTCGACGAAAACGCCGGCGCGCTCGATGCGTTCATCGAGACCAAACTCGGCCGCATCCGAGAAGCGCATCGCGACGCGCGCCTCGAGCGCTTCAATGAATCGAAGGACGCGCTGACGGGCCGCAAGAAGATCTACACGCAGCAGCCGGTGATGCTGCATTTCCCACGCCTGCCCGCACTTCAGTTCTACGACGAAGCCGAGTTCCCATGGCTAAGGGACTTGGAAGCGGGCACCAACGCGGTCGCCTCCGAACTCGAAGGCGTACTCAACAGCCGCTCCGGCGACTTCCGCCCGTACCTGAACCATCCGGACGGCGTGCCGATGAACGAGACCGCCGCCCTCAACCGCTCTGCCGACTGGAGCGCGTACTTTCTGTGGGACGATGGCGTGCGCGTCGACGATCACTGCAAGCAATGCCCCGAAACCTCCGCACTGCTCGATCGGTTGCCACTGGCCGAAGTGCCGGGTTTCACACCGGCTGCATTTTTCTCGACGCTGAAGCCTCGCGCGCGCATTCCGCAGCATACCGGCGTCACGAACATCCGCCTCATCGTCCATCTTGGACTGATCATACCGGGCGGCAGCAAGTTCCGCGTCGGAAACGAGTGGCGCGACTGGCAACGCGGCAAGGCCTGGATCTTCGATGACACGATCGAACACGAAGCCCGCAACGACAGCGACGAACTCCGCGCCATCTTGATCTTCGACATCTGGAATCCCTACCTCAGCCCAGCGGAACGCGAACTCGCCTGCGCGCTGCTCGCCGCCCAACGCGAGTATTATAAGGGCGACGTGGGGGCCTAGGTTTTGAACCGATGCTGAAGCCTCATGCACCCGGCGTCTATATGTCCGCGCTTGCCGAGGCCACGCGCCTGCACACGATCGGAGAGCTGAAACGCGCGCGGGTGATTTACGAAGATCTCGCACGTCGCCATCCGAACGAGGCGCTCCCGCGCATGCGGTTGGCCGAACTCGACATCCGCGACGGTCGTTTGGTGAGCGCACGCCGCGCGCTTGAAGACCTCGCGCGCGCGAATCCGCATGCACACGACGTTCGGACGGCACTCGCCGGCGTCGCGGAAGAGTTGGGCGACACTGCGACGGCTATTCGGATCTATCGCGACGACATCGCCCGCTTGCCGAGCGACGGCCTGTCCCACCTGCGCCTCGCGACGGCCCTTCAGAGCGCGGGCAACCTCGCGGAATCGGCGGCGGCGTTCCGCACGATTGTTGCGAAATGGCCGAGCGCTTCTGCCGGCTACGTCGGCCTCGCGGCGGTCGACACCGCGGCCGTGACCGATCAAGAATGCGATCGGCTGCGACATCTGGCGGCGACCGCGCCGGCTCAGGAGCGCACGCAAGCTTGCTTTGCATTGGGCGACGTCCTCGACCGCCGAGGCCTCTTCGACGACGCCTTTTCCGCGTACCAGAAGGGCGCTGCTTTTCATGTCGCTGGGCTGGGCACGCCAGCACGCGACGTGAACACGCAGTACCTGGCCGCAGCGCAGGCGCCCGCCTTCGCGTCACTCGCCGCAGCAGAAGCAGCGCAACAAGAATCCATGCGCTCTGCGCGCGGCACGCACACGCCTGAGTTTTTCGCTAGGCACCGGGCGGGCGGGATTGAGTCGCCGGCTCCGATTTTCATCGTCGGCATGCCCCGGTCGGGCTCGACGCTGTTGGAGCAAATCCTGTCGTCTCATCCCAAGGTGCATGGCCTCGGCGAGACGCTCGCCTTTCCGAACGCGCTCGCGCGCGAAGCATCTGCGCCGCGCCAGCCATCGCGCCCCTTCTTCAGTCGGGTTGGCGACGCGTATTTGGCGGCATTGAAAGAGTTGGGCTGGAGCGGCGAAGGTTATGTCGTCGACAAATTGCCCGGCAACTTCGTCAACGTCGGCGCAATTCATCTGGCCCTGCCGCGCGCTACGATCGTTCACAGCCTGCGCGATCCGATCGACACGTGTTTTTCGTGCTTTCGGCATTTGTTCAGAGACAGGAACGAGACCACGTACGACCTGGCCGCGATGGGGCGCTACTACGTCGCCTATCGCGAACTGATGAACTATTGGGACAGCGTGCTCCCCGGACGTGTCGTCCACGTCCGGTATGAGGATTTGCTCGACGACCCGGAGGCGCAGATACGCAGACTGGTCGCCGCCTGCGGTCTCGAATGGAACGACGCTTGCTTGCGATTCCACGAGAGCGGTC
>JAWXBY010000164.1:0-45635 GCA_034440355.1 Alphaproteobacteria bacterium
GGTTCCGGGCCCGGAACCGTTCAACATTACGAACAATGCATGTGTCGCAGAATTAGGAACCAAAGCCTAAGAGCGGTCGTTTAGCCCGCGCTCCCCCACAATAAATTCAAGAGGTTCCCCTCCATGCGCGTTAGATCATTTCTTCTCGGAGGCACGGTCGCACTCGCATGCGCCCTGCCCGCAAGCGCCGGCAATTTTAACGGTTGGTACATCGGTCTTGAAGGCGGCGGAAATTGGAATTCCGACAACGACGCCAGCTTCGCAACGGTGCCGCCGCTGTTTGCGCCGGTGGACGTTGAATTCGACACGGGCTGGGCCGCGCTGGCGACCATGGGCTATGCGTTCGAGAACAGCGGTTGGCGCGTCGAAGGCGAATTCGGCTATCGCCACAACGATGTCGATGCGATCGGCGGCACGTCGGTAAACGGCGAGCTTACGTCGATGTCGCTGATGGCCAACGTTCTCTACGACTTCAAGCTGATGGATCGCTTGACACTGAGCGTGGGCGCCGGTGCGGGCGCTGAGCATTCGACATTCGATGATGGCGTCATCGATCAGGATGAGGACTACAATTTCGCCTATCAGGGCATCGCCGGGCTTTCTTATGCGGTGACGCCCCGCATGGATTTGACGCTGAACTATCGCTACATGCGCACCGACGAATCCAGCTACCACGGCGCGCATCTGGCGCACACCGACTATTATGCGCTCGACGAGGGCGAAAAGCAGACGCTGACGATCGGTCTGCGTTACGACCTCTATCGCGACGAAGCTCCGATGGCGCAGGCGCCTGTGGCGCCGCCCGCGCCGCCGATGGAGGCCGCTCCTGCCGCGCCTCGCCAGTTCTTGGTATTCTTCGGGTTCGACAAATCGAACCTGACGACGGAAGCCGAGAAGGTCATCAGCGAAGCGGCTGCCGCCGCGAAGCAAGACGGAGCGGCGACAGTGGTTGTCGTCGGTCACGCGGATACGTCCGGCTCGCCTGAATACAATCAGCGGCTGTCCGAGCGCCGCGCCAACGTCGTCCGCGGCGCGCTCGTGGCGCAAGGCATCGATGGCGGGAAGATCACCGCCAGCGGCAAGGGCGAGACCGAGCTGCTCGTACAGACGGGCGACGGCGTTAAAGAGCCCCAGAACCGTCGTGCGACGATCGATCTGAACTAATCGGCGCCCCGCCGCGGCGAAAGCGCCGCGGCGGGGAACCGTCCGGAACCGACTCGTTATCCGCGCGTTATGGTTGTTGCGGTAACCAAAACAGAATCCACAGGATCGGGCACCGCGCGAGGATCACCGGCACCAGCAGGTCGACGATCGCTTCAGAAACGCGCAAGAGGATGCCGACAAATGGATGCCCTACAGAATCTTTGGAATGACATCGCAAACTACGGCGAGGCAGGTTTTTATCGCATCAATGCGATCCAGGGTTTGCTAATCGCGATCGGCGCGGCCTACTTCCTGCACAAATGGACCGGCGTTTTTGCGATGGCGCTGGGCGCCGTGCTCGTACACATCGTACTCGACGTTATGATCCCTGTTCTCGCCAATTCGGCCGAGTTCAAGTTGCCGCCAATCGTAGAGGCGGATTACTGGCGCTACTTGCTGACGCTGTATGTCGGCTATCTGATCGTGATCACCGTTTTCTACGTGATCAAGCGGATGTTGCTGCAGGGCGGCGCTCATCACGCCTAGATCGTTGCTCCGCTGCAACGCGGCGGCCCCACGGTTGATGCTAGGTTACAAGGGCTCGGGTGCTTTGCACCCGGGCCCTTCGTGGCTTTAGGGACAGGCGCTCCATGGAATTCGTTCAGCAGATTCTCGACACCGTAAACAACTACATGCAAACCGGATTCTACAAAGTGAATGCGGTGCAGGGTCTGCTCATCGCGATCGTCACGGCGTATTTTCTATCGCATTGGAAGCAATTGTTTGTCTATGCGCTCGGTGCAGTCATCGCTCATGTCATTTTCGACGTGATGATCCCCGTGATAGGCCGCAACGCGCCGTTCCGTTTGCCGCCGCTCGTCGACATCGAGTACTGGCGCTATCTGCTCGCGCTCTACATCGGATTTCTGATCATCATTCCGGTGTTCTTCCTGGTGAAGATCATGGTGCTGCGTGGCGGCCATGCCGGAGGCGGCGGGGGTCATTAATCACCCTGCGCGAACGGACGCACCCGCGGAACTTACGTGCTTTCCTTGCGTTCATGAAACCGGCGTTGCCAATCGGCACGCGATCGTAAGGAGACACCAATGCTCAAATCAACTTTCCTGGCGTCGTCGGCGTTGGCAGCCCTGCTGCTTTGCACGGCGTGCGAGCAGCAAACCACGCCGCAGGCTCAAAAGCAGTCCGCCGACGAGCAATCGCTTGCCTCACAACCCGCCCCGACGACGGCCGAGCAGGCTGCTTCGGAAGCTGCAAATGAGGTCGAGCAAGCGGCCGCGCCGAATTCTGAAATCACGCCGGCCGAATTGGCTTCGGGCATCAACGGCGAGGACATTCCGAATCCGGAAGCCACCCTTTCAACGGCAGCCGTGAAAACGTCGAGCGGTCAGGCGTTGGGCGAAGTGCGCTCGGTTGTCGTCGGCTCGGACGGCAAGGCCGACGCGGTCATCGTCGAAGTCGGCGGCTTCCTCAACGTGGGCGAGCGCGCTGTTGCGATCGACGCGAACAAGTTCACGTACCTGAAGGACCGCAACATCCTGGTTGCCGCGGTCGCCAAATCCGACGTCGAAGCGATGCCGGCTGTGGAAGCTCAGCCGTAAGTTAATATGCAGTTGAACATTGGCGCCGGGTCGGTTCCCGGCGCCATTTTTGTTTCTGGAACCAGGCGAAGGCGAGGGCGTTTCAGGTTCATGGCGTGGCTGGCAGCGAGTTCGGGCTCTACCGAGACGGCGACGCCTCCCCCGACACAAACTCAGGTTTCGAGGAGTACCCGATGAATTGGGATCAGA
The DNA here is from genome assembly GCA_034440355.1 of Alphaproteobacteria bacterium. GTDB lineage: Bacteria > Pseudomonadota > Alphaproteobacteria > Micropepsales > Micropepsaceae > SZUA-430. The sequence continues at coordinate 2,952 of JAWXBY010000164.1, forward strand.
TTCAAGGCAATTGGAAGCAGGTCGCCGGCAAGGTTCGTGAGACCTGGGGCAAGATCACCGACGACGATTTTGAACGGATTGCGGGTCAACGCGATCAGCTGATCGGCGCCATCCAACAGCGCTATGGCGTCGCGAAGGAAGAAGCCGAGAAGCAGGTTCGCCGCTTTGAGGACACGTTCCACTGAGGCCTTCACCAACGCTGGCGTCCGATCGCAGCGCATGCGGCCGGACGTCACCTTTGATCAACGATGGTGCCTGGATGTTTCGATCGGCAGAATCTCTTTCGTTTCTTATCACCGCGGTGAGCGGGATCATGCTGACCGTTGCAGTCCTTACCGCCAGGCCCTCGCCGGCGCATGAGAGCGTGCTGGCTTACAGCGCGGATGCGCTCGACGTCTCAACCGGCGTTCCGCTGAATGCTATACAAGATCCGGCGGCCGTGTTGCCCAGCATGCTTGTCGAGACGTCGGCAGGCGAGAAGATCGGCGAAGTCCGCTCCGTAGAAATCGACAGCAGCGGCGCCGTACGGGCCGTGACCGTCGTTACGCGCGGGCTGTTCGGTCTGTCGACCGTGAGCGCGACGATCAGCGGCGACGATGTCGTCTACCTGCGGGAACGCAATAGCTTGGTGTCGCGTCTGACACAGACGGAGATTGCGACGAAGGCGGGCGTGCGCAAGAAGGCGCGTCTGTAACGCCTCAAGAGGCAGCAGCCGCTTGTATTCCGGTGCCGCTTGAGCGGTTGCCGTTTTTCGGGAACACCATCTCCACGATCGTGCCGCCGTCGTCGCGCCTGTGCGTCGCGATCTCTCCACCTACTTGATGCGCCAAGGCGACCATGAGACGCGCGCCCGCGCTTTGTGCAGACGATCGGTCGGCGGATGACGGCGGCTGATGGCCGTCGTCGGCGACGCTCAGCTTCATGTACCCCGGCGCGGCAGCTTCGAGGTTGACCGAAACCGTGCCGTGGCCGGCCTCTTCCGGGAAACCATACTTGTAGACGTTCGTTAGCGCCTCAATCGTGAACAGCGTCAGCGGAATGGCGAGGTCCGCGTCGATGTCGTAAGGCGGCACGTCCACGCGAAGTTTCAGTCCACGCTGGTCGCCGTTCGAACCACGGTGCAATTGCTCCACGATCTCCGCCAAAAGCGGCTTCAGGTCCACAATGCCGTCACGGTCGACCTCGTAGATCATGCGATGTACGAGGGCGAGCGCGTTGACGCGGATTCTCGCGTGATTGATCGCGTCGCGCGCCGCCTCATCCTTCAAGCGGCTCGATTGAAGGCTGAGCAGGCTCATGACGATCTGCAGATTGTTCTTTACACGGTGGTGAATTTCTTTGATGAGCAGCGCCTTTTGATCCACCGCCTCACGCAAGACGCGATCACGCTCCTGCACCGCCTGCGCCATCCCGGCCAGCGTGTCGCCCAGGGTGCGAAATTCGCGCGGCGCGTCCTTGAGAGCTGCCGGCCGTATGGCGTAGTGCCCGCCGCGGTAGGCGGCTGCCATACGTTGCAGCAGAGCGATCCAGCGCACAGCGAGACGATCGGTTGCCGTCCAGATCGCGAGCGAGGCCAATAAGACCATCAGAACGGGCAGCAAAAGATCGACCGTGACGTGCACATAGGTGAAGCGAAACAAGTGCGCACTCGGCATGGCAAAGCCCACGAAATAGTCGCGGCGAATGACCGGCGCGATCGCGAGCGACCACTCTTCGCCGTCGGCGGCCGTGGCGCTGATCAAGTTGCTCGCGCTTTGCGGTGTGCCGGGTTGGCGCGCAAATACTGCACTAGCGATCGCCTGATTGTTCGAGGCGATCACGCCGCCCTTCTGGTCGATCAGCGCAACGACCGCGCCACGCGGGAGGTCCTTTTCCTTCTGAATGTGATCGAGCCAAGAAACGTCGATGGAAACGGTCAGCGTACCATCAAACGTGCCGTCGGCCTTGCCGAGCGGGAGAACGCCGACGAGGACCTCGCGATTCAAAGCGCGGCTCATGATCGGGCCGGCGATAAGGAATTGACGCTCCATTAGCGCCTGTTTCCACCAGAGCGATTGCTTGGGGTCGACGGGCTGGCGCGGCGGGTGGGCGACGCACAGCAACTCGCCGTCCGCGGACACGCGGCTGAAATTGCTGAGAAGCTTCGAGCCTTCCAGCGCTTTGAGGAGGCGCGTGCGGCAGCCCATGTCGCCGGCGCGAACGGTCGGCTCTGACGACAATGTTCGCAGTAGCTGTTGCGCGCCGTAGAAGATATTCAGATCGTCGCTGGCGGCGGCGAAGGCGCTTTGGCGCAAGTTGTCACGAACGTTCTGCTGGTCCAGGCGCAGGCGTTCCATACCCTGCCATACACTGAGCGCGGCCACGGGAAGGAGCGCGATCAGCACTACCAGCAGGAAGCGAAGGCCGAGCCCGCCGGGCCCGGCGATCGCTTGTTCAATCTTCCTTCGATCGTTCGCCCGGGATTTCCCCAGGAGCCAGTTTGTCCAACTGCCCCAGGATGTCATTTACGGCCTCACCGCTCTTTTGACGTGGTCCGAGGGCACGATGCTCGGGACTTTCCAGCGCAGTAATAAGGGCTTTGCGAGCGCGCGCAACGCGGCTTTTGATCGTGCCGACCGCACAGCCGCATATGCGTGAAGCCTCTTCACAGGAGAACCCGCCGGCGCCGACGAGGATCAATGCTTCGCGCTGTTCGTCCGGCAGGCCGCGCATGGCGCGCGACAGATCCTGCAGATTCAGGTTCGCGGTCTGCGAGCCCTGGGTCGTCGGCGTGTGCGCCGCGACGCTTTCGTCCCATGGACGCTGGCGCCAACCTCTGCGCCTGACCGAGTAGAAGTGGTTGCGCAGGATCATGAAGAGCCAGGCTTTCAGATTCGTGCCCCGCTCAAACGAGGACGCGCTTTGCCACGCTTTCACGAGCGCTTCTTGGCAGAGATCGTCTGCTTCATCCCGGTCGCCGCAGAGGGTGCGAGCGAAGGCGCGGAGAAACGGGATGAGGTTCAGGAGCTCAGCCCGGAATTCCGCGTCGTTGTGAGGCGGTTGAGGCGCATGCGCGCGACCGCTGGCGGTTTGGGTCATATCCACGGTGCTACTCTTCACGCTTTTTGTCGATTTGCTTGAGCAGATCGAGAAAATCGTCGGGGACGGGTTCGCGTGCGACGTCGTCGAACATGCGCCGAAGCTCGTGTCCGATGGCGCGCTGGCGAGCTTGAAGTTCGCTTTGTTTTTCAGGACTCAAGTCCTTTCTCCTCCCCCGCTTGGACTGAGCGGCGTCTGTTTCCGAGCGGGGCTCATCAGACTCCGGCTTTCTCTCGTGAGACTCCCTGGTCATTGTTATATGCTCGTTCTGGTTGTGGTCTCGATGCATAGCTAAACGCCTATACACGTGGGTTCGATGTGAAAAACGTGCGGGTCAAAGAAAAGTTCCATGCCCCCGGGGAACTTTTTTCGTGAAAGCTCGTTTAGTTCCCCGTACGCACTAGGGAGACTCAAGAATGACTCAGGCCGCGTCGATTGCCCCCCATTTGCCGTTTCTCCGCCGTTATGCCCGGGCGTTAACCGGTTCACAGTCTGCCGGCGACGCCTATGTGCGCGCGGCGCTGGAGGCGGTCTTGGCCCAGAAGGACGCCCTTGGAGATGCAGAGTCGCCCCGGGTCGGCCTCTACCGTCTTTTCCATGTGATCTGGTCCGGCACGGCCGATAAGCGCACCCCGATCACCGATAAGAACGATCCGGCGACCCCGGACGAACGGCTTCAAGCGTTGTCGGCCTCGAGCCGCGAAGCGTTGTTGCTGACGTCGCTTGAGGGCTTCGGCCGCGGCGACGTCGCCACCATCCTCGGCAAGAGCGTCGAAGAGGTCGAGCGCGAGATTGCGGACGCACAGCTTGCGATCGAACAGCAGCTGGCATCACGCGTCCTCATCATTGAAGACGAATCCATCATCGCTCTTCACCTCGAAAACATGATGAGCGAATTGGGCCACGAAGTTGTGGGCATCGCGGCGACACGTGAAGACGCGGTGCGGCAGGCGCTGTCGCGCCGTCCCGGTTTGGTACTCGCCGACGTTCGATTGGCCGACGGCAGTTCGGGCATCGATGCGGTCGCGGATATTCTCCGCAGCTTCGACGTGCCGGTGATCTTCATTACTGCGTACCCGGAGCGTTTGCTTACGGGTGAGCGCATGGAGCCCACCTATCTCATCACCAAGCCTTTCCTGCCGGAGACCGTGAAAGCGGCCGTCGGTCAGGCGCTGTTCTTCCACGGCAGCAAACGTCAGGCGGCGTAACGCCGCCATATCCGGATCCGGGAACTCCTTTCCCGGATCCGCGTTCTCTAACCCGATCTCCGATCCCTGCGAGGCCGCTCCCCCAATAACGGCCACTGAAGAACTGCGCGCGGATGCGGAATCCGACCAAAGGAGAAGACCCGGATGAACTCCCTACGCAATACGATGATGGCCTGTGCGATGGCTGTGGCGACCGCCGTGTCGTTGAGCTTCGCGTCGGCGGCGCAAGCTGCCTCGGCCGAAGACTTGAACCGCGATTCCGCGCAGGCGCTGCGGCACCTGACGGAGACGAATCGCACGGCGAATGACGTCGCGCGCAATGCTCGCGCCATTCTCGTGTTCCCGAACATCGTCAAGGCCGGCCTTGTGTTCGGCGGGTCTTATGGCGAAGGCACGATGATGAAGGGCAACCGCGTCGTCGACTACTACAACTCGGTGTCGGGTTCGTGGGGTTTGCAGGCGGGCGCGCAGTCATACGGCTACGTTGTGTTCCTGATGAACAACAAGGCCGTCGAGTACATCGAAAAGACCGCAGGCTTCGAGATCGGCGTGGGCCCGACGGTTGTCGTCGTTGACGAAGGCGTGGCGAAGAACCTCTCGACGTCGACGCTCAAGGACGACGCATATGCGTTCATCTTCAATCAACAGGGCCTGATGGCCGGCATCAGCATCGAAGGTACAAAAATTTCGCGCATCGACCGCGGCCAAGCGCCTTCGGCATCGCGATAACAGCGTTCCGGGTCACGGTCCCATCGTCTCCCCCCAGCCAGCGCGGCCGACATCCCGCGCGCCGTGACCCGGTTCTCTCTTCACTGCACCGTTGCGTATCCTGCCTCCAACGACTCAGCGCTGGAGGCCTTTTCATGTCGAATGAGATCCTCTCGGCCATCTCGCGCGGAACCGCGTAAGCCCACGAACTTTCTGTCGCACGCGGAAGCGAAAGAACTGCCGAGGCGTTCACGAAGCGGTGCGCTATCCGGCATTGGGCCGTCCCCTCGAAAGACGCACCGCCCCAAGGAGTTCCCGCATGTTGTACGACAAATTGATGATTTCGGCCGCGGTGGCATTGCTGGCATGCACAGCTTGCGACCAACCGATGAACCAAAGTGCAGACCGCACACCGCAATCGCAGACCGACCAGGCGATGAGCGAGCCGGCACCCGTTTCTGCCCCCGCCGATCAGATGACGACGGCAGACGCCGCCATTCCTCTTTCCGACGTTCAGAACCCGGAACAGACGCTTGTCGCCAAACAGGTCAAAGACACCAAAGGCGAGGCGATCGGCGAAGTGAAATCCGTCGCGTTGAACGCCGACGGCACGGTTCAGATGGTGACCGTCAACACGGGCTCGAGCACCATTGCGCTGAACGCCAACGACCTCAAGTTTGCGCAAGCCGACAACACGATCATCTCGGACAAGTCGAAGGCCGAGATCGGCGAAGCTCCAGCTGAGTAAGCGCCGTTGAACAAGATGAAGCCGGCTCCCAGCCGGCTTCACCTCGTCCGTAAACCATAGGTTCGTCAGAGTGTTGGGCCGTTTTCCGCCGCGGCGTTTGCGCTGTGGAACTCCGGCCCCATCGTCGCGTTCTCAGCATAGCTCGCGTCGCATTGTGCGCGCTGGGAGTAGCGTCTGTTGACCAAAGTGCGCTTGCTGCGGGACGTGTCGGGGGGTGATCCAGCCGCCTTCAGCGTCGGCGCACGCGACCTACGCCTTATTCGCATATGCATCGTTTGGCTGTTTGCGCTGGTGACCGTCGCCGTGTGTTACGTCGCGGCAGCCATCGTGATGCCGACCGCAATTGCGATTCTACTCGCGCTCTTGCTCTCGCCGGTCGCGACGTTGCTTGAGCGTTTGTATTTTCCGACAGCCGTCGCCGCCATCGCGAGCGTCTTGGTTCTTGTTTCGCTGATCTTCGTCGGCGTGGCAGTGCTTGCGCCGGCTCTCGCGGATTGGGTGGATCGCTTGCCCGAGATCGCGCGCGCGGCGGAGCGCAAGCTTGAACCGCTTCGCGAGCAGCTTAGCGCGGTCGAACGGGTCTCGTCCGAACTCCAAGGCATCACCGAGACTGCGCCGCGCACCGCGGTCAAGCCTGCGGTCGTGACGCTCGACGCCGAAGGGCCGCTGACGGCCGCTCTTCGCACGGCGCCGGAGATCATCGCCACCGGCATCTTCATCATCGTTCTCACGATGTTTCTGATCGCTTATCGCGAGAGCTACTATGTGCGCCTCATTCTCTTGCCACGCACGCTGACCGGACGCCTGCGCGCCGCACGTGTGTTGCGCGACATTCGACAGTGCGTGTCCGGTTACTTGTTCGTCCTCGTCTGCATCAACATCGGCATTGCGATCGTCACCACGATCGCCTTCACGATCGCAGGGATTCCCGATCCTGTCTTCTGGGGCTTTGCCTTCGGCGCGGCGAGCTTTCTGCCTGTCATCGGCCCCACCACAGTGATCCTCGCGGCGGCGGTGTTCGGATTTGCCACGGAAGACACGGTCGTCGGCGCGCTAACGCCGCCGCTCATACTTCTCGTTATCGACATCATCGAATCTCAGTTCATTACGCCGTGGCTCGTGTCCCGGCGCATCGTGACCAGTCCTATCGCCATTCTGCTGGCGGTGGCGTTCTTTGCGTGGCTGTGGGGTCCGTTGGCGTCGGTGGCGGCCGTTCCCGGCCTCATCCTCTTTCATACGATCGCCAAACACTTCTCGGACCTCGACCACGTGTCCGCGCTTCTCAATCCGGATAACGGACGCGCGCTTCTTAAGCGCCGCCCAGGGCGCCCGAATTTCGGCACCCTGTTGCGCTACGCCTCAACCCCGGTTCGGTGGCTGACGGCGGGCATCAAGAAGGCCGCTTAGCGTGCGCATGTCGGGACTCGACGAGCCGGCGTGTATCGCCACAAGAGAGCGCGACGAATGAAACTTTGCCCCCGGCGAGCACAAAGTCTTTTCGATTCAAATCAACTGTGTACGTATCGGACGTGTTTGGCATTGCGCCTTTTTGCTGGCGCAACTGCGGCTGCGTCGCAATGAAGCCTGCCTATCGCCTTGTCCCGGGTGAGAGCGAGCATAATGTACGATACCGGACATTGTCTTGATTTGGCGGCCAAATGAGCGGACAGTCGCCAAGAGGATCGGCTCGTGGGTTCGCGCAGGCCCGGGGTCGCGCCGTAGGAGGCCACATGATGGGCCCCGAATTGCTGGATCAACAGGTTCAAAACTTGCGATCCCGCGCCGCTCGGTATCGGAAGATTGGCGGACTTCTTGGCGACGCCGAAGTTTCCGCTGCGCTGAATCAAATGGCGCATGAGCTTGAGGTTGCCGTCGAAGCCCTAGTGCGCGCGAACGACCTGATCGGAGCGACCGTCCAAAACGCACATCGCCTTTGGTTGAGTTTCGATGTTTTGATACCAAAACTGCAGACTCAAGGCATGGCGCCTACGTCGGATCAGGCGGCAAAGGCCGAGCAGTGGCGAAAGCTGTCGAAATTGTGGATGGAAGAAGCCGAAAGCGCCAAACACCACCCCGACAAAGATCTTCTTGCCGGCTGCGCGTTCGAGATTGCGCAGCTCGCCGAAAAACTTGCGAGAGACGCGGAAAGTAAGTTCGCATAACCGCGTGCGCCGATTTCGCCCAATGCATCATCGCGCGGCACGAAGCTTCGGCGCCGTGGCCACTACCCTCGCCTCAGCAGCACGTTGAGCTGAGCCAGTAGCGCGCGGGCCGGCGTGGGCTTCTCGAGCAAGGGCGCTCTTGCGGCGCGCGCTCTGCCGCGCATCGCGGCTGTCGCGCGGCCCGAAATGAAGATGACGGGCGTCATGTTTCCCTGCCGGCGCAGGCGCGAGACGATCTCGAAACCGCTTTCTCTGGGCAGGTCCACGTCCAACACGATGCAAGCGCAGTCCTTAGGAAGCTCTCTCTTGAAGAAGTCCACGCCGCTCTCGAACGACAGAACGATGTAGCCGTTGACTTCAAGCAGCGCCTTCATCGAATCCCGAACCGAGAAATCGTCCTCGATAATGGCAATCGTGACGGCAGCTCGCACATCCATCATGCAGACTTGCGACCCGAGGGCTTCACTGCATTGATTTATCTCAAGTCCTCGCGGAACTCTTTGACGGAATCTAGTGTCGTCGCATCGTCGGAACGATCGCTGCTCGGCACCTAAGGGCCAACGTCACGGCGAGACATTGCTTCAGCAAGCGCAAGTCAAACCCCCGGGGGCCTTCGGCAACCCGGGGGTTGACGAAACGCAGTATCAGTTGCGCCGGTCGTCGCGGCGCCAGTCTTGGCGACGGCCGTTGCGCCAATCGCGGCGAGAGCGGTCACGGTCCCGGTCGCGGCGCATGTCAAAGTACGCGTCGGGGTGGCGCTGACGGAACCAGTCCCGTTCGTTGTCATTACGCCAGCCATGCCAGCGACGATCACGGTCGTAGTAGCCGTCTGCGTAACCGAGCAGCGCATGGCCGAGAATGATCGCGAATAGGTCGCCGGCGTCCGGTCGATCATAGCGTCCGTTATAGCCGTTGTAGTTCCTGTCGCAGTATTCCTGTCGGACGACCCTCCCGCCGTAACGGTTGCAGGTCGAAGGCGTCGAGTTGAAGTATTGGCCGTTGTTGAAGCAGCAAGGCTTCTCGTCGGCGCTCGCCGGCACGGCGGACGCAAACGCGATCAGGCACGATGCGCCGAGAAGAGAAATCAGTTTTCCGGTGAGAGTCATGAGCAAGTCACTCCTTTGAATTCGTGATTGGCGGCCATCCAACGCGCCAGCGGCGAACGGCAAGATCGGCGGCTGTCCGAACCTGGTTCCAAATCGACATGGATCGGCTGATCCGGCTTTGCGGTAAATCAAGAATCTGAGCCGCGAGTGCGCCGGAATGTGGGGTGGTTTGATGTGCATCAAGGGACGTTCGCCGGAAGCTGCTTGAGATGCCGTGTGCGCTGCTCTGCACCGTTGGGATCCGCTAACCGAGAACCTCCACATGAGACTGATTAGCGCGGGAATGATAGCTGGGTTCCTCATCGTGTGGTCGGCAATGATCGCGCCCGGCACGGGTGCCGACGGCACGAGGAACTTCATAGCGCGCCCGACCCTTGGCGCGGCCAAAGTGCAGCTTCCCTCGACTGTGAGTTGGCACGTTACGCCCAACCCCAACGGCAGCTTTCGCGTCGCGCTGACTGCCGAGATGGACGTCAGTTCCGTCCTGGCGAACATCAAGATCCTGTCGGCCAAAGCGCTGGACCGGTCGCTGCCGTGCAGCGATGTCGTCAAGGTTGTCGGAGCCGCCGCGAAGCTTACGAGTAAGACGACACTGAAATACGACCTTCGCTTTCTTTTTGTAAAACGCGTTTGCGTGGGCTCTTATCCCATGGAATGGCCGGCTGACGTACGTTGTTCCGCCAAGATTGCGCTGTCCGCGGCGCGCTCGATCATCACCATTGACGTGCAGGGAGCCAACGTGCCGCCGTGCCGTATTGAAGGCGCATATCAGAGCGTGAGCGACGCCGTATACGCGGTCGTCGGCATCGACGTCTTCAAGCGCCATGCAATCGACCTCGGCAAGCAACTGCCCCCGGCGTTCAAAAACGTCACCATCAACATTCGATCGCTAGCTTTCGACCTGCCGCCGGCCGCTGCCAAGCTCCGCGCCGTTGGCGAGAGCACGATGTCGCAAGCCCAATTCAAGGAATTCATGGCTCGGATCGATGCGGTCACGCCCAAAACGAACTAACCAAGCCGGATCCATAAGCCGGCCCAGCCGCTCTTGGTCGGTGTGAGACGTAGCGGGTTCGTCGCCCAATTTGGGCGCCACGACGACAACCAAGCCAGATGCCGCCAAACACGTGCGCTTCGAGGTGCCGTGCCCAGTCGGATCAAGTTGCGGTCGGAAGTGGTTGGGGGACTAGGATTCGAACCTAGACAGGCAGAGTCAGAGTCTGCAGTCCTACCGTTAGACGATCCCCCAATGGCGGGGCGTCTTATTAGCCCTAAGCCTTTGTGGCGGCAAGGTCTTCGCGCGGGCGGCGGCCAGGCTTAGACTTAGGCCGAGCTTTGCGGGGGCCTTGAGTCGTGCCGGTACGTGCCGAAAGTTTCGATTTCATCTCCAATTTGGACACGCTGTGGGCCGTTGTCGCGGGCGCGGTTTTGGCTACGGCGGGTGGGTTTGTCGCGACACAGATCGAGCATCGGGTGGACTCGCGGCGGCGCGAGCGGCAGGCCGCCCTGTTCTTCGGCGAGATCATGGCGCTCCTGGGCGTCACGGTGGGGGCTGCCGGACGGGCGCGAGGGATCGGCGATCCTTATGGCCCGGTGACGATGCGGCTGCTGCGCATGATCCGGCGTGAGCTTGACGTTTACGATCGCAATCGCGAGCGGCTGTTCGAGTTGCGCGACCCTGCCCTGCGCGCGCGGATTCACATCACACTTCTGCGCACCATGATGGGCGTCGAGGGTGCCCTGGAGGCGGCGGCACAAGCGAACGATATCGAGGCCGAGCTGAAGATGAATCCGGATATTGCAGGCCCGCGGCGCGATCATCTGCAGGCGCGCTTTGCCGATCAATGTCAGCGCCGGGACGGCGGGTTCGATTTCCTGATCGAGGCATCGGAGCAGGCGTCGAACCTAACCAAGGAACTTGAGCCGTTGGCGAAAGTTGATTTCACCAAACTCGTGGCCGCGACGCGCGGCGCCTGACACCTAGGCGGCGACCGGCACGGCGTGGGCCAGCGCGGCAGTGCGTGCACGAGAGCGGCTGAAGTAGGTGTAGAACGCCGGCAGGACGAAGAGCGTCAACAGCGTGCCGAAGGTCATGCCGCCGACGATGACCCAACCCAACTGATGCCGCGACTCCGCGCCTGCGCCTTCGGCGAGGATTAGCGGCACCGCACCGAGCGCCATTGCGCCGGTCGTCATCAGAATCGGACGCAAGCGCAGCGTTGCGGCGTGCAAGGCGGCCTCGACGGTTGATTTGCCCTCCTCTGCGGCCTTGTTGGCGAATTCGACGATCAGGATGCCGTGTTTCGAGATGAGGCCGACGAGCGTGATCAAGCCGATTTGGCTGTAGATGTTCAGCGTGTTGCCAGTGAGCCAGAGCGCGAGGAGCGCGCCGAGCATCGTGAGCGGCACAGTGATCAGGATGATCAGCGGGTCGATGAAGCTTTCGAACTGCGCTGCCAGCACCAGGAAGATGAAGAGAAGCGCGAGGCCGAAGGTGAGCACGATGCCGCTGCTCGATTCCTTGTACTCGCGCGATTGGCCGTCGAAATCGACGCGGGCGGTCGGCGGCAGCGTCTCGCGCGCGGTTTGTTCGAGGAAGGTCAGCGCTTCGCCCAAGGCGTAGCCGTCGGCGAGGTTCGCCGTGACGGTGACGGAGCGCATGCGGTCGAAGTGGTTCATGTCTCGCGGTGCGGTCGTGTCGTGGATGGTGACGACCGACGACAACGGAACCAATGCGCCGGACGCCGTGCGCAGGAAGATGCGTTCCAGGCTTTCGGGTTCGGTGCGTTGCGCGTCTTCGACGCGGAGGAGAACGTCGTATTGCTCCCCTGCCCGCTTGAAGCGCGTGACTTCGCGGCCGGCCAGCATGGTTTCGAGCGCGCCGGCGGCGTCGGCGACGCTGATACCGAGGTCGGCGAGTTTCTCGCGGTCGATGTCGACCTTCAGCTGCGGCGTGTTGATCTTCAGGTCGGTGTCGATGTTCGTGATGCGCGGATTCTCGCGCACCTTCGCCAGAAAGATGTCGACGCTCTTCGACATTTCTTCGTAGGGCGCGCTGTCCTTGATGACGAACTCCACCGGCTTGGCAAAGAAGTTGGCGCCGAGCGAGGCGGGCAAGATCGGGAATGCGAGCACGCCCGGTATGTCCCATAGTTTCGGGCCGAGGTCGGCGGCGATGTCCTTGCTGCTGCGTTCGCGCTCATCCCAGGGCGTGAGACCCATGAAGGACAGGCCTTGGTTCGCGATCGCCAAGCGCCCGCCGCCGATGCCTGAAGCGACGCCGAAGCGCGAGATTTCGGGGATCTCCGCGATCTTCTCTTCGAGCTGGTTCGCGTAGGTCGCCATGTAGTCGACGGTCGCGCCTTCGGGTCCGATGAAGGCCATGAAGACGGCACCGCGATCTTCGAGCGGCGAGAGTTCGGAGCGCAGTTGGCTAAACACGAATGTGGTTGCGAGCGCCACGACCGCCAGTGCGGGGAACACGAGCCAGCGCACGCGGAGTACGCGCGAGAGAAGGCTGTGATAGCCGGCGTCGAGCGCGTTCAGTCCGCGTTCGAGAGCGGCGGCGACGCGGCCTTGCTGATGGTTGGATTTCAGCAGGAGGCTGCTCATCATCGGCGTGAGCGTGAGGGCGACGAAGCCTGAGATGACGACCGCCGAGGCCAGCGTCAGCGCGAATTCGGTGAAGAGTTTGCCGGTGCGGCCTTCCATGAAGGCGACGGGGACGTAGACGGCGGCGAGCGTGATCGTCATCGCGATGACGGCAAAGCCGATTTCGCCGGCGCCTTTGCGCGCGGCTTCCATCGGGGGCATGCCTTCTTCGACGTGGCGGTAGATGTTTTCTAGGACCACGATCGCGTCGTCGACGACGAGGCCGATGGCGAGCACCATCGCGAGCAAGGTCAGCGTGTTGATGGAGAAGCCGAAGAGCGCCATCAGCATGAAGGCGCCGATGAGGGAGACCGGGATCGTGATCACCGGGATGAGCGCCGCGCGCGGGCTGCGCAGGAAGAGGAGGATGATGGCCACGACCAAGAGGACCGCCTCGCCGAGGGCGCTGTAGACGTTGTCGATCGACGAGCGGATGAAGTCGGTCGAGTCGTAGGCTTTGCGGATCGTGATGCCCTGCGGCAGGTTCGCCTGAATGGTGGGCAGGATGGCGTCGACGTCGCGGGAGATGTCGAGGGGGTTGGCGACCGACTGCTTCACGATGCCGAGCGCGACGGCGTTCTTGCGGTTGAAGCGGAAGGCGACGCGGTCGTCCTCCACGCCCAGGCTCACGCGGGCCACGTCTTTCAGGAGGATTTGGTGGCCTTCGCGGTTGGCGATGATCACGTTTTCGAACTGCTCGCGCGTGTTGATGTCGGTGTTCGAGAGGACCGAGAACTCGCGCTGTTGGCCTTCGACGCGGCCTGAGGGGACTTCGAGGTTTTGGCTGCGCAGGCTTCGTTCTACGTCGGCGGTCGTCAGGCGGTGTGCGGCCAGTTTCAACGGGTCGAGCCAGATGCGCATGGCGTAGCGGCGGGCGCCGAAGATGTAGACTTCGGCGACGCCGTTGATGGTTTGCAACTGGTCTTGGATGTAGCGGTCGGCGATGTCGGTGAGCTGGGCCACGCTGTGGGTGGTGCTGACGGGCACGAGGTAGAGGATCGGTTCGGAGTCGGCCTCGACCTTGGCGACGATGGGTTCTTGGATTTCGTCGGGCAGGCTGCCGCGCACGCGGGCGACGCGGTCGCGTACGTCGGCGGCGGCGTTGTCTTGTTCGCGGTTCAGGTTGAAGCGGACGCTGATGACGCTGGTGCCTTCGCGGCTGATCGAGGAGATCGTCTTGATCCCCTCGATGCCGGCGATGGAGTCTTCGATGATTTTGGTGACTTGGGATTCCATCAACTGTGCGCTGGCGCCCGGATAGGCGGTCGTCACGGTGATCGCGGGCTCGTCGATATTCGGGTACTCGCGGATCGTGAGGGCGTTGTAGCTCACGAGCCCAAGTAGAACGATGATGAGACTCATGACCGTCGCGAAGACGGGACGGGAGATGCTGATCTCTGAGAGGCGCATGATGGAATCCCCTGTTCGTGCCGGCCGATTAGTTCGGCGCGGTTTCTTCTTCGGGCGTCGCCAGAACCTGGACGACGCTCGGCGGGCCGACCTGAACCGACGCGCCGTCTTGGATCTTTTGCTGGCCCGCGGTGACGACGAGGTCGCCGACGCTGAGGCCCGCCAGGATCTGCGCCTGGGAGTTCGCGCGCAGGCCTGTCTTCACGGCGATGCGTTTCACCGTGTTGTTGTCGATGCGGTAGACGAAGACGTCGCCGCCTTGCGGGACGAGGGCCTGGTCAGGCACCAACAGTGCGGCCTCCACTTCACGGATCGGCAGGTTCACCGTCACGAACTGGCCGGCGTAGAGTTTGCCGTCGGCGTTGCTCGCGACCGCTTGGACGCGGATGCTGCGGCTGTCGGCGGCGACGCGGGACTCGATGGCGAGCACTTTGGCCTTCACCGTTTCGCCGGGGAGTGCGTCGACGCTGAGCTCGACTTCGGCGCCCTGCTTTAGATCGTGCAGGAAGCGTTCCGGCACGGTGAAGAGCACCTTCACTTCGCCGACCTTGTCGACGTTGACCAGGCTGTCACCGGGCGAGACGTAGTCGCCCGGGCTTACGCTGCGGATGCCGACCTTGCTGTCGAAGGGCGCGCGTATTTGCGTCTTCGCCAGGTTGGCTTCGGCCAGCTTCACGTTGGCGCGGGCCAGGTTGTGTTCGGACTGCGCCTCTTCGAGCTTCACCTTGGAGACGACGCCGGTCTGCACCAGCTTGGCGTAGCGGGCGACGTTGTTCTGCCACAGGCTTAGGTTCGCGAGGGCGCGGTCGAGTTCGGCTTCTTGGACGCTGCCGTCGAGTTTGATCAGCAGGTCGCCGGCTTTGACGGTTTGACCGTCGGCGAAGGCGACGCGGTCGATGCGGCCCGTGATTTCGGAGCGCAGATTGACCGCTTCACCGGATTCGACGTCGCCCACGACTTGCATGGATTTCGTGAGCGACGACTGCACCACGCGCGTGGCTTCAACGCGCGTGGGCGGGGGCGCCTCGGCCTGGGGAGCGGCCTCGGCGTGGGAGTTGTAGTAGGTGCCGACCACGATGCCGGCGGTCGCGGTCGCGAAGGCTATGCCTGCCGCGATCGCGTTGTTTCGAAGATAGTTTCGTAGAGCTCGCATTTTGCGGCTGTCCTCAAGGTTTGCGGATTGGCGGGATTTTTAAGCGGTTAGCGCATGCCGCCAGCGGTCCGGATCGTTTCACCGGTTATCCAGCCTGCGTCGGCTGAGGCGAGGAACACGGCGACGGATGCGATGTCGTCGGGTTCGCCGAGGCGGCGGAGCGGGGTTGAGGCGATCAGTTGATTACCGAACTCGCTGTCGGCGATGCCAAGGTCGCGGGCGCCTTCGGTGTTGACGGGGCCGGGGCTGATCGCGTTGACGCGGATTTTGCGCGGGGCCAGTTCGCGCGCCAGCGAGAGGGTGATGGTATCGAGCGCGCCCTTCGTGCCGCTGTAGATCACCGACGACGGCGCCGGGTTCGTGGCGACGACGGAGCTGATGTTGATGATGCTGCCGCCTGTGGGGCCGAAGTGCTTCACCGCTTCCTGCGCCGACAGGATCGGGCCCAGCACGTTGATGTCGAACTGACGGTGGAACTCCTTCTCGGTTACCTCTTCCAGCGCATCGAACTTGAATACGCCGGCGTTGTTCACGACGACGTCGAGGCGGCCGTAGGATTCCTTGGCGATGTCGTAAAGCTGCTTGACGCCGGCGGCCTTCGACACGTCGCCGTGGACGGCGACGGCTTTGCCGCCTTTGGCTTCAATTTCGGAGACGACGCGGGTCGCACCGGCTTTGTCCGAGGCGTAATTCACCACGACGGACGCGCCGGCCGCGGCGAACGCCTTGGCGATGGCGGCCCCGATTCCCTTCGACGCGCCGGTCACGACGGCGACTTTTCCCGATAAACGGCTCATGGCAGGCTCTCCTTCACGGTTAGATGATTAGATGAGCATCTAAGTGTCGGATAGCGGCCGGTCAACCCGTTGTTCGATAATTTTATAAGTGTCTAATTGTTGGGCAGCGCGATGCGATTTCACGCAAAGCTTGCGTGCTTAAATCTTCGCGAGTTGGTCCAAATAGGCGCGCAAAACGTCGCGCTGGAGGATCAGATTGGCGAATTTGCCTTCGCGCACGATCTCAATAAGGCCCGCCGTCTCCAATTCCTTGAAGTGGTGGGAAAGCGTCGCCGCGCTGACGCGGTGGGCCTTGTTGACGCTGCTGCAGGACATCATGGAATCCTTGCAAGCGCCCAGTTCCTTGAGGATTTGGTAGCGACGCGGCTCAGCCAGCGCGCGCGCCACGCGAGCGAACTGCTGTTCGGTCAACCGAGTCGTTTTTGCCGTACCCATGCTGCCAAAAATAGGCAGCGGGGGAACCGAAGTCCAGAGCGCGGCCGTCTTGGTAACTTCTCCAACGGCCGATTGGCGTGCAAACGCAGGAACCTAGCCATCGACGTGGCGTTACCTCTCCCGACGCGGCGGACGACCCGCGGCGAGCTTTTGGAGGACTTCACATGTTGACTTGGGCATTGGGCTTTTTGGCCATCGCCGTGATTGCCGGGCTGTTCGGCTTTGGCCTCATTGCGTCGGCGTCGGCCGGTATCGCGCAGATCATTTTCTTTGTGTTCATCGCGCTGTTCGTACTCAGCCTGATATTCGGCTTCGTCCGCACGCCGCCTGCGACTTAGCGTGCCGCGCAAACCAGTTACGGCTTCCATTCGTAACGCCAGGTCTTCAGACCTGAAGTCGGATTTGACCCGGCAGCGCGGCGATGGAAGCCGTTCTTTTCGTAGAAGCGCACAGCGCGCGGATTGTCCTGATTTACTTCCAGCCTGAGCGACGGCGCGTTAGACTTAGCGTGCGCGAGAAGCGCGTCGGCCGCCCGCCTACTCCAATACGCCGGCGCCACCGCCAGCTGATCGATATGGCCGCTGGCCTTTTCGAGGGTTATGAACCCCGCCATCTCCCCGGTCGCTGCATCGAAGGCGCATGTTACTTCGACGCCGTTGTCATGCGCGGCGCTGAGGTGATCGACGAACCAGCTGCGGCGGGTTTCGAAATCAATCGTGGGCATCGCCTTGTTCCAGGCGGCCACCCACAGATCGGTTAGTTCGGGCAGATGCGCGACGTCGTAAGGGACCAGATTGTAGGCGGACGTCACTGCGCGGCTTGTTGCTTGCGCTGACCGATGACGATGTGGTCGCCGCCGAAGCCGGTTCGGCGCGTTTGCGGCGGCGGTTCGGGCTCAGTGCCGCCGTGAGGCTGTGACGCTTCGGCGTATTCCGCGTGGCGCACCGTGTCGGCTTCGTCGGCGGGACGCACGATGTCGTCTTCGACCGACACGCCGGACGCTTCGGTGGCGGCTTGATCGGCGGCGTGTTGTTCGGCCGTGGCGATGGCTTCGCGGTGTTGGCGCAAGAAAGGCGACACGTCCTTCAGTTCATCGTAGAGACCGAATGTCAGGCGTTTCGCGCGCGCGATCAGATGCGTGTAGTCGTACGACGTAATGCGGACGTTGCGGTAGCGGCCTTCGACGCGCGGATTGGCTTCCAGTTCGTCCACGCCGCCGCCGACGACGAAGACTTCGACCGGGTCGCGCTCGCGCACGTGGCCGCCGCGGATGAGTTCGCGGACGTTGTTCCAGGCTTGCAGCTGTTGCTCCGCACCGATGGTGACGCGCGCGTTCTTGAGTTCGACGACCAGCGTCGGTTCGCCGTCCTTGTTCTGTCCTGGCGCGAGCGAGGCGCCGACGGCCGGCTTCGACACGGCGCCGATTTGCGGGTCGACGGCAAAGCGCCCCTCGCCCACCACGTATTCCGGTTCGAAGACCCACATGGTGCGCTCGAGCATGGCCGACGCGTCGCGATCGCCGTGCGAATGCGGGTCGGCCCAGATCATTTCCATCTCGGCGACGGCGGCGAGGCGGCCCTTCAGCCGATCCAGTGCTGCGGCGACACCGTGCGCGCCCCATTCCGACGTCGCCTGATGAAGCATTTCGGCTTCTTGTTCGCTGACGCCGAGCAGGTGAGCGCTGACCTCTGCGGGCGACTTCAGACCGAGGCGAAGCCACTCCATAAGGATGCCGGCTTCGGCGAGTTGGGTGACGAGGCGGTTCACTTCCTTGGGGTCGACATCGGCGGGGACGCTGACGGCGGCAGCGGCGTTGCCGGCGGCCTTGGCGTCTTTGGTCGATAGGGCGAGCTTCAGTCCACGGTTGTCCTGGGACACGCGGTCGAAGTGCATCCGGACGTGCGCGCGCCGGCGCTCCTCAAGCCACATGACCGCCAGCGCGGCCGCCAACGGGGCGGCAACGCCCAAAACGAACAGAATCAGCGATCCCATTAGCTGGGCCCCCCGGCACCGGTACGAAAAGTCACTGTCCCCTAGGTTGTAACCGTATAGCAGATTAACCACGGAGGGTAGCAACCTGTAATTGATTCATGCTTACGCGCTGCGTGACAGTCCCGGGCTGTGGCCTTTGCGCGACGACGTTTTGCGCGGCTTCGGCTCGTGGCTGCGCGGGCTCTCACCCGCTCGTGAACCATCTCAGCGAAATTTAACGGGCATGTGTCTGCCCGCTTATGTTGTCTGTGTACGGAGGGTTCGCGGGGGAGAAATGCGCGCTCGACGGGGGGATAGGCTCGCGCGGATTTTGGCGCGGGTCGCGGTGACGCTTGCGGGGACAGTGGTGGGTGGATCGGCGTTTGCGGCCGAGACTGCGCCTGCCCGCGGTGCGCGTGACTTTTCGACTTACCAGCCTTCGGCTGTTGCGACGCGCATCGACGGTGCGCAGGCGCCGGTGATCGACGGCGATGTCTCGGACGCCGTGTGGCAGCGCGCGCCGGCGATCGACGAGTTCTATCAACTTGAGCCGAAGGAAGGCGCGCCCGGGAGCGAGCGGACCGTCGTTCGCGTGCTGTACGACGAGAACAATCTCTATTTCTCGCTCCACGCCTATGACAGCGAGCCGGACAAGGTGACCGCGTCGATCAAGGCGCGCGACGGCGATATCTCGAAGGACGACGTGTTCCGGATCTATCTCGATCCCTACATGTCGCGGCGCGACGGGTATGCGTTCGAAGTCAATCCGTTGGGTGCTCGGTCGGATGCTTTGATCGAGAACAACACGTCGTTCCTGCCTGAATGGAATACGATTTGGAGCGCGAAGGCGCGGCGCGTGGCCGACGGGTGGATGGCGGAGGTCGCGATCCCCTTCCGCAGCATCTCCTATGACATCGCGCGCGGCGATTGGGGGTTCGACCTTTTCCGCCTTATCCGGCGCAAGGGCGAGCGCATTCGCTGGTCGCAGATCCGCAATCAGCTGCCGTCGGTCGACATTTCGCGGTCGGGGACGTTGCAAGGTGTCGCCGGAACTGCGCAGGGGCTGGGCCTCGACCTCAAGCTCTACGGCAGCCTGCGCTACAAGCACGAATGGGTACCACCGCGTGAGGATGACGTTCGCTTCGAGCCGTCCGGCAACGCCTATTACAAGATCACGCCGGCGCTCACCGGGACGTTGACCTTCAACACGGATTTCTCCGACACGCCACTGGACGCGCGGAAGGTCAATACCGGCCGCTTTGGGCTCTTCTTTCCGGAGACGCGGGACTTCTTTTTGCAAGACGCCTCGGTCTTCGAATTCGGCGGCAACAATCTGGCGGATTCGGTGAACGGGCGGCCCTTCTTCTCGCGCAATATCGGCCTGGTCGACGGGTTTCCGGTCGACATTGTCGCTGGTGGCAAGCTGTCGGGGCAGATCGGGTCGCTGGGCATCGGCGGACTTATCGTGGCGGCGGAAGGGACCGAGCAGTATGACGGGCAGATTTTGTCGGCGGCACGGATCACGCAGCCGGTGTTCGGGGAGTCGGAACTTGGGATCGTGTTTACGAACGGCGATCCGACGGGGCTGACCGAGAACACGGTTGCGGGGGCTGATTTTCAGTATCGCAATTCGACTTGGTTTAACGGCGATACGTTCAAGGCCGACTTCTTCTACGAGCGCAGTTTCTCGGACGTTTACGGCGACGACGATTCATTCGGCGCGCATCTTTCCTATCCGAACCAGCCGTTCTCGGCGCGGTTTCAGTTCAAGGAAGTGGGCGAGAATTTCTATCCGGCGTTGGGTTTCGTGAACCGGCCCGGCATCCGGCTTTATGACGGTAACTTCTTTTGGCAGCCGCGGCCGAAGGATTCCTGGGTCCGGTTCTTCGAAACGGGGACTTGGTATCACTTCACGACCGACCTCGAGAACGTGCTGGAGACGCGCGAGAACGGCGGATGGTTCGGGTTCATGACGCAGGAGACCGATGCGGTGTTCCTGGATGTTTTCAATCTCTATGAGAACATTCGCGAGCCGTTCTTCCTGCCGCGCGACGTTCTGGTGCCGGCGAACGAGTACACGTGGACGAACGCGAAGCTCTATATGGAATCGGCGATCGGGCGGCCGTTTGCGGTCGTGGGCGAGGTCGAGTGCTGCAGTTACTTCGACGGCGATCTCTTGCGGACGTATCTGTCCCTCAGCTGGCGGCCGGATACGTCTTGGGAGATCGGGGCGGAGCATTCCTTTTACAACATCACGCTGCCGACGGGCGATCTTGAGATTCAGATTTGGGCGTTAAACGTCACGCTGAACTTCACGCCGGACATGCAGCTGAAGACGCAGACGCAGTACGACAACATCTCCGAGGCGTTCGGCTTGTCGGCGCGCTATCGCTGGGAGTTCATGCCGGGGTCCGAGGTCTTCGTATCGCTGGGCGAAAGCGGCGATCTGATCAACGGGGCGCATTATCGATCGGGCACGACGCAGGCTTCCGTGCGGATCGGGCATTTGATGCGGTTCTAGAGCGCGTTACTTGAGGCGGACGTGCGGGGCCGAGTCAGCTTCACCACGAAGGCTCCAAGAACACGAAGGTTCACGAAGCTAGGGCTTTTTCTTCGGCGCGCAGCGCCGCTCATGCATCATCGCCTGCGGCGCAAACACCTTCGTGAGCCTTCGTGTGCTTCGAGGCTTTGTGGTGAGACTGAATCGTCACCGCTCTGTCGAAGCCGAAGGCGCCCTAGAAACTAAGAAGGGGCCCGTTGGGCCCCTTCGCATTCGTTTGGAACCGACCTTTACCAGCGCGTGCGGAAGCCCGCCGATAGGGTGTGCGTCGTGATGTCCTCGTTGAGGCCAGCATCGTAGTCGATGAACAGCGTCGTCGAGTCCGACAGCGGCGCGGTCAGGCCCGTGCCGAGGATCAACGTGTCGCGCGCGTATTCTTCGCCGACAATCAGGCTCGGTGTAGGCAGGCCGCCTTGGATGGTCGCCAGGAACGAGGATTGATCGTCCAGGAACTCATGCGCCCAGACGATTCTCGCTTCCGGCACCAGCTTGCGGCCGGACTGCATCGCGATCGGATAGGCAAAGCGCGCGCCGACGTTGCTCTTCAACGTATCGAAGTCAGACTCGAAGACGTTGAGCAGCGTGCCCGCGCCCGTTTCGCTGTAGGCGTCCGTCTCAAGATGCGCGTAGCTCAACGCGATCAGAGGCTGGATGCGGAAGCCGCTTTGCGTCTCGAAGATTTTGCCGGCTTCGACGTATCCCGAGATGGTCGTGCCGTCGTAATCGCCGAACGCCTGCGTGCCGGCGCCGAAGCGGTTCACTTCGATGTCGTGCCAGATGACGCTGGCGTTGGCGTTCAGATAGAGACGCGTGTCGCCGTAGGACATGTAGGCGCCGAGTTCGAGGCTGTCGACTTCGGCGTTGTCGGGCAGACCATTGAAGTCGATGTCCGACGTCGTCCACTGACCGGCAACACCGGCCAACAGCAGCGGCGAGAAGACGTGATCGACGCCGACGATACCGCCCACGATATCGAAATCCGTTCCGGAAGAGCCGGCGTCGCCGTCGGTTTCACCCCAGACGCCGACTGCGCGGCCCCACACGGCCGTCTCGCCAACGCGGCGTACGCCCGTGCGCAGCCAGCCGAACGGATCTTCACCCGGCGAGGCGTCGGTCATGACTTGGCCTGCGCCCGGACCGCTCTGCGCGAACTGATTGAAGCACGAGCCGCCGGCAGCGCCGGCCAGGCCGCATGAGCCCGAACCGATACCGTTGGACCGGTCGTTGACCATCGACTTCCACGGCCCGGCGATCTCCACCACGATGCCGGGCAGACTGCCGATGTGGCCGACGTCGGCCGTGCGCTGTACGCGCAGGTCGACGGTGTTGCCGTCGATGATCTGGTCGAGCTCGAAGATCGAGTTGCTGTTGATAAGCGCGAGCGTCGAGAAGTCGCCGACAATGCCGCCGTCGGCGACGATCACGTCATTGTACTCGACGGCTTCAAGATCGGGGTTCGCCGAGCCGAAGGCCGGATCGAGGAGGGCCGCGATGTTGCCGTCCAGCGTCGCCGTGCCCTCAACCAGGATCTGGCCGTAGTCGCCGGCGCCGGCCGTTTGCACGCCCGTGAGGCTCGAGAAGCCCGAGCCGCCCGGCGCGCCGAGGTAGAACATCACAGTGCCGTTGGGGCCCTGCGTGTAGTTGTTGGCGACCGCGAGCGTTGCGGCCTGGTCGATGTAGAGCGTGCCGCCGTCGTTGACGACAACGTTATCGACGTTGGCGTGGAACTCGGTGCTGCCATTCGAGTCGCCGACGAAGCGCGAACCTAGCACCGCCGTGCCGCCGTCTTCGACGGTGAAGGACGCGAAGTTATCGATGCCGGGGGCCGTCGATTTGCCTTCGAAGAAGAAGTACTGCGTGCCGTTCTGAACGGTGATCGTGTCGTCGTTGCCGCCGAAGCCGTCGTCCTCGCCGAGGAGCCTCCCTTCGATGCCGCCGTTCTCGCCGACGAAGTCGTACGCCGCTTTGCCGCCGAACACGACGTCGCCCAAGACTAGGCCACCGCCGGTGTTCGTGAACAACGCGCCGTTGCCGACTTCAAGCCGGACTGCCGTGTTGCCGATGGTTGTCGCTTCGATCGTGCCGGTGTTGGTGATGGTGCCGTTGAGCGTGCCGATCTGGACATGCAGGCCATTCGACGGGGCGTAGAGCGATCCATTGTTGATGATATCGCCGGTGTAGGTCGTAGCGACGATGTGCAGACCCGTGTCGAGGTCATCACCGTGGATGACGCCGTCGTTCACGATATTGCCAGTGAACGCGCCAACATTGATGTAAGCGCCGGTGCTGCCGCCGTGGATGACCCCGGTGGAGGTGTTCGTGATGTTGCCGGTCCAGGTCGCGGCGTTGACGTAGAGACCTGTCGACCCGCCGTCGAGCAGACCGCCGTTGTTCAGGTTGCCGGTCACGCCGTCGCCGACGATGGCGAGGCCGCCATAAATGCCCTGAATCGTTCCAGTGTTCGTGATCGTGCCTTCGTAGGCACCGCCGGAAGAGTTGACGAAGAAACCGTCCGATGCGGTGCCGCCGACGACCATGCCGTACGTGCCCGACAACAAACCCTCGTTGGTGATATTGCCTTGCCACAGCGTGTCGGCCGTCAAAATGACGGCGGCACCGCTTTCGGCGGTGATCACGCCGGGTGGGAAGAGGAGCGGATCGCTGGTCGTGTTCGTGAAGTTGGCTTGAACGTTGCTGCCGTAGACGTAGAGACCGGTCCCGCCGGCCGAGATCGTGCCGGTGTTGGTGATCTGCGCGGGGCTTTCGCCGTCCGCGGCCGTGATGTCGGTCGCATCGATGACAACGCCGCGAAGCCCGCTGGAAATGAAGCCGGAGTTCGTCACGTCACCGCCGAATGCTTCGGCAAAGATGCGGATGCCCGAGCTTCCGGCGGATACGTTGCCGGCGTTTTGCACATCGCCGTTGAAGGACCCGCCGACGAACTCGAAGCCGTCCTGCGAGCCCGTTACTTGGCCGAAGTTCGTGAAGCCGCCAGACCAGCTGCCCGCGAACGAGTGAATCGCGTCTCCGTCGAACCCTTCGATCGTCGCGCCGCCGTTGTTGAAGACCCCGCCGGAGAACGACTCCGCGTTGATGATGATGGCGTTGGTGCCGCCCGCAATCTGGCCGCTGTTGCTGATGCCGCCGGTGAAGGTTGCAACATCGTCCGTGATGTTGATGGCGGGACCGCCCGAACTGTCGATGGTGCCGTTGAAATTATTGACGATGGCGCCGTCGAAGTTGATGAGGGCAGGATTTTCACCGCCGTCTTGGCCCAACTGGATCGCTGCGTTCAGGCCCGAGATTTGACCGGAGTTGGTGATGTCGCCCGACCAAGCGCCGAACGTATTCGCCACGTAGATAGCGGCAAGGCCGCCGCTGATCGTGGCGTTGTTCTGGTTGGTGATGCCGCCTGAGAGCGATCCATCGAGCGCCGCGATGCCATAACGGCCACCGGACGAAATGTCGTCGGTGTTCGTGATGCCGCCCAGGACGTTCCCGCCGCCGTTCTCACCGCCCAGGCCAAGCTGGATGCCGTTGCCCGTCGTCGAGGTGATAGCGAGGTTGTTGACGATGCCACCGGTGACGGTCGCGTCGCCGAAGATCGTCAGCGCGCCGGCGTCCCCGCCCTTGCCGCTGAAGTAACCGCCGAAGATGTTGCCGTCGTTGATTACCTGACCACCGACGTCGGCGCTGATCTCGAACGGAATGTAGCCCGTGCCCGGATCGCCGACCAGGGTCTCGTTCGTCACGTCACCAGTGACAGCGTCGTTGATAACCACGCAAGTCACGGGCACCGTCACGGTTACGCTGGCGGACGCGCCGGGATCGTTCGTCGTCGTGCAATCTGCTTGCGCCTGTTGCGCCGCGCCGAAAGCACCCGCTGCGGCCATGACCGCGATGGTCGACACGCGCGAGAGGAGTCTCGCCTTATTGCGCATCTGACTCTTCATCTTGAACCTCATCAAACTTTATCGGTGGGGGTTTGGCGTCCGTCTGCAAGCAAGGGGGTTAGTTGCAGCCTTCAACCTGACCGTCGACGATGCCTTCGAAAACGCCGGCGCTGTCGAACGCGACTTTCTGGCCGGACTTCAAGACGATCGTCTTGCCCGTTTCCTTCGACGTCACGACGACTTCGTATTCCTCGCCATTGGGGCCGTACTCGACCGAGATCGCGCCCTTGCCGTCGTCGTCGAGTGCGGAGCGGAAGATCGTGCCGCGAATACCGATGGTGACTGTCGGCGTTTCGACCTTCACGTTCTCCTTCGGGATCGAACCCGACACGAAACGGAAGATGCCTTTGGTGTAGCGAATGGTTTGCTTGCCGGTCCCGCCGGGGCCTGAGTAGACATACTCGTCGACTGTGAGGCGCGAGTTTTGACCCATGGTCAGTTTCGAGCCGTCGAGGAAGGTGACTTCAAGCGCGCCGCGCTCAGCCGTCGCCAGTTCGGCGTTGCGAATGATCGGGTCTTTCAGCTTCAAATCGCTGCGCGTGCCTTGTGGCGGCACTTGCGATGCATTCGGGATAACCGCCGACGTGTTGCCGACAGGTTCTGCACTGGCGCTCCAGCCAGGTGCACAAACCAACAGCGCCGCGAGCGCAGCTTGAACGTAGAATTTCATTCGAGGTCTCCCCCAGGGGTAAGAAGCAAAGACCGATCGACGTGGCCCAACACCACATCGCCCAAATCAAAGAGTCGCGAGGCAAACTATCGTCGCGTCAAGAATATTGCTACCCGCTGTGGCCGGAATTCTTCGCGAAGACTGGGACTTAGCGGCGTTTCGTTTTGTAGTTGCAAGTTGCTTTTCGACTCTTGCGTTAAGCATGTGATTCGACCTTTCGGAGTACTTCCTTTGGGAACGGCACCGGCCGGTTCGGTCACACTATTGTAAGTTGCCTAGTAGCCCCCCTTCCGGTAAGCAACCAGGCCAGATGGGGGATGGCGGAGCACGGAGGCGGGGCGGCTTGCGACGAATCGATACGTTTTTCGTGATCAAAACGGGAACGTTTGCCTACTTTTAGGCGCTCGCGGCCATACTGCAACTTCTCCGAAGTCAACCTCTACCCACGTAGACGAAGGCGCGAACGAATCGCGCAGTTCGCGCACACCGAGTAAGTTCGATGAGTCACGACGACGACGATAGCGTTTCGAGTTCCCCGATCCGGCGGTCCTACGTCGTGGCCGTGGTGATTTTTCTCGTGCTCGCCGCGTGGGTGGCGTCGGGCGAGATCAATCGCGTGCAGGAATTGGCGCAGCTTGTGATGCCCGACTCGGGCAAGAAAACGACGCAGCCGGCGAAGACCGCCACTAAGCCGGGTGTGGCCAGCCCTGCCCCGGCGGCGACCGAAACGAAAGACGCCAAGCCCCTACCAACCGTCCGTGTGCGGACGATTACCGCCACTATGCGCCAACAGGATGTGATCGTGCGCGGCCAGACGCAGGCGCTGCGCAAGGTTCAAGTGCGGGCCGAGACCGCCGGCAAAGTCGCCTTCATTCGCGCCGATAAAGGCACGATGGTCAAGAAAGGCGACACGATCTGCGAGCTAAACGTCGATGCGCGGCGCGCCATGCTGGAGCAGGCGCGCGCGACGATGACGCAGCGCAAGCTCGAGTACGAAGCGTCGAAGACGTTGCAGGAGAAGGGTTTCCGCTCACCGACGTCGGTCGCCGGCGACTTGGCCGCGTATCAAGCGGCGAAGGCCGAGGTCGAGCGCATGGAGAAGGAGCTCGAAAACACGAAGATCAAGGCGCCGTTCGACGGCGTCGTCGATGATCGCATGGTCGATGTCGGCGACTACCTGTCGCCGGGGCAGGCCTGCGCGCTGGTCGTGGCGCTCGACCCGTTCCTGGTCGTCGGCCGCGTGTCCGAGCAGGACGTGCACTTCATCCAGATCGGCAACACCGGCTGGGCGAAGCTGGTCACCGGCGAGCGGGTCGAGGGCAAGGTGCGCTTTGTCGCCAAGAGTTCGGACTCGGCGACGCGGACGTTCCGCGTCGAGCTTGAGGTGCCCAATCCTAACGGCCTGATCCGCGACGGCATTACGGCTGAAATCCACATCGCGGCGGCGACGGTCGAGGCGCACAAGATCTCTCCGGCGATTTTGGCGCTGGACGAGCGCGGCCAGCTTGGCGTGCGCATCGTCGATCAGAACAAGCGCGTGCGCTTCGTGCTGATCAAGATCATCGGCGACGGGCCTGACGGCGTGTGGGTCACGGGGCTGCCCAAGCAGGTCACGATCATCACCGTGGGCCAGGACTTCGTGAACGAAGGCCAGGAAGTGAACGCGGTTACCGATAACGGGCAGCAGACATGACCGGGTTGGTCGATTGGGCCATTGCGCGTTCGCGGCTGACGCTCAGCCTTTTGGTCGCGGTCATCATCCTGGGTACGGTGGCGTTCATCGTCATCCCGAAGGAAGCCGACCCGGACATACCCATTCCGATCTTCAGCGTCGTCGTCACGTTGCCTGGTATTTCGCCGGAGGACGCCGAGCGTTTGATGGTGCGTCCGCTTGAGACGCAGCTGAAGTCCGTCGAGGGCTTGAAGCGGATGACATCGACGGCGAGCCAAGGCTACGCCGCGATCCAGCTCGAGTTCGATGTGAATTTCAATAAGAACCTGGCGCGCCAGCGCGTGCAGGAGAAGGTCGACCTGGCCCGTCCGGAGATGCCGCAGGACGCTGAGGAGCCGCAGGTCAGCGAGTTCAACATCGCGTTGAACCCTGTGATCTCTGTCGTGCTGTCGGGCAACCTGCCGGAGCGCACGATGTTGCGCGCGGCCAAGCGCATCGAGCGCGATATCGAATCCGTAACCGGTGTGCTCAGCGCCGATCTGTCGGGGCAGCGCGACGAGGTGCTTGAGATCGTCATCGATCAGGCGCGGGTGCAGGCCTACGGCGTGTCGAGCACCGATCTGTTCCGGCTGGTCAGCGTCAACAACCAACTGATCCCTGCCGGCAACGTCGACACGGGACGCGGGCGGTTCGCGGTCAAGGTTCCGGGGCTCGTCGAGAAGCCTGAAGACGTTTTGAATCTGCCGGTGAAGGTCAGCGGCGACGGCGTCGTGACGTTGGCCGACATCGCCGACGTGCGGCGAACGTTCCTCGATCGCAACCAGTATCTGCGCTACAACGGCCAGCCTGCGATTGCCATCGAAGTCACGAAGCGCATCGGCGAGAACGTCATCGACACGATCGATCGCGTCAAAAAGGCCGTGGACGCCGCCAAGCCGCAGATCGCGCAAGGCATCACCATCGACTACTCGTTCGACCAGTCGTACTGGATCGGCAAGCAGCTGCGACATTTGACGAACGCCATCCTGTTGGCGGTCGCGCTGGTCATGGTCGTGGTCGTGGCGGCTTTGGGTTTGCGGTCGGGGTTGATCGTCGGGTTCTCGATCCCCGCTTCGTTCTTGATCGGGTTCCTGTGCCTTTGGTTCGGCGGCTATACGCTGAACGTGATGATCATGTTCGGCATGGTGATCACCGTCGGCCTTTTGGTCGACAACGCCATTATTGTGGTCGAGTTCGCCGACCGGAAGATGACGGAAGGATTCTCGAAGCGCGAAGCGTTTGCGGAAGCCGCGCGGCGCATGTTCTGGCCGGTCGTGTCGTCGACCGCGACCACGCTGGCCGCGTTTGCGCCGATGCTGTTCTGGCCCGACGTGACGGGCAAGTTCATGAGCTATCTGCCGCTGACCATGATTTTCATCATGACGGCGTCGATGTTCGTGTCGCTGCTGTTCCTGCCGACGATCGGCGCGTTGCTGGGCAAGCCGGAGAAGGCGCACGCGGCGACCGAGCGGGCCATTCATCTCTCCGAAAAGGGCGACCTCTACGCGATCGGCGGCTGGGTCGGCGTGTATGCGCGGCTCGTGACCGTCGCGGTTCGTCATCCGTTTATCGTACTTGCGCTTGTGGGCGCCGTGCTTGGAGCCATTACGGTTGGGTTGTTCACGTTCGGTAAGGGCGTCGAGCTGTTCGTCGAGCAGGACACGAACGAGGCCTCCTTGTTCATTCGCGCGCGCGGCAACCTTTCCGCCGACGAGAAGCGCGACCTCGTGATGGAAGTGGAGAAGCGCGTACTCGGCCTGCCTGAATTGCACTCGGTCTATACGGTGTCAGGCATCACGGCGAGCGGCGGCGGGCAAGCGCCCGTCGACACGATCGGCCGCGTGTTCATGGAACTGAAGCCGTTTGAAGAGCGCGGGGATTCAAAGCCGATCTGGAAAGCGATGCGCAAACGCGTCGAGGGCATGGCCGGTATTCAAGTCGAATTGTTCGAGGCTCAAGGCGGTCCACCGACGGGCAAAGCGATTCAGGTCGAGATCGGGTCGGAGAACCATCCGTTGCTGGACAGCGTCACCGACAAAGTGCGCAAGCATTTGGACGGGATGAAGGGTCTGCGCGACATTGAAGATTCGCGTCCGTTGCCTGGTATCGAGTGGGCGTTGACGATTGATCGCGAACAGGCCGGCAAGTTCGGCGCGGATGTCGGTACGATCGGCGCTGCGGTGCAGTTGATC
Source organism: Alphaproteobacteria bacterium (assembly GCA_034440355.1). Taxonomy (GTDB): domain Bacteria; phylum Pseudomonadota; class Alphaproteobacteria; order Micropepsales; family Micropepsaceae; genus SZUA-430. The sequence goes on from JAWXBY010000164.1 coordinate 32,462, forward strand.
ACCAACGGCATCAAGGTCGGCGAGTACCGGCCCGACGACGCCGAGGACGAGATCGACATCCGCGTGCGCTATCCCATCGAAGGGCGCGGCATCAGCGCGCTCGACCAGCTCTATATCAACACCCGCGAAGGCGCGGTGCCGATCACCAATTTCGTAAAGCGAACGCCGCAACAGCAGGTGAACCGCGTTCAGCGTGTGGACGGCCTGCGCATCTGGCTCGTGCGCGCGAACGTAATCTCGGATGAGGGCTTCAACACCAGCGAGCGCATCAGCGAGATCCGCAAGTGGGTTCAGGCCGAGGGCCTCGACAAGCAAGTTCGAGTCAAATTCCGCGGCGCGGACGAAGAGGCGAATGAGTCCGGGCAGTTCCTGATCATCGCCTTCGCCATCGCGTTGCTGGCGATCGGCGCGATCTTGATCATCCAGTTCAACAATTTCTGGCACGCGCTCGTCATCTTGTCGGCGGTCATTTTCTCGATCTTCGGCGCGTTGCTCGGCATGCTGATCGAGGGGCAGCTGTTCTCGGTGATCATGACCGGCACCGGGATCGTGGCGCTCATCGGCGTCATGGTGAACCACAACATCGTGCTCGTGGACACGTTCCACGTCTTGCTCGATCAAGGGTTCAAGCCGATGGACGCGATCATCCGCACGGGTGTTCAGCGTATGCGGCCGGTGTTGCTGACTACGTGGACGGCGATCTTCGGGCTTCTTCCTCTCATGTACAAATTCGATGTCGACTTCTTCGAGCGGAAGGTCGAGTTCGGCGGGCCGACGGCGGACTGGTGGGTGCCGCTGTCGACGGCGATCGTCTATGGGCTCGCGTTCTCCACGGTGCTGACGTTGTTCGTGACGCCCGCGATGCTGGCCATCGAGCAGCGCTATTTCGCCAAGGGGCGCAAGCTTTGGGGCGAGATGGGCATGGTCGACGGCGCCCAGGCGAGCCCCGCAGAGTAGCTTGCCTGGCATACCCCCCAGGGGTATAAGCGGTGCGATGCTGCTTCGCGCTTTGTTGATCATTGCGGCCGTATGCGCCGTCCCCCAGGTTTGGGCGGGCGAATACAAACTCACGATCGAGCGGCGCGACGTCACCATTACCGGACGGCCCGTTTCCTCCATCACCGTCAACGGACAGATCCCTGGGCCGACGCTTCGGTTCCGCGAAGGCGAGGACGTCACGATCCATGTGACGAACCGCATGCGCGAGGACGCGTCGGTGCATTGGCACGGGTTGCTGCTGCCAGGCGAGATGGACGGCGTGCCCGGCTTCAACGGCTTTCCCGGGATCAAGCCGGGGGCAACGTTCACCTACCGCTTCCATATCCGGCAGGCCGGGACGTACTGGTACCACTCGCATACGAACACGCAGGAGCAGGCCGGGCTTTACGGGGCGCTGGTGATAGATCCGCGTGTGGCCGATCCCGTGCAGACGGACCGCGACCATGTCGTCGTGCTGTCGGATTTCACGGAAGAGGATACCGGTGAGATCCTGCGCAATCTGAAGAACGATCATAGCTACTACAATCGCGGGCGGCGGACGGTCGGCGATTTCTTCCGGGATGCGGGACGCGACGGGCTGAGCGCCACGCTGCGCGACCGACTCGATTGGGGCGAGATGCGGATGGATCCGACGGACATGTCGGACGTGTCGGGCTATACGTTCCTGGTCAACGGTAAGACGTCGAAGGACAATTGGACTGCGGCGTTCAAGCCTGGCGAGCGTGTGCGATTGCGCTTCGTCAACGCGTCGGCGATGACGTATTTCGACGTGCGTATTCCGGGGCTCAAGATGATCGTGGTGCAGGCGGACGGGCAGAATGTCGAACCGGTGCCGGTCGACGAGTTCCGGATTGCCGTGGCCGAGACCTATGACGTCGTCGTCGTACCGAAGGACGATAAGGCCTACACCATTTTCGCCGAGCCGATCGACCGCTCGGGTTATGCGCGCGCGACATTGGCGCCGCGCGAGGGGATGACGGGCGAGATTCCGGCGACGCGGCCGCGCACGCTGCTGACGATGGCGGATATGGGCATGGCGCACGGCGACCATGCGCAGCATGCGCCCGTCGCCGCCGCGGATGAACATCAGGGTCATGGCGCGCACGGTGCTGCACCGGTTGACGCTGAGGGTCCCAGCGGGCCGCCGCGCGGTTGGGCGGATGCGGGAACGCCGAAAGGCATGCGCGCGCTGAGCTACTCGGACTTGCGCGCTTTCACGCCGCAGAAGGATTTGCGGCAGCCGACGCGTGAGATCGTCGTGCGGCTTGGCGGATCGATGGAGCGGTACATCTGGACGCTGAATGGCGCGAAGATGGAGGATGCCGCGCCGATCGAACTGAAATACGGCGAGCGGGTGAAGATCACGTTCGTCAACGAGTCGATGATGGCGCATCCGATGCATTTGCATGGGATGTTCGTGCAGCTGGTGAACGGGCAACCGGGCGAGCGTCTGCCGAACAAGCATATCGTGAACGTTCCGCCGGGCGGGTCGTACTCCGCATTGCTGACCGCGGATGAGCCCGGCGAATGGGCGTTTCACTGCCACCTGCTCTATCACATGATGGCGGGGATGATGACCAAGGTCGTCGTCGCACGCATGAGTGCGGACGCGCAATGATGCGGTCAGCCCCTGCCCTCCTCGTGGTGACGTTGATGTCGGGCTCGGCGTTCGCCGCGAGCGAGCACGGCGATCACGGGGCTGCGATCTTCTGGGGCGCGGGCGCCGAAGTCGATGGGTCAGACGCCGATTGGCTGACCAGCGATGACGGGACGCTCGTCACTTGGGATGCCTATGCTTGGGTTGGCGGCGACGACGTGAAGCTGCGCATCGAAGCCGAGGGCGAGTCACTTGACGGCGATGTCGAGCAGTCGGAGCTGCGTGCGCTCGTCAGTTGGAACGTGTCGGAATTTTGGGACGTGCAGGCGGGACTTCGGCACGACTTCGCGCCGGGCGATCTCACGTGGGCCGCGGTCGGCGTGCACGGGCTTGCGCCGTATTTCTTCGAGACGGACGCGCATGTGTTCGTCAGCGAGGATGGCGACGTGGCGTTGCGGGCCGAGCAGGCGATCGATATCGCGGTGACGCAGGACTTGTTCGTCGAACCGCATGTGGAGTTGAACGCCTTTGCGCAGGATGTGCCGGAACTCGGCATCGGCGCGGGCGTTTCCAGCGTCGAGGTCGGGCTGCAAGTGCGGTACGAGTTTTCGCGCAAATTCGCGCCGTACATCGATCTGGTCTACGAGCGCGATCTGGGCGAGACCGCGATCATAACGCGTGCGGCCGGTGAAGACGTCGAAGCGACGACGTTGCGTTTGGGGTTACGGGTCAGGCTTTAGAGATAGATGGAGAGTAAGATGATGGTATCGGTTCGTATGATCGCGGCTGCAGCCGCGATGTCTCTCGCTGCGGGTTTTGCGCACGCGCATGGCGACACGCATGGCAGCGCGTGGGGACATCAAGGCAAGGCGAAGGACGTTACGCGCACCGTCAAGCTCGATGCGGCGGAGTATGCGTTCAGCGAGAAGGCGCTGTCGTTCAAGGCAGGCGAGACGGTGAAATTCGTCGTCAGCAACAAGGGTAAGCTGAAGCACGAACTCACCATTGGCGACGCTGTCGAACAGGCGGCGCATGCGCGCGAGATGGTGGCGATGTCCGACATGAAGCACGACGAAGGCTCGCACGAGATGCCGGCGAATTCGCTGCATATCGGGCCCGGCGAGACCAAGGAACTCGTTTGGACCTTCACCAAAGCCGGGAACCTGCTCTTTGCGTGCAATTATCCGGGGCATTCGGATCTCGGCATGGAAGGCAAGATCGTAGTAGAGTGAGCCCCATGATGATCGATCGGCGCAGCGTTTTGTTGATGACGGCCTCGCTTTGCATTCTCGCTGCGGCGGGCGTGCAAGCTGCGCCGGCGAAGAAACTTGCGATCAAGGTCTATAAGGATCCGTCGTGCGGCTGCTGCACGGCGTGGGCCGACAAGCTGACCGCGGCAGGCTTCGACGTTTCGGTTGAGGCGCGTGACGACATGGACGCGCTCAAGGCACAGTTGAGCGTGCCGGATGATTTGACGTCGTGCCATACCGGCGTCGTTGCGGGCTATGCCATCGAAGGGCATGTGCCGCCTGCCGACATCAAGCGGCTTGTGGCGGCGAAGTCCAAAGGCAAGGGGCTTGCGGTGCCGGGCATGCCGATCAACTCGCCGGGCATGGAAGTGCCTGGTGAGGCCGATGAGGCTTACACCGTTTGGCTGTTCCAGAAGGACGGCACGCGCACGGCCTTCGCGCGGCACGGCGGTTAGAGGTTCGTTGTTCTCAGGCGCAGGGCGTTGGCGATGACGCTGACGGAGCTTAGCGCCATGGCGGCGGCAGCGATCATCGGGCTCAAGAGCAAGCCGAAGACCGGATAGAGCACGCCCGCGGCGATGGGCACGCCGGCTGCGTTGTAGACGAACGCGAAGAACAGGTTTTGGCGGATGTTGCCCATCACAGCGCGCGAGAGGCGGCGTGCGCGGACGATGCCGGTGAGGTCGCCTTTCACGAGCGTGACGCCTGCACTTTCCATCGCAACGTCGGTGCCGGTGCCCATGGCGATGCCGACTTCGGCGGCGGCGAGCGCGGGGGCGTCGTTGACCCCGTCGCCTGCCATGGCAACGATGCGGCCTTGCGCGCGCAGTTTCTGGATCGCCTCGCTCTTCTGATCGGGCATGACGTCGGCCATCACCTCGTCGATGCCGAGTTTAGATGCGACCGCCGCGGCCGTCGTCTTGTTGTCGCCGGTCAGCATGACGACGCGGATGCCGTCGGCCTTCAATGCGCGGATGGCTTCGGGCGTCGTCGGCTTGATCGTGTCGGCGACAGCAACGAGGCCCGCGGATTTGCCGTCGATCGCGACATACATCGCCGTCGCGCCTTCGTTGCGCAAGCGTTCGGCGATGGCGTCGAGTTCGGTTGTCGCTATCCCCTGCTCCGTCAGCAGTTTGGCGTTGCCGACGGCAATCGTACGGCCCTCGACCGTGCCGGTGACGCCCTTGCCCGTCACTGACGCGAACGCGCCGACGACGGGAATCGCGGCATGCGCCTCTTCGGCGGCGCGCACGATGGCGGCGGCTAGCGGATGTTCGCTTGAACGCTCCAGTGCCGCGGCGAGGCGCAGGATCTCGTCGCGTGACGTGCCGCCGATGGTCTCGACGGCGACGACCTTGGGCTTGCCTTCGGTGAGCGTGCCGGTCTTGTCGACGACGAGGGTGTCGATCTTCTCGAGGCGTTCGAGCGCTTCGGCGTTTTTGATCAGCACCCCCGCCTGCGCGCCGCGGCCCACCCCCACCATGATCGACATCGGCGTCGCGAGGCCTAGCGCGCACGGGCATGCGATGATCAGCACGGCGACCGCGGCGACGAGACCGTGGGCAAAACGCGGCTCAGGGCCCCATACGCCCCAGGCGATGAAGGCCAACACGGCGACCGCGATGACCGCGGGCACGAACCAGCCTGCGACTTGGTCGGCGAGGCGTTGGATCGGCGCGCGGCTGCGCTGGGCCTTTGCGACCATGTCGACGATGCGCGCGAGCAAGGTGTCGGCGCCGACTTTTTGCGCCTCCATCACGAAGCTGCCGGTTTGGTTGATCGTGCCGCCGACCACGGCGTCGCCGGCCGCCTTTGCGACCGGAAGAGGTTCGCCGGTCACCATCGATTCATCGACGTTGCTTTGGCCTTCGCGCACGACGCCGTCGACCGGGATCGCCTCGCCCGGGCGTACGCGCAGGCGGTCGCCCGCTACTACGTGATCGAGCGCGACCTCTTCGGTTGAGCCGTCGGCGCGCTGGCGATGCGCGACTTTCGGTGCGAGGTTCAACAGAGCGCGGATGGCGCCGCTTGTGCTTTCTCGCGCGCGCAGTTCGAGGACCTGACCCAGTAACACCAGGACAGTGATGACGGCGGCGGCTTCGAAATAGACGGCCACCGTGCCGTGTGCGTCGCGGAAGGCCGGCGGGAATACGCCGGGCGCGAGGGTCGCGACGACGCTGTAGATCCATGCCGTGCCGGTGCCCATCGCGATCAGCGTGAACATGTTCAGGCTGCGGTTGACGAGCGACTGCCAACCGCGGACGAAGAACGGCCAACCGGCCCACAGCACCACCGGCGTCGCCAGCGCGAGCTGCACCCAGGCTGACGTTGCGTGGCCGAGCCAGTCGGTAAGGCCGGTCAGGTGTCCACCCATCTCGAGAACGAACACGGGGACGGTCAGCGCGAGCGCGATCCAGAAGCGGCGCGTCATGTCGACGAGTTCGTGGTTGGGGCCCTGCTCCACCTCAGCAGCGTTTTCAGGCTCGAGCGCCATGCCGCAAATCGGACATGAACCCGGACCGACTTGCCTGATCTGCGGATGCATGGGGCAAGTGTAGATCGCGCCGGCCTTCGCGGGCGCTTCGGCCTTCGTTTCCTTCGGCGTCAGGTATTTTGTGGGATCAACGATGAACTTCTCGCGGCAACGCGCATTGCAGAAGTGATAGGTCGCGCCGGCGTGTTGCGCGTGATGCTGTGTTTTCGCGGGATCGACCGTCATGCCGCAAACGGGATCGCGCAAATTGGCTGCCATGCCGGCGTGATCGTGGTGGTGCTTGGCGTGATCGTGGGAGGCGCCGCTCATCTTTTTCTTTTCGGAATCGTTGTTTCTGTATCTTGATAGATATACCCCCCGGGGGTATATTGCAAGACAGCGGAGACAAGCATCGGAGGTCATGCCATGGCGGTTGCGCGCGACGACTATCTTCCGGCGGCAGGTAAGCATTGGCTGCTGCCGCTTTACGATCCCCTCCTCGCGTTGCTGACGGGAGAGCGGCAATGGCGCGGGAGGATTATCGCGTCGCTTGATCTCAAGCGCGGCGACCGGGTCGTCGACGTCGGCTGCGGAACAGGGACGTTGGCCATCATGGCCAAGCAAGCCGAACCCGGCGCCGAGGTCATCGGCATCGATCCCGATCCGAACGCGTTGGCGCTTGGCCGGAAGAAGGCGGCGCGCAAAGCCGTCGCTGTCTCGTTCCAACGCGGCTTCGGCGACGAGACGGCAACGCTGGTAGGCGCAGAGGGCGCGACAAAGGCTGTTTCTTCGCTGGCGCTGCATCATATGCCGCGGGAGACGCATCTTCAGACCATCGCGGCCATGCGCGACGCATTGAATCCCGGCGGGGCGATCCGGATCGCCGACTTCGTGGGCGGTCATTTCGGCGGCACGCCGGCCTCCGATTTGGTGCAGGATTTGACTGCCGCGGGGTTCGAGAACGCGCGGCTTCTTCATCGCTTTCGCGTGGCGTTTTCCGACGCCGTTCTGGTCGCGGCCGAAAAGCCCGCGCGGTAATGGTTAGTTCGCGCGGCGCCTTGCCTCCGTATACCCCCACGGGGTATCTTTGACGCCATGCAAGAGGATATGAAAAAACTCTGTCTCTCGCGGTTGAACCGCATCGAGGGACAGGTGCGCGGACTCGCCAAGATGGTCGAGGACGACCGCTATTGCATCGACGTCGTCAATCAGGTGCAGGCAGTGGTCGCGGCTTTGAAAAAGGTCGAGGGCGAGATTTTGAAGGACCACATCTCGCATTGCGTGGAGCATGCGATCCGCTCCGGCGACAAGAAGGCGCAGCGCGAGAAGGTCAACGAGTTGGTCGAGACGCTGGCGCGGGCGCGCGGCTGACGCTATTCGCCCGCGGCGGCCGCGGGTTGGACGCGTTCGACTTCCGGGTTTACGGCGGGGTCGCTTTCCACTTCCTTCAGCTTTTCGCGTGCGGCGGCGGCTTCACGTTGGCGGTTCCACATGGCGGCGTAGGCGCCGTTCTTGGTCAGCAGGTCGCCGTGGCGGCCGCGTTCGACGATTTCGCCGTGATCCAGAACCAGGATTTCGTCGGCGTCGACCACCGTTGACAGACGGTGCGCGATGACCAAGGTCGTGCGGTTGCGCGAGACTTCACGCAGCGACGATTGGATTTCGCGTTCGGTGTGCGTGTCGAGGGCGGACGTCGCTTCGTCGAGCAGCAGGATCGGCGGGTTCTTCAGGATCGTGCGGGCGATGGCGACGCGTTGCTTTTCGCCGCCGGAGAGTTTCAGGCCGCGCTCCCCGACCATGGCGTTGAAGGCGTCGGGGAGTTGGCGGATGAACGGTTCGATTTGGGCTAGGCGCGCGGCCTCTTCGATTTCCTGGTCGCTGGCGCTAATGCGGCCATAGCGGATGTTGTAGCGGACAGTGTCGTTGAAGAGGACCGTGTCTTGCGGGACGATGCCGATGGCGGCGCGAACGGAGTCCTGTGTCACGTCGCGGATGTCTTGGCCGTCGATCGTCACCCTGCCCGACTTGATGTCGTAGAAGCGATAGAGGATGCGCGAGATCGTCGACTTGCCCGCGCCTGACGGGCCGACGACGGCGACGGTCTTGCCGGCGGGGACCGTGAAGCTGACGCCTTTCAAGATCGTGCGTTCGGGTTCGTAGGCGAAGACGACGTTGTCGAAGCGGATTTCACCGCCGGTGACTTTCAGCGGCGGCGCGCCGGGTTTGTCTTGCACTTCCTGCGGTACGTGCAGCACATCGAACATCTTCTCCATGTCGATGAGCGCCTGGTTGATTTCTCGGTAGACGGTGCCGAGCAGGTTCAGCGGCACGTAGAGCTGCACCAGGAAGCCGTTGACGACGACGAGGCCGCCCAGCGTCATTTGGCCGATCGAGACGTGATAGGCGGCAAGCGCCATCACGGCGACGAGGCCGATGGTGATGATGACGGCTTGGCCCGCGTTTAGGACCGAGAGCGAGAGCTGCGCTTTCTCGGACGCCTCCGTGAAGCGGATCATCGCTTTTTCGTAGCGGCTCGCTTCGTGGTTTTCGTTGTTGAAGTATTTGACCGTTTCGTAGTTCAGCAGGCTGTCGACGGCCTTCGTGTTCGCTTCAGTGTCGCTGTCGTTCATGGCGCGGCGGATCGTGGTGCGCCATTCGGTGATTTGGATCGTGAACCAGCCGTAAGCCAAGACCGTCGCGATCGTGATCGCCGTATAGCCCCAGTGATAGACCCAGAGCAGGTAGCTGCAGACCAGGATCAACTCGAGGATCGTCGGCGCGATGGAGAACAGCGCGTAGAACAAGAGCACGTCGATGCCCTTGGTGCCGCGTTCGATCACGCGCGTCAGGCCGCCGGTCTTGCGTTCGAGGTGGAAGCGCAGCGAGAGCGCGTGGATGTGGCGGAAGGTCTGGGCGGCGACGGACCGCACGGCGTTGTAAACGGCCTTGGCGGCGATGGCGTCGCGGGCTTGGGCGAAGGCCTGCATCAGGATGCGGGCGACGCCGTAGGCCACGATGAAGGCGATGGCGACGCCCAGCGCCTGAACCGCCGGGTTCTTGGTGTCGAGAGCGTCGATTGCTGCGCCGTAGAACAGCGGGAAGGCCAGCGTTGCGATCTTCGCGAGGATCAGCGCGACCATCGCGATAATAATTCGCAGTTTCAGATCGAACCGGCCCGGCGGCCATAGATACGGAAAGAGTGTGCTGACGGTGCCCCATTGCGTGGCGCCGCGATGCGCTTCACCCGCTATGGCCGTCGATCGTCCTGGTGATGGCGGCATGGCGTTGACTTAGGCCAAGCGTGCCCGGAGTTCCAGTGCGCCGCGCGCTTCAGCCCGGAATAATCAGCGTTTGTCCCGGGAAGATCAGGTTCGGATTGTCAATCTTGCGCTTGTTGGCCTTGTAGAAGGCCGCCCACTTCTTGCCATTACCCAAGTGGCGTCTGGAGATGCGCCATAGGCTGTCACCGCGACGTACGCGGATGATTTTGCGCTTCGGCCGCTCGGGCTCGGCGGTCGTGAAGGGTTGGACGAGCGCGGCGACCTCTTTCTTCTCCTCGGGCTTTGCCTTCTCGGGCTGGGCCGGCGCCGATGTGAAGACGGCCGGTGCGTCCGGTTTGGTGTCCGGTTCTTTCGCGGCGACCTTTGCGCTTGCGGCCGGTACTTTGTGCGGCAGGTCGGTCTCGTCGATCTTGGCGCCTTCCTTGTCGATGAGTTCGAGGCGGACACTGTCGGCGGCCTTGCCCGATGGGTTGGTTGCGGCGAGCGTCCATGACCCGTCGGCGGCCACGCGCGTGTCGCCTGCGGGCTTGCCGTTAATCGCGGCTTTCACGGTCGCTCCGGGATCGGCCCTACCGATGAGGACGGTGAGGCCGGTTTCGGCATTGGTGATCTTCTCGACAACCAAGCCGGTCTTCGGTTCGGGGGCGGCGACGTTTCCTTCTTGCAGCGTGGTCGCGACTTGGTCCGCCGACTTGATCGTGATGCGCGGCAGGCCGCCGTCGGTCGCGGGCGGGCGGATCGATGCGCGTTGCGGGCCGATGATGACGCTTCCGTCCTTGGCCTGCGCGGACGCGTAGAGTTCGTGGTCGGCCTTGCCGATCGGCGCTTTGAATTCGATCTCCCAGTTGCCGGACGCATCTGCCGTCGTCGTGGCGAGTGGCTTGCCGTCCCAGACGATCGACACTGTGTCCCCAGGTGTGGCCGTGCCGGTGAAGGAGGCGCGGCGTTTGTCGTTGATGCCGGCCGTGCCGATCGACGGCGCTGCGCCGGCGACGGGGCCTTTCGTGACGTCTTGCGCGCTCTGTGCTTCAGGCGGCGACGCGGGATCCTCTATCGGATTGATTACCGGGCGCGGATCGACCGACGTCAACGATTGCACGTCGTCGTCGATCTTCGGCTCCTCGGGCGGCTGCGGCGGGACTGGATCGGCGTGCGGGGGTTCGAGCTTTACCGTCGCGGTTGGGCCGTTCGCTGCTTCGCCGGGCGCCACTGCCGACTTGCGCGTGATGGCGAACATCGTCGCGGTGATCGCGATCATCAAACCCACGATGACAATTACGCGCGCCATTTGCTCGCCCCGCTGTTGTTATTGACGAATGACCGGCAATCTAGACGCCGAAGAGGCGGCCGCAATTGCGGCCCATGCGCCTATCAACAGGTTTCGTCAGCGGCGGCCCAACGACTTGAGGTAGAGCGCTATTGCGCGCAAATCCTCATCTGTCAGGTGTTTCGTGCTGTCTTCGATCACTTCCGCCATAGGTCCCTGCGCCGAATCGAAGTCCGGTCGCGCGCCACTTTTGAGGTACTCCGCCAGTTCTTCCACAGACCATAGAGCGAGTTCCGAGCGCTGCCCAACGAGTGCGGGCACGCGCCATCCGTCCGGACCCGTCGGATTGCCGCGCAAATGGCGCTCTGTATCGGCTTGGCCGAAGGTTCCACGCGGCGTGTGACATTCGCCGCAGTGCCCCAATGCCTCAACCAAATAGCGGCCACGATTCCAGGTTGCATCCTGCGCCGGATCGTCGGCGAGCGGGTCCGCCTTGGCCAGGAACAGCAATTTCCAGCCTTTCATTAGCGCACGCCATGAGAACGGAAACGCGAGTTCGTTCTCACGACGCTCGGTGCGCACCGGCTCGAGCGTCGCGAGATACGCTTTGATCGCCAGCGCGTCTTCGATCTTCATGCGCGCATAGGACGTGTACGGAAAGACCGGGTACAGATCTTCGCCGTTGCGGTCTTCGCCGTGCGTCAGTGCACGGATGAAATCCTCGTCGCTCCAGCGGCCGATGCCGCGGCGGTCGTCCGGCGTGATGTTGGGACTGTAGAATGTGCCGAACGGCGTAGCCAATGCGCGACCGCCTTCGAACGGTTCGCCGCCGCTCTTCTTGTCCCAATGACAGCTGACGCAGCCCGCGGCCCGCACGAGATATGCGCCGCGCTCGACCATGCCGGCGTCGGCGCTCGACATCCCTTGCGGAATGGCGACCGTCGAATGCGACGGCATGAACAGCCAGGCCAGCACTATGGCGCCCACTGCAAACGCCACGAGGGCGATCCAGCGAAGCGGCGTCATGGCTATTCGGTTTCGGGGCCGCGGAACGGCGTGTGGCAACCGCCGCAGCTTTTGCGAACGTCGCCCAGCGCCGCGTCGAATTTGGCTTTGTCGTCGGCGCCGGCTTCCGCCGCCTTCAGCGCGGTGGCCAACGCGTCGGCCGACGCCTTGAATTCCGCCGGCTTGATCCAAATATCTTGCAGTGCGCGCGTCTTCGTAACGCCCGCGTCGCCGATGCCCGTTCCTTTCGGAAATGCCGATGGAATCGACTCTGCGAATTTGATGGCGGAGGCGAGTTTCGCTTTGGCTTCGGCAGGTGTCGCGGCTTTCGTGGCCGCGGTGAGGTCGCCTGCCATGCCCTTCATGCCCGCGATGCGCGCGTCGATGATCTTTTGCGGTGCCTCGGCGGCCCATGCCGCACTTGCACACAAAACGACAGCTGCGCCGATCAACCAATGCTTCATTGAAACCCCCTCAGCCCCACAGGCGTTTTGTTCTTAACCGATGGTAACCTTTGTGACGAATACAACCAAGCCCCCCCGATTTCCGCCCTTCCCGGCGTCACCATTTCGACGCACACTTCCTGCATGGTTTCAAACCATTTACGGGGAACCCGTATAGTTGAATCCTCTGCGTTCAGCCTGGATAGAACAATGCATAAGCTGATTGGGGTTTGCGTCTTCTGCGGCTCCTCCGAAGGTAGCGATCCGGCGTATATGCAAGCGGCTCGCACTTTGGGGCGCGACATCGCTCTGGCGAACGCGCGCTTGATCTATGGCGGCGCATCGATCGGGTTGATGGGCGAAGTGGCGCGCGCGGCGCTTGAAGCCGGCGGCGAAGTTATCGGCATCATTCCGCAATTCTTGCGCGCGCGCGAAATCGAACTCGCGAGCCTCACTGAACTCGTCATCACGCCGAACATGCATGAGCGCAAAGAGCGCATGCATGGCATGGCGGATGCGTTCGTGATCTTGCCCGGCGGTCTCGGCACGCTTGAAGAAGTTCTCGAAGCGATGACTTGGGCGCAGCTCGGGTTGCACAAGAAGCCGATCGTGTTCGTCAACACGAAGGGGTTCTGGGATCCGCTGTTCGCGACGTTCGATCGCGTCGGCTCGCACAATTTTGCGCGCTATGGGCTGAAAGAACTCTACACGGTCGTGAACCGGGTCGAGGACACGCTGCCCGCGATCATGAACTTCCACCGTCAGGCGGCGGAATAAGACTCGCGCCTTAACGCTTCCCATGTGATCAGCGCCAATGCCGCCCAGATGAAGGCGAACGTCACTGCGTGCGCGCTGGTGA
>JAWXBY010000165.1:0-4427 GCA_034440355.1 Alphaproteobacteria bacterium
CCGTCGCCGCCGAATGACGCACTGCGAGCGGCCGGCGCCGACCGGCCGCTCCACTGTGCGCCATGCGGCCACAACGCGCGGGCGATCGCTGCCGCCCGCCGCGACGTCGCAAACGCCTAGCCGGGCGATCGGCGCGCGGCGATGCGCTGAACGACCGATGTTCCGATGCCCAATTGCGCTGCGAGCTTGCGTTTACCGATGCCCGCTTCCAAGCCGCGGCGCACTTGACCCTCAACCGCCGCGGCAACGCGCGGCCGGCCGCCGACCCTGCCCTTTTGCTTGGCGCGTTTCAGCCCCGCGCGCACGCGCTCGACAATCATCGCGCGCTCGAATTCGGCAAATACAGCCGTCATGCCGAACATCGCGCGGCCGGCCGGCGTGGTCGTGTCCAATCCCTGCTGATGCAGATAGAGCCCGACACCCTTCGCGCGCAGCTCCTCGAAGAAGTCGACCAAATCGCGCAGAGACCGCCCAACTCGGTCGACCGCCCACGCCGCCACCAAATCAACCTCGCGCCGCGCCACGGCCTTGCAAAGGGCATCAAACGCGGGCCGCAGCTCGCGCCCCTTGGCGCCGCTGATGCCGTGGTCGACGAACACCCGCGCAACCTCCCAGCCGCTGCGCAGCGCCATCGCCTCAAGCTCTTGCCGCTGATTATCCGTCGACTGCCCGTCCGTGCTCACCCGCACATAAATCGCCACACGCTTCGCCATCGCGCACACATCCCGTTGCGCCAAGACACGTGGAGTCGCCCCATACCGAATTCAACTGATTGCCGTACCCCAAAAACGCAAACCCAAATCGCGCACAAACCCGCCATCGCGCCCGCTCACTTTCCAGAAGGTTATCCGTACCGCCACGCACACACCGCCACGGCATACACGGGTCACTTCAGCCGCAACGCCTCACGTACTTGCGCCAACACCTTCCCCCTCATACCGGTGACCGCTTCGCCCCCTTCGGATGCCCAGTCCCAAATGCGCCGGACCTGGCCACAAGGAAGCGGAGGGCTTGTCCGACCGTTAGCCCCTGAGTCCTGCGCAAGTGGGTGAGGATCGCCGCTTCCTCTGAACTGAGCGTGGTTTGCACGCGTACGCGCCGCCTTTGAACCGCGCGCCTTGTCGACCGTTCGATCAAGGACATCATCCGCATGCGCAATCCTTCTGTGGAGAGAACGATGGTGCATCACTTCGAGAATCTAGTTCTCGGTCGCCTTCGCGGCGGCACTCGTCGCTGTATCCCTCGTGTATCCAATTTACACGAGGGAGCGGACTTTATGATGTAAGTAATTGAATCCCTTGGTGAGCCCAGATGGGATCGAACCATCGACCCTCTGATTAAAAGTCAGATGCTCTACCGCTGAGCTATGGGCCCTATGCCAAGGGAGGGCGGAAACTACGGATATGGGCGGTGGGGGTCAATGCACCCTGCCCCTTAAGGGCGCGGCAATTTGTAGTATCTGAGAACGCGGTCGTAGAGGTAGCGGGTGTCTTGGTAGCGGAAGCCTACCTTTTCGGCGACGCGGCGGGAGGCCGTGTTGTCGGGGCGCAGATAGCAGTCCAGCGCGTCCAGGTTTGAGTTGGCGAAGGCGTGAGCGATCGAGGCCTTGGCGGCTTCGGTTGCGTAGCCTTTGCCGTGGGCTGCCGTCACGGTCGACCAGGCGATTTCGATACGGCCCACGCCGGGTGTCGGCATCGCGCCGACTCGGGCGACGAAGAGGCCTGTCGCCTTCTCGATGGCACAGAACAGGCCGTAGCCGTTGTCGCGCCAGAATTGCTCGGTGGCGGCGATGCGGGTGGCGAGTTGGTCGCGCGTCGGCGGGCCGGTGAGGAAGAGCCAGTCGACGACGACGGGCTCGTTGAACATCGCGAAGAGGTCGTCGAGATAGCGCGCCGAAACCGGCACGAGGGTCAGTCGTGCGGTTTCGACGCGCGTTTCGCTCATCTTTCGTTAGAGACCCGGCACCGGGAAGCGCGAGCAGAGGATACGCGTTTCTTGGCGCAGGCCTTCGAGGCGCTTCGGGTCGGCGTGGTTCTTCATCGCTTCCATCATGATGCGGGCGAGTTGCTTCATCTCGCCTTCCTTCATGCCGCGCGTCGTCGCCGCCGGGGTCCCCATGCGAACGCCGGACGGGCGCAGCGGCGGGTTCGGATCGTCGGGGATCACCTGCTTGTTGGTCGTGATGCCGGCGTGGTCGAGCGCCTTTTCGGCGACGGCGCCGTTGATGTCGAAGCTCTTCACCACGTCGACGACGAGCAAGTGGTTGTCGGTGCCGCCGGTCGCGAGATAGGCGCCCGCGTTGGTGAGCTCCATCGCCAACGCTTTTGCGTTCTTTAGAACTTGCGCGGCGTAGACTTTGAACGCCGGCTGAGCGGCGAGTTTCAGCGTGACCGCCGTCGCCGCGACCTGGTTCATGTGCGGGCCGCCTTGCAGGCCGGGGAACACCGATTGGTCGATGCCTTTCGCGTGCTCCTTCTTGCAGACGATGAGGCCGCCGCGCGGACCGCGCAGCGATTTGTGCGTCGTCGTCGTCATGAAGTCGAAGCCGGCGTCCATCGGGTTGCGCATCACGCCGCCCGCGATGAGGCCGCCGATGTGGCTGACGTCGGCCATGGTGAGGGCGCCCACTTCATCGGCGACTTGCTTGAACAGCGCGTAGTCGTAGTCGCGCGGATAGGACGAGTAGCCGCAAACGACGAGCTTTGGTTTCTCCTTCTTAGCGACGTCGCGCAGTTGGTCGAAGTCGATGGCGCCGTTTTCCGGATTGGTTTTGTAGCGGACGAATTTGTAGATCTTGCCCATGTGCGAGACCGGCGCGCCGTGGGTGAGATGGCCGCCGTGGCTCAAGTCCATCGCCAGGATGGTCGAACCCGGTTCGATGAAGCCGAGATACACCGCCTGGTTCATCGGCGAGCCTGAGAGCGGCTGCACGTTCGCGTGTTCGGCGCGGAAGAGCGCCTTCGCGCGATCGCGCGCCAAGTTCTCCATCACGTCGACGAATTCGGTGCCGCCGTAGTAGCGGCGGCCGGGATAGCCCTCGGCGTATTTGTTCGTGAAGGCGGAGCCGAGCGCGGCGTAGACTTCCGGGAACGTGTAGTTCTCGGACGGGATCATTTCGACGCCTTCGCGCTGGCGTTTTTCTTCGCCGATCAAGGTGTCGTAGATTTCAGGGTCGGTGGCTTTTAGCGCTGCGCGGTAGTCGGTCATGGTCGCCTCCTCGTATTGCGGTTGACGCAAGCGGATCGGCCCAGGCGCGCGGCACTCCCAAGACCCCGCCCTCGCGCTTCCCCGTGGTTCAAATCCCACGCGATACGCCAGTTACACAAAGGCGGCTTGCAGGCGGTCTTGCGGGGCAAGAGGTCGCGCGGCGGGGCCTCTCAAGTCAAGTGGCCAAAGCACGTGCAACCCGCGGCAAATGCTATTTCCGGCGCATTCGCCAGACATCGTTGCTGTAGACAAAAACGGGTTCGCCGGCCTTCTCGTACGAATACTTGCCGCCGGTGATGAAGAGGTCGGGGCCGTTGGTCCAGGCGGCGACGCCGCCGCGGGGGGACCAGGGGGCGGATTGCTTGCGCCAGGTCTTGCCGTCGTCGGAGACGGCCATGCCGCTTTCGAAGGTGCCGGAGCGGTTGGCGCCGACGAGCCAGAGTTTGTTATCGTAGACGAAGGGCGTGCCCATCGGTTTTTCGGGCGCGATCTGGTCGGCTTCGCGTGTCCAGGTGACGCCGTCGGCGCTGGACCAGACGTCGTTGGCTTGCAGGCCGTCGATGACGCCGCCGCCGATCAGGAACATCTTGTTGCGGAAGATGACGATCTTCGCGCCGGAGCGGGCGGACCACGGCGCTTGGTCGACGACGCGAGTCCACACGAGGCCGTCTTGCGAGTTCCAGACTTCGCTCGTCACCTTGTTGCCGTTGTAGCCGCCGACGATCCAGAGCGAACCTTTGAAACTCGCGGTCGCGTAGAAGATGGCGTGGGGCAGAGATGACGACGCGCCGACTTGTTCCCATTTTTCGTAGTCGCGGGTGCGCTGGATGACGGGGTCGATCTGGAAGTCGAGGTAGTTGCCTTTGAGTTTGCCGAGCGCCCATGTGGCGCCCTCGTGCTGAACGTAAGACAGGTAGGCCGAGTTCATGCCGCTGAACGGCATCGCGGTCTTTGTCCATTTCGCGCCGTCACGCGAGGCCCATGTGCCGTCTGGGTGGAGCGCGATGAAGCGGCCGTCGGGCGCGACGTGGACGGGGTAGTTGTAGTTTCCGGCGTAGGGCGCGTGTTCCGTCAGGCGGTCCCAGACATAGGCTTCAGTATCGGCGGTCGCGTACAACGCGGCCGCGATCGCGGCGGCAACGCTGACGATCAGCGCGGCCAGCCATTTGGTCATGGGAACATCGGCAGCATGTCGATGCCCGTGCTTTCGGGATAACCGA
>JAWXBY010000166.1:0-104309 GCA_034440355.1 Alphaproteobacteria bacterium
CATGTGATCAGCGCCAATGCCGCCCAGATGAAGGCGAACGTCACTGCGTGCGCGCTGGTGAACGGCTCGTCGTACATGAACACCGCAATCACCAGCGCGATCGACGGCGCCAGATACTGCAGGAAACCGATCGTCGACAGGCGCACAAGGCGCGTCGCTGCGGCGAAGAGCAGCAGTGGAATCGCCGTCAGCGGGCCTGCGATGATCAGATTGATATCCGTCATGAAATTCACGTGCAGGAATGCGCCCTGCTTCGTCGCCGTCAGATAGACGATGTAGCCCAACGCGGCAGGCGCCAGAAGGATGGATTCGACCGTTAGGCCCTCCAGCGATTCGACCGCGACTTTCTTCCTGATGAGACCGTAGAAGCCGAAGCTGACCGCGAGCACCAGCGATACCCACGGCATGTAACCCAGCGCAATCGTTTGGTTGAGGACGCCCAGCGTCGCGAGCGCGACGGCGACGAGTTGCACGCGCGTGAGGCGCTCGCTCAGGAACACCGCGCCGAGGATGAAGTTCACCAGCGGGTTGATGTAGTAGCCGAGGCTCGTCTCCACGATACGGCCGACGGTGACGGCCCAAATGAAGATGCCCCAGTTGATCGCGATCAGCACGGCGCTCACCGACAGAAGCATCAGCGAACGGCGCGTCGTCAGGGCCTCGTAAAGCCTCGGCAGGCGCTCCCATGCGGCCAACGCCGCGAGGGCGAAGATCAGCGTCCAGAGGATGCGGTGCATGACGATTTCGACGGCGTCGATGCCGCCCAGCGCCTCTTTCCAATAGATCGGGATCACGCCCCAGATGACGAAGGCGCTGGCGGCGTAGATCACGCCGGTTTCGACTTTCTGACGGGGGGACATAGGTGGTGCGACGCAGGGCTACCGTTTGGGGCGGTAGATGTAGCGGTCGTTCATGAATTCGGTAAGGGCGAACGCTGTGACAGATGGCGGCAGCACGTTCAATATTTGGTTGAGCTCAGCCGACTTGCGCGGCAGTTGGCCGTCTTCGATGCCGGCTGCGCGCATCAGATCACCCAACATTTCAGGTTTGAAATCCGTAAGGTTTATGCGGGATAGCTCTGCCTTCACCTTGGCGGCGGTTTGGCTGAAGCCCTTGTCGCGGCATGCGGCGACCGACTCGCGGAGTGCAGCGAGGAATTCGTTGGTTTGGTCGAACGTCTTTTGGCCGATCGAGATATGCACGTTCGCTTCCGAGCCGTGATAGCCGAATTGCGGCTGTACGCCCCAACCGCGCGCGGCCATCTCGTCGATGATGTGGAAGCAGGAGAAGTCGTCGGTGGTGAAGGCGACTTGATTTGAATCCGGTTCGCCGAGGAGGCGGACGCCTGGCATCTCGCGGATACCGTCGCAGATCGCTTGCGTCGCTTTCCATATGCGTTCGGCAAAGCGCATGTAGCCTTCGTCGCCGAGCGTGTTCAGCACTGCCCACGCCGCCGCCATCGGGCCGCCCGACTTCGCCGATTGGATCGTCGGGTTAATGATCGTGTAGCCGGTCCAGTCGGACGTGACGAAGAACTGGAAGCGGCGGTAGTCCTTCGAGCGGTGCAGGATGACGGACGCGCCTTTCGGGCAGTAGGCGTATTTGTGGAAGTCCATCGACATGGACGTAACGCCGGGCACGCGGAAGTCGAACTCTCCGAGCTTGGCGCCGAGGCGTTTGAAGTACGGCAGCAAGAAACCACCGATACAGCCGTCGACGTGGAAATTGACCTTGCGCTTTTGCGCGACGGCGCCGATCGCCTCGATGGGATCGAGGACGCCGTGGGCATATGAAACGGCGGAGGAAACGATCAAGACCGTGTTCGGTGTGATCGCCTTTTTGATGATCGCGGGGTCGGACTTGAATGTCTTCGGATCGACCGGGACCAGCACCTTCTTCACGCCGAGATAGTGGCAACCCTTTTGGAAGGCCGCATGGGCGGTGACCGGCAGGATTGCTTCGGGTTCGGTGATGCCGCGTGTGGCGCGGGCGAAGTCGCGCGCTGTCTTCACCGCGAGCATGCAGGATTCCGTGCCGCCGCTGGTGAAGTTGCCGACGACGCCGGGGACGTCGCCCAGATGCGCGGCCGCCATCGCGACGAGTTCGTTTTCGAGCTGCATCAGGCTCGGGAAGGTCGTGGGGGCGAGCGCGTTTTCCGTGAGGTAGCGCATGTAGGCCCACTTCGCGATTTCTTCGACGTCGGGGCCGGCGTCGTAGATGTAGCCCAGCGTCTTGCCGTCGCGCCACTTGGCGTCGCGCGCGGCGAAGGCTTCGAGTTCGGCTTTGACTTCGGCGTGCGATTTGCCTTTGGCCGGGATGCGCATGGGTCGTCCCCTCAGGGGCGGGACGGGGGCGCTCCGTCACGCAACAGTTTATATGTTATGGAGTCGATCAGCGCCTCGAACGAGGCGTCGACAATATTCGGCGAGACGCCGACTGTCGACCAGCGGTTGCCCGCCTCGTCTCCGCTTTCGATCATGACGCGGGTGACGGCCTCGGTGCCGGCGGTGAGGATACGGACCTTGTAGTCGACGAGTTTCAGGTCTTCGAGCCATTTCGAGTAGCGGCCCAGATCCTTGCGCAGCGCGTTGTCGAGCGCGTTCACGGGGCCGTTGCCCTCGCCCACGTTCATCAGACGCTCGCCGTCGACCGTTACCTTGACCACGGCTTCGGAGACGCTGACCTCCTGCCCAACGGCGTTGTGCCGGCGTTCGACGGAGACGCGGAAGCCTTCGACTTTGAAGTAGGACGGCACGGTACCGAGCGCGCGGCGGGCGAGAAGCGCCAGCGACGCTTCTGCGCCGTCGTAGGCGTAGCCGAGGAACTCACGCTCTTTGATTTGTTCGAGGAGCGATGAAACGCGCGGGTCTTTTGAGTCGACGTCGAGACCGAGGTCGACCAGGCGGCCGATGAGGTTTGAGCGGCCGGCCTGATCCGACACCGGGATCTTGCGCACGTTGCCGATGGCTTCCGGGGGCACGTGTTCGTAGGTGCGCGGGTCCTTCATCACCGCCGAAGCATGCAGGCCGCCTTTATGCGCGAACGCCGATGCGCCGACGTAAGCGGCGTGGCGGTTCGGTGCGCGGTTCAGGATTTCGTCGAGCAGGCGCGAGACGTGGGTGATGTTCTTCAGGTTCTCCGGCGCGATGCCGGTTTCGAAGCTGGTGGCGAAATCGGATTTCAGCATCAGCGTCGGCAATAGCGACACGAGGTTCGCATTGCCGCAACGTTCGCCCAGTCCGTTCAGCGTGCCTTGGATTTGGCGGGCGCCGGCCAGCACGGCGAACAGCGTGTTGGCGACGGCGTTTTCCGTGTCGTTGTGGGTGTGGATGCCGATTTTGTCGCGCGGCACGACCTTCGCCACTTCGCCGACGATGCGGGCGACTTCGTGCGGGAGCGTGCCGCCATTGGTGTCGCAAAGCACGACCCAGCGAGCGCCGCCGTCGAGCGCGGCCGTCAAGCAGTTCAATGCGTATTGCGGATTTGCTTTGTAGCCGTCGAAGAAGTGTTCGGCGTCGAACATCGGTTCGCGCGCCTTTGCCGCGACCGCGCCCATGCTATCGGTGATGGCGGCTAGGTTGTCTTCGAGCGGGACTTCGAGCGCCACATTGACGTGGAAGTCCCAGGCCTTGCCGACGAGGCAACAAGCTTGCGCCTTGGCGTCGAGGACGCTGCTCAAGCCCGGATCGTTCGAGGTGCTGCGGCCAGGACGTTTGGTCATGCCGAAGGCGACGAGCTTTGCCGTCTTGAGCGTTGGCGGTTCGGCGAAGAAGGACGTATCCGTCGGGTTCGCGCCGGGCCAGCCGCCTTCGATGTAGTCGATGCCGAAATCGTCCAGGACCTTGGCGATCTGGCGCTTGTCTTCGACGGAAAAGTCGACGCCCTGCGTTTGCGCGCCGTCGCGGAGCGTCGTGTCGAAGAGATAGAGGCGCTCGCGCTTCATGACACGACCTTCCACGTTGTGCCTTGCGGGCCGTCTTCGATGGCGACGCCGAGCGCGGTGAGTTCGGCGCGGAGGCGGTCGGCTTCGGCGAAGTTCTTTGCCTTGCGGGCGGCGTTGCGTTTGGCGATGAGATCTTCGACCCTTGCGGCATCGACCGATTGGCCGACCAGGAAGTCGATGTCCTTCTCGTTGTCGTACGCTCCAAGGAAGTTCAGGACCTTCTTCAGCTGCGCTTTCGCCGTGTCATTGGTGCGCGCGGCCGAAGCCAGTTCGTAGATAACTGCGAGTGCCGCCGGCGTGTTCAAATCGTCGAAGAGTGCGTCGAGAAATGCCTTCGGCAGTTCTGTAGCGGGATCGACGTCGTGCAGAAGGCGCGCCCATTCCACCAGGGTTGTGCGTGTTTGAACTAGGCGGTCGACCGTCCAGTCGATCGGTTGGCGGTAGTGGGTGCCGAGCATTGCCAGACGCAGAACGCGGCCGTGCCATTGTTCGCCGCCGAACTTCTTTTCGGCGAGGAGCTCGCGGATGGTGATGAAGTTGCCGAGGCTTTTCGACATCTTCTCGCCTTCGACCTGCAAGAAACCGTTGTGCATCCAGTAGTTCGCAATCGGCGCGCCGTGGTGCGCGCCTTCGCTTTGGGCGATCTCGTTTTCGTGGTGGGGGAATTGGAGGTCGATGCCGCCAGCGTGGATGTCGAAGGTTTCGCCCAGATGCTTCTCACCCATGGCGGAGCATTCGATGTGCCAGCCGGGGCGGCCCCTGCCCCACGGACTGTCCCAGCCCACCATGTTTTCGTCGGATGGTTTCCAGAGAACGAAGTCCATCGGGCTTTTCTTGTAGGGCGCGACTTCGACGCGGGCGCCCGCCATCATCTCGTCGACAGAGCGGCGCGAGAGTTTGCCGTAGTTGGGGTCGGACGGTACGTCGAAGAGGACGTGGCCTTCGGCGACGTAGGCGTGATTGTTGGCGACGAGCTTTGCGATCATCGCGACGATCTCGGGCATTGTGTCGGTGACGCGCGGCTCGATCGTCGGCGGCAAGTTGCCGAGCGACAGCGCGTCTTCCTGATAGACCTTTGCGGTGCTCTGCGTGAGTTCGCGGATCGACACGCCGCGCTCTGTCGCGCGCGCGATGATCTTGTCTTCCACGTCCGTGATGTTGCGGACGTAGGTGACGTGCTTCTCGCCGAAGATGTGGCGCAGCAGGCGGAACAGCACGTCGAAGACGATCACCGGCCGGGCGTTGCCGATATGCGCGAAGTCGTAGACGGTCGGGCCGCAGACGTACATGCGCACGTTCTTCGGGTCGATCGGCTTGAACAGCTGCTTTTCGCGCGCCGCGGTGTTGTAGATCGTCAGAGCCATGCGTCAGTCCTCAAACACGTCGGTCCGGTTAGGGCCGGTGCTTGGGATATCTCTGACTTGAGAATCGGTCGCGCGCGGCCCGCTAGTTTTCGTTAGCCGCAAATACAAATGAAGCCCGTCCGCGCGATGTGCGCGACGGCGGTCTGTCCGAAAGTGGTCGTCACTGCGATCACGTTTTGCCTCATGCCGCCTGCCCGGCGAGCCGTTTGGCCGCCCGTTCAGGACCGATGAGGGGTAGCAGCTTCCTCATCTCCGGTCCATGGGGCTGGCCGGTCAAAGCTAGCCGCAGGGGTCTAAACAGGGCCTTACCTTTGGCCCCCGTTTTGGCGGAAACGGCGGCGGTCCACTCTGTCCAGGTCGTGTCGGTGAACGGGGTTTTGGGCAGTAGTTCGCGCGCCTCGGCCGCGACGGCCGCGTCTTCGATGACGGGCTCGATCGGGCCTTCGACGACGCGCCACCAGGCGGGGGCTTCGTTCAGAAGCTGGATGTTGTCGTGAATGGCGTTCCAGAACGGTGCGCCGCCGCCGACGCCCAGACGCTTGAGTTCGTCGGCGACCGCTTCGAACGGCATCGCGTGCAGCAGTTTGTGGTTGAGCGTCTTGAGGTCGTTCGGGTCGAAGTGCGCGGGGGCGCGCGAGAACTTCGTCAGGTCGAAATCGGCGACGAGTTCGTCGAGCGTCATGCGCGCGACGACGGGGTCGGACGTGCCGAGTTTAGCGAGCAGGCTGTTGACCGCCTGGGGCTCGATGCCGTCCGCACGCAAGCCTTCGATCGAGAGCGAGCCGAGACGCTTTGATAACGCTTCGCCGCCTGCGCCGATGAGCATTGAGAAATGCGCGAAGGTCGGGGCCTTGGCGCCGAGGGCTTCGAAGATTTCGATTTGCACGCCGGTGTTGGTGACGTGGTCTTCGCCGCGGATAATGTGGCTGATCGCGAAGTCGATGTCGTCGACGACGCTGGGCAGCGTGTAGAGGAAGCGGCCGTCTTCGCGGATGAGCACGGGATCCGACAGCGATGCCGTCTCGATGTGAACAGGGCCGCGGATCAGATCGTTGAACTCGACGCTGTTGCCGGTGAGTTTGAAACGCCAGTGCGGCTTGCGGCCCTTCGCTTCCAACTCCGCCTTCTGTTCGGCCGTGAGGTTCAGGGCGGCGCGGTCGTAGATCGGTGGCTTGTGCTGGGCGAGCTGGCGTTTGCGGCGGCGGTCGAGTTCGTCTGCCGTTTCGTAGCAGGCGTAGAGGCGGCCGGCAGCGCGCAGCTTCTCGGCGGCGGCTTCGTAAGGCGCGGTGCGGTCGGACTGCTTAGCGAAGAGGTCATGCTTCAGACCCAGCCAGGCCAGATCGCGCTCGATGCCTTGCGCGTTTTCTTCTGTCGAGCGTTCGGTGTCGGTGTCGTCGAGGCGCAGCAGGAACTTGCCGCCCGTCTTGCGCGCGAACAAATAGTTCGTCAGCGCGGCGCGGATGTTACCGACGTGAAGTTTGCCCGTGGGGCTGGGCGCGAAGCGGACGGTGGTGGTCATGGCCGGTGTCTTAGCCGTTCACGTCGCGTCCCGAAAGGCATTCGTGATCGGGTAGCGGCGGTCGCGGCCGAAGTTTTTGCGCGTGATTTTGACGCCCGGCGGGGCTTGGCGGCGCTTGTATTCGGCGATCGAGAGCAGGTGTTCCACGCGCTTGATGGTGGCGAGGTCGTGGCCGCGCTTCATGATGTCTTCGACGGGCATCTCGTTTTCGACCAGGCATTCGAGGATGTCGTCGAGTTTCGGGTAGGGCGGAAGCGAGTCTTCGTCCTTCTGGTTCGCGCGCAGTTCGGCCGTCGGCGGTTTGGTAATCACGCGTTCGGGCATGACGCGACCGTCGGGGCCTTTAGCGCCTTTCGGCTTGTGCTGGTTGCGCCATTTGGAAAGCGCGAAGACTTGCATCTTGTAGATGTCTTTGAGGACGTTATAGCCGCCGCACATGTCGCCGTAGAGCGTCGCGTAGCCGACCGACATTTCGGACTTGTTGCCGGTCGTCACGACCATCGGACCGAACTTGTTCGAGATCGCCATCAGCGTCACGCCGCGGATGCGCGACTGGATGTTCTCTTCGGTCGTGTCCGGTGCGCGGCCGGCGAAGAGCGGCGTCGTCATCGCGCCGAACGCTTTGACCGCGTCTTCGATGGGCACGTTGTCGAGGTGCGCGCCGAGGAGTCTTGCGCACCCGGCCGCGTCGTCAAGGCTGTCCTTCGACGTGTAGCGCGAGGGCATCATCACGCAGCGCACGTTCTCAGGTCCCAGCGCGTCGGCGGCGACGGCCGCGGTGAGCGCTGAGTCGATGCCGCCTGAGAGGCCGAGTACCACGCCGGGGAAGCGGTTCTTGCGGACGTAATCGCCGAGGCCCAGCATCATCGCGCGGTAGACGGCTTCAAGGCCGGTTGCGATATCGGCCTTGGGGCATGGCTCGCAGATCCAGCGTGCGCCGTCGCGGCGCCAGTTGGTGATGGTGAGCGCCTCTTCCCACGCGGGCATTTGCATCGCCAGGCTGCGGTCGGGATTGATGACGAACGAGGCGCCGTCGAAGACCAGTTCGTCTTGGCCGCCGATCTGATTCAGATACGCGAGCGCTAGGCCGCTTTCCACGACGCGCGAGACGGCGATGTTGAGTCTCACTTCTTCCTTTGAAGCTTCGTAAGGCGAGCCGTTCGGCACCAGCAGGAATTCGCCGCCGGTCTCAGCGATGCATTCGACGACGTCGCCCTTCCAGATGTCTTCGCAGATGGGCACGCCGATGCGGACGCCGCGGATGTCGATCGGTCCCGGCAGCGGGCCCGGCGTGAAGACGCGCTTCTCGTCGAAGACGCCGTAGTTCGGCAGGTCGACTTTGTAGCGCAACGCCTTCACCGCGCCGCCGTCGAGGTAGGCGAAGGCGTTGTAGAGCTTTTCGTTGTCGAGCCACGGCGTGCCGATCAACACCGCGGGGCCGGATGCTGTTTCTTTGGCGAGCGCTTCGGTCGCGGCGCGTGCGTCGGCTTGCAGCGCCGGTTTCAGCACCAAGTCTTCCGGCGGATAGCCGACGAGGAAGAGTTCGCTGAAGAGGATGATGTCGGCACCCTGCGCGGCGGCGTCGGCGCGCGCCTTGCGCGCCTTCGCCAGATTTCCTGGGACGTCGCCGACGGTCGGGTTCAGCTGCGCGAATGCGATCTTGAGTGAGGCGGTCATAGCCACCTTATGCCTGATTATTCGATGGCGCAGAAATGCTCATCGCCGGATTTCGCTTTGGCTTTGTCGCAGACGGCGTCCCAGAGGGGGATCATTTTGTTCTGCATTTCTTCAGCCATTGTTTTAAGGCCGACCGGCGAGGTGTCGGGGCGCGGGCGGCCTGCGTACCACATGGGAAGAAATGGCGCGGGGCCGCAGAGATTTCCAGTCGCGATGCCGCCGGCGCAGGCCGCGCGGTTGAGTTCGTTGTAGCGTTCGACGGCGTCGTAGAGGCGGCGGTAGGTTTCGCGGTCCGTGGGCAGTTCGGCGACTTGCGGCAGCGGCGTGCCCAACACCTGCAGTCCGCGACGCGTTTGCTCCTGCATAACCTCGACGCGGCCCGCGATGAGGACGGCCTCGAACTGCGCGTCGTGTTCTATCGCGGCGCGCTTTTGCTGCGCCTTGGGATCGGGTGCGTTGTTTGACGGCTTCTGGTCGCAGGCGACGAGCGCCAGCGACGCCAATGCCAGAACGGCCAGCGTTTGCTTGATCATACCGCAGCTTTAACCGCGGCCACGACGCGGTCAATCTGGGTGTCGGTCAAATACGGGTGCATAGGCAGGCTGAGCACACGGGCGGTCAGCTTTTCGCACACCGGCAGGCCGCTTTTGGGGGCGTATTGAGCAAACGCCTTATGTTGATGCAGGGCCTTGAAGTAGTAGACGGACGAAGGAACCCCGGCGTCCTGCAGCTTCTTCTGAACCGCGTCGCGGTTGTCGACCATGATCGTGAAGAGGCCCCAGGCGCTATGGCTGCCGGCGGGGATGTTCTGCATCTCGACGGCGTTGCCGAGACCCCGGCGATAGCGGTCGGCGATGCGGGCGCGGGCTTTCATCTCTTCCGGGAAGATCGTCAGCTTCGAGAGCAACACGGCGCATTGAACTGAATCGAGGCGGCCGTTGACGCCGACGCGGATGGATTCCTTCTTCTGCGCATCGGTGCCGTGCCAGCGGATCGACGACCAGCGGTCGAAGCGCGCGGCGTCGTCGGTGAACATCGCGCCACCGTCGCCGTAGCAGCCCAGTGTCTTCGACGGGTAGAAGCTTGTCGCCGTCATGTCGGTCAGCGCGCCAATGCGCGTCGAGCCTTGCGCGCCGCCGAGGCTTTGCGCGGCGTCGGCCAGGACCAACATGTTGTGCTTCTTCGCGATGCGGTTGATCGCCACATAATCGGCGGGCAGACCGAACAGGTCGACCGCGATGATCATGCGCGGCTTGAGCTTGCCTTCGCGGATTGTGTCGTCGATTTGCTTTTCCAGATGCGCGACGTCGATGTTGCAGGTGTGCGGATCGACGTCGACGAAGACCGGCGTCGCGCCGGCGACCAGCACGGCGTTGGCTGTCGCGTTGTAGGTGAAGCCCGGGATGTAGACAGCGTCGGTCGCCTTCAGCTCTTCGCCCATCAGCGCGATGACGAGGGCGTCGGTGCCGCTGGCGACGGCGAGGCCGTGTTTCGCGCCGACATAGGTCGCCAGCGTTTGTTCCAGTTCGGCGACTTCGGGACCGCCGATGAAGGCGCCGTGGTCGAGGATTTTCTGCCAGCGCTTTTCGATGTCGGCGCGCAGCATTTTCTTCGGCGTTTCGAGGTCGAAGAAACGGATCGGGCCCGCATCCGCCTGCGCGGTGCGGGTCTCAACTTTCGATGCTTCAGGCATATGCCGTTCTCTTTTGGGGGGCGGCCGCCTTGGCCGCGTCGAGGATCATCAGAGCGGTTTCGAGAGCGCGGCGCGCTTCACGCGGCGCGATGACGGATGGGCGACCTTCGCCGACGGCGCGCAGGAACTGCGCCACGCCGTGGCCGAGCGGATCGGTCGACGGACATGGCAGGCCGTCCAGCGCGCCTTCGCTGCCCAACGCCTTGATCGCGCGCGGCGTCGTGTTCGTCATCTCGCGCGTCAGGAAGTCGATGTAGATTTCGCCGTCGGGATACGTCACGCGCATGAAGCGCTTGCGAGCGTCGGCCATGCGGCTGGCAAAGAGGTCGATCTGCATGCCGTCTTCGAGCGTGATGAGAGCCGACACTTCGTCGGAGCGAGCGTGCATGATGCGCTCGTTCGCTTGGACGTCGGCGATCGGCGACGGGTCGAGCTGATGCGCGAGGTCGATGTCATGAATCATCAGGTCGAGAACGACGCTGACGTCCGTGTTGCGCGGGTTGAAGGGCGCTGCGCGGTGGCTTTCGATCTTCAGCGGCTTCACGTTGCCGTCGAAGAGGCCCAGGTGGCGCATCACGAAGCGTTCTTGGTGGCCGGTGTGCAGGACCAGGTTGCGCGTTTCGGCGACGCGGATGAGCGCATCGGCTTCGCGCAGGTTCGCGGCCAGCGGCTTTTCGATGAAGACGTGTTTGCCTTGGTTCAGACAACCGACGCCGATTTCACCGTGGAACCGGGCGGGCGCTGCGATCGTCACCACGTCAACGTGAGGCAGCATGGCGCGCCAGTTCAAGAAGGCGGTGACCTCGAAATCGTTCGCGAGCGTTTGCGCGCGCGCGTGCTGCGCATCGGCGATGCCGACGAGCTTGACGCCCGGCATGTTCGCGTATTTTTGCGCGTGGAGACGGCCGAAAGATCCGGCGCCGATAACGCCCGCTCGCAGTTCGTTCTTGGGTTCGGTCAAAGCTCTCGTCTCGTGTAGTCAGTGGCGTCGCAACTCGTGCGTGCGTTCGGATGATGATCCACGCTTTAACCTGTTGAAGCCACAGGGGTACTTGCCGCACGGGTTCAATAAATGTTGCAGCCTTGTCACCGGATGGGCCGGCCCTGGCGATTGGGACAGGACCCCCATATGGTTGACGCCATTCGCAAAACAAATGTCATGGAGACGCTCATGCGCAACCTGAAAGGCGGAGAAATCCGCCTCAAAAGCCGCCCCGTCGGTATGCCGACGGAAGACAATTTCGACTACGCCGAAGGGCCGGTCGCCGAGCCGAAGGACGGCGAGGTGCTGGTCAGGAATGTGTGGATGTCGGTCGATCCCTACATGCGCGGCCGGATGGTGGACCGGGAGAGCTACGTGCCGCCGTTCCAGATCGGCCAGGCGCTGCAGGGTCATGCGGTCGGCCAGGTCATCGCCGCCGGCAAGGGTGCGGCCTTCGCAGAAGGCGACTACATCGGCCACATGCTGGGCTGGCGCGAGTATGCGGTCGTGGGGCCTGCGGCGATGCCGATGAAGGTCGATCCCAAGCTTGCGCCGGTGCAGAGCTTTTTGGGTGCGCTCGGCATGCCGGGGATGACGGCTTATGCGGGGCTGTTCCGCGTCGGTGCGTTCAAGGATGGAGAGACGGTGTTCGTGTCGGCGGCGTCGGGCGCGGTCGGCGCGGTCGTGTGCCAGCTCGCGAAGGCGCATGGCGCGTATGTCGTCGGCTCGGCCGGGTCGGATGAGAAATGCGAATGGCTCGTCAAAGAGGCCGGGATCGACAAGGCGATCAATTACAAGAAAGAGAAGGATCTTGATGCGGCGGTCGGCGCTGCGTTCCCGAGGGGCATCGATGTCTATTTCGAGAACGTCGGCGGCAAGCATCTCGAGGCGGCGCTCAACCACATGAAGCTGCGCGGGCGTATTGCCGTTTGCGGCATGATCGAGCAGTACAACGCCACAACGCTGCCGGCGGGGCCGTCGAACATCATCCTGACGATTCCGAAGAGCCTGCGCATCGAAGGGTTCGTCGTGTCGAACCACTACGACATGCTGCCGCAATTCTATCAGGAGATGAGCAAGCTGATCGCGGCGGGCAAGATGAAGTGGAAGGAAAGCGTCGTCGAGGGATTACACAACGCACCGAAAGCGTTCCTCGGCCTCTTCAAGGGCGAGAATTTCGGCAAGGCACTGGTGAAGATCGGTCCCGACAAAGCGGTCTGACTTGTCAAGCGAATGGCAGTGCATCACCAGTTGATGCACTGCTGATTCGAGCGAGTGACGCACATGACGACATATCGGCGTTGGGTGTTGGCGAAGCGGCCGGAGGGTGTTCCGCAGGCGGATGTGTTTCGCCTTGAGGATGCGCCGCTGCCGGAATTGCAGGATGGTCAGGCGCTTATCCGCGTTGAACATATCTCCGTCGATCCGGGCATGCGCTCGCGCTTGTCGGGCGATAGCTACGCCCCTGCACTGCCGATCGGTGCGCCGATCGAGAGTGCCGGCGTCGGCACCGTCGTCACGTCGCGCAATGCGAAGTTGAAGGAAGGCGCGCTCGTTTGGGGCGGCTTTGGCTGGCAGACGCATTTCGTCAGCGACGGACGCGGCGTTCAAGCGCTCGATCCTGAGATTTATAAAGGCAGCATCAAACCGACGGCGGCGATCGGCGTGTTTGGGATTCCGGGGCTGACGGCGTTCTTCGGGTTGTTCGAGATCGGCAAGCCGAAGGAAGGCAACATCGTTCTGGTGTCGTCGGCGGCCGGGACGGTCGGGGCGACGGCCGGACAGATTGCGAAGGCGCAGGGCTGCACCGTGATCGGGCTTGCCGGATCGGATGTGAAGTGCGCGTATCTGAAGGAAATCGGGTTCGACGTTGCGATCAATTATAAGACCGCCGGTGATTTGACGGCGGCGTTTAAGGCTGCGGCGCCCAAGGGCATCGACATCTATTTCGACAATGTCGGCGGCGAGACGTTGGACGCGGCCATCGTCAACATGCGGCGGCATGGACGGATCGTCGTGTCGGGGCAGATCTCGGAATACAACACAGCCGAGAAGCCGCGCGGTATTCGCCATACCCTGCCCTTCATCACGCAGCGTCTGCGGATGGAGGGGCTCGTCGTCTATGACTACGGCGTCCAGTTCAATGAGGCGCGGGCGACAATGGCGGCGTGGGTGCGCGAGGGCAAGCTCAGCTATCGCGAAGAGATCATCGACGGGATCGAGCAGGCGCCGTCGGCTTTCATCGGTTTGTTCACCGGCGAGAGCTTCGGGCGGCGCTTAGTTCATGTCGGCGGTTAGGGTCGGCTTCAGCCACGACGATGTTTTCGCCATCAGGCCTTCGCGGATGGGGACGAAGCTCATCATCTCGTCGGGGCCGAGACTGTATTCGATCGCCGCCTTGTTTCCGATGCGCAGCACGAAGGTGCAGGTGATGCCGGCGTCGCTGAGCGGTTCGGGGCGATAGCAGCGGCCGGCGTAGAGGCGCTCGAGTTCGCCCTCGTCGCCTTTTTGAGGTTCTTGCGTCAGCAGGTGGACCCACGGCGACGATCCGCTTTCGACGCGAAAGAGGACCCAGTCGGCGCGCATGATGACGCGGCGGCCTGCGTATGCGCCCTTGCCGCCCCATGCATCGACGAGCGCCGGCAAGTGTTCGCCGGGCGGCGCGTAGTTCGGCCAGAAGGTGATCGGCAGCGGTTTGCCGCGCAGGCCGATGTCGGCGTCGGGCCCTAAATCCTTCGCGGCGACTTTCATGCGGATCGACTGCGCCGTGCCGCATTCGGCTATGGCGGATGCTGCCGGCAGCAGGCCTGCTTCGCGTGCGTCCCAGCAGCCGGCCAAGCGTTGGAAGTCGGCGCGGAAGGTTTTATCGGCGCCGATCATGTCGCGGGGGATGTAGTAGACGTCGTCGCCGGCGCGCACGGCGACATCGGGATATTGCAGCGCCGAGCGATCGAGATAGGCTTTCACGCCGATCACGCCCACGCCCAATGCGCACCAAATCAGAAGCGGCCAGCGCACCTGATTGCCCCCTTAGACTTCCCCAAGGGCCAAGGCTAGACGGGCGAGCGCGACACAGGCAAGCCGCGTCGTTGCGCGGTCATTGCGCCGCTAGGATTTTCTGGGCTTTGAAGCGCTCAGCCCGGATGCCCTCGGCCACCTGGAACGACAGTTCGATGGCTTGGTCGGCGTTGAGGCGCGGGTCGCAATGCGTGTGATAGCGGCTGGACAGATCGGCGTCCGTGATCGCGCCGGCCCCGCCGGTGCATTCCGTGACGTTCTGGCCCGTGAGTTCCAAATGCACGCCGCCCGCGTGTGTTCCCTCCGCGCGATGCACCGCAAAGAAGGCTTGCACCTCTTTCAACAGGCGTTCGAAAGGCCGGGTCTTGAAACCGGTTGAAGCCTTCACCGTGTTGCCGTGCATCGGGTCGCACGACCACACGACCTTGCGCCCCTCGCGCTTGATGGCGCGGATGAGGCGCGGCAGATGCTCTTCGACCTTATCGGCGCCGAAGCGCGTGATCAGCGTCAGGCGGCCGGCTTCGTTATCCGGATTTAGCGCTTCGCACAGACGCGCCAGGTCGTCGTTCGACAGCGTCGGGCCGCACTTGACCGCCAGTGGATTCTTGATCCCGCGGGCGAATTCGATGTGCGCGCCTTCAAGCGCGCGCGTGCGGTCGCCGATCCAGAGCATGTGCGCCGAGGTGTCGTACCAATCGCCCGAGGTTGAATCGATGCGCGTCATCGCTTGCTCATAGCCGAGCAGCAGCGCTTCGTGGCTGGTGTAGAAATCGGTCGTGCGCAGTTGCGGCGCGCTGTCGGGCGTGATGCCACAGGCTTCCATGAACTCGAGCGTTTCGGAGATCCGGTCGGCGAGTGCGCGATAGCGTTCGCCGGACGGAGAGCCTGCGATGAAGCCCAAGTTCCAGCGGTGCACGTTGTGCAGGTCGGCGTAACCGCCGGAGGCGAACGCGCGCAGCAGGTTCAGCGTGGAGGCGGCCTGCGCGTAGGCTTGGATCATGCGCTCAGGATCGGGCGTGCGCGCGGCTTCTTCGAAGGGCGCGGCGTTGATGATGTCGCCGCGATAAGAGGGCAGTTCTACGCCGTCTTGCACTTCGGTGTCGCCGGAGCGCGGCTTTGCGAATTGGCCGGCGATGCGGCCGACCTTCACCACCGGCATCGCGCCCGCGAAGGTCAGCACGACGGCCATCTGCAGCAGGACGCGGAAGGTGTCGCGGATGTTGTCCGGATGGAATTCGGCGAAGGATTCTGCGCAGTCGCCGCCTTGAAGCAGGAAAGCGCGACCCTCGGCGACGTCTGCGAGGGAGCGTTTGAGGTTGCGCGCTTCACCGGCGAAGACCAGCGGCGGGTAGGACTTCAAGCGCGTCTCGACACGGGTCTGCGCGTCAGGGTCCGGGTAGGTGGGGACCTGAACGACGGGGCGCGTACGCCAGCTGCCGGGATTCCAGTTCATTGTGCGATGCACCTTTCACGTCCTAAATAGCGCGCGTGGCCGGGCATTGCCAGTTTCACAACGACGGGCGGTTAATTGTGAGATCCGCGCGGCGCGGCTCAGATCCAGGTCTTTAGGCCGACCCAGCCGAACTGCCACAGATAGGTTGCGGCAATCAGCGCCAGCGCACCGTTCACGAAAGCGAAGCCGCGGACAAAGAACGGCGTCTCGAAGCGCGCGGCCAAGGACGCGAACACGGACAGCGCGCCGAGGATCGGAACCGCGAGCGAGAGGCCGTAGATCGTCATCGCCATCGTCGACGGCGTTCCCAGCGTGATCAGCGAGCCCCAAGATTCGTCGCCCAGCGTCATCAGGAACACGCCGAGGAACACCGGGAGGCTGAGGATCGTGAGAAACGGAATGGCACGTACCAAGACGCCACCGCGATGGGACAAGCGGCCGAGGAACAGGCTGATCGCCCAGACCATGAAGAACAACACCGAGAGCGCGAGGAAGAGCGCGTAGGTGACGACGAACGCGCCCTTCGCGATAAGCTCAAATTGCGAGACTTGACCGCGGGCGCCGGTGGCGGTGAGCATCTCTGCGCCGTCGGCGGCGGCAATGAACACCGCGGTCGGCGCCGAGCGATCCGTGCGCTGAAACACCATGGGTCCGACCGGAATGCGTTCGACGCCCTCGATCAAGAGCTTGCCGTTTTCGACGCGCGCGTTTTGCGTGCCCAGGAATTCCTCGAGGGGCGCCAGCATTTGCACGCGCGGCGCTGCCTGCTTGTAGATGCCGACGAGCTTGGCGAGCGCTTCGGGATCTTGTTCGACGCGCACGACGGCGGGCTTGGGCCAATCGCGTTCGAGATACGACACGATCAGTTCCATCGCCTTCAGCGCATCGCCGTTGGGCTGGTTCACCATCACGACCAGGCCAGCGCCGCGCGACGGCTCGTAGAGATACGTCGAGAGGAAGCCGTCGATGCCGCCGTCGTGACCGTGGAAGATTCCCTTCTCGCGCGGGATGGCGAGGTTGCCGAGGCCGTAGCCAAGCTTCAGGCCGCTGCGCGCGGCGAGCGTGGACTGCGGCGTCTCGATGCGGTCGACGGATTCCGGTTTCAGGACGGTCACGCCGTTGTAGGTACCGCGGCCGATCATCATCAGCGCGAACTTCGCGAGGTCTGCCGGCGTGACGTTCAGTGAGCCTGCCGGTTTGCCGGGAATGTCGACGTAGGGCTCTTCCGTGACGCCGTCGCTGCGGTAGCTCTTCGCCAGGCGTGCTTCGATTTCGGGGACACGTACCCAGTGGGCGGACGTCATGCCGAGCGGTTCGAAGATGCGCGTGCGGGTGAAGTCGGCCCAGCTTTGGCCGGAGACTTTTTCGACGATGTAGGCGGCGATGACGGGCGGCGCGTTGCTGTATGCCGGATAGGTGCCGGGCTTCCAGCGGCTGACATAGGGGCCGTAGAGGTCGATCGCTTGCTTCAACGGCATGTCTTTGCCGTCGAGCAGATATTGGCTGAAGCGGATGTCGTCGAAGCCCGTCGTGTGTTCCATCAGGTGGACAAGGCGAACGGGGTCGGTCGCTTCCCAGGGGTTGGTGAATTTGATCTCGGGCGCGAGGTCGGCGAGTTTGGCGTTGAGGTCGAGCTTGCCCTCTTCCACCAGCATCATCACGGCGACGCCGACGAAATTCTTGCTGATCGAGCCGGCGCGGAAGACGGTTTCCGGCGTCGCCTGCTTGCGCGCTGCGACGTCGGCCAGGCCGTAGCCTTTGGTCAGAACGACCTGATTGTTTTCGATCACGGCAAGCGAGGCGCCGGGGATTTTCAGCGTGGCGAACGTCTCGGCGAGTTTGCGGTCGAGTTCTTCGAGCGTCTTGGGCGGCACGGGTTTTTCATCGGCCGCATGCACCGGTGCGAGCGCCGTCAGCAACAGCAAAACGAACGCAATCCATTTTCCGCAGCGCATTAGTCCCCGCACGCCAGTACCCCTCGTGCGAGGGTATCAGGCCCGTTTAGGCGAACAAGCGCAGAACGGCCTCAGTGGTGGGGCAAATCGAGCGTCGTGACACCGCCGGAGGTGCCGACCAGGGCGAGGCTCGCCAGGGAGATGAAGAGGCCGTGGCCGACGACGCCCGGGATGCCTTCAAGCAAATGGGCCAGGCGTTCGGGGTCAGGAATAGTTTCCGCGGCGCAATCGGCAATGTAATTGCCGCTGTCCGTGGTAAACGGATGCGCCTCGCCACCACGCAGACGCATGAGGTTTTGCGAGCAGCCGCTGCGGGCCGCCGCCTCGGCGATGCGTTCGACCGTCACGTGCCAGGCGAAAGGTACGATCTCGACCGGCAGCGGGAAGCGGCCCAGCGTGTCGACGACCTTGGCCGCGTCGGCGATCACGATCATGCGATTGGATGCCGCCGCGACGATCTTCTCGCGCAGCAAGGCGCCGCCGCCGCCCTTGGTCAGGACCAGGCCGGGGCCGATTTCGTCGGCACCGTCGACCGTCAAATCCAGGCGGCGGATGTCGTTCAGGTCAGAAACGGTGAATCCGAGTTCGCGCGCGAGGGCCGCCGTTCGTTCCGATGTCGCGACTGTCGTCAGTTTCAGCGCCGGCGCACGTGGCGCCAAGGCGCGCACGAAATGCTCGGCCGTTGAGCCGGTGCCCAATCCCAGGCGCATGCCGGGTTTGACATATTCGAGAGCTGCTTCGGCAGCGGCGCGCTTCTGGTCGTCGACCGTGAGGTTCTTCGTCATGGGGTCACTATAGATGCGTTAGCGTCCTTCCCGCAAAGGGCAGCCGCCGAAAATCTGTGAGCAGCGCTACAGCGGCTTGGCCGGACACCGTTTGTTTCAGCTTTGTCGCGAGCAAAGCGCTCACTTTCGCGCCATCCGCGCGCACGCGGTTAAGGTAGCGTGAACGTGCAACCGACCTTGTCCATTGACCGTTCCTGAACGAATTACTGGCACTCTGTCACATGTACGTGGGGTATGCGCCGTCGATTGCGCTTCGCCACGATTTCGCCCCGGTACACGCCTGAAGTGGGCATCATGAGCGTTGAGAGCGACGATAGAAACGAACCCCGCTACCCCAGCTATTCGCGCGGGGAAGTTTTGGCGGATACAGCGGCACATGTGCTGGGCCTGTTGTTCGGTTTGATCGCCACCGCCGCTCTGCTCATCACCGCATCTCAGCACGACCAGCTCCTTCTCATTCTCGGCGCGAGCCTCTACGGGCTTGGGCTGCTCGCCATGCTGACCTGTTCGGCCGCGTATAATCTTTGGCCGCCGTCGCCGACGAAAGAGCTGTGGCGCCGGTTCGATCATGCCGCGATTTTTATCATGATCGCGGGCACCTATACGCCGTTCCTTTTGAACCGCGTCGGCGGCGAATGGGGCGTCGGTCTTTTGTCCTTCGTGTGGTCGGTCGCCGTGATCGGCGCGATTTTGAAACTCACGTTCCCGCGCCGGTGGGAGTCGATCACAATCGGCCTCTATCTCGGTCTCGGCTGGTCGATCCTGATCGCCGTCAATCCGCTGGTGCAGTCGATCTCCATGGACAGCCTGATCCTGATCGGCGCCGGCGGCGTGATCTACAGCATCGGCGTCGTGTTCCATCTGTGGGACCGCCTGCCCTATCAGAACGCGATCTGGCACTGGTTGGTGCTGGCGGCGGCCGTCTGCCACTACGTCGCGATCTTTAACGAAGTCGCGATTGCCGGGGGCTAAGGCTTCCCTTTGACAGGCTGAGCCCCAAACCGCCACACTGGGCGCGTTGCATCAGGGGCAAGACGGGGCGCCAGCGCGAATGTCCGGGACGGAGAACGAACCGTCATCCAAGTATTGGGCGTTCGTCAGCTACAGTCATTTCGACATGCGTGTCGCGAAATGGCTGACTGCGGCGCTCGCCAAACGGCGCGTGCCGCCGGCCTACCGCCACATCGTCGAGGGTTCGCCGACAAACTTCGCGCCGCTGTTTCGCGATGAGGTCGAAGTGTCGGCGGCGTCGCGGCTGGACTCGTCGATCGAGGCGGCGCTGCGGCAATCCAAGAATCTGATCGT
The DNA here is from genome assembly GCA_034440355.1 of Alphaproteobacteria bacterium. GTDB lineage: Bacteria > Pseudomonadota > Alphaproteobacteria > Micropepsales > Micropepsaceae > SZUA-430. The sequence goes on from JAWXBY010000166.1 coordinate 19,695, forward strand.
CATCTGCTCGCCGTTCGCCGTCGCGTCGGAATACGTCTCGCAGGAAATTCGCTACTTCATTTCGCTGGGCCGGGCGGATCGCATTTTGTGCCTGGTTGCATCCGGCGTTCCCAACGCGACCGACGACGGCGAACCTGCGCTTGAGTGTTTTCCGAAGCCGCTCCGTTTTCGCGTCGAGAAGGACGGCACGCAGACGGAGGAGTTGATACCGCCCGCCGCGCGGCCGCTGGCCGCGGTGCTGGGTGAAGAGACGAAGCCCGAGCAGGATCAGGCATTGCGTCAGATCATGGCGGGCTTGATCGGCGCCGGGCAAAGCGAACTCGACGCGCATCTCGATCGGCGGAAGTTGCGCCAACAAATTGCGATCGGCGGCGGTGTGGCCGCGGCGTTGCTCTCCGGTTATCTGATTTGGGACGGCATATTCCGGGAGCATGTCGCCTATTATCGCGACTACAACCGGCGCTGGGGCGTTTGGGAAGGCGTCGGCGAACTTTCGCGCTCCGAGCTTGCGCGGCGGAGCATGTCGTTCCGGTTTGTCACCCAAGGGTGGTCGTCCAAGCCGACGCTGGTGCAGATCGTCAACGGCGCGGGGCGCTGCCCGTCCGAGGGCTTCTACAGCGTGATCGGCGAACCGATCTCGAATACGTGCGGTTCGTTCATGGCGCGGTTCGGACTCGACTCGAGTTCGCGCCGTTCGTGCACGACGCGGTTCAGCTACAACGCGAACGGCTCAGCCGCTTCGGAAGAGCGCCTGGACGAACGCGGCAACGTGATGGAGACCCTGCAGTACACCGGCCGCGACGTCGCCACGTTCGTGGAAGCACAGTTTCCCTGCGAGACCGGACGCGGCAAGAACGGCATCACCTATGTGCAGTTCGATCGGTTCGACAGCGGGCCGCATGTCGGGCTCGATCGTGCGGTGCATTTCCTCAGCTCCGATCGTCAACCGCGCGCGAATGAGTCCGGCTGGTTCGGCGTGCGCATGGAATACGACGAGCGCGGGTGGCTGACGGTGCGGACGATCCTGGGACCGGACGGCACGCCGGACACCGACACGGACGGGATCGCCATCTACCGCTTCACGAACAACGAGCACGGCGACAGCGAGCGGGCGGAGTATCTGTCCGCAAAGGGTCTGCCGCAGCGCTCTACGTTCGGCGTCGCGGCGCGGGCGTCCAAATTCGACGACGCCGGCAATGAGATCGAACGCTCGTTCTTTGACGAGGACGGGCGGCCCACTTTGAACGCCAACGGCTATGCCGGCTGGCGCGCAACATATGACGACCGCGGCAACAAAACCGGCACCGATTATCTGGGGCTCAACGGTGCGAAGACAGCGACCGCGAGCGGCGAAGCCGGCTGGCGCGCCGCGTTCGACGACGACGGCAACGAGATCGAGACGGTGAATATCGACATCGACGGCCAACCTTTCGTGCTGGCGAAGGGATATGCGGGCTGGCGCTCGAAGTTCGACGACAAGCATCAGTTGATCGAGCGCGTGTACCTGGACGGCGCGCTTAAGCCTACCTATCGCGCCGAGGGCTACGCCGGTTGGCGCTTGGAATACGACGATGCCGGCAACGAGGTGCTGCGCAGCTACATCGACGTCAACGGCAAGCCGGTGCGGGGCTTGGGCGGCGTGGCCGGCATGCGGCAGGGCTTTGACGACAACAACAATCTCACGCGGCTTGTCCTGCTGGACGACAAGGGCACGCCGACGCTCGGCAACATGAACATCGCCGGTCTTGAGGGCCGATACGACCGCGAGCAGAAGGTGCTGAAGTTGGTCTTCTTCGGCACGGGGTCGACGCCGGTGCTGCGCTCCGATCAGATCGCCGCCTATACGTTGCGCGCCGACGTTGGATCTTCGGAACGTGTGAACCTCGATCTCTCCGAAGCGCCGACCCGGGCGCGCGACAAGTGCGCGAAGGTCCGCAGTGCGTTCGACTTGCGGCGCAACGAGACGCGGCGCGAATGTCTTGGTCCCGACGGCGCGCCGACGTTTCATGCGGACGGCTATGCGAGCTGGACGGCAAGCTATGGCGCGATGAACAACCTGACCGAGAAATCGTTTTGGGGCTTGAGCGGCGAGCGCGTTCAGATGAAGGACGGCTACGCGGTGGCGCGGTACGTTTATGACGGCCTGCGCCGCAAGGTCGAAACCGCCTATTTTGGGGCGGATGTTCAACCGATCCGCAATCGCAGCGGCGTCGCCGCGGAACGGCTGACCTACGACGAGCGTGGCAACAACATCGGCGCGAAGTTCTTCGGACCTGATGGCCGGCGGACCGCGAATAATCTTGGCGTCGCCGGTTGGCACGCGAAGTACGACCTCGTCGGCAACATGATCGAGAAGACTTTCATCGACGAAAACGACCGGCCGACGGTCGGTACGCTGGGCTATGCGGCCGCCCGCTGGACGCATGACCAGTTCGGCAACGAACTCAGCGAAGAGTATCGCGACACGCGCGGACGCCTGACCGCGACGGCAGACGAGGCCTACGCGATCGAACGGTCGACCTACGACAAGCACCGCAACGTGACGTCACGCGCCTATTTCAATATCGCGGACCGGCCCGTTATGCACTCGGCCGGCTATTCGTCTTGGCGCGCGCAGTTCGATGCGCGCGACAACGAAGTGCGGCGGGACTATTTCGGTGTGGACGGACGGGCGATCGTGACGCCGGATGAAGGCGCCGGCGTGATTCGCGACTACGACGAACGCAGCAACGAGATGAAGGTCACGTATCTGGGCCTTGACGGCAAACCTGCGCGCACACCGAGCGGATATATCGGTTGGAGCGCCAAGTTCGACGAACGCGGCAACCGGATCGAGCGGGTGTTCCTCGACGAGCGCGGCAATATCGACACCCTGCCCCTTGGGTACAGCATGGAGCGGCTGACGTTCGACGACCGCAACGTCATGACCGAGAGCGAGGTCTTGTCGAAGGAGGGCAAGCGCGTCGCTCGCCAGAACGGGATTTCGGTGTGGCAGTTCGAACACGATGCGCGCGGGCGGGTGATCGTGCAACGGTCGCTCGACGCTTCGGGCCAGCCTGTCCCGCGCGACGACGGCTGCATCGTCGTGAAGCAGACCTACGACGCGCGCGGGAATTTCGCCGAGTCATCGTGCTGGATGCCGGACGGCGCGCGCGGTGCGAGCAAGCAAAAGGTGCATCGGTTCACGCGCACCTATGACGACCGCGACCGGGCGATCCAGACGGACTTCTATGACGATCAGGAAAAGCTGATCACCAGCCGGAAGTAGCGGCCTACTCCACCGTCACCGACTTCGCGAGGTTGCGCGGCTGATCCACGTCGGTGCCTTTGACGACGGCCGTGTGGTAGGCGAGCAATTGGATCGGTATCGCGTAGAGCAGCGGCGCGACGAAGGGATCGACTTCCGGCACTTCGATGCGGGCGAAGGCTTTGTCGCCGGCAAGTTCGAGGCCGCGCTTGTCGGAGATCAGGATCACTTTGCCTTTGCGCGCCATGACCTCTTGCATGTTCGAGACGGTTTTTTCGAACAGGCTGTCATAGGGCGCGATCACGACCACCGGAACGTTTTCGTCGATGAGGGCGATCGGGCCGTGCTTCATCTCGCCGGCGGCGTAGCCTTCGGCGTGGATGTAGGAAATTTCCTTGAGCTTCAGCGCGCCCTCGAGCGCGATCGGGTATGAGAGGCCGCGGCCGAGGTAGAGGACGTCGCGCGCCTTGGCGATTTCGTGTGCGAGCGCTTCGTAGATCGGGTCCTGGTTCAGCAGGGTGATCATGTGGCGCGGCACTTCCATGAGCGAGCGCGTCAGGCGGATTTCGGCGTCGCGCGAGATCGTGCCGCGGGCGCGGCCGGCGGCGATCGCCAATCCGGCGAGCACCGAGAGCTGACAGGTGAAGGCCTTCGTGGAGGCGACGCCGATTTCGGGGCCGGCGTGGGTCGGGAAGATCACCTCGGACTCGCGGGCGATCGACGAGCCGGGGACGTTGACGACGGAAGCGATGTGCTGGCCGCGCTCCTTGCAGTAGCGCAGCGCCGCGAGCGTGTCGGCGGTTTCGCCCGACTGCGAGACAAAGAGCGCCAGGCCGCCGTGCGGCAGCGGCGCTTCGCGGTAGCGAAACTCAGATGCGACATCGACTTCGACCGCCATCTTGGCGATCGACTCGAACCAGTATTTCGCGACGATCGTGGCGTAGGAGGCCGTGCCGCAAGCGATCATCGTCGCCTTCGGGATCGTTGCGAAGTCGAACGGCATCTTGGGCAGCGCGACGGTTTGCGTAACCGGATTGAGCACGGTGTTCAGTGTGTGGCCGACGACTTCCGGCTGTTCGAAGATTTCCTTCGCCATGAAGTGGCGGTGCGTGCCTTTGTCGACGAGGCTTGCCGAGATGCTGGTCGTTTGAATTTCGCGGTTCGTCGGGCGATCCTTGGCGTCATAGAATTTTGCGCCGTCAGGACGCACGACAACCCAATCGCCGTCTTCGAGGTAGGCCACTTTGTTCGTCAGCGGTGCGAGCGCGAAGGCGTCTGAGCCCAGATACATTTCCTTCTGGCCGTAACCCACTGCGAGCGGCGGGCCTGAGCGTGCACCGATCATTAGGCCTTCCTCGCCGGTGAAGATCATCACGAGCGCGTAAGCGCCGTGAAGGCGCTTCACCGCGGCGGACGCAGCCTTCTCGGGGCTCAAGCCTTGATTCAGGTATTCGGTGACGAGATGGACCGACACTTCGGTGTCGGTTTCGGTGTGGAATTTGTGGCCCTTCTTCTGCAGCTCTTCACGCAGCTCACGGAAGTTTTCGATGATGCCGTTGTGGACCACCGCCACGCGGTCGGACGCATGCGGGTGCGCGTTCGTTTCGTTCGGCACGCCGTGCGTCGCCCAGCGCGTGTGGCCGATGCCGGTGGAGCCGGTCAACGGATTTTCGCGCAAGACCTTGTCGAGGCCGGTGAGTTTGCCCGGTGCGCGGCGGCGTTCGATGTGGCCGTCGACCAGGGTCGCGATGCCGGCGGAGTCATAGCCGCGGTATTCGAGACGCTTCAGCGAGTCCAGGATAACGGGCGCTGCGTCGGGTTTGCCGACGATGCCTACGATGCCGCACATGCTAGGTCTTCTCCTTCGATTTCGTTTTGGCCGCTTTTTCGGCGCGTTTCTTCGCGCGGAACTTTGCGGCCCAGCCCGGGGCTTGGCGTTGATCGCTGCGTTCGACGGCAAGCGCGTCGCCTTCGACCTCTTTGGTGATGACGCTGCCGGCGCCGACAAAAGCGCCGTCGTTGATTTTGACCGGCGCGACGAGCGCGCTGTTCGAGCCGATGAAGACGTCGGCGCCGATATCCGTGAAGTGTTTGTCGAATCCGTCGTAGTTGCAGGTGATGGTGCCGGCACCGATGTTGGCGCGCGCACCCACGCGCGCATCGCCGATGTAGGCGAGGTGATTTGCCTTCGCGCCATCCTCGATGATGGATTTCTTCACTTCGACGAAGTTGCCGATGTGAACGTCGCGGCCGATCTGTGCGCCTGGACGAAGTCGCGCATAGGGTCCGATGATCGCGCCTTCGGCGATCGTGCAGTCTTCGAAATGGCAGAACGGCTTGATGGTGACGTTGTCGGCGACCTTGACCTTCGAACCGAAGACGACGTTGGGGCCGACCGTCACGTCGCGGCCGATCTTCGTGTCGTGGCTGAGCCAGACGGTATCGGGGTCGGTCATCGTCACGCCGTCGAGCATGGCGCGTTCGCGCAGGCGGCGCTGCATGATCGCTTCGACTTGAGCGAGTTCGACGCGCGAGTTGATGCCGAGTACGTCTTCGGCCGGCACCTCGACCGCAACGCAGCGCAGGTTGCGGCGGCGCGCGCCTGCGACGATGTCGGTGAGATAATATTCGCGCTGGTCGTTGTCGTTCGTCAGTTCGCCGAGCAGCGTGCGCAGTAGCTTTGCATCGAGCAGGAAGCCGCCCGCGTTGACGAAGCCGATGCGCTTTTGCTCGGGCGAGGCGTCGCGGTTCTCCACGATGCTATCGAGGTCGCCATTGGGCAGTTGCACCAGTTTGCCGTAGGGCGTCGGGTCGGCGGGTTTGAAACCCATCAGCGCAAGATCGGCGCCGGCCGCGCGTGCAGCGGTGAGTTTGTTCAGCGTCGCTTGCGTCAGCAGCGGGTTGTCGCCGTAGAGGACCATGACGTCGCCGACGTGGCCCTCAAGCGCTGGCAGCGCGCTGCGCGCTGCGTCGCCGGTGCCCTGTGCCGTGGTTTGAATCGCGACCGCGGCGCCCCTGCCCTTGCTGAAGTTCGCGATGTCGTCTTGGGCTTGGCCCACGACCACCACCTGGCGCGATGCGCCAAGGGTTGCCACGATCGACAGGATGTGGCCGAGGATCGGTTCGTTCGCGACCTGGTGCAGCACCTTGGGCAGTGCCGATTTCATGCGCGTGCCTTTTCCTGCGGCAAGGACGACCGCGGCGAGGGGCACTTGGGTCTTGTCAGCAGTCGAAGAGGTCAAGCCTAAACCTAGGAAAAATGGGGGACTTCCGGCGTTTTGGCGGATTGACCCTCACATACGGCCAAGCCCCCACGAAATAAAGAAATGTTTCGCATTCTTGCCACAGAAATGGCAGTTCACCGCCCTCATCTGCCGTTGAGACTTAACGCTTGGTCCTCGCCTTCCCAGAAACCGTGGTTTTCGACCTGGACGGTACGCTCGTCGACACAGCGCCGGACCTGGCGGCTTCGCTCAATGCCGTCATGGCGCGCGAGGGGCGGCCGGTCGTTCCGCTCGACGACGTACGCCACATGGTGGGGCGCGGCGCGCGGGTGCTCATCGAACGGGCCATGGATGCGACCGGAGAGACCTGGGATGCGGGACGGATCGGCGATCTGGTGGCTCATTTTATCGACTACTACGACGGCAATATCGCCACGACGAGCCAGCCCTTCGCGGGGTGCGAGAGTGTCGTGCGCGGGCTTGCGGCGCGTGGGGTGAAGCTTGGCATCTGCACGAACAAGCCGGAGCGGCTGTCGCTGAAGCTGCTGGATGCTCTGAAATTGCGCGACCTGTTCCCCGTCGTTTTGGGGGCGGACAGCCGGACGTATCGGAAGCCCGATCCGCGACATCTTCTCGATACAATTTCGGCCCTCGGCGGGCGGCCGGAGAGCGCGGTCATGATCGGCGACAGCGAGACGGATGTGCTGACGGCGCGGGCGGCGAATGTTCCCGTGATTGTCGTTAGTTTTGGCTACACGGAGATCCCGGTTCGCGAACTGGGCGCGGATATCGTTATCGACCATTACGAGATGCTGGAAGACGCGCTTTCGCGCGTCGGGCCGCGCTTGACTTGATGCGAGGGCCGCCCCTATAGCAGCGGTTCCTTCAGGCAAGGGCGCGTAGCACAGCGGGAGTGCGTCCCCTTCACACGGGGAAGGTCAGAGGTTCGATCCCTCTCGCGCCCACCATCCTCTGGCAAAGCACGCAACCGCCTACCACATAGCCCCCCACGTTCTTCTCGGACACGGTCGACGCGCGCACGATGGAATTTCTGACGAACCCCGAAGTTTGGGCCGCCTTCCTCACCCTGACCGCCCTTGAGATCGTTCTCGGCGTCGACAACATTGTGTTCATCGCGATCTTGGCCGGCCGGTTGCCGAAGGAAGATCGCGCGGCGGCGCGGCAGATCGGGCTTGCGGTCGCCCTGGGCACGCGGCTCGCGCTGCTGGCGACCTTGTTCTACCTCTCCCACCTTGAGACCAAGACCGGCATCGAGATTTTCGGGCGCGATCTTTCGTGGCGCGACCTGGTGCTGGGCGGCGGCGGCATGTTCCTGATCTGGAAGGCCATCGTCGAAATGAACGAGGCCATCCGCCCGCACAAGGTCAAGCGCAAGGACGGCAAGGTGCAGGGTGCGCGCTCGGCCTTTGCGTGGATCATCGTTCAGATCGCGATCATCGACATCGTGTTCTCGATCGACTCCGTTATCACTGCTGTCGGCATCGCGAACGAGATTGAGATCATGGCGACGGCCATTATCATTGCGGTGTTCGTCATGATGGTGGCGATCAATCCCATTTCGTCGTTCATCGACACGCATAAGGAAGTCAAGATCGTCGCCTTGAGCTTCCTGCTGCTCGTGGGCTTTATCCTGGTCGCCGAGGCGATGGGGACGCCGATCCCGAAGGGCTATCTCTACTTCGCGCTGGGCTTTGCCTCGCTGATACAGGGCCTCGTTCTTTGGGCTCAGTCGAGTGAGCGGCAGATGGATACGCTGGCGGCGAATTCCGAGCGCGCCGATCGCGAGGACCAAGCGCACTAGTTGCAGGCCGCCGCCTCCGTCGGCGGCTCGCCGCGGGTGAAGGCTTCGATCGCGTCCCAGGTGCGTTGCGCCTGCAGATCGCGCAGCAGCATGTGGAAGCCGTCGCCGAAGCAGGCGATGCGCGCCGTGGCCGGCATTTTTGCCGCCGCTTCCGCGATCGGTTCCGAAGGCACGACCTCGTCGCCTGTGGCGTAGAGAACCATCGCCGGTGTGTTCACGGCGGGTGCGGATTGCCAGGCTGCTTCCATCAGCTCGACGAGGCCATTCACGGCGTCGATGCGCGTTGCCTTGATCACGTAGGGGTCGCGGCCGAGGGCGATGAGCATCGTCTCGTTGTCGGACGGTTTGATGTTGAGGCCGCGACCGGTGAGGCGGCTTCCCGGGGCGATGCGCATCATGATCCAGAGCGCGCTGCGCTTGATGACGTCGAGGTTCGACCAGCCCCATAGTGCGGGCGAGACCAGGATGAGGCCGTCGGCGATCGGTTCGGCTCGTCCAGCTGCGGCGACCATTGCGACGGCGGCGCCCATGCTTTCGCCCATCAGGTAGACGCGTGCGTTCGGGTGCTTTTCGCGGACGAGGGCGATGAAGGTGCGCGCGTCTTGCGCCATGACTTCGTGGCCGGGCCAGCGGCCGTTGCCTTCGGTGCGGCCGAAGCCGCGTTGGTCGTAGGCGTAGGTGGTGATGCCGTGCGACTGCCAATTCTTCGCGGCTTGATCGATAAACTGGCCGTAGTCGTTCATGCCGTGGAGGGCGATGATGACGATGTCGGCGTTCGGCGCTTGCCACTGACTCATGCCGAGGACGAAGCCGTCGTGTGCGCGCCAGTGGCCGGCGTCGACGAACTGCGGCGTCGTTGGGCCCGGGCCTGGTGCGAGGCGCTGCGCGACGCAGGCGGTCAGCGCGAAGCACATCAGCACGAGGGTGAGGAGGCGGGTCATGGTTTTAGGATACGCGAAACGCGGCGGCGCAGGTGTGGCAGGACCTCCGCTTCGAACCAGGGATTTTTCATCAGCCAGACGTTGTTGCGCCAGCTGGGATGCGGCAGCGGGATTATGTTTGGGCCGTAATCGCGCCAGGTTTTTACCGTGTCGGTCATGTTCGCTTTGAGCTTGCCTTTTAGGTGCCAGCTTTGGGCGTAGAGGCCGATGGGGAGCATCAGTTTCAGGTTCGGCAGGCCCTCGAAGACTCTGTCGCGCCATTGTGGGGCGCATTCTTTGCGGGGTGGCAGGTCGCCGCCTTGGGCGTCTAGGCCGGGGAAGCAGAAGCCCATGGGCACGATCGCGATCTTGGCGTCGTTGTAGAACGTGTCGTTGTCGATGCCGAGCCACATGCGCAGGCGGTCGCCGGACGGGTCGGTGAACGGGATGCCGCTGGCGTGGACGCGGGTGCCGGGGGCTTGGCCGGCGATGCAGATTTGGGCCGTCGGGTTGGCGCGGATCACGGGCCTTGGTTCGTGTTTTAGTTTTCCTGCGCAGAGGCGGCAGGATCTGATCTCCTTCAGTAGGCGGTCGAAGTCTGCCGTCACGCGGCCTCTTCGGTTGTGCGCGCGATTGAGGCGGGGACTGGGATTGGGAATTCCAGCAACTGTTGAGCGAGGGCTTTGCCTTGCGGGTCGTTGCGGAGGCTGGCGACGCCGCCGCCGCCGAGGGCGTCATACAGCAAGAAATTCATCGCGTGCGCGCCGGGGAGGTCCCAGCGGTCGACTTTGCCTTTGCCGCCTTCGAAGAGGTGCGCAAACCATTTGGCGACGGCGGCTTCGGTGAGGGCGCTGCGGATGTAGGCCAAGTACTCGGGGCGGCGCGCCATGACGCCGATGTTCGAGTGGTTACCTTTGTCGCCGGATCTTGCGAACGCGAGTTTGATCAGCGGCACGCTGTGCGCGGTTGCTTCGGCGTGGGCGTCGACTTTCGGGCGCACGATCATTTTTTGTTCGAAGCCGCCTGCCGTTTCGATCGGCGTCGTGAAGCTGTCGCCGGCGATGTGGACGGTGACGGTTACGTCTTTCTTCGGGATGAGGCAGGCGAAGTGGCGGACGACCGGCGTCACCTTCGGGCGCAGGCCGGCGTAGCCTGACGTGCCTGGCGCGAACGATGTGCCGGAGGATGTCAGTTCGCGCATCATGATTTCGAGCGGTTCTTTGCGCGCGTGTTTGGCGGCGAGTTTTAGGATCGCTTCGCGCGCGTGGACGTGGTGTTTGTGGGCGCCGTAGCTGTCTTCGTCGCCCAAAACTTCGATGCTCGTTTCGGTGAAGGGGCCCCAGTTGCGTTGGCGCAGGATGCCTTCCATGCGGGCCAGCACCGCCTCGCCCGTGCGGCGCGCTTTGGCGGCGGCGTCGATGCCGCCGATGGCGACGAGGTTGCCGACGCGGAAGCCGTCCTCATACGTGGTCGAGCATTTGTATGTTGCGGTGGGCAGGTAGCCTTTCGCGTTCGAAACGCGCACGCGGTCTTTGCCGATTTGTTCCAGCTTCACGCCGGAGAAGTCGCAGATGACGTCGGGCAGCATGTAAGCTTGCGGGTCGCCGATTTCGTAGAGCATCTGTTCGCCGACCGTGCCGACGCTGACCAGGCCGCCGGTGTTGTCCGGTTTCGTGGCGACGAATGAGCCGTCGGGCGAGACTTCGGCGATGGCGTAGCCGATGTTTTCCCACTCCGACACTTGGTCCCAGTCGGTGAAGATGCCGCCGCAGGCTTGCGCGCCGCATTCGACGATGTGGCCGGCGAGGCTTCCGCCGGCGAGCTTGTCGACGTCTTTCGGGGTCCAGCCGAATTCGTGGATGCAGGCGCCGAGCGTCACCGCGCTGTCCACGCAGCGGCCGGTGATGACGACGTCCGCGCCCTTCGCCAGCGCCGCCGCGACGGGGAAGCCGCCGAGGTAGACGTTCATGCTGATCGGTTTTTCGGGGAGCGCCGCGCCGGTGTACATTTCCTTCACGCCCTGCGCTTTCCATTTGTCCAGCGCGGGGAGGACGTCGTCGCCGTCGACGTAGGCGACCTTCAGCGCGACGCCTTGTTTGGCGAGGAGCGCTTCGAGCGCTTCGGCGCAGGCTTTCGGGTTGACGCCGCCGGCGTTGGTGACGACCTTGATCTTCTTCGCCGCGATGTCGCGGGCGATACCGGCCATCGTGACGGTGACGAAGTCGTGCGCGTAGCCGAAGCGTGCGTCCTTCTCTCGCGCGCGGGCCATGATCGACATCGTGATCTCGGCCAGATAGTCGAAAACGAGGTAGTCGATGTTGCCCTTTTCGACGAGCTGGGGCGCCGAGGTAAAGCTGTCGCCCCAGAAGCCCGATGCGCAGCCGATGCGGATGGTTTTGGTCATTGTTTCGCCCGTGGTGTCGCGCAGCGTCGGATGCGCACTATAACGTTTTGTCCGTCAATCGCGAGGCTGACGCCTTCAGGTACAACACCAATCGCCGTGACGCTGAAGAGTTGAACGATGCGGCCATCCGGTGTGACGCATTCGGTTTCGTTCGGCCCATAACGTCCGACACCGGCCAGGACCTGTCCTAGGTGGTGTTTCCAGTTCGCCGGATTTATTCGCTTGGCCACATCCGCTGGACAGATGGCTTTCCCACCCGTCTCCACAAGCAGCGACTCGATCTCGCGTTCGGCCTGATTGTGGTCGTCCCACCAACCCTTCTCGAACAGCGCGGACATGGCCAAGTCAGGAGTCGGACCTACTGCTACGAACTCTGGTGGCTCTTTCCAGAACAGCATGGCGCTGACGTCATCGCTCCACGGTCCTTCTACACCTTCGTCAGCATTTAGGAGCGCGATGATCTTGCCGCCAAAGTCTGCTTCGTCCGCGCGCGCGATCGCTATCCAGGCGCCGCGCGAATACGAGCCGCCGTAGCGATCCTGAACGACTGCTAGCGGATAGACGTTCCGCTGCGAGAAGACATTCCCATGCGTCACGATAACGATCTCAAGAGGTTGCGGGCAATCACCAGCTGCTGGACCTGGCTCGTGCCTTCGTAGATGCGGAAGATGCGGACGTCGCGGTAGAAGCGTTCGACGCCGTAGTCGGTGACGTAGCCGGCGCCGCCGTGGATCTGCACCGCGCGGTCGGCGACGCGGCCGACCATTTCGCTCGCGAAGTATTTGGCGCAGGCGGCTTCCATGGTGACGTTTTCGCCGGCGTCGCGTTTCTTCGCGGCGTCGAGGATCATGCAGCGGGCGGCGTACATTTCGGTTTGCGAGTCCGCGAGCATCGCTTGGATCAATTGGAACTCGGCGATCTTTTGGCCGAACTGTTCGCGCTCCATCGCGTATTTCGCGGCGTCGCGGATGAGGCGCTCAGCCACGCCGACGCAGACCGCGCCGATGTGGATGCGGCCGCGGTCGAGCACTTGCATGGCGACGCGGAAGCCCTGGCCCTCTTGGCCCAGTAGACAGTCGGCCGGGACGTGGCAATCCTCGAACACCACGTCGCAGATGTGCGCGCCTTGCTGGCCCATCTTGCGTTCGGGTTTGCCGACGGTGATGCCCTTCAGGTTCGACGGCACGAAGAAGGCGGAGATGCCCCCTGCCCCTTTGTTCGCCGGATCGGTGCGCGCCATCAGCGTGAAGACCGACGCCTTGTTCGCGTTGGTGATGAAGCGCTTCGTGCCGTTGACGACGTAGTATTCATTGCCTTTGCGCACGGCGGAGGTGCGCACCGACGCCGCGTCGGAGCCCGCGCCCGGTTCGGTGAGGCAGAAGCTTGCGATCGCCTCGCCGCTCGCGAGTTTGGGCAGCCACTCTTTCTTCTGATCGTCGCGGCCGAACATGACGACGCCTTGGCTGCCGATGCCGACATTGGTGCCGATGACCGAGCGGAACGCGGGCGAGGTCTTGCCCAGTTCGAAGCAGACCAGGACCTCCTCTTCCATGGTGAGGCCGAGGCCGCCGTATTCGGTCGGGATCGAAATGCCGAAGAGGCCGAGCTCGCGCATCTCGGCCACCACGTCGTCGGGGACGAGGTCGTCGCGCGCGACTTTGTCTTCGATCGGGACCAGCCGTTCGCTCACGAAGCGGCGGACGGAGGTGATCAGCTGGTCGCGGGTTTCGAGATCGAGAGGCATGCGGCGGTCCTTGATTTCATTGGCATTTCAAAAACGGATGTAATCCGATCCGTCACGGCGTCACATCGGCAGAATTCTGCGGTTTCTGGCGTCACGCTGCCATCACATTGGCGTCACGTGGCGTCACATGTGGCGGCGTGCGAGTGCCATCCAAACGGTGCCAGGTTGTCAAGTTTTTGGGATGGAAATCGCTTGGCAGAACATAGCAGGAACTTCGGCGTCAGTCAATGAACCGAATTTTCTATCATGTCCCCGTATTTATTTGTGTTTTCACGCTAAGCTCCGTGGGCAAAAGGCGGGGGCAACATGCGCGCGATCTTAATCACGGCGATGCTGGTGCTTGCTGCCGTCTCCGTCCGCGCCGACTCGTGGTTGCCGCCCGAAGTCAAATCCTATCTCTCGGCCAACAAGGCCTTCCGCTTCACGGTTACGCCGCGCGATATCGCCGGCCCCCTGCCCTATTTCGAAGGCAAACAACGCGGCGACGACAAACCGGGCCAAACGCCGGGCAGTAAGGAGACCGCACCGCGCGGCCTGCTCGAGCGAGCGATCGGCGCCGCACGATGGAAAGCCGTGTGGACGCGCGACCTCGTCAACGACGTGTCGCCGGTCAGCGCGCTGGTTTCGAACACCGGCAATTACGTGGCGACGTTCGACAACTGGCACTTCATGGGCTTCGGCGACGACGCCGTCGTCATCTACGGTCCGGAGGGCAAACTCATCCGCAAATTTAGGCTCAACGACATCCTCCCCGATTATTGGGTCGACGCGCTGCCGCGCTCAGTGAGCTCGCTCGACTGGAGCGGCGAACACACGATCGACCAACCCGCCGGCCTGCTGATGCTGAAAATCGTGGTGCCGACGGAAAGCCAAAGCCCGTCCCGCGACACCGAAACCTTCGTCGACGTCGGCATAGAACTTTCGACCGGCAAAATCCGCCTGCCGACCGACGGCTCATGGGAGCGCGCCTTGGCCGACGCCGCCGGCGCTCGCAAAGCCCAACAAGCAGCCGAAGACGCAGCCGACGCAAGATTCCGTGCACCGCTCTTGGGCCCAACGACGACAGCTGACCCCGATTGGCATGAATATTTGCGCGAAGCGTTTTACCGCCTCGATCCCGATTGGGAGAACAACCACCCAGTCATCAAAATCTTGCGCGACCCAAAGGCCGATAACTACGCGCCGTCGGAAACCTGGCTGCGCGACGCACTCACCGACGACGATCTCCCGGCCGGCATCGGCGTACTAATGATCGCCGCCCCTGCCGCGCCGGATAATTTGGCGAAGGTGCTAACCGCAATCGTCGCGACGATGAAGCCGGGCGCGTTGAAAGGCGCACGCGTCTACGTCGCTGTCCCAAAGAACCACTACGCCCACACCACCAAAATGCTCGCGCCTACAGCCGCGACCGTCATCCACCTCGACCCGGCCGTCCCGATCACCCAGCGCCAAGCGCGCCTCGACCGCAGGTTCAAACCGGACTAGCACCAATGAGTCGCTTCGCGGGCGTCGCCGCGACCGCCTACCTTCTATCCGTAATGGGGGCGTGATGCCGATTCACCGATCCGCGCCCGTAGGAACATGCATCGTGCCCCCTATTCTAGGGCCCGATGATCTGACGATCCCCGTGGCGGCGATGTTCATGGGGCCAATCCACGAATTTGCGGATGCGGCCACTTGGGGCGTGATGGAAAAAGTTAGCATTTGATGCTATCTCTTTCCGAAGCGATCATCGCTCTGGGGTGTCATCCCCGATCAGGCCGATCAGGGCCTCATTCCCGCCGTCCAAGGCTTCAGGAATGAGGCCCTTCGTTTGTCTCTTCGCCCCACGCCGCTCGGCTTGCGCGGCGGGAGCTCTTAACCCTGAGCATTTGGGCCTCCTGACCTCTGTTACTGGGGTCAAACATACGCTCACTTCTGATATGTGCAAACATATTTTTGCACTTACGCGCACACTTTAGGTTGACCCAACCCCCGCGTTTGTGTGCTAATGTGCGACCCGAAGGAGAATCACATGGCCTCGACCGATACTCCCACCGCCGCCAAGAAGCCGCGCCAGGGCCGCAGCCCCGCGTACCCTTTCATCTCGGTGCAGAAGGCGCTGGAGAAAGCTGAGCAGCTGCGAGTAGCAGAAGGCGGGCGCCCAAAGCACTTTTCGCCGCGACCAGCGATTGCGAAAGCCTGGGAGATGGGAGAGAAGACCGGCCCGACAAAACAGACGATAGCAGCGCTAGGTTATTTCGGCTTGTTTGAGTTTGAGGGAAGCGGTGAGGATCGGTCAGCGCGCCTTACCGATACGGCCTTGAAAATTCTTCTCGACAAGCAACCAGTGTCGCCGGAGCGCGATGCGCTAGTTCAAAAGGTCGCGCTTACACCGACAATTCATAAGGAGCTATGGGAGAAGTGGGGCGCTGATCTGCCTTCCGATCCCACCTTGGAGACGTTCCTTGTCCGTGATCGTGGCTTCAGCGAGGACGGCGCGAAGGACTTAATGGAAGCCTATAAGGAGACAATTAAGTTTGCAAAACTTGGGCAATCTGCCGCTATACCTGCCAAAGAAGACCCTCCCCGCCCAGAAATTCAGGTAGGCGATTGGGTCCAGGCCACGGTCAATGGCGCGGACGTGTTTGACCGACCACGCCGGGTGCGCCGGATATTCAATCACGAAGGCAAGATGTGGGTGCAGGTTGAAGGAACGGAGTCGGGC
This sequence comes from Alphaproteobacteria bacterium, assembly GCA_034440355.1. GTDB lineage: Bacteria > Pseudomonadota > Alphaproteobacteria > Micropepsales > Micropepsaceae > SZUA-430. The sequence goes on from JAWXBY010000166.1 coordinate 35,763, forward strand.
ATTCCGATGGAACAAACGACACTGCAAAAGAAACAAGCGGCACCTGATCCAACGGTGCCGATCCGAAACATATACGATGATGCCAAAAGCAGCATCATGCGGAAGGAAGTATTTGCGCTCGACGAAGGTGATGTGACGCTGACCTTCCCCGACGATCTCTCTCCGGACAGCTACAACGACCTCGAGGGCTACCTGAAACTGTTTCTCAGCAAAGCCAAGCGGCGCGCCCAAAAGGAACGGGCTGAGAAATTCGGCAAGATCGAGCGCGGTATTGAAGGCGACGAAAACTAGGAAACCTCCACCGCGCTCGTAACAGATTCAATGACAACTGACGAGCGCAACGGCGCTTTAGACTAGGCTACGCCTTGTTATCCAGCGAGCCGTCTAACAACGCCTCGATTGCGAAGCCTAGATGAAGGGGTCAAGATTTTGACGATCGTCGCGATCTGGCGTGAAGAAGGATTTCTGTGGTCGGTTGCCGACACACGCATTTGTAGTCCCGGCGATCAAGGTGTCGTGGTGCTCACGGACAGCGGCGCGAAGCTTCTCGCGCTTCCCACTGTGTGCCGACGAATACCAAGCACTACAGACGAGATCGGCGGCGTCAATCCGCATTTCGCAACGGAGTTTGGTTTTGCTTTTGCGGGAGCAAGCCTGCCCGCGTTGATGACTTATGCGACAGTGGCCACCTTCCTGCAGAATCTCGCAACGCCCAAAAAAGAGGCCCCTCCAAGGATGTCGGAGGTCGCAGAACTTGTCCGACGAGTAGCTCAGCGGTTTTCGGACGAGGTTCGCCTAGGTCGAAACTCTGGTGCGTCGCAGTTCGAAAGCGCGGTCTTTGGCTGGTGCCACACAGAGGCGCGCTTTCAGATATTTCGTATCGGTGGCGACAGCGGGGAACTCAAGATCCAAGAGTTCAATCCAACAAGTGAGGATGAAATAGTCCTCCTCGGGAGCGGCCAAGACGAATTCCGACGAAAAATACATCAGTTCAAAAACGACGGTGAACCACATGGGCGAACAGGGCGATGGCCAAAGCTCGTGGTCGAATCAATGGCTCTAGAGGGCATGGGAAGCGTTGGCGGGAGCCTATCCATCGGCATTACTCGTAAGACTGGAGGATATGAACTCTTCTTTTGGGTGCGGCCGAGGGAGTATGGAAAATCGCCAGCGTATTTCAGTTTCAACGGCCTTGAGATCGAGAAAGATGTGGGACGAGTTGGACGATACATTATCAATATGGCCGGGATGGTGTAGTCGGCGAGAAACCGTATTTGAGAAGTCGAAGCTAGGAGCGCGCTCTGACACCAACCAACTATCTGCGCCGTGTCGTGCGCTATGCTTGGGTTGCAGGCGAAGCAGCCGCCGTCAAATCGATCCGCGAGATTCTCCTGAAGGAGAACAGGCTTTACTGCGGCTCCGTCAATTTGATGGCTATTGGCGGCAAGGGAAGGTTCTCGACTAGCGATGCGCCACTCCATGTATAAGCACCACACCGCGCTCGGGCTGTGTGTCGGCATCGGCTTGTTGCTGGCGACGTGGGCCAATCAAGCGGCGTCATCGGCAGGGCCGCGGCTCATGCTGCTGGGCGAGGTGCATGATAATCCCGACGGCCATCGCCAGCGCACTGACGCTTTGCGCGGGGAGGTGGAGGGTGGCTTCCGACCGGCATTGCTGATGGAACAATTCGACCGCGAAAATCAGGCGGCGCTGACGCAGGCCCAGGCGCACTGTAGCGATGCTGATTGCGTGATCGCCGCGGCCGGCGGCAAACGCTGGGAATGGCCGCTGTACAAGCCCGTGATCGAGCTGGCGTTGCGGTATCGCTTGCCGTTGATCGCAGCCAACGTCTCACGCGCCGACACCGGCAAGGTGATCGGTGGCGGTCTGACGGCCGCGCTTGAGCCTGAGACCATCCGGCAATTCAAACTCGATCAAGTTCTGCCGACCGATCTGGCGGCGCGACAACGCCAAGCCATCATCGACGGACATTGCGGCAAATTTCCCGAAGACATGGTGCCGGGCATGGTCAACGCCCAGGTCGCGCGCGATGTGTGGATGGCAAAACTCTTGGCCGAGCATTCCACCAACGGCGCGGTCCTGCTGGCCGGCAACGGTCACGTGCGCAAGGACGTCGGCGTGCCGCGCTGGCTGAGCCTCGTGACATCCATCAAGCCGCACGTCCACGGCTACGTCGAGAAGGCCGAGCCCGGCGACGCCGCGGCCTACGACGTAACCCACGTCATCCCCCCGCATCCACGACCCGATCCTTGCGCTGAGCTGGTTGCGCCGCGCAAGCCGTAAATCGCCGGCGATCGTTCGGCGAATTGGTCGGAGGGAAATATGGCGACAGGTAGTCGTGTCCGGCGAAAGGAGAACAAGATGCCAGACGTGGTTCCGTTTCTGACCTATGAGGACGGCATTGCCGCCCTAGAATGGCTGGCCGAAGTGTTTGGATTCACGGAGACAGCTCGCTTCACGTCTTCCGATGGAAGGCTTTCTCACGGCGAAATGTCGATTGGGGATGGCGTAATCATGTTGGCCAGTCCGTCAGCGGAATATGAAGGCCCCAAGCGACATCGCGGCACCTGCGAGATTGCCGCCTCATGGTCCGCTCTGCCATGGATCATTGATGGTGTCCTCGTCTACGTTGAGGACGTGGATCAGCACCATGCTCGGGCTAAGGCCGCAGGCGCCATGATCTTGTCTGAACCGGAGGATGGGCCGCCGGCGCGACGATATCGCGTTGAGGATCTCGAGGGACATCGATGGATGTTCATGGCCCGAGACTAGCCCGTACGCAGAATCCTCAGCGGCCGTATTCGACGCGATCAAGCGCGCGCGGCCCTCGCGTGTCGCCCCGCTTGGTCGGTGCTGCGTCGCCCCACCCTCCACCATCCGCCTTCGCCAAGGCTACGGCGGATGGTCCCCCTCCCCCGCTGAAGCGGGGGAGGATGAGAGGCGCTTGGGTTTCCTCTTGCGCGCTTTGAATCGATCCGTTATACACTGAACCTTATGGTTCAGTTTCATCAAACCCGCCTCGATGCTTCGTTTGCTGCGCTGTCGGATGCGACCCGGCGCGGCGTGTTGGAGCAGCTTGGGCGCGCCGATGCTTCGATCACGGACCTCGCCTCGAAGTTTCATATGACGCTTACGGGCATGAAGAAGCATGTCGGCGTGTTGGAGCGGGCGGGGCTTGTTACGACTGAGAAGGCCGGGCGCGTCAGGACGTGCCGGCTTGGCGCGCGCGCGCTGGAAGAAGAGGCCGCGTGGATCGAGCGGCACCGGCAATTGTGGAGCGCACGCTTCGACGAGTTGGACAAGATTGTCGAGGAATTGAAGGCTAAGGAGAAGGCAGATGCTCGCAGGAAAAGAAGGTAGTCCCGCCATGAACCCTACCCAAGTGGAACGCAAGTCCGATCGCGAACTCGTCGTGACGCGAACGTTCAATGCGCCGGCGCGCATCGTCTTCGAGGCGTGGAGTAAGCCTGAGTTGTTCCGGCGTTGGTGGGTGCCGAAGGCGATGAGCCCGTCACTGCTCTCGTGCGATATCGATATGCGCACCGGGGGCGGGTATCGGCTCGTGTTCCGCTTTCCGGGCTCGGATCAAACGATGGCGTTCTTCGGGACGTATAAAGAAGTCGTGCCGAACAAGCGCATCGTCTGGACGAACGACGAAAGCGATCAGGGCGCCGTGACCACGGTGACGCTCGAAGAACATGGCGGTAAGACGCTGCTCACCTTCCACGAGCTCTATCCGACGACGGCGGCCCTCGACGAAGCGCTCGCCGGTTCGGCGGAAGGCCTGCCCGAACAGTTCGCGCAGCTGGACGAGTTGCTCGCCGGCGGATCGTGAGCATAATACGCGACGAGGGGACGGTATGCTCAGACGCGATTTTCTGAAGACGGCCGCAGCGACCGCCGCGTTGACTGCGGCCCTTCCCGTTCACGCCAAGGAGGCCGTGCCGATGTCGAATGAGAATTTTGCCGACGTGAATGGCCAGCATATTTTTTACAGCGTGCATGGCGCCGGCAAGCCGCTCATTCTTCTTCACGGCGGGATCGACCCGGACAGCTTTGGCGACAATCGGGCCGCGTTGGCCAAGGGGCGGCAGGTGATCGCCGTCCATCTCCAGGGGCATGGGCGCACGCCGGACACCGACAGGCCGCTGCGCAATGAAACGATGGGCGACGACATTGCCGCCGTGATCGGTCATCTGAAGTTCGGCAAGGCGGACGTCATGGGATATTCGCTGGGCGCGGGCGTGGCGCTGCAGACCGCTATCCGGCATCCGGACGTGGTCGACCGGCTCGTGCTGGTGTCCGGGGCGATGAAGAAGAGCGGCTTTTATCCGGAGGGCGTGAAGGCTTTCGATGAACTGGAGTCCCACGCCGACGCGTATGGCCCCAGCGTCAAGGCGTCGCCGATGGGGGAGGCCTATCCCGATGTCGATTGGACGAAGCTCTTCCGGAAGCTCGGTGAGATGACGAAGCGCGACTATGATTACAGCGCCGACGTCGCCAAGGTTCGGGCGCGCACGCTGCTCGTCTTCGCCGACGCCGACGCGCAGCGGCCCGAACACATGGTCGAGTTCTGGAAGGCGTTGGGCGGTGGCCAGCGCGACGCAGGGCTCGACGGCTCACTGCGGCCGCCGCATCAGTTCGCGATCGTGCCGGGCGCCATCCACTACACGCTCGCCGTCGATCCGATGTTGCCGGCGATCGTCGAGCGGTTTCTTGGGACCGCATAGAGAGCGCGAGCGCGACGCTTCTATGCCCGCAGAATCTTCTCCATCGCCTTGCCCTTGGCGAGTTCGTCGATGAGTTTGTCCAGGTAGCGGATTTCCTGCATCAGCGGGTCTTCGATGGTTTCGACGCGGATGCCGCAGACCACGCCGGTGATCTGGCGGCGGGCGGGGTTGAGTTTGGGGGCTTTGGTGTAGAAGTCTTCGAGGTTGGTTTTCTTTTTCAGTTGGGCTTTGAATTCGGATTGGCTGTAGCCGGTCAGCCAGCGGATGATCTCGTCGACCTCCGCCTGCGTGCGTCCCTTCTTCTCCGCCTTTGCGATGTAGTGCGGATAGACGCTGGCGAAGCTGATGGCATAGATCCGGTGCTTCGTCGTCGTGGCCATGGCTGACGTTCCGTTCGCGTGTTCGGTTGACGATAGCTGCATCTCGCATCGTGCGTCCACAGCCTGTATGGTCGATGCCGTCTACATGAGGAGAGCCGCCTTGATCGACGTCGTTCTGCGCGCGTGCGCTTTGGTCCTTTGCGTTGTGGCTCTGGCCTCTTGCGAGCAAGCCGCGACGGCTTCGGGCGTTCGGCAGGTCGTGTCGACGACGTCGTTTGGGATGTGCGTCGGCTATTGCTCGACGCGGCTTGAGATTTCGGAGGCGGGCGCGGTGCTGGTGCGCTCGTCGCGCGGCGGGCGCGGCGCGCAGGAACTGCCCGAGCAGCGGTTCACGCAGACTTTGACGCCGGCCGAATGGGGTGAGATCGCGCGGCTGGCGGAGGCGGCGAAGCTCGACGGGTTGCCGGCCGTCATCGGCTGTCCCGATTGCGCGGATGGCGGCGCGGAGTCGCTGACCATCGTCAAGGCCTCCGGCGAGAAGGCGATTTCGTTCGAGCACGGTGCTGCGATCGAACAGGCGCAGCCGCTGCTCGAGCGCGTGCGCGCGCTTCGGACGGCGCTGATGCCGAAGGAATAGCGCCGACCCTCAAGCGCGCAGGCAGGCCGCGAGCGCTGTGCGATAGGCGGCCAGCACCGGGGCGATGAGGTCGCCGGATGTGCATCGGAGGTCGTCGGCCGCGGTGTGGAAGTAGCGGTGGTAGCCGTACTCGCCGATGGCGGAGGGATATTTGGCGTCGATGACGTTGACGATTTCGCCGGCGGCCGTCGTTTTGTCGGCGATGTAGACGTCTTGCAGGCCGCTTTGGCCTTTGAAGGCGCGGCGCAGGCGCTCGATTTGATCCGGGGTGGCGACCATCGCGCGCCCGGCGTCGGCGCTGGAGAGGGGGCGCGGTGTCGGGCCGATGTCGTGCCAGTCGCGCGCGGCCAGGCATGCGCCGATGTGCATCCAGAGCTTCGTGCGTTCGGGTTTGGGCGCCTTGTCCGACAGATAGTGTTCGCCGCCGAGATAGACGTATTCGTGGCCGCTGGTGGCGACGAGTTCGAGATTCACTTGGTGCTTCGCCGACGCCAGCCAGTGCGCGAGGGCGAGCCAGACGGCTAAGCCCGATCCGCGTTCGGCGACGCAGTCGAACCAGCCCGAACGCGGCGTCGAGAGGATGAACGTCTTCGCCGCCTTGCGGTCGCGGCGGGCGATCAGGTTGTAGGCCGGACGCTTGCCGCCGCGGCCGTCGACGGTGAGCGTTGCGCTCGATCCGCTGGCGGCGGCTGCGAGGAAGGGTGCGGCGTCCTTCGGTGCGAGGATGGCGACCGGGCGGTCGAAGCCCGGTTTATGCGGGGACACGTTGAGGGCGACGGCCTCGCCGCTCGGCCCGTTGGTGATGGCGACGGCGGCGACGGCGCCGCGGCCAAATGCGTCGGCGACCGGCTTTGCGATTTGGCCGATGCCGCCCCAACGCGTGTAGGGCAGATCCAAGATGGCGATGGCGCCTTCCATGTCGCCGTCGCGATCCGGACGGCGCAAGGGTCCGGTCATGCCGCTCGGTCCCGTTGGGCTGACGAGTGCTTGCGGGATCACCGTGGCGCGCGCTTCGCCGCTCACCAGCGTCGCGGTGGCAGGGTCGAAGTATGGGACTTCGAAGGATTGCCGCTCGCAGGCGTAGCCCGCGCGGGTGAGTTCGGCCTCCAGCCACGCGCCGCACGCTTCGTCGCCGGGCCCGCCGGATGCTTTGCCGCCGAACGCGGCGTAGCGCTCCACGACGGATTGCAGCCAGGCTGCGTCGTGTGCTTTCGGCCGCGTGGCCGCGGAGGCCGCGCCGCTTGCCGCGGCGGCGATCACACCGGAGGTCAAAATGGTTCGGCGCGATGGCCGCATGAGGTTCTCCCGTTGTACGCTCTCGCCGGTCGTATCGTAGCAGGAGCCGCGCATGACGTTTATCCTTTCTCGCCGAGGCCTGTTGGCCGGTGCCGCCGCTTTTGCCGTCGCGCCTGCGTTCGCCGCGCTTTCAAGCGCGATGCAGGATGTGTTGGACTATGTGGGGGGCCAGAAGACCACGGGCTTCATCGTCGTGCGCGACCGCGCGACGCTGGTCGAGAAGAACTGGCCGCTGCCGGCCGACGCCGCGCCGTTTCGCGGCAACTTCAGCTACGGGACGACGCCGGACGGTGCGCTGCTCGAGGACGTCGCTTCGCAGCAGAAGAGTTTCGTCGCGATGCTCGCCGCCATCGCCGTCGACAAAGGCTTGCTGGACGTCGAGAAGCCGGTCTCGGATTACATCGGCGCGGGATGGTCGAAGGCGGCGGCCGAGCAGGAGCGCGCGATCCTCGTGATCCATCTTTTGACGATGAGTTCGGGGTTGAGCGAGGGGCTTGCCTATGTTGCGCCGGCGGACTCGGTCTTCTTCTACAACACGCCGGCCTATGCGGTGACGAAGCGCGTGCTGGCGGCGGCTGCCAAGCAGACGCTGGAGACGATGACGCAGGATTGGCTGACGGCGCCGGCGGGGATGACGAACACCGCATGGCGTAAGCGTCCCGCGGTGTTCGCCGATGTGGGCAATCCGACGGGGCTCGTCACCTGCCCGCGCGACGTCGCGGCGTTCGGGCAGCTTGTGCTGGATGGCGGCCGCGCGGCCGGTGGTGCGCGCGTCGTTTCGGAGGCGGCGTTGGCGGCGTTGTTTGCGCGCTCGAAGACCAATCCCGCTTACGGCCGATTGTGGTGGTTGAACGGCGCCGCGTACTCGCTGCGTCCGCCTGGGAAACGGGCGGAGGGCTCGCTCCTTCCGGCGGCGCCGGACGATCTTGTGGCCGCGCTGGGTGCGCTCGACCGCAAGCTCTATGTCGTGCCGAGCTTGAAGCTCGTCGTCGTGCGCATGGGCCAGGCCGCGCCGGACAAAGACTTCGATCAGCAGCTTTGGATCAGACTGATGAAGGCGCTGGCCTAGCGTCCGTTCGCGCGTGCGATGCGGCCCAGGTGGCGAGCGCTAGGTTTGAGCGTGCGCTTGAAGGTTTTGAGGTCGACGGCGACCAGGCCGAAATGCTTGCTGAAGCCCGAGGTCCATTCAAAATTGTCGAGCAGCGACCAGTAGAGGTAGCTGTGTACGAGGATGCCTTCGGCCAGGCATTCCTTCAGGCTGGTCAGAGCTTGGTCGATGAACGCGATGCGGCGGGTGTCGTCGTTCGTTGCGATGCCGCTTTCGGTGACGTAGATGGGTTTGCCGATCGTCTTGTGGGCCCAGCGGATCGTGGCGCCCAGCGCCTGCGGATAGAATTCGTAACCGGCGTCGGTGAGTTCGGCGCCCTTGGGCGGGGACACCATGCCGTTCTCATCCACCCAGAAGCGCGTGTAGGTTTGGACGCCGATGAAGTCGGCGTGGGTGCGCGCGACGTTGACCCAATCGCCGTAGAGGCGGTCGCGCCACTTGTCGACGTTGGATGGCGCGCCTGTGGTCTGGATGTCCTGCGTCGTCAGCGTGAGGCCGACGGGGAGATTGGGCTGTGCCGCCTTCATCGCGGCGTAGCCTTTGCGGTGCGCCTCTTGCAGCAGCGGCGTCGTGACGTCGGGGTCGGAGAAGGCGAGGCTTTTGAATTTCGGTGAGCCGGTCGCTGCGGCGGCGGCTTTCATCATCGCTTGGGCGGCGGGATTTTCGCCGGCGTTCGGCGCGAGGAGGCGGACCAGGTATTGGATGTTGGCTTCGTTGAAGGTGGTGGCGAGGTGCATCAACGGCCCTAAGCGCTCCGTCGTCTTGGCGCAGTAGCGGGCGAAGAGGTCGGGCGCGTCGGGTTCGTCGAAGCCGCCGCGGGCGGCGAACCAGATCGGGGTCGTGAAGTGGTTGAACGTCACGACGGGTTTCAGGCCGTGCGCGCGGCAGGTCTCAAGCACCTTCGCGTAGTGATCGAGTTCGGCGTTCGAGAATTGGCCTTCGCTGGGTTCGACGCGCGACCATTCGATGCCGAGGCGGTAGCAGTTGAAACCGAGCCTTGCCGCGATCGCGATGTCTTCGGCGTAACGGTGATAGCTGTCGCAGGCGTCGCCGGACCGTTCCTTGAACAGCGTCGGCTTCACGTTCTCGCGGATCCAGGCGTCGTTGTTGGTGTTGTTGCCTTCGCTTTGGTGCGCCGAGATCGCCGTGCCCCAGAGGAAATTCTTGGGAAAGCGGGCGGCGCTGGCCGGGCCGGCCGCGGCGCGGCTTGCGGCGCCAAGGCTCAGAGCCGTACCGGCGGCAATGACGCTACGACGGGAAATTTCCATGAAACGCCATCCGGTGGGAATTGAGCCTGGGCCAACCGTTGAATAACGCGCGACCAAATTTGGGGCAATATCCGGGGGTCGCGCGTGGTCCCTCACCTTGATCTACATCACGGCCGCCTTGCGCGGGACGAGCCATCATCATCATCCAGAAGGAAAGGATCAGACGCATGATCAACGATAGACAACGCGCTTCGTCGCGCTTGCTCGCAACGGCTGCGGTGGCGGTCGCGTTGTCCGGCTGCGCGATGCACAAGGGCGACGGCGGCATGCAGATGGGCGCCATGGGCAAAGGCCCGATGCATCAGATGATGGAGGAAATGGGCTGTGCGCATCCGCCATCGGGCATGGCGGCCATGGAGAAGCTGACGGCAACGGAAAAGCAGGCGCACATGAAGGCGCACATGCAGGAATGCAAAGCGAAGCTGCGCCGGCAAGCGACCGAGGAAGCCATGGCCAAGATCGACACCTGCGTTGAGCAACGCACGAGCGGCAAGCATCACGGCAGACACATGAGCAAGACCAAGTTGCGCGAGATGATGATCGCGGATGTGCGCGCCTGCGCGAGTCAGGAGAAGGCGGCGACGCCATCCGATCCGAAGAGCCACGACGGTCACCACTGATCAAAGGTCCTTCTCGGCGAGGCTGCGGAAATCGTCGGGAACGGAGCGCGGCCTGCCGAGCGCGGTCGATGCGTAGAAGATCACCTCCCAGCCGAAGCGGTCGCGGATGGCGTCGATGGCGCGGTCGGCGCGCGTGAGCGCCAGGCCTTTGCGCGTTCCGGGACGGCGGCCATCGTCGGCGAGGCCGAGCGGCAACTCCAATTGCAGGAGCGAGTCGCCTAATTGCGAAGCGGAGATCGCCAGCAGCGAGATCGTCTTCTCCTCAGGGTGATCGAGGAGCACGCCACGCACCAGATCGACGGCGATTTCATGCAGCGCGGTGGTCGCCGAAATCGGTGCGGGCAGCGTGATCGCGCGGGTGACCGACCTTAGATCGGCGAAGCGCACGCGCACGGTAACCGTCCGGCACGGGCGGTCCTTGGCGCGAAGGCGGCCGGCGATCCGTTCGGCGAGATGCTGCAGCACAGGCCGATAGACGTGCTCAGCCGCCGGTCTGCGACCGAGCGCCGATTGCGCCCCGGCGGAGTGCGCGCGGGTGCGCGTTTGGATTTCGCGCGGATCGCGGTTCCAGCTGAGCGCCGTCAGCTTTCGGCCGTTGGCGCGGCCCAGCAGGCACTCCATCGATTGCGGTGCGCTTTGCGCCAACTCCCCGATTGTCTCGATGCCCGATTGGGCGAGCTTTGCTTTGGTGGCTGGGCCAACACCCCACATCAAGTCGACCGGCAAGCCGTGGAGGAATTCCAGCTCGACGCTGGGATCGACGATCACCAGTCCGTCGGGCTTGGCGACCTGCGAGGCGATCTTGGCGAGATGCTTCGTGCGCGCCACGCCGATCGAAATCGGCAAGCCCAGTTCTGCGCGCACGCGCTCGCGGACCCTCGTTGCGATCTCTGCCGGCGCACCGAAGAGCCGCGCGGAGCCGGCGACGTCGGCGAACGCTTCGTCGATGGAAATCCGCTCGATGTCAGGCGTGTAGTCGCTCAAGACGCTAATCGCGGCGTCGCCAAGCCGTTGATATTCGCTGAAGTGGCCTTCGACGAAGATGATGCCGGGGCAGAGTTCGCGCGCGCGCCGCCCGGGCATGCCGCTTCGAACGCCGAAGGCGCGCGCCTCGTATGATGCCGCAAGCACGACGCCGCCGCCGACCGCTATGGGCTTGCCGCGCAGCGACGGGTTCAGCAACTGCTCAACCGAAGCGTAGAAGGCATCCAAGTCCGCATGGAGAATTGCGGCGATTTCCATTGGACGACCGGTCGTGACGTTTAGAACATAACGCGAACATCACAACGACGTCAACCCAAATGCACGCTACTCTTCAAGGGCGTCACCGCTTGCAGCCGTCCGGCAGAGGGAAGATGGCGCTGAGGTCTTTTCCTTGCGCGCGTGCTTGCGTTTCCGCGCGCGCGTAGGTGTCGTCCATGTTGAGGTCGAAGCAATCGCGGGCGTGGCCGGTTTCAATTTGATAGAGGCCGATGTCTCTGCCGCCGAGATAGCAGAGACCGTACGTCGTGGGCGCCGTAGCGTCCGCTTGACCGACCTCGCATTTGATCGTCTTGCCCTCAACGAACGCACGGAGATTTGCCGTACTTTCCGGGCCGCCTGGTTGGCGCAGGTATTTGTCGTCGCGCGGCGCCACGATTCCTCGCAGACGGATCGGGCGCGTGTCCGGTATCGCGACGGTGTCGTCGCTGATGACGCTCGCTTGCCCCGTGCGCTCCGTGCTCTGCGGGCTTTCTTTGAGGTTGAGCCAAACGATGCCAAACAAAGCGAGTGCAAGCGCGGCGAACACCAGGACGCGCATCATGAAGACGGTCAGCCGGCTCGTTTCGCCTGGATTCATGCGGCGTTGTCGCGGGCCAGCAAGGCTTCGTCCGACATCGGCGTTTGGCTCGCCCACACCTCGCGCGATCGCGTGTAGAGCAGGATTTCGACGTTACCGTTTCCGTCGGCTGCCGGCTTTGTGGTGCGACCCGACAAGGTCCAGCGCTTTTCTTCGAGCGCGCGGATCGCGGGGATGTTGGTCGACAGCGTCGTTGCGCGCTGAAATTTCAGATCCAAGTTCTCAAAGAAATGGCGGTTGACCCGCCATGACGTCTCGTGACGGACGTGCGTCTTGCGTTCGGGGATGTCGCCGATGATGAGGTTGATCAGAAACTCCGAGCGCTTCCAATCGATGTAGTTCGACCATATGCCGATCATTTGGCCCCCTTCGCGCCGGAAGATGCCGAGCAGGTGGCTCTCGATCCGGTCGAACTTGCGCACGTATTTTTTGAAGTCGTCCGCCGTCATCTTCTTCGGGACCGTGTTCAGCATGCGCGCGGTGTTCGGGTCGGCGAGCCACTCGCCCCAATTGGCTATGTCGTCGTGTTCTTCAAGCGTGCGCACGAGGTAGTTCGGCGTTTCGATCGTGATGCTGATTGGCGCTCTCATGATGTCGTCTCTCCCTCGGCCGAACGTGAACCCAAAGCACGCCGCGGGATCCAAGATATCAAGCGCCGTCGTCCGCTGTGGCCGAAAGTTCTGTTGCCCACAACTCTTCCTGCCCGCCTCTGCGTTCGAAACAGGCAATCGCTTCCCTAAATTTTGCCGCGATTGATCGGTACCACCGTGCGGCTTGAGGGATTCTGTCATGCGGCTTGCCGTTTCGATCGGTCTGGTGCTGTTCGCCGCGCTCACGTTGCCGGCGTTTGCACAGGACGATGAGGCCAAGGTCCGCGGCGTGATCGCCGCGTGGTATCAGCGCGTCGGCAAGGTGCCGGCGGACGCGCCTTGGTCGCTGATGGCGCCGGGGGCGATCGAAGGCGGACCGGGCTATGCGGAGATTCCCTATCAACCGCCCGAGCATCGCAGCCGGGCTGCCTATAACGGGCCGCTGCTCAACAACGAGATGGCCTCGAAGGCGCTGACGTTTGCGTACGACATCGACATGATGAAACTCGATCCCCGCCTCGCCAAGGTGAGGGTGTGGGAGCGCGGCTATTTTTTTGCGTCGGCGGCGCAGGTCACCTACGAGAATGCCGTGTCCACGATGTTCATCCTGGAGAAGCAGGACAACGGCGCGTGGCTGATCCTGGCGCACGAGGGCCATTCGGAGGGCATTCCGCCCAACAAGATCACGAAGCCGATGCCGGACTTGCGCGACCTCTATTATTCGAAATGCGGCTCGGCGTGCGACCCGGTCGCGGATGCGAAGAAAGCGAAAGAGTTCTAGTCGATGTTCAGGCGGTACACGCGTTTTGCCGTACCGCTGAACAAGGCCGTCTTTTCGTCCGCCGAATAGTCCTTCGCGAGGCGCTTGAACGAGTTCCACAGGGCGGTGTAGGTCGCGCCGAAGCGGTCGACGGGGAAGTTGCTTTCGAACATGCAGCGGTTGGCGCCGAAGGATTCGATGCAGGCTTCGACGTAGGGTTTCCATTGCGCGGCGAGAGTCTGCGACGTCTCGTCGGGGCCGGCCATGCGGGCGCGCCAGCCGCCGAAGGGCATCGGCAATCCGCCGACTTTCACGTTGACGTTGGGACAGTCGGCGAGCGTTTTGATGTTCTGGCGCCAGATGGCGAAGCGTTCCTCGCGCTTGCCTTTGTAGCGTCCGATGCCGAGCGGCGTGCCGACGTGGTCGAGCACGATGGTCGTTTCGGGAAAGGCGCGCGCGAGATCGATCAGGTCAGGCAGTTGCGGTTCGAGCAGCCAGGCGTCGAAGGACAGGCCGAGTTTGTGGAGGTGCTTGAAGCCGTCGCGGAATTCTTTGCTGAGATAGAGGCCCGCGGTGTTTCTGCCCGACAGCGGACCCAGCACGTTCGGGTCTTCGTCGTAGGAGGCGGAGTGGCGGATGCCGCGGAAGCGGCCGTGGCCGGCGGCGATGTGCGAGCGCAGTACGTCTTCCGCCGCGTCGCCGATGCGCAGATTGACGTGGCCGACGATGCCGGCGCAGGCGCGCACGTCGCCATAAATGCCGCTGGCGGTCATGGCGGCGACGCCGTTCACGAATTCCGTTTCCCCGACGCATTTGAGGTGGTCGGGGCCGTCGGCGCGGTACATCGCGCCGCATTCCATGTAGACCGTCGCGCGCACGTTGTGGCCGCCGGTGATGTCGGCGAGAAGTTCGTCCAACAGATAACGCGGTATGTCGCGCAGAATGTCGACGAAGCCGTGGTCGGAGGCCGGCAGGTTCTTGATGACGGCGGCGGGCCGGTCCCACAAGTGATGGTGCGGGTCGATGATCGGAAGGCCGGGCTCGAGGATTTGCTCGCTCATGGTCGCCTCGTTCGGTGGTGCATTGTTTTGGCACCAACCGACGCCGACCGGAAGGGACTAATCGCTCACATCTCAAGCCGCGGCGCGCCGACGCGGATGAGGTTGCCGTTGAGGTCGACGAGGGCGAACTCCGGCGTGCCCCAAGGTTTGTCTTCGATCGGCATGAGTTTGCCCACCTTCGCCGCTTCGAACGCGCGATAGGTGGCGTTTAGGTCGTCGACGCAGAGATAGCAGGAGTGGTCCTTGATCGAGCCGTCGATGCCGGGCACCTCGAAGAACTGCAATTGGATGCCGCCGCGGACCATGAACAGGAACGAGTCCGGTGGATCCTGTTCGTGCGCGCAGATGAAGCCTAGCTTTTCGTAGAACGCGCGAGTCTCGGCGGACTTGCGCATCGGCAATGTCGGAACGGCGAAGTCAGGCATGGGACACCTTGAACGAAAGGGCCGTGGCGGGGGCGCCGACCTCATACGGCGTGACGTCGGACCAGAAGCGGCGGGTGAACTTCGTGCCGTCGACTTCGTAGGGGCGATCCCAGGTGAAGCCTACGTCCGCCACCTCTCGCAGGAAGCGCGAGAACAAGCCGAGCAATGGGAGGAGCCATAGGGGGATGGCTCTGATTCTTAATTTGACGTGGAGCGCGTCGGCGCCGAGTTGCAGAATCTCGCGCGGCGTGCGCGTCGGTGCGCACGGCATGTTCCAGACTTGGCCGAACGCGTCGTCCGGCGCGTCGAGCAGCGTGATCACGGCGCGCGCGATGTCGGGCACGTAGGCGAAGTCGTGGGGGATATCGGGCGGCGCTAGCATGAACGCAGGCTCCCCTTGCGCGAGCCTGCCGAAGGCGCTGGCGCCCAGATGAGATGCGGGGACACCGGGGCCGTAGAAGTCGGTGCAGCGCAAGGCTGCGATGCGAACGCGGCCTGCGGCTGTGGCGGCCATCCAGATGCGGGTGACCTCGGAGAGGATCGCGGGCTTTTCCCCGCGTTTGGTCAGAGGCATGTCTTCGCGGCGCGGCTTGTTCTGCGGTCCCAGCATGTACAGGTTGTCGACGAAGACCGCGCGCGCGCCGGTTTCGGCGCAGGCTTCGACAATGTTGGTGATCGTCTTCGGCCAGACTTTGCGCCACACGCGGGCGTCGTACGGGAAGCCCACGGCCAAGACGACTTGGCGTGCGCCGGTGATGGCTTGGCGAACGGATTGAGCGTCGAGGACGTCGCACGATCTGAAGGCCGCTTTCGCCGGCAGGTCGGTCGGGCGGCTGCGTTGAGCGACGCAGATTTCGTCGCCGCGAGCGGCGAGTGCTTGCGCGGTCGCGCGTCCGGCGGCGCCGTATCCGATGACGACGGTGAGGCCGGTCATTCGGATTCTCCGCGCGGCGACCATGCGCGCCAGCCGCTTGTCAGCAGGTAGCAGAAGAAGGTCACGACGGTGAGGGCCGTGTCGACGAGGATGATGTTGTTGGTGCTGTCGACGAAGGTCACGTTGGCTGCTGGGTCGGGTTTGACGAAATAGGCCAGGAAGATCGCGACGCCTGCTTTGTGAAAGAGGACAAGTTCCCAGATGCCCGTCATGCGACGCGGGAACAATCCGAGGAGCGTGAAGAGGCCGGCGAAGACGAGGTAACCGAACATGCGCCACGCCTCGATGTTGACCCGCTCCGGCGGGAAGGAGTCGAAGGTCAGCGCCGGCGTCGCGAAGGCGCCGACGGAAGCGAGCCCGAGGCCGATCATTAGTATTCGGGCGAGGCGGTCGCGCGCGGGCGTCATGTCTCTCTCCTTCATGATTAGCGGCCGCGGGTTCGGCCCGTACTCCCAAGGTGGAGAGAACGTGGCCCATTGGGAATTTGCTAACTTCGTTGGTCTGTTATACGAAAAACGATGAGCTCAGAGCCCGATTGGACGCTTTACCGCACGTTTCTGACCGTCGCGAAGCTTGGGTCGCTGTCGGCGGCGGCGCGGTCTTTGGGGCTGACGCAGCCGACCGTCGCCAGGCATGTCGAGAGTTTGGAGGCGGACCTCGAGGTCGATCTGTTTTTGCGTTCGCCGCGGGGGTTGTTGCCGACGGATATCGCGCTGGCGTTGCTGCCGCAGGCGGAGGCGATTGCCGCGTCGGCCTCGACGTTGCTTCGAACGGCCGCGAGCGGCAAGGGAGAGATGACCGGCAGCGTGCGCGTCAGCGCGAGCGAGGTTATGGGGGTCGAGCGGTTGCCGCCCGTTCTCGCCGCGTTGCGCTTGGCGCACCCGCGTCTCGATATCCAGTTGGTGCTGTCGGACGGCCTTCACGATTTGCTGACGCGCGAGGCGGATGTCGCTGTGCGGCAGACCGTGCCGACGCAAGGGGCGTTGTTCGCGAAGAAGCTGCCGCCGACGGAGATTGGGCTTTACGCGCACGCGTCATATTTGAAGCGGAGGGGCGTGCCGCGGTCGCTTGGTGATCTCGCGCAGCACGACGTGATCGGGTTCGATCGTCACACGCCTGCGGTACGGGATATGCTGCAGCGGTTTCCGGATATTGAAAACGCGCGCTTTGCGCTGCGGACCGATAACGACTTGGCGAAGTTCGCTGCGGTTCGCGCGGGGCTTGGCGTTGGCGTCATGCAGGTTGGTATTGCGGCGCGTGACGCGTCTTTGAAGCGCGTGTTGGCGGATCAGCTTTCGATCCAGCTGCCGCTTTGGATCGTGATGCATGAGGATCTGAAGTCGAGCGCCATCTGCCGGGCGGTGTTCGATGCTTTGGCGGTGGGGCTTTCGGAGATGGCGGTGAAGCGTTGGCCCTCTCCACCATCCGCGTTCGCCAGGGCTACGGCGGACGGTCCCCCTCCCCCGCTTGCGGGGGAGGATGAGAGGCGTGGGGTTAGTGGCGGGCGACGAGGTCTTTCTGGTAGGTCAGCGACGAGAGCCAGAAAAACGCTGCCGCGGGGATGAAGATGAGGGCGGTGGCGGCCATCGATTGGCGAAGGCCTTCGCCGTAGGCTGCCGTGCAGATGGCTCTTTGAGCTTCGGGGAGTGTCGCGAGGACGTCTTTGGCGCGGCACATTTCGTTGGTGAGGATGCCGGCCATGCCGTTCGCGGCGAGTTGTTGGCCCATGAACATGTCGCTCATGAAGCCGACGATCTGCGGGCCTAAGCCGTTGCCGATGAGGGCGATGATGAGGAGCAGGATCGCGATGGCCGAGGCGCGCGAGCGAGTCGATACCACGCCCTGCCCGATCGTGTATTGCCCGCCGAGATAGGTGTAGTGCAGCGTCGACGCTGTGGCCCAGAACCACCACGCCAGGTCGATGTTTTCTGTCGGCATGAAGAATGCCGCTTCGTAGAACGGGATCGAGAGGAAGAGGCCCAGTGCCGGAATCCAGGCGACGGCGCTTGGGAAGCGTGGGGTCAGCTTCTCCGTGGCGAAGCCGCCGATGAAGGTGCCCGCGGCCGCCGCCAGCGAGAGCGGAACGCCGAACTGCAGCGCGAATTCGCCCGGGCTGATGCCGTGAATGCGCTGCGCCATCGGCGCCTGAAATCCGGCGAGGCCGTAGCCGACCACCGCGGTGAGCGCCGCGCCAGTCGCCATGGTCCAGAACGTCGGCTTGGTCGCGAGTTCGCGCAGCGTCTGCATGATACCGGCGCTCGACAGGCGCGGCATGTCGGGCGGATCGGAGAAGCCGCGCGGCGGCTCTTTGATCGTGAACAAGACGATGAGGGCGATGATCACGCCCGGCGCGCCGATCGCGACGAAGGCGATGCGCCAGCCTTCGACGTTGGACCAGTCGATGGGGAAGAGCGCGGCTAGGCTTTGCCCCTGCAGCCACTGTTCGACGTTGGCGCCGGTGAGGTTGGTGGCGATCGGGCCGCCGAACGCGTTCGCGAGGGCTGCGCCGATGGTTACGCCCATTGCGTAGATGCCGAGCGCGTTGGCGCGGCTGGACGGTTTGAAGTAGTCGCCGATGAGCGAGTTGGCGGGCGGCGTGCAGCCGGCTTCACCGATGGCGACGCCGATGCGCGCGACGAGCAGGAAGAGGAAGCTGGTGGCGAAGCCGCAGAGCGCCGCCATCACCGACCAGATCGCGATGCACAGCGCGATGATGACGACGCGGTTGTAGCGATCGGCCGCGATCGCGATCGGGATGCCCATCAGGGCGTAGAAAATTGCGAAGGGCGGGCCGTTGAGGAAGCCGTATTCGGTGTCGCTGAGGTTGAAGGCGTTGATGACGGGCTGGGCGATGACCGAGAGGAGGTTCCGGTCGATGAAGTTCAGCGTGTAGACGAGGGCCAGAAGGATCAGCACATAGCCGCGGTACGACGGCGAGCCGTAGCTACGCCCGGCGGCGCCAGGCGCCACCGCAGTTGATGCTTCGGCCACGTTCCCTCACTGAGTGTTCTGATTTGTATTTGTGCTGCGACATTAGCGGCATCTCGCGACCTGGCAATGCGCCCTCTGCACGGCGAATACATCGGGCGGTTGATAACGCGGGGTAACACTCTGCTTCCCGATGAATCGCACTCGAATGTGAGCGTCCTGTCGCCTTCACCGGTTTCGCGCCATGGCCTACGGTGCCTGCAGGGCTCGGGGGTATTATGAAATTTCAGTTGTTCGCGTGTGCGATGGCGGCTTGCGCCGCCGCGGTGTTGGTGCAGGCCGGGGACGGCAAGGACGACAAGAAGCCCAAGTGGGATGTGTCGGCGCCGCCGTTGCCGACGCGGCCGGTCACGATCAACGTCGATGAAGGCACGTGGATGAACGTCGACGTGAGCCCCGACGGGAAGACGATCGCGTTCGATTTGCTCGGCGACATCTACACGATGCCCATAACCGGCGGCGCGGCGACACGGATTGCCGAGGGATTGCCCTTCGAGATGCAGCCGCAGTTCTCGCCCGATGGCGCCAAGATCGCATTCACCAGTGACCGGGGCGGCGCCGACAACATCTGGCTTATGAACGCGGATGGGTCGGACAAGCGGCAGCTCACGCAGGAGAAATTCCGGCTGACGAACGAACCTGCGTGGAGCCGCGACGGCAAGTACGTCGCCGCTCGAAAGCACTTCACGACGCAGCGCTCGCTCGGTACCGGCGAAATCTGGCTCTATCATGTGGGCGGCGGCGACGGCGTGTTGCTCGTCAAGCGCGCGAACGAGAAGCTGCAGAAGGAGCTTGGCGAACCCGCCTTCACGCCCGACGGCACCGGCATCTACTACGCGCGCAATGTCTCGGCCGGGAACACGTTCAACTATGCGCAGGATTCGAACACAAGCTTGTTCGAGATCGAGCGCTACGACTTGGCGGACGGTGAAGTGTCGACCGTCGTCAACGGCGCCGGCGGCGCTGTGCGGCCGACGCCGTCGCCAGACGGCAAGAAGCTCGCCTTCGTGCGCCGCGAGCGCAACGTCTCGTCGCTATTCGTCAAGACTCTGGCGACCGGCAGGATCGACAAGATCTATGTTCCGCTCGATCGCGACTTGCAGGAAACGTGGGCCGTGCACGGCGTCTATCCGACGATGGCTTGGACGCCCGACTCGAAGAGCGTCGTGTTCTGGGCCGGTGGCAAGATCCGCCGCGTCGACCTTGCCGGTAAGGCGAGCGTTATTCCCTTCAAGGTGAACGACACGCGCACGGTGATCGATCCGCCGCGGCCTGCGGTCGAAGTCGCGCCCGACATCCGGCCCACGCAAATGCCGCGCTATCTCACGGTTTCGCCGGACGGGAAGCGCTTTGTCTTCGACACGCTGGGCAAGCTCTACGTCAGCGCGGGGGCGGGCCCCGCGAAGCATCTGATCGACAACAATTCGTATCCGTTCGAGTACTTCCCCTCGTTCTCTCGTGACGGAAAATCCATCGTCTACGTCGAGTGGACGGACGACGGGTTGGGTCATGTGCGCATCGTGTCCGCGAGCGGCGGCGGCCGGCGCACGGTAACGCCCGAGCCCGGACACTATCGCCGGCCGCGCTTCTCGCCCGACGGCAAGACCATCGTCTACGAGAAGGGACAGGGCGGAAACCTGCTGTCGTCGCTGCACTCAGACGATCCGGGCATCTATCGCGTTCCCGCGAGCGGTGGGACGCCGAAACGCGTGACGCGGTCCGGCGCCAATCCGCATTTCGGCGCGGCGGGGGACCGTATCTTCTTCACCGAAGTCGAGGACCAGAAGACGCATCTCGTCAGCGTCGACCTCAACGGCGAGGCGAAGCGCAAGCATGCGTCGGGCGAACTCGTCACGGGCTATGAGGTTTCGCCAAAGGGCGATGCGGTCGCCTTCATCGACAACTACGCCGCATATGTCATGCCGCTGACGCCGGGACCGCAGGACGTATCGGCCGGCAAGAAAAGCTCGGCAGTGCCGGTGGTGCGCGTCAGCGAGGGCGGCGCGACCTATCCCGCGTGGTCGAGCGATGGGAGGCGGCTCTACTGGACGCTGGGGCCGGCGGTGTACTCGATGAACTTGGACGTCGCGATGCCGTCGGCGCCCAAGCCGAAGACGCCGGATCCGGGAAAGCCCGCCGTCGACCACCATGGCGTGCTCGGCGTCAGTATGGGTCTCGACAAGCCGGAAGGCGTTACCGCTCTCGTCGGCGCACGCGTTGTCACCATGGCCGCGGCGGACGGCGGGGTGATCGAGGACGGGGTCGTCGTCGTTAGCGGCCATCGCATCACGGCGGTGGGCAAGCGCAGCGACGTCACACCACCCTCGGGCGCGCGGATCGTCGATGTGAGAGGCAAGACGATCATCCCGGGTCTCATCGACGCGCACGCGCACGGTCCGTTGGGCGATGATGACATCGTGCCGAAGCAGAACTGGTCGGCGATCGCGCATCTGGCGCTGGGCGTGACAACGATCTTCGATCCGTCGAACCAGGCGAGCGAAGCGTTCTTGGCGCAGGAAATGCAGCGTATGGGCATGATCTTGGGCCCGCGCATCTTCACGACGGCGGAGATCGTGTACGGCGCGAAAGGGTTCCGGTTCGCGGATATCGAATCGTACGACGACGCGCTTGCCCATGTGCGCCGTCTTAAGGCGCAGGGCGCGCACGGCATCAAGAACTACAACCAGCCACGCCGCGATCAGCGCCAACAGGTCGTGGCGGCCGCAATCGCGGAGAACATCGCCGTCGTCGCGGAAGGCGCGTCGCTGTTCACGCAGGACGTGACGATCCTGCAGGACGGCAACACGAGCCTCGAGCACAATTTCCCGCAGGCCGTACTTTATGAAGACGTGCTCAGCCTCTTTGCGCAGACCAAGGTCGCCTACAACCCGACGCTCGTCGTGACCTACGGTGGCCTGGCAGGCGACCCTTACTGGCGCTACGTCGACGACGTGTGGACGCATCCCATCTTGTCACGCCATGTGCCGCCGCAAATCCTGCAACCCAGGAACGTGCGCCGCACCAAGGCGCCGGAGGGCGACTTCGTCGACAACGCAAGCGCCCGCGAAGCCAAGAAGCTCATGAACCGCGGCGTGCTCGTTTCGATCGGCGCGCACGGGCAAGAGGAGGGTCTGGGCTCGCACTGGGAGCTGTGGTCGTTCGTGCGCGGCGGGATGAGCCCGCTTGAGGCGCTGAAGACGGGGACAGTGAATCCGGCGCGGCATCTGGGGTTCTCGGCCGACATCGGTTCGCTGGAGGCGGGGAAGCTCGCGGATATGCTGATCCTCAGCGCCAATCCGCTGGAGAACATCCGCAACTCGGACAAGATCGAGAGCGTGATGCAGAACGGGCATCTCTACGACGCGGCGTCCATGAACGAGGTTGTCACGGGGAGCCGCAAGCGGGCGCCGTACTACTGGGAATAGGCTGTCGGAATCGATAGGGTTGCCCGGCGGCTTTTCAGTCGGAAGGCACATCCATGCAGACGGCCGACGTTCTCAAGTCCATCTCGCGCGGGCGAACAGACTTGGTGTTCGATCTGTTGCGTCAGCCGGACGGGCTGACCCGTTTGAGCGAGGGTCAGGTCACGGCGTTGCAGTGGTTCGTCTATTACGGGGACGTGACGGCTTTGCGTGCCGTTGCGGCCGCGGGCGGCGATCTGTCGAGTCTTGACCTGGGTCGCGAGCTTGGGAACGCGGCATTCTTCGGACATTGGAAGGTTGCGGATTTCCTGATCGGGCTCGGCGCGGACCCGAATTGGCGCGAGCCGGCGACACAGGAGACACCGCTGCACTCGGCGCTGTCGAAGGCGGGACGGCCACACTATGCGTATGTCGTGCGGCTTCTTCTGGAGAAGGGCGCGGATCCGAACGCTGCGACTTTGGCGGGGGCGGAAACGGGCGCGTTCATGCGCGACGTGCGCACGAAGGGCGAGACGCCCCTTCACCGGGCGGCGGCGTTTGCCGACGCGAGCGTGATTCGCCTGCTGCTGGACGCGGGGGCGGATCGTGAGCGGCGCGACGCGCACGGCGATACGCCGCTGTCTTGGGCGAGCTGGCATTTGCGGCCGGGCGCGGTGCTTGCCTTGCTGGCCCATGGGCCGCACCACATATCGGAGAAGCACGTGGCGGTGAATACCAGCGATCATGGCGCCGGCTGGGGCCATTCGATGGAGCGGAACCTGCTCGGCGATTATCTACCGTTGTCTTAGACGCGTTCGGGCCGTGCTATGCAGTGGCCCGCTGAACGGAGCCTCACGAAATGACGGCGAATACGGGCGCCCTGGCGGGCGTCAAAGTGGTCGACCTGGGCCGGGTCCTGGCCGGACCTTATGCGACGCAGATCCTGGGCGATCATGGCGCGGACGTCATCAAGGTCGAGCCGCCGCAGGGCGATGAGACGCGTGAGTGGGGGCCGCCGTTTCGCGACGATGACGGTGAGCGTGGGCCGGCCGCCTATTACGTGAACATCAATCGCAACAAGCGTGGGATGGCTTTGGATTTGACCAAGCCTGAGGCGCGCGAGGTCGTGTTCAAGCTGCTCGAAGACGCCGATGTGCTGGTCGAGAATTTCAAGATCGGCACGATGGAAAAATGGGGGATGGGCTTTGACGTTTTGTCGAAGCGGTTTCCGCGGTTGATCCATGCGCGCGTGTCGGGGTTTGGGGCTGAGGGACCTCTCGGCGGGATGCCGGGGTATGACGCGGTGCTGCAGGCGATGACGGGGCTTTCGTCCTGCAATGGGTCGCCGGAGTCGGGACCGATCAAGCTGGGCGTGCCGATGGTGGATATGACGACGGGGCTTAATCTCGTGATCGGGATTTTGCTGGCGTTGAATGAGCGGCATCGGTCGGGGCTTGGGCAGTTTGTCGAGGTGGCGCTTTACGATGCGGGGATTTCGATTTTGCATCCGCATTCAGCGAATTGGCTGATGGCGGGGCGGTTGCCGAGTCTGCTAGGCAACGCGCATCCGAATTTGACGCCGTATGAGTTGTTTGCGACCGCGACGCGGCCGATTCATCTGGGCGTCGGGAATGATCCGCAGTTCAAGAAGCTGCTGCGCGTCGTTGGGCTATCCGAGTTGATCGATGATCCGCGGTTCAAGACGATGGCGGATCGCAATGCGAACCGTGCGGTGTTGATACCGCTGTTGCGTGAGGCGTTGGCGAAGGTTGACGGCGTTGCGATTGCGATGGAGCTGCTCAAGGCGGGGGTGCCGGCGGGGACGTTGAACACCATTGAGGAGACGCTGAACGATCCGCAGACGAAGGCGCGCGAGATGCTTGTGGAGCGAAACGGCTATCGCGGGATCGCTTCGCCGGTGAAAATGTCCCGCAGTAAACCATCCACGCGTCACACGCCGCCGGATTTCGGCGTCGATAATCGCGCGGTATTGCGCGAGGCAGGCTACGATGAGGCCGCTATCGATGGGCTCGTCAAAGCAGGGGCGGTTCTCAATAAACCGCAGTGAGCGATGAAGGTGTTTGCGGCGTGGTTGGCGCTTGGGTTCGCGACGTTCCTCGCGATCGCCGAAGCGGTGCGGAATTCAGGCGTCGTGCAGTGGTGGCCGTTCTGGGTCGTCGACTACATCGCCGTCGGGTTGTTGCTGTGGGGCGCGGCAGCGGTGTTGTGGCGGCCGAGTGAGCGTGGGTTGCCGATTTTGACCGCAGGCTGGGCCTTCGCCTGCGCGATGTTCTGGATGTCGTTCTTCTCGCATGTCCATGAGGTGATGGAGAGCGGCGTTGCGGTCGACATGACCAACGCGCAGTCGGCGGTGGATGAGCCGGTGCTCACGATTGTCATCGGCGGTTTGTTCGGGATCACGGTGCTTGGGTTGGTGACGAGCTTGCTCGCCGAAGTGCGCCGAGCGCCAGAATCGTAACGGACGCCCTTACCTTTCCGTCATGGCCGGGCTTGACCCGGCCACCCAGTCGGCGCACGTCGGTGCGCCGCTAGAGACTCGTTTGCCGTGGACAGATTTGCGACCATATCGAGTCTTCTGTCCGCGCAGACGCGCGGCCACTGGGTGGCCGGATCGAGCCCGGCCATGACGAACTAAGGATGGTTGGAGCAGAATGAAAATCAGCGTGCTTGATCAGTCGCCGATACGTAAGGGCGGGACGGCGGCGGATGCTGTTCGGGAGACGATCGAGCTGGCGAAGATTGCCGAGCGGCTTGGGTATTCGCGGTATTGGTTGGCCGAGCATCACAACACCACGTCGTTTGCCGGATCGACGCCTGAGGTTTTGATTGCGCGCGTTGCTGCCGAGACGTCGCGGATTCGTGTCGGGTCGGGCGGGATTATGTTGCCGCATTATTCGCCGCTGAAGGTCGCCGAGAATTTTCGGATGCTGGAGACGATGTATCCGGGGCGGGTCGATCTTGGGATCGGGCGGGCGCCGGGGTCGGACGGGCGAACCGCTATCGCGCTGCAGGCGGGGCCGCAGGCTTGGGACGTCGGCGTGTTTCCGCAGCAGGCGGAGTTGTTGCGGCATTATCTCGAAGAGTCGGCGGGGCTAGCGTCGTGGCCTGACAATCATGCGTATCGGCAGATCCATGCCTCGCCGCGCGGGCCGGGGATGCCGGAGATGTGGATGTTGGCGTCCAGCGTCAACGGCGCGGTGTACGCGGCGGAGCTTGGGCTGCCACTATCGTTTGCGCATTTTATTTCGCCGGATGGCGGCGGGCCTGATGCGGCGGAGGTTTATCGTCAGCGGTTCAAGCCGCACCGTGAGGGCGACAGGCCCCATGTCGGCGTCGCCGTGTTTGCGATTGCGGCGGATACCGACGAAGAGACGGAGCGGCTGGCGCTGACGCGCAATCTTTGGGTGATGCAGCTGTTGCGCAATCAGGCGGGGCCGTTTCCGTCGCCGGAGGAAGCGGCGGCCTATCCGTTCACGGAAGCCGACCGCGTGCAGATACGGGCGATTTCCTCGCGCGGCGTGACCGGCACCGCTGATAAGGTGAAGGCGGGGCTCGAGAAGCTTGTCGCCGCGTATGGCGCGGACGAGTTGACGGTTCTTTCGATCACCTACGAGTTCGAGGCGCGCGTGCGGTCGTATGAGTTAATCGCTGAGGCGTTCGGACTTCGCTCTTAAGCACGACTAAGCTTGGCGGCGTGCGCGGACCTTCTGTTCGATGCGGATGCGGCGGTCGATCAGATCGCGGATCCGCTTTTGTACGGCCGGCGTGATCGGAAAGTTCCACAGCAGAATGATCGCCGGCAGCCACAGCACGATCGGGAACAGGACGTAGACGTACGCGAGCGCGTCGATTGCTTCGGG
This sequence comes from Alphaproteobacteria bacterium, assembly GCA_034440355.1. Lineage (GTDB taxonomy): Bacteria > Pseudomonadota > Alphaproteobacteria > Micropepsales > Micropepsaceae > SZUA-430. The sequence goes on from JAWXBY010000166.1 coordinate 61,643, forward strand.
CGTGTTGATCGCGCATTTCTGCGCGACGAAGCCCAGCCAGCCGACGAACATCAGCGAGACGCCGACGCCTACCGCATCGCCGCCTTTGACGGCGAGTTGGAAGAACGAGATCAAGAGGCCGGCGCGCGGCTGACGGCTCTTCAAGCTGTCGAGGTCGATGACGTCGGCGGCCATCGATTGGCCCAACGTGAAGGGCGCGGAGAAGACCGAGCCGAGTACGACAAAGGCGGCGAGGTTTGCGATGTAGCCGGCGTCGCGCAGCAGCAGCAGGAAGCAGAATGTGAGCGTGCCGATCAGCAGCGCGATGGCAAGCGCACGGTGTTTGGTCCACGCCTTACCCGCCCAGATCCAGAATGGCGCGAAGACAATGGCGGGGACGAGAAGCGCGAGGATGGCGGTGCTCGCCTGTTGTTCCGTGAACATTGCCACGCTGACGAGATAGAACGTCAGCAAGCCTTCAACGGCGCGCGAGCCCATGCGTACGCCGGCGGTGATGAAGAAAAGACGCACGAACGGCATGTTCGTCGCGGCGATCCTTGCGCCCTTTAAGAACGAAAGATGCTTCATCTCGCGAACGGGCGGTTCGGGTGTCGTCAGATAGAGCAAACCGAGCGCGACCGGCACGAGCGCGATGATGGTGATGCCCATCACCTGCATGATGTTCCAATAGCCACCCGTGCCCGCCGTCGCGATCGTGACCGCGCCGTCGACGCAGACCTCTTTCGGTACGCCGACGATGACGGGGATGGCGCCGGCGATGCCGAGGCCTAAGAGCGTGAACACTTCGCGCACGCCGGTGATGCGCGAGCGTTCGTTGTAGTCCTCCGACAGCTCGGCGCCCCAGGCGCCGTAGGCGATCGTGATCATCGTCCAGCCGAGATAGAAGACCGCGATCCAGGTCAGCAGGTACATGCGGCGTGCGTCTTCGGTAGCCGAGGCGAGGCTTTCCGGCGGCAGGAACAGCATGTAGACGCCGAGCGCGAAAACCGGCGCGCCGAGCAGCACCCACGAACGCCTGCGTCCGAACGGCAGCCTCAAGCGGTCGCTGACGAAGCCGATGATCGGATCGACGATGATGTCGGCGAGGCGCGCGACCAGCAGGATGAAGCCGACGTCGGCGATACCGATCTGCAGGTCCTGCGCATAGAAGCGGGTGACGAAGATCGCGATCGGCAAGCTCGCGAAAGCCAGCGGGATGGCGAGCTGGCCGAAGCCGAAAAGGACGGGCCACGAGACGCGCGCGGCTGGGGCTTTGTCGGCTGCTGGCTGCAAGGGAGATACTCCGGGCGCGAGGCGTTGGCGCGGGACTTAGAGAGAATACAACGGCGGCTGCTAATGCTGGCTTAAGCTTTGGCGCTGGGGCGGGCGGCGACGGCTGCGTGCCAGCGTCTTGCGTTTTCCAGTTCGGTGGGAATCGCGAAGCGCCAGATGCGGCCGAAGTCGATGGCGCACATGGCGGTGATATCGGCGATGGAGAAATTGCGGCCGGTGATGAATTCTTTACCGGCCAGGCTTTGGTCGAGCCACTGCAGCGATTTCTGCGCGCGCTCTTTGTTGAGTTCGCCCCACGGTGCGATTTGTGTTTCGAGCGCGCCCATCGCCGGATGCGTGTGGCGGAAGGTCATGGCGACGGGCATAAAGAGGTTGAATTCGATTTGGCGCTGCCACATTTCGACAAGCGCTTTTTCCTTCGGGCTTGCGCCCATCAGCGGCGGGTCGGGGTTCAGCTCTTCGAAGTAGCGGCAGATGGCGACCGATTCCGAGATGTGCGTGCCGTCGTCGAGCTCGAGCACCGGCAGTTGGCCGAAGGCGTTGCGCGCGCGGTGCTCCGGCGATTTGTGTTCGCCCTTCATGATCGCGATGTCTTCGGTCGGGACGTGGATGCCCTTCTCGGCCAGGAAGATGCGCACGCGGCGCGGATTGGGCGCGAGCTTGTCGTTGTAGAGCTTCATGCAAATCCCCTCAGGCGGGCCCCCTTAGGCGCGGGTGCCGATGTAGGCGAAGAACAGGCAGGAAAAGCCGATGAGGAGCATTAGCATATCCAGCTGTACGAATGGCAAGACAACCGGCAGGGACACGAAGGGAATGATGGTCGCAAAGCTGGCGACGGCGACGGCGATCAGCGCGTAAATGCGGATGCGGCGTGCGTTCGAGGGCGACGCAGCGTCAATGACGGCGCGCTCGTTCGAGGCATAGGCCGCTGCGAGCGCCAACAGGCCCACGATCGGCATGAGAATGTTCACCTGCACGAACAAGACTTTGAGCGGCAGGGAGGCGATGTTGATGGAGCCCAGGATCGCAAGAACGCCCGCGACCCACAGCATCCAGGACTGAAGCTTGGCGATGGATTTGGTCATTCGCGCCACCTCGTTCAAGGGCTCATGCCGGCAGCAGACCCACCACTGCCGCCGTCATGCACGTCGACAGTGTCCCGGGGATGAGGGACCAGAGGGAGAGCTGGACGATTTCGTCGCGGCGTGACGGTGCGAGGGCGCTGACGCCTGCGATGACCATGCCGACGGAACTTAGGTTTGCGAAGCCGCACATCGCGTAAAGCATCAGGAGTTTGGTTCGGTCCGTCAGAGCATCGGCAGGCAATGCGGCGAGATTGAGGTAGGCGATGAATTCGTTGAGGATCACTTTGGTGCCCATGAGACCGCCTGCGGTTGCAGCGTCCTGCCACGGCACGCCGATCAGCCAGACCAGCGGCGCGAAGAGCCAGCCCGCGATGCGGGCGAAGCTGAGCGGTTCGTTGCCGATGACGATGTTGGCGAGGATGCTGTCCGCGAGCGCCACCAGCGCCACCATCACGATGAGCATGGCGATGATGCTCAAGAAGATTTTCATGCCGTCCTCGGCGCCGGTCGAGATCGCGTCCATCGTCGAGCGGTAGAGGCGGCCGGTGCCGACGTTCGCCGGTGTGGTCTCGTCGCCGGGGATCATCACCTTCGAGAGGACGATCGACGCGGGCAGCGAGAGAAGCGAGGCGACGATGATGTGGCCGAGGGCGCCGGGGATGACCGGGTTCAACACGTTGGCGAACAGGACGAGCACCGTACCGGCGACGTTGGCGAGACCGCAGGTGAAGAGCGTGAAGAGTTCGCTGCGTGTCAGCTTTTCCAGATAAGGGCGGATGAGGAGCGGTGCTTCGATCGTGCCGAGAAAGATGTTCGAGGCGACGCCGACGCCGAGCGCGCCGCCGATCTTCATCGTCTTCTCAAGCGCGAAGGCAAAGCCCTCGACGACCCACTGCAGGATTTTCCAATGCCAGAGAAGCGCCGAGAGCGCCGACATGACGAGCACGATCGGCAAGATGCCGAAGGCGAGCGAGACCATGGCGGCGGGGTTCTTCACTTCGAACGGGGGCGTGCCGCCGCCGATGTAGCCGAAGGCGAACGAACTGCCCTTGGTCGCCGCGGCGGAGATGACATCGACGACAATGTTGAGCTGCAGCAACGCGGCGCGCATGAAGGGGACGCCGAGGAAGAGCGTCGCGAGGAGGATTTGCAGGCCGACGCCGACGATGACCGTCGTCCAAGGGAAGGCTTTGCGGTTCTCCGATAGAGACCAGGCAATCGCTATGAAGACGACGAGGCCCAGCGCGCTCTGCAGTTGCGGGATGAACATTTGCTTGACCCCCGAGTCGGATTGTTCCGCTCAAGGGGTAGCACGGGTTACGCCGCCGCGGCTTCCGCTTCGACGTGCGCCTTTAGCGCAGCGTGGTCGCGGCGCAGTGCCTCCATGAAGGGAAACTTCATCAGCGGCGCCATGATCTTGCCGAACCAGCCTGCGGGCTCGATGCGCCCGATCATCTTTAGGATCGTGCCGTGCCCCACGGGCTCGATATCGTAGCGGAAGTGATAGTGGACGTTACCCGCGTAGCCCTTGCGCCCGTCGCAATGGAGTTCGATGACGCGCGGCGCCTCCGGATGGGGACCAGGCGTCAACACTTCAAGCTTCGTGCAGCCAGGGAGCCAGCGGCCGCCCGCGTGTAGGTCGGTGATCGCCGCGAAGACTTTGTCGGGCGGCGCGTCGATGGCGAGTTGGAGATCGAGGGTGGCGGTCATGGCGTCCTTTTCGGAGTGTCCGACACTAAACGCGCCAAACGGCTTGCGGCTCACCTGCCCGCCGGGGATTGCGGCGGTGCGGCGGGTTGATTTCCAGGCGTTCCCAGGGCAGAAACGGGCCGAATTTCGCCATTGCAGCAAACGAACACGAGGAACTTCATGAGCATTCGCTTCGACGGAAAAGTCGCCATTGTCACCGGCGCGGGCGGCGGGTTGGGTCGCGCGCATGCGTTGGATCTCGCCAAGCGCGGGGCGAAGGTGGTGGTCAACGACCTCGGCGGCACGGTCGACGGGTCCGGCGGGTCTTCGGATGCGGCGAAGAAAGTCGTCGAGGAGATCAAGGCGGCGGGCGGCGAGGCGATTTCCAACGGCGCTTCGGTGACCGATGACGCCGGCGTTGCGGGTCTCGTAAAGCAGACGCTCGATACGTTCGGACGCGTCGACATTCTGATCAACAACGCCGGCGTTCTTCGCGACAAGAGTTTTGCGAAGATGGAGGTGAAGGATTTCACCTTCGTGCTCGACGTACATTTGATCGGCGCGGTGAAGGTGACGAAGGCGGTTTGGGAGACGATGAAGACCCAGCAGTATGGGCGCATCGTGATGACGTCGTCGTCGTCGGGCCTCTACGGGAATTTCGGGCAGACGAACTACGGCGCGGCGAAGTTGGGGCTCGTCGGCTTCATGAACACGCTGAAGCTTGAGGGGCAGAAGGACAACATTCGCGTCAACGCGCTGGCGCCGGTGGCGGCGACGCGTATGACCGAGAACCTGATGCCGCCGCAAGCGCTTGAAGCGTTGAAGCCGGAGTTCGTGACGCCGGGGGTCATCTATCTCGTCAGCGAAGACGCGCCGACCGGCGTGATCCTCGCAGCCGGCGGTGGTGCGTTTGCGGTGGCGCAGATCGTGGAATCGAACGGCGCGTTCTTGGGGCACAACGATCTGACGGCCGAGAAAGTCGCCGCGGCGTGGGGCAAGATTTCCGACATGTCGGGGGCGAAAGCCTACTTCATGGGCGGCGAGCAGACGCAAAAATTCTTCGCGCGCATTAGCGGGAACTAATCCGGCTTTGATCAGCGGCGCGCGGGGTCGGACATGTAGACGCCGGCGCGTTTTTTGTCTTCGGCCAGCAGGCGTTCGATCTCGGGCATTTGCTTGCGGTACGGCGACGGATTGCCGGCGATGGACCAGCGCATCACCATGGCGGCGCGCAGCCAGCCCGGCGCCATGACGCGGCGCTTGCGGCGGATGACGCCGTTGACGATGGCGTTGATGGCGAGGTCGACGGGGGCGATCGCTTTCAGTGGTCCGGGAAGATGCGTGCGCATGTAATTGAACGCGGCATGTTCGTCGGCGTTCTGCACCAGGTCGGTGGTGAGCCAGCCGAAGTAAGCGACGCCGGCCTCGACGCCGAGGTGGATCATCTCGCTGCGGAAGGTGTCGATGAGGCTTTCGGTGGCGCGTTTGCTGGCGCCGTAGACGGCGAGGCCCGGCGGCGCGGAGACAGCGGAGAGCGAGGCGACGCCGAGGAAGTAGCCCTTCGAGTCCGTGAGGTGCGGGATCGAGGCTTGGATGGCGTTGAAGGTGCCTTCGACGTTGACCGCCATGACGCGGCGGAAGTTGTCGACCGACATGGTCGCCAAGAGTTCGTAGTTGGCGATGCCGGCGTTCGACACGATCGCGTCGATGCGGCCGAAGCGTTCGCGCACGCCTTCGAAGGCGCTGCCCACCGATGTGCGGTCGGTGATGTCGACTTCGAACGCGCGGGCGTTGTCGCCGATAGCTTTGGCGTTGGCCCGCAGGCGTTCGCCCTCTAATCCGACGAGGCCGACGCTGTAGCCTTTCTTGGCGAGAGCGGCGGCGACGCCTGCGCCGATGCCGCGTGCGGCGCCGGTGACGATGGCGACTTTGTTTTGATGAGGCATTCCTGGGCACCCGTGAGTCCGTGCCAGCACCCTACCGCCCCCTCTGCGGGGCGGTCGATACGGCGAGCGTAGCGATGCCGGATCGGGTGGGGGGACCTCGGCGGCGCAGAGTCCCCCCACCCGATCCTTCTCGCCCTTGCGGGCTCGAACGATCGACCGCCCCGCAGAGGGGGCGGTCGGGTTCTTGAGCGTGTTCCGGTGGGTCGCGTTAGAGGCCGAGCACCAGTTTAGCCATGATGTTGCGCTGGATTTCGTTGGAGCCGGCGTAGATGGCGGCTTTGCGCATGCTGAAATAGTAGGGCGCTGTGGTGACGGCGTAGTCGGGTTGGGGCCAGGGTTCGTTGACGCGGGCCCAGGGGTCTTGGACGAAGGGCATCGCCGAGTATTGGACCGCTTCCATCGCCAGTTCGGTGATCGCTTGCTGTAGTTCCGTCGAGCGGGTCTTGAAGAGCGAGGATTCCGCGCCGGGGCGTTGGCCGGCGGATAGTTTCGAGAATACGCGCAGTTCGGTGAATTCGAGCGCGTGGATTTGGATTTCCACCTCATCGATTTTGCGGCGGAAGTCGGTGTCGTCGATCAGGCGTTTGCCGTCCGTTTGTTCGGTCGCGGCGACGGTGCGCACTTTCTTCAGCGCGCGCTTCAAGCCCGGCGCACCAGCGTTGCCGCGTTCGAATTCCAGCAGGTATTTGGCGTAGGTCCAGCCTTCGTCTTGCTTGCCGACGAGGTTTTCCTTCGGCACGCGCACGTCGTCGAAGAAGACTTGGTTGATCTCCTGCTGATCGTCGGCGGGGCCGTCGAGGGTGACGATCGGCTTCACCGTGATGCCGGGTGTCTTCATGTCGATGAGGATGAAGGAGATACCTTCTTGCGGCTTTTTGCCGGGCGTCGTGCGGACGAGGCAGAAGATCCAGTCGGCCCACTGCGCGTGCGTCGTCCAGATCTTTGTGCCGTTGCAGAGGTAGTGGTCGCCCTTATCCTCGGCGCGCATGGCGAGGCTGGCGAGGTCGGAGCCGGAGCCGGGTTCGGAATAGCCTTGGCACCACCAGATGTCCGACGACAGGATCGGGGGCAAATGCTGCTTCTTCTGCTTGTCGTTGCCGAAGGCCATGATGACGGGCGCGACCATCTTCGTGCCCATGGGGCTGACGATCGGTGTGCCGGCGGCCGACATTTCGATGTCGAAGATGTATTTCTGATTTTGGGTGAAGCCGGCGCCGCCGTATTCCTTGGCCCAGTTCGGCGCGATCCAGCCGCGTTCGTAGAGCGCCTTTTGCCATTTCACCTGCCCGGCTTTGTCGAGGTAGCCGTTCTTGGTGAAGGCCATTTTGCGGCGCAGGTCGTCGTCGAATTTTTCGGCGATGAAGGCGCGGACCTCATCGCGGAATTTCAGATCTTCCTTGCTGAAGCTGAGATCCATCGGGTTAGACCTTGGCCAAGATTTCGATTTGCGGACGGCCGTCGAGGACGGCGCCGAGCTTCGGGCCGGCCGCCGCCATGTGCGGCGTCGTTCGGTGGGCGGCGAGGTCGGCTTCGGATTTGTATTGCTCCATGACGACGTACATCGTCGGGTCGGCCTTCGACTTGAAGACTTCGTATTGCAGCGCGCCGGGTTCGTTCTTTTTCACGGCGGCTTGGAGTTCGAGGAACGCGGCTTCGAAATCCGCTTGGCTGCCTTCTTTCACCTTCAGATGCGCGACGATGCCGACGGTCATTTTGTTTCTCCCTGTTTGCGAATGTCGTTGTCGTTCGAGAATAGACTAAAGGGCGCGCTGAAGCACAAGGATGCGCCGCACGCGGTCTACCGCGGGATCCGGCTCGCGGATCACCTGCAGGGCAAAGCCTTCCGTAGCGTAGAGGTGGCGGGCGTGCGCGTTCTCTTCGACGACACCGAGCCGAAGCGCCGTGCCGCGGTTGGCGCGGACCCAGGGGTAGAGCGCCTGCAGCACGCGGCGGCCAAGACCCTGCCCTCTTGCCGCCTTCGCGAGATAGAGGAAACCCAGGTACCAGATGTGCGGTTCCGGAAAGCCGCGGATGATGTCGGTGAGACCCGCGATGCGGTTACGTTCGTCGATGATGAGGTGGAGGAATTTGTCCGCTTGAGTCTTTTCCGGCGGCAGCGCTTTGCGGATTTGATCGACCTCGTCCATCGCGGCCGGTCTCGCGTGCGCCATCTCGAAATAGTCCGGGTCGGCGTCGAACAGCGCCTGCAGTTCGCGCGTGTCGCTCTCCGCGATCGCGCGAACCATAAAGCCCGGGATGTTTGGTATTGCGGTCACCGTCCCTTGTAGTTGCCGGGGCGTTTTTCGAAGAAGGCGTTGACGGCTTCGGCGTGGTCTTCGGTGTGATGCGCGAGCGATTGCATCGCGGCCGACAGCTCCATGATGTTGTCGAAACTGGTCGATTGACCTTCGCGGAGTAGGCGTTTGGTCATGCGCAGGACGTCGGGCGGTTGGGCGGCCATGCGGTTGGCGAGTTTCAGCGCTTCATCCATCAGCATGGCGGCGGGAACGACCTTTGAGACGAGGCCCCAGCTCAATGCCGTCGGCGCGTCTATGGTGTCGCCGGTGTAGAGCAGTTCCGACGCGCGGGCCATGCCGATCACGCGTGGCAGAAGCCACGCGCCGCCGTCGCCGGGGATGAGGCCGATCTTCAGGAACGTGGCGCCGAAGATGGCGGTGTCGGCGGCGATGCGCGTGTCGGCGAGGCAGGCGACGTCGTTGCCGAGACCGATAGCGGGGCCGTTCACCGCGGCGATCAACGGGACTTCGAGGTTCCAAACGCTGCGGACGATTTTGTGGATGCCGTTGCGATAGCGTTCGCGGATCGTCACGCCGGGGCCGGCGAAGGCGCCGCCTCTTTCGCGCATCGCCTTCAGGTCGCCGCCGGCCGAGAAGGCTTTGCCCGCGCCAGTCAGAATCGCGGCGCGGATGGTGCGGTCGGCGTTGATGCGCGCCGTGACCTGAGCGAAGGCATCGCCGTCGCCGTCGTGGCCGAGCGGGTTGCGGGACTCGGCGCGGTTGATGGTCAGGATGGCAACGGGGCCCTGTGTTTCAACCAGTAAGACTTCGCTCATGTTTGGGGCTCCGCTCTCGTGTTGTTCATCGCAGGGTAACCATGGCGGCGCGAGGCGCAAGGCGCTGCGCCCGTGAACCTGCGGGCGGCGCGGTACCTGCCCAACCTTCCTTAACGGCTTTCGTGCACGATCCGGCTGATTGAAGGATGGGGATCCGGGTCAAGACCGCGTATGGCGTTGGGGTCAAACCAGTTCGACCGAGGTGGCGACGGGGTGCGTGCAGGCGCGCTCTCACCCGAACGCGCGGCCAAACTCGAACTCGACCAGCTCGTCATGGTCGACGCGCACTTGCGGCCGGGCATCATCGGCTTCCCGATCATCGGGCTGACCATTTGCGGTGTCCTTTGGCAGTGGGTTCCGGTCGAACTCTTGGCGATCTGGTTCGGGGCCGTCTGTGCAGCGACGATCTTCGATTGGTCGCTGCATCATCAGTTCCGCACGCGGCGTCCGGGACCGGGCAAGGCAAAGCGGTGGGGCCGAGTCCTGACCGGCTCGCAGATCTTGTTCAGCGTGCTGTGGACGGCGCCGCCGTTGCTGTTCTGGCATTACTGCAACGACTTGGGCCACATGTTTCTCGTGCTGGTCTATGCCTGCAACATGGCGGGCGGCGCCGCGATTTCAGGGCCCTACCCGCGGTTTGCCGCGACATCGATCGGCTCGAGCGCGGTCGTGATGATTTTGCCGACGGTTGCGGAAGGCACGCCGTTCTATTTCGGCATCGCAGCGCTGTGCCTGTTCTACACCGGCTTCATGATCCACATGTCGCGCAACGTGTTTTTCACAGCGCGCGACATGCTCTTGCTGCGCGAAGATCGGAACGAGCTGATCGAACAGCTAACCGCCGCGAAGATCGAATCCGATAAGGCGCGCCAGCGGGCCGAAACCGCGAGCCATGCGAAGTCGGAATTCCTGGCCAATATGAGCCACGAGTTGCGCACGCCGCTGAACGCGATCCTGGGCTTTTCGGAAATCATGAAGGGCGAAGTGTTCGGGCCGTTGGGGTCACCGCAATACGCCGATTATTCACGTCACATCAACGACAGCGGCCAGCATCTTCTGGGTCTCATCAACGATGTGCTCGACCTCGCAAAGATCGAGGCGGGCCGGTTCGTGGTGCGCGCGGTCGAGATCGACCTGCGCGACACGATCGACACGGCGCTGAAGCAGTTCGCGGTGCAGGCGGCGCAAGGCAACGTTACGCTGAAGACCGAGGTCGATCACGGCTTGCCGCTGCTGTTGGCGGACGAGCGGGCGATGCGGCAGATTCTGCTCAACCTGGTTTCGAACGCGGTGAAGTTCACGCCTGCCGGGGGCTCGGTGACCACATTCGCGCGGCGTTCGCCGTCCGGCGGCATGGAGGTCGGGGTGATCGACACGGGTTGCGGCATCGATCCCGCCGACATCAACACGGTGTTCGAGGCGTTCGGTCAGGGACAGCACGACGTCGCCACGCGCGAAAAAGGCACCGGCCTGGGCCTGCCCATCGTGCGCGGGCTCGTCGAGGCGCATGGCGGCCAGGTGAAGCTCGACAGCACGTTGGGCAAGGGCACGACGTTCACGTGCCAGTTCCCGCGCGAGCGCCTGACGGCGCCCCAGCCGGTGCCGATACGGTTGGCGACGGTGATCTGAGAGAGAAAGAGAACCGAGGCGTGAGAAAGAGACTGCTCTCGTTTCTCACTCCTCTTCCCTCATTTCTAGTCCAGTGAAGCGTAGCGCTTCAGGTGGTGGTCGGTGTTGCCGAACATGGTGTCGATCATCGTCAAGCGCTTGAAGTAGTGGCCGATGTTGAGTTCGTCGGTCATGCCCATGCCGCCGTGGAGCTGTACCGCGTTTTGGCCGATGAAGCGGCCGGCTTTGCCGATTTGGACTTTCGCCGCCGACGCCGCCTTCTTGCGTTCGGTTTCGCTTTCGCCGAGCTTCAGCGTCACCATGTAAGTGATCGAGACCGACTGTTCGTAGTTCATGAACATGTCGACCATGCGGTGCTGCAGCACTTGGAACTTGCCGATCGGCACGCCGAACTGTTTGCGCGTCTTGCAGTATTCGACCGTGGCGTCGTTCAGGACTTTCATGCCGCCGATGGCTTCGGCGCTGAGGGCGGCGATGCCTTCGTCGGTGACTTGTTCGATCAGCTTCAGGCCGTTGCCTTCTTCGCCGACGAGGGCGTCGGCGCCGAGGGCTACGTTCTCGAACGTGACTTCAGAGGCGCGCAGGCCGTCGACCGTCGGGTAGTCGCGGGTTGAGACGCCTTTGGTTTTCTTATCCACGAGGAAGACGGAGACGCCTTTCTCATCGCGTTGTCCGCCGCCGGTGCGTGCGCTGACGATCAGCGTGTCGGCCCACGGCGCGCCGATGACGACCGCCTTATGGCCGTTGAGCGTGTAGCCGGCGCCGGACTTCTTCGCGGTGACGGTGAGGTCGGCGAGGTTGTAGCGGCCTTGCGGTTCGGCGAAAGCGAAGGCGAAGACGCGCTTGCCTTCGATGAGTTCGGGGATGAGCTTTTCCTTCTGGGCCTTCGTGCCGCCGTGGCGGAGGAAGCCGCCGCCGAGCACGACTGTGCCGACGTACGGCTCAATCACGAGGCCGCGGCCGAATTCTTCCATGATGATCATGGTTTCGATCGGGCCGCCGCCGAGGCCGCCGAAGTCTTCCGCGAACGGTGCGCCGAGCAGGCCGAGTTCGGCGAACGTCGACCAGTTCTTTTTGCTCCAGCCGGTGTCGCTCTTGGCGATCGTGCGGCGGTTGTCGAACGTGTAGTCGTTCTGGACGAATTTTTGGACGCTGTTGCGCAGCAGCGTTTGTTCTTCGGTGAAGGAAAAATCCATTGCGTCGTTCCTAGCGTTTCCTGAATGCCAATTTCTTGTGGATGCCGTCTTAGAGGCCCAGAACCATCTTCGCAATGATGTTGCGCTGGATCTCGCTCGAGCCGCCGTAGATCGTGGTGCGGCGCGTCAGGAAATAGTTCTGCGCGGCGCCGTGCGAATAGTCGGGACCCGGGACGTATTCGTTCGTCATCTTGTCATGGGCGAACGGACGGTAGGGGCCGGCATAATAAGCGATAGCCTCAAGCGTCAGTTCGGTCAGGCGCTGCTGAATGTCCGTGCCCTTGATCTTGAGTATCGAGGCTTCGGGGCCGTGGCCGCCTTTGGATTCGCGGGCGAGCGTGCGCAGTTCGGTGAACTCGAGCGCCAGCAGATCGATCTCAAGTTCGGCGATGTTGCGCGCGAATTCAGGCGTGTCGAGCAGCGGCTTGCCGCCGTCTTGCTCGGCTTCGGCGATTTGCTTCAAGCGTTCGACGCCGCGCTTGGAGCGGGCGACGCCGGCGATGCCGGCGCGCTCATGGCCGAGCAGGAATTTGGCGTAGGTCCAGCCTTCGCTTTCTTTGCCGATGAGGTTCTTCGCCGGCACTTTCACGTTGTCGAGGAAGACCTCGTTCACTTCGTGGCCGCCGTCCATGGTGATAATGGGACGCACGGTGACGCCTGGCGTCTTCATGTCGATGAGGAGAAACGAGATGCCTTCTTGCTGCTTCGCCTTTGCGTCGGTGCGCACAAGGCAGAAGATCCAATCGGCGTATTGGGCGAGCGTCGTCCACGTCTTTTGGCCGTTGACGATGTAGTGGTCGCCTTCGCGCACGGCGGTTGTTTTCAGCGAGGCGAGGTCGGAGCCTGAGCCCGGCTCCGAATAGCCCTGGCACCACCAATCTTCGCCGGAGAGAATGCGCGGCAGGAATTGCTTTTTCTGTTCTTCGTTGCCGAAGGTGTAGATCACGGGGCCGACCATCGCCAGGCCGAAGGGCAGCGTCATCGGCGTGTCGGCGTGCGCGCATTCTTCGCCGAAGATGTATTTCTGGGTCGATGTCCAGCCGGTGCCGCCGTATTGCTTCGGCCAGCCGGGTGCGACCCAGCCCTTCTTGTAGAGCGCGCGATGCCAGGCGAGAAAATCCTCCTTGCCGCCGTATTCGTTACGCTTCTTGCCTCGGACTTCGGGTGGGATGCTCTCGGCAATGAACGCGCGCACTTCTTTGCGGAACGCGTTGTCGGCGTCGGTGAAATCGAGGTTCATGGTGCGATCGTCCCTTCGGCTCTGATCTTTGTCGACAATTTGTCAGTTCGCGCGATGATAGTCGTGGGGCGCGGGGTTTCAATCCGTCTTGTACAGCGGCATACCGGGGCGCTAACAGAGGCCGATGACGGAATTGATCGAAAGTCCCTGCGTGAAGGTCTGCGCCATTGACGCTACGACAGGCTGGTGCCTGGGGTGCGGGCGGTCCATGCGCGAGATTGCGGGGTGGAGCACCCTGCCCCCAGATCAACGCCGGACGATCGTCGGTGAGCTAGACAGACGTAAGGCTTCGATCCTCGACCGGGAGAAACGTTCGCGTGGATACAGACTCCCTGGAACATGACCACTTCGTCGTCGCCGTCAGCTGCAGCGGGTCGCACACGATGTCCAAGCCTCGTGTCGAGCGCGTGCGGCTGATCGAGGGGCTGGGCATCGAGGGCGATGCGCACGCGGGCGTGACGGTGAAGCACCGCTCGCGCGTCGCGCGCGATCCGGCCCAAGCGAATTTGCGGCAGGTGCATCTCATTCATGCCGAGCTGTTCGACGAGTTGCGGACTAAAGGATTCAAAGTCACGCCGGGGTTGATGGGTGAGAACGTGACGACGCGCGGCGTCGAACTGCTCGACCTGCCGCAAGGCACGCGCTTGCGGCTCGGCGAAAGCGCGGTCGTCGAGATCACGGGTTTGCGCAATCCTTGTTATCAGCTCGACGAATTGTTGCCGGGTTTGATGGAGGCGACGCTGGAGCGCGATCCGGTGCGCGGGCTTTTGCGTAAGGCGGGCGTGATGGCGATCGTGATCGCGGGAGGCGACGTCGCCGTGGGGGACGGCATTCGCGTCGAACTGCCGGAGCTGCCGCATACGGCGTTGAAGCCGGTTTAGCGATGAGCGAGCGACAGCATCACTACGCCGCCGACAGCGTCGGCAGGTTTGTCGGCCTCCTTCTGATGGTGCTGGCGGCGGCATGGATTGCGTTCAGCGTGCTGTTTGGATTGGGGCTCGCGATCGCTTGGGTGTCTGAAACAGGTTTGACCGACGAGTTGCGGCCTTGGGTGATCAGCGTTCTCGTTTTCGGCGCGGTGTCGGCAGCCTTCGGCTACGGCGTGTTTGCTCTCGGCCGCCGGTTGCGGATGGGGCGATGAGTTCGCTGTGCTGAAACACACGACCGGGCGCTGAAAACGGCGCGATTCAAACGTGGCTAACGGCGACAGCTTCGTACAATTCAGGTCACACCACCGTCGTAAACGACAGGATCGCGCGCCTAGTGGTTGCCTGGCTCTTGACTCACAACTGATAGACTGAAGCCTTCCGGTGACATGCCAGGGAGAATCACAGTAACCGTTTGACCATTCGCGCCGCTTTGCGTTGACGCCTCAGGGCCGTTTTCGTCAAATCTGACGCAGACTTAAAGACAATTTCTGTTACGGGCGTTTGCGCGCCTTTGGGGAGTTTCTGGGATGACGACCGCGCCCGCGCGTGCCGTTCTGCGTTCGACTCTTATGGCAGCCGCTTCGAGTGCCCTATTGGTGGGGTTGGCGCAGAATGCCAGCGCTGCGTCGTGCTCGACGACCACCGGCACCGATACCTGCGTGATCACGCTCGGAAATATCGCCGACAATCACGACGGTCTGGCAGGCGCCGACACTCTGCAATTCAACGACGCGGGGCAAACGATCAACACGATCGCCGATGATTTCGTCAGCGTCGCGCCGGGTAAGTTTCTGAACTTCGAAACGGTCGAAGTGAGTACGGGCACGACTCTGAATGTCGTCAGCTCCAGCGGCGATACGCCGGCGTCATACAACTGGACCATCGCAGGCATTCTCAACGTGTCGGGGGCCGGAAATGCGATCGGCGATTCCAGCGTCCTCGACATCAGCGCGACGGGCGTGTTCAACGTCATCGAGAGCGAGATCATCGGCAGCCTTAAGGGCTCGGGGTCAGTCGTCATTTCCGCCGGTGAAGCATTGAGCACGGGCGGATCGGGCGATACCGCCGCGTTCTCGGGCGCCATCTCAGGCGCGGGCGGCCTGACCAAGATCAACAGCAATGATCTCTATCTGACCGGCGACAGCAGCTACACGGGCCTCACGACGGTCTCGGGTGGGAGACTCGTTATCGCCAATGCCGGCGCCATCGACCAATCGTCGGGTGTGACGACCGTGGCGGGCGGCGTGCTTGCCGGCACCGTCAACTATGCCATCAATGGTCCGGTGACGAACGGCGGATCGGTGTCGGGCAATGTGACCATCAACGGTCCCGTCACCAGCACCGGCGGCTTCCTGCCGGGACATATGTCCTTGGACCCGAACGGCAACCAAAATCCCGGCCAGTCCATGGGCACGATCACGATCAACAACAACTACACGTCCACAAGTTCGACTGCTTATGTCGGCATGTTCATCGATCTCGATGCAGCCGTTCCGTTGGGCGGCACGCCCGGCACAACGCACGACTTCTTCGACGTCACCGGCAATGTAGCCGGCACGACCACGCTGTTCGTGGTGGACTTCGACGAGGCCGTCGATACAGCCGGACCGACAACCGGCAACGGCATTCAGGTGATCCGCGTCGGCGGAACGACAGCGCCGGGCGCGTTCGTGCAAGGCAATTCGCTGACCTCAGGCGCTTATCAGTATCTGTTGAACTACGTCGCGAATTACTCGGGCACCGATGACGGCTATTTCCTTCAGTCGGCCGTGCGCGATGAACTGATCGCTCAACCGGCTATGCTGTCGGCGAGCCAGCAGTTGATCCGCGGTTGCTTCCGCGATGATCAGCGCGTTCCGGACAGCCCGAAAGGCGCCACCTACGGCCGCGCATGGTTCGGTTATCACCAAGGCGCGACGGCGTACGGCGCCGATACCGGCATCGACATGGACCTCGACTACAGCTGCACGAGCGGCGGCATGGACTGGCGCATGGGCTATGGCTGGTTCGGCGGCGTGTCCGGTGGCTTCGGCAGCGCCAACGGCGACCTGGCCACGCCGGCTGGCACGGCCGACCTCGACGGTTCGTCGCGCGTGATCGAAGCGTATACGTCGTTCACCAGTTCCTCCTTCTTCGTCAACCTGTCGGCCGGCTATGCGGACACCGACTGGGACATGACGAACGCGTTTGGGGGCATCGCGCAAACGTCGGTGTCGGGCTTCATCGCCCAAGCGCAAGCGGGCCTCGCGCTCGATCTTGAGATCGTCGCGGTCAAGCTCATCGGTGCGGTCAATTACGACGATCAGAATTGCGGCGAGAGCTGCTTTGGCTTCGCCGCGACCGAGGACACGGGCCTCATCGAAGGCAAAGGCACGGTGCGGTTCGACGGCGTCACCTGGGGCGGATCGATCCGTCCGTGGGCGGCGGTGTCGTATTCTGACGTGCTGTCGGACGGCGTGAACACGGTGTCTTTGGGCGCGGTGTCGGTTTCGTCGGCGACGAACGACGAGTTGCTCTCGCTCGATGCCGGTCTGCAGACCTACCTGGACGAGAACTTCTCGCTGTTCGTCGACGGCGGCTATCACGAGAGCCTGTCGAAGGACATCAACGGCTATAAGGCCGGCGTGGGCCTCAAGCTCTATTGGTAACAATCGGGCTTTGTGACTGTCTGCACAAAGGGCCGCGGCTTCCGCGGCCCTTTTCGTTTGGGCTGTCTCGCGACCGCGCCTACATGCTTAAATCGGACGATTCATATTGGAGCGGGCGGTTAAGCCATGGCGACAGTCCTTATTACCGGCGCATCGGCCGGCATCGGGCGGGCGACCGCCGTGCGCCTTGCGGCCCGCGGGCACTACGTCATTGCGACGGGGCGCAATGCGGCGGCCCTGGAGCAGATCAAGCGGACGGCGAAGGGCAAGGTGGATACGCTGATCCTCGACGTCACCTCGCCGGGGTCTGTCGACTCCGCGTTGCGTGACGTCGGCGACCTCACGGGGCAGAACGGCCTGGACGTCTTGGTCAACAATGCGGGCTATGCGCTTGCGGGGCCTCTTGAGACGACCAGCGACGCCGATCTGAAGGCGCAGTTCGAGACCAACGTGTTCGGGCCGATGCGCATGATCCGCGCCTTTCTGCCCGGCATGCGCGAGCGGCGGCGCGGGCGCATCATCAATATCTCCAGCGTCGTGGGGCGGCTCGCCCTGCCCTTTTTCGGGCCCTACAACGCGACGAAGCATGCGATCGAGGCGTTTTCGGATGCGCTGCGCAACGAGCTTCGCCTGTTCGGCGTCGAGGTGGTCTTGATCGAGCCGGGCGCGATCAACACCGGCTTCGGTGAGTTGGAGCGCAAGAGCCTTGAGGTTCACGCCGCGGACGGCGCGCCTTATGCCGAGCAGATCAAGAAGGTGATGGCGTTCCAGAAGGATCTGCACCCGAACGCGGCCAAGCCCGAGGTGGCGGCCAAGGCCATCGTGCACGCCGTCGAGGCCAAGCGCCCGCGTGCGCGCTACGTCGTGCCGTTCCTGCCCAACCGCGCGTTCATTGCGCTTGCCGAGTTCCTGCCGACCGAAGCCTCCGACGCCGTGATCCAAAGCATCACCGGTTTGCGCAGCGTCAGGCCTTAGGTCCTTTCGGGGCGCCGGGCTTGTCGCCCGGCGCCTTGCGCGGCTTCAACGCAGCGCGGCCGTCGTCGATGTCGAACGACAGGATCGTCATGCCAATCAGGTACGCAACAAACGGGCGCTTTTGAGCGACCGCCCACTCCCACACTTCGTGGAGTCGGGCGATCGCCCATTTGTCGTCGTACGGAGCCTCCGTCCGTCTCATGCCGCGACCTTCTTTTGCGGCGCCGGCATCAGGTGGATGTGCTCGATCGCCGGACCGCTGATCCCATAGCTTGAGCGCAAGCGTTCCAGCGTTTGGGTGTTGAAGGGGAATTCCGCCGCAACGTTCGCCTCGCCGTCCACAAGACGCGGCGAGCCGAGCGGTTTGACATCAAGCCCGACGCGCATCTGCTTCATGATGTGGTCGACCGTGAAGAAGCCCGTCGCCTTGGTCGCGCCCCAAAGAATGGCGGACTCCAGCATGGCGCACTGCATACGGCCCCAGGTGCCGGACTTGCGCAGATTTTTGGACAGTGCGCCGCGCGTCAGTTCCCATACATCGCGGCCGCGCGGGATCGGCACCTCGCAGACCTCGCTGAATATGTCGGCCAGCATGTAGGGGCCGTCGGTCGGATTCATCCGCATGGACGCGAGAATGTCGCCGCGACCGTCGAACTGCATGAGATAGATCGTCTCGGCCGTGTCGTACTGGTCGAACTCAAGGCCGTTGTAGCTTTTGAGCTTCCAGCCCTTCTCCTTGATGAAAACATCGTGCCGCTGCCTGAACATCTTGGCGAGCATTTCGCGGCAATTCGGGTTCGTCGCCCCGACAACAACGTGAACCATAACCTCTCCCTCCATGTGACATGGAGAGAGAAGCTGAGCGTATGGACCGGGCGCCCGGTATCGTCACTAGTGACGACGGCGAACGCTAGTGCGGCGCCGGTACCGTGCCGTCCAGGGTTGCGCGTATGGCGGCCTGAACGATCGTCGAGACGCGGTATTTCACTTTGATCGATGTCTGATGCGTCCGAACAGTGCGGACCCCGATGGTCAGTATCTCGCCGATTTCCCAGGCGGTCTTGCCTTCGGCGGACCAGCGCAGAACCTCTAGTTCTCGCCGCGTCAGGCGCGGCGAGACTCGTTTGAAACCTTCCGCGAGGCGTCTGAAGCCTTCATAGGCGTACGTGCCGACGAGTTGGAGACCGAGAAGGCCCGGCGTACTCAAGTCCGGATTCCGGCCGCCGAATGTGACACCGTCTATCAGGGGGGCGGAGCCCAGCGTGGGCATGATGAAGCCGTCGAACAGGTCGTAGTCCTCAGCCTCCTCGAAGACCCGCAGGGCGCGGCGGGACGCGCCTTCGTGCACGGCGCGGTCGCGGCATGCCGACCACGTGCTTGGTCCCTCGCGCCTCTTGGCATGAAGAAACACGGGATCGACCTCGCAGTGGCGCGCTTCGGCGTATTGTTCCTGCCAGGCCACCGGCATGCCGAACTGACCGGTACCCGGCGGCAGGTCGCGCTCATGAACCAGAGGGCCGACATACCACGAGGTTATGCCGGCTTCACCCAGCGTCTGGGTGAGCGCCGCGCCGATCTCCTGCGGCCGTGCAGCCGTCAAACACGTTGCCGCAAACGCGGACACTTTGTTGAATCGAATACGTCCCATGATCTTGCTCGCCAATATAAGAAATGCTCTGAGCCCCCAGGGCCCATCCGTGACAAATGCTACCTCACGGTCCCGCAATATCGCGTGAGAAAGTTCACGCTATCCCAAATTAATCCGGGCACGGAGTAACGGTCACGCAGCAGCCCTTTCACTCGCGGGCATCAAATGTATCTGCTCGATCGACGGGCCCGAGATGCGATAGAGGGCTCTGGTCCTCTGCAGCACGTCGCCGTTCATCGCGAACTCGGCCGCGACGTGGGATTCGCCGTCGATCATGCGCGGCTGGCCTATCGGCTTGGCGTCCAGGCCGCAGCGCATCTTCTTCATGAGCAAGTCCACGCCGAAGATTCCGCAGGCTTTCGTGACGCCCCAGAGCAGGGCCGCCTCGATGGTCGCGCATTCGATCTTGCCGAAATGCAGCGACTTGCGGACGTTCTTGGCGATGGCACCGCGCGTCAGTTCCCAGGTGTTCGGACATGTCGGCGGGCCGCCGTGACACATGTCGGCAAAGACCTCGGAAAACAGCGTGGGCTTGTCGGTCGGGTTCATGCGAACCGTGGCCACGACGACGCCGTCGTCGTCGAGTTCGACGAGGTAGATCGTGTCTTCGGTGTCGAACTGGTCGAATTCGAGGCCGTTATAACTCTTGATGTCCCAACGTTTTTCCTTGATGAAAACGTCGTAGCGCAGACGGAACATGCCGGCCAGAAGCTCTCGGCAATTCGGGTTGGTCGCCCCCACGATCAGATGAACCACGGCTCTCTCTCCCCTAAAGGAGGAGAGTCATGAGGTTCGTTTACCGTGTCCGATATCCCCTAAGGTTGGGGATCGCACGCAGGAGGACGAGCGCGCATCATCGCGCCATCGTGGCGGCATTTGCCTTCACATCTGACGAGCGATGAGGAGCGTGCCGTCGAGCGTGGCGAGTACGAGAACTTGCGTCATCCGCGCACAGCCATATTTCGCGCGAAGGCTCTTCTGGTGGTCCTGGATCGTGAAGATGCTGAGGCCCATGATCGCGGCGGTGTCAGTTGCGGACTTGCCTTCGGAAGCCCAGCGCAGAACCTTGAGCTCTTTCTCCGTCAACTGCGGCGGGATCGGTTTGAAGCCCACGACGAGACGGCGCAAGCTCTCGTAGGCGATGGCGCCGATGAGATACAGCGACGCTTGCGCGTTGGATGTCAGGTCCAAATCCTTGCCGCCAAAGCTAACCGCCGCGGGCAAATCGCCGAGGCCGTGGATCGGCATGATCAAGCCACTGTTCAGGTCGTACTCCGCCGCCTCGGCGAAGACCTGCAGGCCCCGCTTGTCGCCCAGACGTTCGGCGACGCGCTTGCGCTCGGCCCATGTCGTCTTGGCGCCATGATTTGCCGCGTGCTGGAAAACCGGATCGTATCGCGCGTGCCCGGCCTCGACGTAGCGCTTGCGCCAGCCGGGCGGAATTTCATCGAAGCCGAAGCCGCGCCATTCGTTCACGAAGCCCAGATTGCCCACGTACCATTGCCGGACGCCGCGCGGCCTCAAGATCGCATCGAACGCGCGCGTGATCTCGGCCGTTGTCGTCGCGGCGAGGCATTGCTCGCTGAACGACTGCAGAATGGGGAACTCGATCTGTCCCATAGCTCGCCCCGTCTTTTTCTTGTGGGCGATTTTAGCACCGAGCCGCGTGTCTTGGTGACCGTTACGGCGAATTCGCCGGAGGTGTCGCCGGACTGCCTCCACTGGCCAGCGTCCTTAACGCGGAGGCGGCGACGTCCACGGGTTGGGCGAGCAACGTGTCGATGAAGGCTTTCATCAGTTTGCAGGTCTTCTCGGGATCGCCTTCGCCTGCGAGGAGTGTGTCCACTTCTTCCGGCCCGATGCCGATGATCTGGGTCGCGTGTGCGAAAGCGTTCGATGCGACTTGAGCAAACTCTTCGGCCGCCATGCGGGGCGCGTCCCGCAGGGCGTCGGCGGCGATCACGCGCATGGTCGTGTTGTCGTTACGCTGAACGAGTTCGGGGCTCAGGCTTGTGTCGAGGTCGCCCTTGAAGCGGCCCAGGGCGACGCCGGCGCAGGTCGAAAAATCCTGGCGTTCTTCCAGATAGCCCAGGATGTCGCGGGTCGTGGCGTAAAGTTCGTAGGTCAGTTCGTTGGACAGGAACGCGATCTTGTCGGCGACGTAAGACGAGACGAGCGCTTTGGCGTTGGTGCGCACCTCTTCGGCCGACTTGCCGTCGGCGCGGTCGCGGATGATCGATGTTTCGATGCGCTCGTAGAGGGCGGGCTCGCGCTCTTTGATCGCCGTCATGTACGGCAGGACTTCGTCGACGGCGACCTGCCCCTCTCCGAAGGCCGCGCTCCAATCGGTGATGACGGCCGCGGCGCCAAGCGCACCTACGACAGCGCCTGCGACGGCGAACCAGTAAGCGGGATACGAGACGTGACGCCAGCGGTGCAGGGCGAACCACACGGCCAAGCCGGCTGCGCCGATGACGAGCGCGGCGGAAACGATGATGATGACGGCTGCAAACTCCATGGGCCCACTATATTCGGACGATATGACAGCCAAT
Organism: Alphaproteobacteria bacterium; assembly: GCA_034440355.1. Classification (GTDB taxonomy): domain Bacteria; phylum Pseudomonadota; class Alphaproteobacteria; order Micropepsales; family Micropepsaceae; genus SZUA-430. Next base: position 83,525 of record JAWXBY010000166.1, read on the forward strand.
AGCGGCCTTTTCCCGCAGGACGGGCCGCTAATCGGCGGTCAATGTATGCGCCTTAAACTTCGGTAACTTCGGTAATGCGGCCCCGCTCCCATGCGTTCCAAGAAAATCGCCAAGCCCAAGCCTGAACCCACGGATTTCGCGACGCTGCCCAGCTATCGCCTGCCGGCGCTCGACTCCGAGTTTCTGCTTGGCGATTCGATGCGCGGCGTGCGGTTCATGCTGGAGTATGCCAAGGCCGAAGAGCGGCTGCGGGAGGCCGGGGTCCGCTCGACGATCGTCGTATTCGGCTCGGCGCGGACGCGACCGAAGAGCCGGTGGTACGCGGAGGCTCGCGAATTGGGACGCATCGTGTCCCTGCGTGGCGGCGCGTTGCAGACCGACGGCGTCGTGCGCGACAACGTGATCGCAACCGGCGGTGGGCCAGGGACCATGGAAGCCGCGAACCGCGGGGCCTCGGATGTCGGCGCGCCTTCGATCGGATTCAACATCAGCCTGCCGCATGAGCAGCGGCCCAATCCGTATTCGACGCCGGCGCTGACGTTTCGGTTTCACTACTTCGCCATGCGCAAGATGCATCTGGCGATGCGGGCGAACGGGCTTGTCGTCTTTCCCGGCGGGTTCGGCACGCTCGACGAGTTGTTCGAGCTTCTGACGTTGCGCCAGACGGGCAAGGTGAGCGGCTTGCCGGTGGTTCTGTTCGATCGGGCCTATTGGACCAGCGTGATCAATTTCGATGCGCTCGTGAAGGCGGACATGATCGAACCGGCGGACCTGAAGCTCTTCAGCTTTGCCGAAAACGCGGAAGAAGTTTGGCAGGCGCTGGTCGCGCACGGCGTCAAGGCGACGGCGGTGAAAGCGGCCAAGCCGCGCGAGGCTTAGCCGCGCGGCGTGCAGACCGGATCGATCGCGCCTTCCGGCAGCGTGCAATCGATGTCGCCGGGAGCGAGCTTGCCTTCGCTCAGGTCGCGGTCGAGAACCAGGCGGCGGCCGCCTTGCGCGCTGTCACGCAGCATCTTCTCGATCTGTTGCGCGTTGGGCATCGGCGTTTCGGCCTTGGCGCCGAAGAAGAACCACGAGCGGCGCGGCTTGTCCGGCGCAGTGCCCCAGAGGTTCTGCATCAGCGTCGAGCGCTTCGGCGGGGCCGCGCGGTCGAGTTTGGCGAGCAGCGTGCCGGCTTGCGTCAACGCGCCGGACATTTGCGCCTTGTGGTTATAAAGGCCGGACGACGGACCCTCCGCACGGGCCATCTTCGCGGTGTCCATGATCTGGTGCACGACGTCGGCGACCGGCTGGCGGGTGTTCTTGGATTTCGATTTCATCGCGGGACCTCGTTCAACTCTTGATCGGGCCGAGACGCACGATCTGACCCTTCTTCATGTAGACGGTCAGGATCGGCTCGGCCACCGTTTGGCTGCCTGTCAGTTCATGCTCGATCACCGATAGACGGACGAGTTTGCCGGCGTAGTCGGCGAGGAGTTCGGGCGCGGCCGAACTCACCACCTCGGCGACGCGCATTTCCATCGCGTTGCGGGCGATGTCGTCGCCGGCCATGATGATGGCGCGGGCGACGGCCAACGGCGCTTGGTCGAATGTTTGCAGCACGGTCTTGGCGAGGTTCGCGTCTTTCTTCGCGATCTCGCCGCCGACGGCGTTGAGCAGCGCGCCGATGCCTTGACGCATCAATTGGAACATCACGTAGCGATAGCCGGGCTGAGCGCCGCGCAGCAGGGCGTCGATCAGGTCGGCTTGCGCGAAAGAGCGGATGATCGCGGGTTCGCGCTGGGTCGGGGCGCCGCCCTCGACGAGCTGATGTTTGACGATGCCGCCGAAGGCGCTGCCCACGCGGATCTCGAGATACATCGGGCGGACGTCGCCGCTGGAGAAGCCGGCGAAGACGATGCCGGTCTTCGGAACGCCTGGGGCCATCCAATCGGTGACGCAGGATTCGATGGCGATTTGAGCGAGCGACGCCTTGGTCTCGCCGTTGATCACACCTTCGCCGAACATCGACTTCAGCATGCCGCTGAGCAGGCGATCGAGATATTGATCTAGGAGCGCGACGAGGCGTGACGAGCTTTCGCCCACGATAGGGCGGCGCGTCGGCGTTTCGCCGTGCGGCAGAAACAGGTTCTGGAAATAATCGCCGGAGAACTGCGTTTCGAAGCGCAGCATGTCGAGCGCGCGCTTCAGGCCCTCGGGCTTGCGGCCGTCTTCGGCGCCGGAGAGTTCGGCGCATTGGTAGAAGCGTTGGACGAGGGCTGCGATGTAGATCGCAAAGGACAGGCGTTCCTGGCCCTCTTCCAGCGGCAACATCTGTTGCGCTTTCTGGTCCATGCCGGACGTCCAGCGCGAGAGGAATTGGACGAGCGATTGGGTGACCTTGGGCACGGTGTTGCCGGCCTGGGGCACGCACGCTTTGAACGTCTCGAAAATCGAGGACCAGGGGTAGCGGTAGAATTCGGCGAGGTCGAAGATCATCGACGCGACGGGCAGCGTCTGGTCGATGATGTAGATCTTGTCGGTGCCGGTTTGGTAGCGGACGCTGGCCGTGCCGTTTTGGTGATATTCGATTGCGGTCAAGGCGCTGTCTGCCGCGAGCGCAGCACCTTGCACGTTCAACAACATCACTTCCGACGTCATTTAGGACCCCACATCGCGCACGCGCGCGACCCCACGCTCACGCCCAGCCCCACCCGGACGATCACAGCCAACATTCAGACAACAATGGGGGCAAAGAGCAATGGCAGGCCGTCCGCGCGAGGGTCGCAGTTCGCCGACGTTACCCGTCGGTCACGCCCGGAATCCGAGCAACTTGTGGTGAACAAAACGGAACGGTGGCGGATTCTCAGGGGTTGAGATCGATGACGGGCTGCGTGTCGCGCTCCGACACCAGCGCCACGAGAAGGTTGCTGACCAGACGCGCCTTGGCGTTGTCGTCGAGTTTCAGGCGCCCTTCGCTCTCCAGCTGCACCACGGCGGAGTCGGCCATGCGTACGGCGTTTTCGGTGATGATACGGCGGGCGCTCACCACCGCTTCGGCCTGCTGACGGCGCAGCATGGCTGAGGCGATTTCGGGCGCGTAGGCGAGATGCGAGAGGCGGGTTTCGGTGACTTCAATACCGGCTATGTCGAGGCGGTGCTGGAGTTCGGCCTGAAGGTCGGCCGAGAGTTTGTCGGGCGAGCCGCGCAAGGACTCGGTGCCTTCGTCGGCGTCGTAGGGATATCGGTTGGCGAGGACGCGGATCGCCGTCTCGCTCTGCACGGCCACGAAGTCGCGGTAGTTGTCGACGTTGAGCGCGGCGCGCGCGGAATCCTTGACGTGCCAGACGATGACGGCGGCGATTTCAATCGGGTTGCCGCGGGCGTCGTTCACTTTCAGCGTCTTGGTGTTGAGGCTGATGACTTTGCGCGAGACGACTTCGCGGGTCGTGAAGGGCAGAACCCAATAGAAGCCTGCGCGTTTCAGCGTGCCGACATATTGGCCGAAGAAGAGGATGACGCGGGCTTCGTTCGGGTTGTTGATGACGAAGCTGGGCACGATGAAGAGAAAGAGCGCGATGGCGGTGATGATCCAGCCCGGCGACAAATCGTCGAGATTAAAGGGTCCGAGAGCCGCCGTGATCTGGTCGAACGTCGCCGTGACGAACAGCGCGCCTATGATCAACAGCGCGATCAGGACGAAACCGTTGATCGCGATGGTTCCGGTTTCTTTGATGCTCTTCACGCGCACGCCCCCAAGGTTACGCGTGAAGCGCTACAGCAAAGACGATGCGTCCGGAACGAACTTCGCGCGGGAGGCGAGTTAGGGCAGGAGTTTTTCTTCCACGAAATCCAGGCGGTCTTGGCCGAAGAACATGTCGCCGTCGACGAAGAAGGTCGGCGCGCCGAAGACGCCGCGGGCGACGGCGTTTTCCGTGTTGGCTTTCAGCTTTTCCTTCACGTCGGGGCGTTCGATGAGAGCGACGAAGTCGCCGGGCTCGATGCCGATGTCGTTGAGGACATGCGCGACTTCGGCTTGGTCGTTCAGATTGCGCGGGTGGGCCCACATCGCGTCGAACATCGCGTTCACATAAATGTCGAATTGGTCCGTCGTCTGATACGCGACCGCACCGCGCATGAGCGGCAGCGTGTTCACCGGGAAATGCGTGTTGAAGTTCAGAACGACCCCATAGCGCTTCGCGAAGCGCGCGAGGTCGTTGTTCATGTACCGCGCCTTCAGGGGAACCGTCACCGGCGATGCGTTGCCTGTCGCCTTGAACACGGCGCCGAGCAGGATCGGCGTCCAGATGATGCGCGCGCCGTGACGCGATGCGATCTTGGGCAGCTGCTTGTAGGCGAGGTACGAGGTCGGGCTTCCGAAATCGAAGAGGAACTCGACAGCTTTCGTCATCTGGGGCGGTGTCCTTGATTCTGATCCGCTACCACTTCTCGATCCAGGGCCTCAGGTCAAGCTCATGCGTCCAGGTATCGCGCGGCTGGCGGTGCAGCATCCAGTACATGTCGGCGATGTGTTCCGGCGACAGGATGCCGTCTTCGGCCTTCTTCGCGTACATAGCCGGGAAGGAGTCGCGGATGAAGGCGGTGTCGATCGCGCCATCGATGATCGTGTGGGCAACGTGGATGCCCTTTGGCCCCAGTTCCCGCGCCATGCTTTGCGCAAGCGCGCGCAGCGCATGTTTGGCGCCGGCGAAGGCGGAGAAGCCGGCGGAACCGCGGACGCTGGCCGTCGCGCCGGTGAAGATGATCGTGCCCCTGCCCCGCTTCGTCATGCAGCGTGCGGCTTCGCGGCCCATCAGGAAGCCGGCGAAGGCGGCCATCTCCCAGACCTTGGTGTAGACGCGCGCGGTCGTTTCGACGATCGGGAAGTTGACGTTGGCGCCGATATTGAAGACGGCGACGTCGACCTCGCCGATGTCACGTTCGATTTCGTCGAAGAGCGCGATCATCGCCTCTTCCTTGCGGGCATCGGAGCCGAAGGCGTGAGCTTTGCCGCCGGCGGTTTCGATTTCGGCGACGAGGTCCTTGAGCTTTTCCTTTTCGCGGCGTGTGACGCAGGCGGCGTAGCCTTCGCGGGCGAAGCGGCGGGCGATCGCGCCGCCCGTGGCGTCGCCGGCGCCGATCACGAGAGCGACGGGCGGTCTGGCTGCGTTCGGCATGGCGGCTCCTTCGCGGGTGCGAGGCGCCAGTTTAGCCTTCCGCTTCGACGAAGCTCAACGCCTGATGCGCACTGCGCAGTGCGTGGTGATATTTGATCGGCGAATGCAGGTAGCGGTTCGCCGCGGCAAGCATCGCGCGCGAGAGCGTGCCCTCGCCCACCCACGCGACCTCTTCGGCGACGGCGCTCAGCGTTTTCACGTGGTGACACGGATAAATCGGTTCGCGGATGCCGTGGTCGTAGAGCGCGTCCTGCTCGCGCGCGAAGAACGTTGTCGCATCGGCGACGGCCCATGATGTGTCGGGCTCGTCCGACGTGAACGGTGTGTTGCGGCCGAGGAAGCAGGCCATCTGTAGCAGCGCTTGCGGCCAGAGCGACGGATCCTCGCTGCAGAGTTCGCGGGCGGCGTGTCCGAAGGTGAGCGCGTGGGTGAAGTCGAGCCAGCGCACATTATGTGAGACGGGCTTATCGGTGTGGTGGTCCACCGACATGTCGAAGCGCAGCATGGCGATGGCGCTCGCTTCGAGCATGAGTTTGTATTTCGCTTCGTCGTCGCCGGGGAGTGTCAGCGCGCGTTCGAGCGTTTGGTTCACCGACAGGCCCAGGAGATCGTCAGGCTTTGCCTCTCGCGCCGGCGTGGGCCAACGGGCGAGCGCTTTCGGATAGTGACGGAATTCGGGGATGCGATCTTCGCGTGTCGCGTAGACGATCGAGCGCGTCAGCGCTCTCAGGACGGGTGCAGCGACGGACCAGCCAAGTTTTGCGATCAGTTCGAAGGCCTTACGCGTGTAAATCGCGGAGTGGCCGAAGTCTTGATAATGCGCCAGCGCGGCGCGGGCGAGTGAGGCTTTGATCGCGGGCGCGAGTTGCGGGCCGTGTGCGATCGCGTCGTTCAGCATTGCCACCGCCGCGTGTTCGTCTTCTGCTTCGATCGCAGCGGTGAAAGCTTCGCCGTTCCATGGCGTTGTTTCGTCCGTGTACGGGAATGCGGGCTGGCGCAGGGTGTCCCAAGCGATGTGAGCGATAGGCTCGACCAGGGCAGTCAGGCGCTGCTGTTCGTTCTTCGCCGTGTTGTGGAGGGCGAGCCAGTCCGGCGCGGCGGCGAAGGCGTGCGTCATGCCGAACTCGAAGTGCGCGGCGCGGGCGTGGATCATGTGGCGCAGAGGCGCTAACGGGTCGCCGCCTGCTTTGATGAATCGGGCGACTTCGCGCGCCATGCGGTCGTAGTCGTTGTCGTCTGCAGCTTCCAGGAGATTAGCGAGGGCGCGGGTTTGGCGTTCGGCGGCGGGGGCGTCGGCGATGTCGATGAAGATGCGGCCGTCGCGTTCTTCGACCGGATAGCGGCGCAGACGGTCGCCGCCGACCAAGGTCTCGCCGCTTTCGAGATTGAATTTCCAGTTGTGCCAGTTGCAGGTCAGCGTGCAGGCGGCGCCCAACGTTCCTTCGCTGAGCGGGTAGCCTTCGTGCGGGCAGCGGTTGTTGCAGGCGAAGAGTTTGTCGCCGTCGGCGATCAGAAGTATCTGCTTTGCGCCTGCCTTGAGGACGCGCCGGCCCTTGGCCGCCAGGTCGGAGCGTGTGCCTGCGTCGATCCAATCGGCCATGGTGCGCCTTTTTCGAAAGTCATCGCTTTACTAATTTCTAATACCGCGCCTTGTATTTCGCAAGCTCCGGCTTTAGGAAATACACATGACCGACGTCACACAGCCGAGCGAAGCGAAGCGCGCGGTCCTCGATCTGCTGAAGCGGCGAGGCCCAAGCGAGGCGCAGGATATCGCGATTGTGCTGGGCGTCACCGCCATGGCGGTGCGCCAGCATCTCTATGCGCTTGAAGATGAGGGCCTGGTCGCCTTCGCAGCCGCACCTAAAGATGGCGGTCGTGGCAGGCCGTCGAAGCTCTGGCGGGCCGAGGCCGCGGCCGACGCCCTATTCGCCGACTCCCACGCCGATCTTTCGGTCGAGCTGATCGCCAACATCCGTCAGGTGTTCGGCGAGCGGGGTCTCGACAAGCTGATTGCAAAGCGAACGGAGCAGCAAATCGCGACCTATCGCGCCGCTCTCGCGTCGGCCAGCACGTTGAAAGAAAAGGTGAAACGGCTCGCGCGGCTGCGCAGCGACGCCGGCTATATGGCGGAGGCGGTTTCCGACGGCGACGGCTTCCTGCTGATCGAGAACCACTGCCCGATCTGCCGCGCGGCCGCGGCTTGCACGGGCTTGTGCCGACAGGAGCTTGAGGTGTTTCGTGCGGCGCTGGGGCGTGGAATTGTGATCAAACGCACAGATCACATCCTGGCTGGCGCACGCCGCTGCGCGTACTCAATCCACTCAGAGAAGTTGTGATTGGGCGCTGTAGCAGCGCTTGCGGGTACTGACGGTACCGGCAGATATCCGCTTTTCACAAAACCGTTCCCGCGCTATTTGTTGTGCTCTTGAGATCATCCCTCCGCGCGTGCGGAAGCGCTGATTAGAGGGTGTACAGACTGATTGAGGACTGGCGCGCACTATGCGGAAATCCGGAACTGTTAAGTGGTTTAATCAGGCGAAGGGCTTCGGTTTTATTCTACCGGATGGTGGCGGCGCCGATGTTTTCGTTCACATCTCAGCTCTAGCAAAAGTCGGCGTGCAATCGCTCGGCGAAGGCCAGCGCGTCAGCTTCGATCTTGCACAGGATCGCGGAAAGACGATGGCGGCGGAGATCCAACTTGATGGACCTGCACCACCGCCGCCTCCACGTGGTGGTGGCGGCGGGTTCGGCGACCGCGGCGGTGATCGTGGTGAGCGAGGTGGTGATCGCGGCGGGTTCCGTCCGCGTGGACCCGGCGGCGATCGAGGTGATCGCGGCGGCTTTGGTGGACCACGCGAAGGTCGGGGCCCAAGGCCGGATGCGGGTCCAAGGCCCCATGCCGGAATCTTCGATGCTCTGAACATGGTCGTGCTGCGGGTGCGGGATTTGAAGTCCGCGCGGGCCTGGTATGAGCGCGTGCTGGAGCTTACGGTTTCGGAGGAGAATTCCTCGGGGCAGACTGTCGTGCTCGATTTGGGGCGTGGCGCGAATTTGTGCTTGTGGCAGCTGGGGCCGGACGAGACGCCGGCTACGACTGAAATTGCCGCTTCGTTCCCCAATTTCCGCTCTGGCGATGTTGATGGGATTCACGGCAAACTGGATGGACTCGGAGTCACGGTCACGCCGCTCAAAGACTCGGGCGGGGTGAAGTGGTTCTCGTTCTTCGATCCGGATGGGAACCGGATCGACGTGGTGCAAAATCGCCCGCGTGCGTACTAAGCGGGAGGGACTCGGAATGGGAGAGGACCGTCATGGCGCAGCGAGCTATCGAGTGGGAAGTCGCGTCCGAAGGCGACACCACGGATAAAGACAATCTACCGCCTATCGTAGTTCCGATTCCGCGCCGCCGCCTCACGCGGCATGTCGGGGTCGTGAAGCTTTACGCACCGGCCAAATCGTACGGCTTGGTGGCGAGCGATACGGGCGATGCGATCTTCAACATCGACGATGTTGCGGTCTGCGACCGGGCGAAGCTCGACAACGGACAGCCGGTAACGTTCGAGGTGTTCGAGGGGCCGGACGGGCAGACCGCTCGGCACATTCGGATCGACGGCACGACCCTGCCGCCGCGGCCCGACGCGGGCCTTGTGTCCAAAGGCTGGCGCTGAGGGGCGCGCGCTTTGCGGACACTTTTCGCCAAGCGCGTTTTTCAGATTGCCGGCGTCTGGGGCATTGCCCTCATCGCCTTTGCCTATGGCGCCTATTTCTTCGGTGGCGAGGCGTGGTCCGTTTACACGTCTCATCCGCAGTATGTGCACGGCTTCTTCCTGGTGACGCTCGCCTGGCAGGTTGCGTTCCTGTTGATCGCCACGGATCCCGTGCGTTATCGCCTGTTGATGCTGGCGGCGATGCTCGAAAAGTTCCCGTTCACGATCGCAACTCTGCTGCTCTATGCGGCGGGCGACGTGCCGGTTGAGGTCCTGGCGGCGGGCCTCATCGACGCCGTCTTCGGCGTCCTGTTCAGCGTCGCCTACATCATGACGGACGAGCCCGCCGAGGCGGAGTGAGTTGCGCGTGTCACACATGCGCCTTCCCGCGCGATTTGTTTGCGCGAAGTGAAGCTGTTTTCAGCATTTCTTAGAGCGCGGTTCGTACTGTCGTAACCGTACAGCGGGGACACGGTGACGCTTACCGTTCGTTCACGCCGCACTAACAAAAAGTAACAAAGCAAGCGATGCGTGGGGCTTCTTCTTTCGTCGTGTTGAGCGGGCTGTTCGCCTGTGCGCTCGTCGTGTCGCCGGTGCAAGCCGGCGATAACGACGCGGTGCAGGCGCTTGCGCGCGAGAAGGCGGCGGCGGTCTCGATCCTGAAGGCGAACGGCGCGAAGCAGATCGCGACGATGGCGCAGGACCGCGTGTTCATCGCCTATCTCAACGCGTCGACGCAGGGTCAAGGCGCGCGGTTGCGCGCGCGGATGGCAGCGATGTTCACGACATTGTGGAATCGCTTCGGGTTACGCGACGTCGCGCTGGTCGATCGTGCGGGTGAGCTCGTCGTGCGCGTCGGTCACGCGCAGAATGCGCCAACAACGTACAACGTGAAGCGCGATCCGGTCCTTTCGGCGGGCCTTGCACAGAAGCCGCTTCAGGTCACGACGATCGCCGCTGTGGATGCGCTGACATTTGTTGCGCCGGTCTATTGGCGCGAGCAAGCGGAGTTCGTGCTGAGCGCGCGGCAGAGCTTTTCGGCTTATCGCAAGGTGCTGGCGCGCGGGACAGCGAACGGTGTGTTCGTCATGCTCGTCGACGCCAAGGGACAGGTTTTGGCCGATACGCGAAGCGGGCCGGCGGCGGGAACGCGCGGCAAGCTTGTGGCGGGGCTTTCGCTTGAGGGCGTGCGCAAGGCCGTCAAAGGTTCGCGCGACGAAGGCACCGGCGAGGTCGTGCGCGGCAATGATCGCTTCAGTGTGAGTTATCTGTCGGTGGGGGATTGGACAGTCGTGGCGGGAGCATCGTTATCGGTGCCGCGACGCTGTCCGGGTGCGGGGACGCGGTTATGTGGTTGAGGATTAAGCTGACGGCGGTGTTCGCCGCGTGCATCGCGCTGCCGCTTGGGCTGGTGCTGTGCGCGGTGTGGGTCGGCGGGAACGAGTCGCTGCGCATGTTTGCCGAACGCGATCTGAAGGCGGCGACGCAGACGGTTGCCGCGACTATCGAAGCGCGCTTGGCGCTCGATCTCACGCATCTCAAGACCTTCGGCGGGTTGCCGGTCATGCAGGATGTGCTGATCGCGGACGGCGGCGGTGACATAGGCCGCGTCCTCACCGAGTTGAAAACGCAGTATCCGGAATTTGTCGAGCTTACAGTCACCGATGCGCGCGGCGTCGTCATTGCGGCGACGTCGAAAAGCGACATCGGCCGACCGGCCGCCGCGGAGGAAGGTTTTCGCTCCGCCGCTTCAGGCACTGTTTACCAAGGTCCGCTGGTCGTGCGCGATGCGCCGGCGAAGACCACCGTCTCCTTCACCGTGCCTCTAGCAGCCGGCTACGACCGGCAGACCGTGATCGGGACGCTGTTCGGCGTCGTTGACTTCGCGGTGCTGGTAAAAGCGGCGAAGGCGCAATCGATCTTGGCGTCGGATCAAAACGTCGTCCTCGTCGCACGCAGGCAGGACGGCCGTACCGGCTTTGCGACGCGCGCGGATGGCGCGTTGATCGATGCCGTGCAAGGCGTTACCAACGGCGCGGGCGAGATTTCGTGGCGCGCGGCGTCCTACTTCGTCAGCAGTGCGCCGTCGAAGGGCAAGGGCTTGGTGCGCGATCCGGGCTTTATCGTGCGCACAGTCGCACCGGCTGAGACCGCTCTTGGCGCGGTCGATCAGATGCTGACGATTGCTGCGACGGTCGCGGTGATGGGGGGCATCTTGGCTTTGGCTTTCGCGTGGCGTTGGGCGACGCCGTTGGTGCAACTCGGCACGGCGATGGGACGGGTTGCGCATGGCGAAGCCGCGCGCGCGCCCCAGGTTGCGCCGACGAACACGTTCGCGCCGCTCGCGCGCTCGTTCGAGTCGCTGCGGCAGACGAAGGCGATGCACACGTGGCTTGTCGGGCGCGAGCGTGAGTTGCTGCGCGAGAAGGAAGCGGCCGAGCGCGCGCTGCATGAGAAGTCGGAACATCTGGCCAGCTTGTCGCGGGCGTTGAAGGGTCAACTCGCGACCATCGTCGAGCTGTCGGAGGCCATCAATTCGCAGGCGCTGACCTCGGCGACCGGTCTGTCGCGCGCCAATCAGGCGAAGGATATCAGCCGCAGCGGGATGCAACTGCTTGCGGTGATCAACGACCTGTTCGAGTTGTCGGAAGCCGAGGCGGGACGTTCGCCCTTGCGCGACGGCGACATCGATCTCGCGGCGTTGGTGCGCGAGAGCGTCGATGTCATGCGCGATGCGGCGCACAAGGCGCGCATCTTCCTGGCTTGCGATGGCGCGGACGAAGAACTTCTCGTGCGCGCCGATGCGCAGAAGATGAAGCAGGTGATGTTCAACCTGCTGTCGAATGCGGTGAAGTTCACGCCGGAGCATGGGCGCGTGCACGTGACGTTGAAGACCGACGTCAACGGGCGGCCGGCGATCGTCATCGCGGATACGGGCATCGGCATGCCGGCCACGCTGACGCCGCTTGCCTCGCCGTTCAGCCCGGTCGACGACGCCAATACGCATGGGCGGCACGGCGCGGGTCTGGGTCTGCCCTTGGCGCGTCAGCTCGTCGAGATGCACGGCGGCACGCTCGAGATCGAAAGCGAAGCCGGCAAAGGCACGACCGTCACCGTCGCCCTGCCCGTTCAGCGTCTGATCGCGAAGACCGAGGATGCGGCGCTTCTGATCGCCTAAGCCTTTGGGATACTGCGGAAGAGTTTGTCCGTGGCTTCGTCGGCGGCGAAGAAGCTTTCGATGCGCAGTTCGTCGGCGGTCACGTCTTGCGCCGTGCCGAAGGTCGCGATGACCGTGAACAGCGAAATGCGCAGACCGTCCTTTTCCATTTCGAGCGGCAGCACGGGTACGAGCGCCGTTTCTTCCGCCGCCCACAACGTATCCGCGTCTTGATACTGGCTGAGATCGGCGAGGACGGCCTTCATCTCCTGCCCGCCCAGTGCGTCGGCTTCGCGGCGCGCACGATGCCAGAGCAGCGGGGCAATTGCGTTCCAGTTGGGGACGAGCGGCTTCACACCGTTCGGATGAAAGAAGAGGCGCATCAGGTTGCGCTCCGGGCCGCCGACGCGGGTCCACACATCGCCGCCCATCATCGACGTCAGCATCTCGAACGGACGGTTGGCGAGGCGGATGTTCCAGGCGCGATCGATAGCGATCGCCGGAAACGGTTCGTGGTTCGCGAGCATCATGCGCACCGCGTTCATCACTTGGTTCATTTGGGGATCGTCCAGTGGCCGTGCCCGGAAGACAGGGGCGAAGCCTGCTGCGACCAGCCAGTCGTTGCGCTCGCGCAAGGGCACTTCCAGCGTTTCGCTGAGTTGCAAGATCATGCTCCGGCTGGGTTTGGCGCGGCCCGATTCCAGGAAGCTTACGTGGCGCTGCGAGACGCCCGACTCGAGCGCGAGGTCGAGCTGTGAGAGGCGGCGCTTTTGGCGCCAGCTTTTCAGGAGCTGCGGGAAGGCTTCGGCAGGGCGGGCTTGGACGGTGGAGAGCGACACATCTTGCTCCTTGGTTCGCAGGCAGTGTCGCGCGGCGCTTAAGGGCGTTCAATGACCTTGGAGGTAATTGAGCCGACGCGCGGTGCGGCGCAGTTTCATGGGCGGATACATCCGATGGAGGAACTCATGTCTGCCCGTTTGCTGCTGTTGATCGTGGTTATCGGCCTGTTTGGCGTGTTGTCGGCGCTGGCGCTGATGGATGTCGGTTATTTCGGGATCATCGAACCGCACTTCCAATCCCTTGGCGCCGGTCAGGTGTTTGCCGATCTCGTGATCTTGGCCCTGCTCAGCTGTGTGTGGATGGTCGCGGATGGCCGCGCGCGGGGGATCAATCCGTGGCCGTTCGTGATCGTGACGCTGGTCGCGGGCTCGTTCGGGGTTCTGTTCTATCTGGTGCTGCGTGAGGTTCGTTCGGGCGCGTCCAAGCCGATCTCGGCGTGAGGCGTCCCGCGGTTGCGGCGCGTGGGGCGCGCGAACCCTGCGCGTCGCGGCCTTCGCGCTTCACGCAAAGGCGCGGGAGACGAACCAGAATGTGCCTAGCGCGAAGAGCGCTGCGGCCGTTGCGTCGAAGGCTGGTTTTGGGACTTGCGTGAGGGTGCTGCGCAGGATCCACAGCACCGCGCCCATGATCGCGAGGGCTGCGAGTTGGCCGCCTTCGACGCCGAGGTTGAAGGCGAGCAGCGTCCAGATGAGTTGGCCCGGCGGGATGTCCATCTCGAGCAGCGGGCCTGCAAAGCCTGCGCCGTGCGCGAGGCCGAAGACTGTGGCGATCGCGGGCGCGACGTAGGGGCCGTCGAAACGGCGCGCGAAGGACATCGTGCCGGCGAAGAGCGCCAATCCTGCAAGCAGAAGCCACGACAAGACAGGGAGACCGGTGATCCACGCGATCAACGGCAGCGCGAGGATTCCGGCTGCGCCCGCGAGTCCGTACCACGGGGACATGTTGCGGGCGCGGGCGAGCGCGTCGCCTGCGGCCCAAGCGACGGTGAAGCCGATGAGGGCTTCGACTGCTGCCGTGTCGGGGCGCAAGATGCCGAGCGCGACCAAGGCTAGCGTCAGCGAGTGGCCAAGGGTAAAGCCGGTGACCGCCAGCAGGATGCGCCACAGGCCGCCCGCCAGCATCGCGAGCGCGAGCAGGAAGGCGATGTGGTCGATGCCGGATAGCACGTGCTCGAAACCGAGCAGGAGGAAGCTTGCGACATCGGTTCCGGTGTGGGCCGTTGCGCCGCCGACGGCGACGTCGCTTCGGCCTTGCGTCAGGACGGCCTCGTGGAAGCCGTCGGCGTCGGTGATGCGGATGTAGTGGACGTGGCTGATCGAGACGTCGAAGAAGGCGTTGATGTGGAGTTGCGCCGGGTTTTCGGCGAACGGTTTTGCGCAGGTGAAGCGCAATTCGACGCGGAGATCGCCGCGCGGCGCGGAGATGACGCGCGGCGCGGCGGCCGCGCATGTAGTGCCGTCTTGGGTGAGCTTGACGGTCGACGCGAGGTGGTCGCGGAGCAGCGTCGTCAGGTCTTGCGGTGTTTCGCTGAGCTGGGTGACGCGGTAGGCGTCGATCTGGAAGACGCCGTCGATGATGCTGTCGGCCACGGTCCAGGTCGAGAAGCTTTGGCTGCGTGTGTGGGCGGACGCGGGTAGGCATAGTGCGATCGAGATAGCAAAGGCGATCAGCACTAGAACGCCCCTCGCCCGCCTGGGCGGGAGAGGGGATGGGGGTGAGGGTGGGCGTTTGCGCCGTGTACTGATGGTTGCGACTTGCGTTCGCGTTGGGGCGAGATGACAACGTTCGGACTCGTTGATAAGCCCACCCTCACGCCCGGCCCCTCTCCCGCCCAGGCGGGCGAGGGGAGATTGAGGTTGGCCTCTCACTCCTGTGCCGCCTTCGGCGCATCGTTTGCGAACGTCACGCGGGCTTTGGCGCGGAGGGTTTTGACGTAGGTTTCGAAGGCTTCTTCGCTTGTGCGCTTGCGCCACTCTTCGGCGACGACGTCGCGGACGTGTTCGAGTGCGGGCGGCGGTGAGTCGGCGCGGTCGATGAGGTGGACGTAGACGGCGCGGCGGCCCACTTCGATGGGGCCTGCGGTTTGGCCCTTCTCCAGCGTAAGCGCGATGTCGCGGATCGAGGCGCCGGCGTATTCGGCGATCTTCGCGGGAACCACCGGGCCTTTCGGCAGCAGGATCAGTTCGCCGCCGGCCGCGGCCACGGCGGCTTCGAAGGCCTTGCCCTCGTTCATCGCGGTTTGGACACGCGCGATGCGGTCGAGGTCGGTGTTCGGGAACGACGTGGCGCGGACGGTGAGGAGCGGCTGTGGCGCGATGAGTTTCGGGCGGTCCGCGTAGAACGTGCGCAGTTGTTCTTCGGTCGGTTCCAGTTTGGCGGCGTCGGCGACGGAGAATTGCAGCATAGCGTTGACGAGGGCTTTGCGCGACGTCGGATCAGATTCGGCGAGGCCGAGTTCGAGGGCGCGACGCAGCAGGAGCTCTTCGTCGATGATGCGGTCGAGCGCTTCGCGCTTTTCTGCGTCGGTCAGAGGGTTGCGTTTGGCTGAGGCGAGGCCTTCGATGGCGCTGTCGAAGACGGAGCGCGGGATCGGCACGCCGTCGACCACGGCGACGGCGTCGGCGTATTTGGTGAGGGCGTCGCTGACGCCGAGCGCCGACCACATCGCGGCGCCGAGCCCTAAGACGGCGCCGCCGATCAGCAGATACGTCGCGAGCTTTGTGTCAGCCACCGTCGGCCGGCGCCGGTGTTGCGGCCGCCTTCGTGCGGTAGTCGAGATAGATGGGCGACGACCAGGCGCGGTGTTCGGACGGCGACGTGCAGGCGTCTTCGCCTGAGCGGTAGTCGCCGTAGCAGAGCGTCGCCTTGATGCACTTGCCGTTGCCGTCGCGTTCGCACTTCACCGGTTCGGCGTTGATGGTCGGTTCGGCTTCCTGGATCGCCTTCACGTAGTAGAGCGTGTCGCGGTGGTCCTTGTTGTAAGCGGGATCTGAGAACGTGAACTTGCAGCCGTTCGCGTCCGGTTTGCAGGTGTGGACGAGGTAACGGTCCTCGATCAGTTGCGACAGCTCTTCGCCCTTTGTCGCTTGCGGACGGATCTTCACGACCTCGATGCGCGTGATCAGGCGACGCTCGTCCGACGGGTTGTAGCATTCGCCCGAGCAGATGTTCTTGATGCGCTTTTCGTCGAGGCCCGCCTTCGCGAAGTCGGGGCAGCCGGGTTTTTGCTTGAAGGCGCCGACGGCGTGGACTTCGAACGTCGGCGCGGAGTCGGTTTCGACGCGGCTGCCCATCGCGACCTTATTGCCGTTGGCGTCGACGGCGTTGAACCACAACAGGATGCGCGGGCCGGATGTCGCGTAGACTTCGCGGCGTTGGAGCGAATCCCAGATGGCGTCGCGCGAGCGTTCTTGCGCGTGCACGGCGGCGAGGCCACCGGCGAGCCAGAACGACGATTGCCGTTCGAACTCGGTGAGTTGGAAGCCCGTCATCGTCGTCAGTTCTTCGCGCGTGACGCGTGTCGATTTCGGTTCGGCGACGCCCCGGTCGGGAACGAGACGCGTGCGCCATGTCTCGTTGATCGGGCCGCCGGCTTCCGTGTTGCGGCGGCGGTCGACGGGTTTGTAGCCGGTGCCGGGGCGGGCACGGTGATTGTCGGATGAGCCGATGAAGCCCCACTGGAAGCGCGTTGCTTTGCCGGACGGGTCGTCGAAGTTCGACGTTGCAAGGCCCGCTTGCACCGAGTTGCCGGCGCGGTGGTTGAAGGGCGGCATCCAGCAGTCGGTGCACTGACCGGCGTCGAGCCAATCTTCCGGCGTTTCGCCGCCGATCGCGATGTGGCCGGCGACGCCCATGTTGGCGTAGTCGTCGCGCGCTTGGGCGGCGCGCTTTTCACAATCGAAGGTCGAGACGCCGGCCTTCAGGCAGCGTTCGCGGATGATTTCGCCCGCGCGCCAGCATGACGGCGTGTAGCTCGGCGTCGGCTCGGGACAGGTTGCGCCAGGCCCCTCGGTGGACAAGTTGACGTCCTTCCACGAGCGGTACTCTTCCGAATTGCCGTGGCCGGAATAGAGTTCGATCAGCGGGAAGCGATCGGGGTGCTCTTTCGCGATCAGTGCCTTGTCCCACGTCGTGCCCGGCGGCGTATAGAAGCCCCAGGTCGAGCCGTGCGGGACGATCAGCGGGTTCAACTTCTGCTCGTCGAAGAGCTTACGCGTCAGATCGCCCGGGTTCGTCGCCGTTTCGTAGCATTCCTTCGACAGCTTGTCGGACGACGTCTTGGCGTCGCATTCGGGGACGGCCTGCGTGAGGCGCATGAACTTGTTGAAGTCGAAATAGCTTTGGCGGTTCTGGAAATCGAGCAGCGGCACGATCGGCCGGATGCCGAAGCTCGTGCGCAACGTCGACGATGCGAGACCGCCGGCGCCGATGGCGCGCGCGGCGACCTTGTCGTCGTCGAGGTCTTTGAAGATGACGTTCTTGTGGCCGAAGTGTTCCGACGGTAAGCGACCGACTTGCGTCCATTCGAAGCCGATGAACGACACGAGGTCGGGGTTCGGGCCGTCGCCCGCGATCTTCTGGCAAGCGCGGATCGAATCCTTTGTGCGCTGCCAGCGGAGTGGCGTCACCGTCTCGGCGTGGTCGGTGATCGACCAGAAGTCGAGTGACGAGCAGTAGCGGGCAAAGTCGCAGGCGTCGGCGACCGGGTGCACGCCGGCGCCGCCCATGATGGGCAGTGAGAATTGGAACGCGTCGGCCGAAAATGTCGTGTGGACGTGAAGATCGCCGAAGAGAATTTGGTCGTTGTCGCCGTCGGGAGCGACGGCGCGGGTCGCTTGCGTGCGGCCTTCGATGACGGTGTCGGGGATGCGCTTGCCTTGTATGACGCCGGCGTCGCGTTCAGCCCCAAACCAGCCTTCGGTGGCGCCTATCCAGTAGATGCCGCCCGCTGCGGCCAGTACGACGACGAGACCTAAAATCCAGCCCAACAACCTCAGCACGCCAATCCCCCTCACG
Source organism: Alphaproteobacteria bacterium (assembly GCA_034440355.1). GTDB lineage: Bacteria > Pseudomonadota > Alphaproteobacteria > Micropepsales > Micropepsaceae > SZUA-430. Next base: position 101,401 of record JAWXBY010000166.1, read on the forward strand.
CCTCCCCTCGCGAAAGTTGCGCAGGGACTTATTCCTTATTGTCGATTCGTACTCACAAACCCAACCTTTTCCAAGGTGGCCGGACAGTCGGTGCGGCAAAACGGCAGAGTGCCGCCAGCGGAGTGGTTCGGCAGCGTTTTGCAGCTGCGTTGTCCACCGCGACTCGCAGCATCGTGAAGTCGTTTTGGGCCCTGGACCGTTGCGCACAGGCGGGCGCGACGCCAAAGGTTGCGGCCTCTCTTCAGGGACAGGATTCCATGAACATCAGAATGAGTTTGGCTGCAATGGCCGTCGCCGGTTTGGCGACCGGGGGCGTGTTGCTGGCGCTGGACGCCGGCGCGCAACCGAAGGGTAAACCCGAGATCGGCGCGTGGGGCTTCGACCTCGGCGCGATGGATAAGAGCGTGAAGCCGGGCGACGACTTCTTCCGCCATACCGGCGGCACGTGGATGAAGAACACGAAAATTCCGGCCGATCGCACGCGCTGGGGTTCGTTCAACATTCTCGCAGCGAAGTCCGAGGAGGACGTGAAGAACCTCGTCAACGAGGTGTCGGCCAAGAAGCAGGCGCCGGGGTCGGCCGAGCAGAAGGTCGCGGATTTCTATTCGTCCTATCTCGACACAAAGAAAATCGACGCGTTGGGGCTTGCGCCGTTTCAGGCGGACCTCGATCGGATCTCGGCGTTGAAGACGCACGAAGAGACGGCGCGCTTGATCGGCGATCCCGGCATGGCGGCGAACTCGCCGATCGCCGTCGGGTTCTTCTACGGGCTCGACGACAAGAATCCGGATCGCTATGCGGTCGACGTTTTGCAGGCGGGTCTCGGCATGCCGGACCGCGACTACTATCTGAAGTCCGACGCGAAGTTCGCGGAGACGCGCACGGCGTATAAGGCCTATGTCGCGCAGATGCTGGGCCTTGCGAAGTATCCGAACGCGGCGGCGGCGGCCGATGCGGTGATGGCGGTCGAGATGAAGATCGCCGAGAAGCAATGGCCGATCGAGAAGCAACGCGATCGCGACATCAGCTTCGTACCGAAGAGCCCGGCCGAGTTGAAAGCGTTTGCGCCGCAATTCCCGTGGGATGAGGTCTTCCAGGCGGGCGGCCTCACGAAGCAGGATCGTTTCATCCTGCGCACGGCCGAGCCGGTTCAGTTGCTCGCGAAGTTGTTCCGCGACACGCCGGTCGAGACCTGGCGCGCCTATCTGACGTTCCATTACCTGAACGCGCAGGCCGACATTCTGCCGACGGCGTTCGACGACGCGTCGTTTGCGTTCAACGGCAAGGTGTTGACGGGTCAAGAGACCAAGCGCGACCGGTGGAAGCGTGCGGTGCTGGCGCTCAGCGGGCAGTTCGGCGGGGCGCCTCTGGCGGAAGCGGTGGGCGCCGTTTACGTCAAGCGGCACTTCACGCCGCAAGCGAAGGCGCAGGTGAAGGAGCTGGTCGACAACCTCCTTCTGGCTTATCGCAATCGCATCGAGACGCTGGAATGGATGTCGCCGGAGACGCGTAAGATCGCGATGCGCAAGGCGCAAACCGTGCGCGTGAAAATCGGCTATCCGGATCGTTGGCGCGACTATTCCAAGCTCGAGATCAAAGCGGGCGATGCCTACGGCAACCGCAAGCGTGCGGCGATGTGGGATTGGAATCGTCAGGCCTCGCGCCTTGCCCAGAAGGCCGACAAGGACGAGTGGGGCATGGCGCCTCAGACGGTGAATGCCTACTACAATCCGACGTGGAACGAGATCGTGTTCCCGGCGGCGATTCTGCAGGCGCCGTTCTTCGACCCCAACGCGGATGCGGCCGTGAACTACGGCGCGATCGGCGGCGTGATCGGGCATGAGATGGGCCACGGCTATGATGACCAAGGCGCGAAGTCGGACGAGAACGGCATCCTGCGTACGTGGTGGAAGAAGGACGACGAGGACCGCTTCGCCGTGAAGGTGAAAGCGTTGGCTGCGCAGTATTCGTCGTATGAACCTCTGCCGGGTGTGAAGGTCAACGGCGACTTCACCTCAGGCGAAAACATCGGCGACCTTGGGGGCGTGGCCGTGTCGTTCGAAGCGTATCGCCTGTCGCTCAAGGGCAAGGACGCGCCGGTGACGGATGGGTTCACAGGCAACCAGCGCTTCTTCCTGGGTTGGTGCCAGGTGTGGCGGTCGATCATCCGCGACGAGGCCTTGCGCGTGCAAGTGACGAGCGACGTGCACTCGCCGGCCGAGTACCGCTGCAACGGATCGGTGCGGAACGTCGACGCTTGGTATGACGCTTTCGGCGTGAAGCCCGGCGACAAGATGTACCTGAAGCCGGAAGACCGCGTTCGCATCTGGTAGCGCGCGACCGACTTAAGTTTGGCGCAGCCGTGTTGGTGACAACGCGGCTGCGCTTACGTTTTGAGCCCTGATGTCGGTGGGCAGGTCTTCGCCTTTGACGAGCGACGCAGCAGCGCGCGCCATGGCCGACGACGTTTGCATGCCGTAGCCGCCCTGCCCTGCCAGCCAGAAGAATCCAGGTGCGCCTGGGTCGAAACCGACGACTGGGGTGCGGTCGGGGGCGAAGCTTCTGAGGCCCGCCCATTTGTGCACGACGCGGCGGACGCTCATCGTCGTCATGTTCTCGAAGCGGTCGATGGCGAGCGCGATGTCCATTTCCTCCGGCTGTGCATCGCACGGGGGTGTCGGCGTTTCGTCGGCGGGGGTCAGAAGAATGCGGCCGGCGTCGGGCTTGAAGTAGAAGGTTTCGTCGGCGTCGATGGTGAGCGGCCAGTCGCGGATGTCGACGCCGGCGGGCGGATCGAGCAACACGACCGTGCGGCGGCGCGGTTCGATGCCGAGCGCCTTCAGGCCCGCGAGTTCGGCGACGGTGTCGGCCCAAGCGCCTGCTGCGTTTACGACGACGGGGGCTTCGTA
>JAWXBY010000167.1:0-6891 GCA_034440355.1 Alphaproteobacteria bacterium
TGCAGGCCGTCAGGAAGGTCCATGCAATCTGCGCCGCATCGCCTTGGAACAAGAGAGCGACGCCGTCCGGCGACAAGCAAAACATGAACGGCACGAGAAACGCCGGCATGCAGTATTTCCACGCCTGCATCATCGTCGCGAACGGCTCACCGCGCGTGATGGCGGCGGCCGCGAACGGCGCCAACGCCGTCGGCGGCGAAACATCGGCCAGCACCGCGTAGTAGAACAAGAACATGTGCGCGGCCGGTTCCGGCACGCCGACGTCGGTGAGCGCCGGCACCAGCATGACGGCCGCGATGATGTAGGACGCCGTCACCGGCACTGCCGTCCCCAGCAGCCACATGGCAAGCGCCGCGAACACGATCGTCAGAAACAAACTCCCGCCGCCCAACTCGACGATAAGCCCCGAGATGTTGAGCCCAAGCCCCGTCAGCGTAATCACCGAGACGATGATGCCGGCGCACGCACACGTCGCCGCAACGCCCACGACGTTCCGCGCGCCGTCGATCAACGCATCGACCATGCGCAACGAAGCATCGTCGGGCGCCGACTTCTCGCGCCGCGCGCCAAGATGCATGGCGACGGAAAACAACGTCGCCCCGACGATACCCAAGAACACCGCCTCCGACGCACGCGCCCCCAGCGCGTAGGCGAGAGCGGCGATCACCGCCCCGGCCACCGCCCCCGGCAACAGGCAAAGCCGCGTCTCCGGCTTCAGCAAGCTCAACCCGAACGCCAACGCGATCGACCAAAATACTGCCAGAAACGCGCTCATGCCGGTGGCAAGCAGCACCGCGATCGCACCCAGCGAAATGAAATGATAGCCCTGCCGTATCGTCAGCGCCCACGCCGACGCATCGCTCGTCTTCACGGGCTTCACGCCGAGGCGCCGCGCATCGGCCTCCACCATCAGCCAGCACGACAGGTAATAGAGCAGCGTCGGAATCGCGGCCATCACCAGCACGTCGAGATACGTGACCTGCAGATACTCCGCGATAATGAAAGCCGCCGCTCCCAACGTCGGCGGCGACAGCAAGGCCCCGATCCCCGCCGCCGACAACAACCCGCCCGCGACATTCGGCGGATAGCCCGACCGCTTCAGCATCGGCCACGCCAACGTTGCCAGCGTCACCGTCGTCGCCACGCCGCTGCCCGACACCGTGCCCAGCAAGAACCCCGACGCCACCGTCGCGCGCCCCGGCGCGGACGCACTCGGCCGCTTGCCGAACAACGCAAACGCCCACTCGATGAAAAACGCCCCCGCGCCGCTCTTCGCCAACACCGCGCCGTAGATCGTGAACAGCACGATGAACGTCGCCGCCACATCGAGCGGTGTCGAAAAAATCCCCTCCAGCGTCAGATAATTCTGCCCGACGATGCGCGCCAGCGAATACCCGCGATGATCGAGCGGCTCGGGCATATAGGGCCCGGCAAACGCATACGCCAAGAACGCAATCGTGATCGCGGGCAGCGCCCATCCCGTCGTCCGCCGCGTCGCTTCCAGAATGCACACGATGAGGCCGACGCCGAAGAACACTTCGATATCTTCAGGCCGCGTCGCCCGCGTCTTCACCGCCTCGATATGCGTCGCAAGATAGATCAGCGACGCGGCGGCAAGCGCGACCAACAGCCAATCGATGATCCAAACCGCGTCGCGCGCACGCATCTTCTGCAGCGGCGGGTACCACAAGAACGCCAGCGCCAACACGAGCCCCAGAAACGCCGCGCGATAGGTCGTCGTCCCGATCGAATACTGCGTCCAATAGAGCGCCAGCGCCGCCAGCGTGAACGCGAGCGAACTTGCGATCCACGCGCTCGGCCCCGTGAGCCGCCGCGTCGCCTGTTCCTCGGTGATGTTCAGTCCGGCGTCGCTCGCGCTCACTTGATCGCGCCGCGCGCCTTATAGAAAGCCGTCGCCGCCGGATGGAACGGGATCGCCGTCTTTGCAGCCGCGCCTTTGAGCGTCAGCGTCTTGGCCTCAGGATGGATCTTCTGCACCTCGGCCAGATTGTCGAAGATGCCCTTGAGGATCTTATCGACCGTCTCGGCCTTCATCCCCGCATCGACGAACAGAATATTCGCAACCCCCACGCCCGGCACGTCCGCGGGCGTCCCCGCATAGACCGCCTTCGACATGGTGAAGCCGCGATAGAGATCGGGATGCTTCGCATTCAGCTTCGCCAGCAGATCGCCCGCCGGCACGAACACGATCTTGACGTTCCCCGTCGTCACCAGATCGGTAATCGCCGACGTCGGCAATCCGCCGATCCAAAACATCGCATCGATCTTGCCGTCCTTCAGCGCCGCAACGGATTCCGACACGCCAAGATTATCGCGCGTGACATCCTTCATCGGATTGAGACCGGCCGCTTCCAACAATCGGTCCGCAATCGCCTCCGTGCTCGACCCGGCCGAACCGACCGACACGCGCTTGCCCTTCATCTGCGCGACCTTGGCGATCTTCGCATCCGCCCGCGTCACGACATGCACGAAGCTGTCGTAGAGCACCGCAATCGCCTGGATCTTCTGCGCGCCGGTATCCTTGTAGGCCCCGGTCCCGTTCACGCCATCGACCGCGGAGTCGATGGTCGAAAACCCGATATCCGCATCGCCCGCGCCGACCAGCTTCACATTGTCGACCGACCCGCCCGTGACCTCGGCGGTCACCTGAACCCCCGCGACATGCTTCGACAGCACCCGCGCGAGCCCGCCGCCATAGGGATAATAGACACCGCCCGTGCCCCCGGTGGCGATCGACAGACGCAGCTTAGCCGCCGCAACGGCCTGCCCCACGGCGCCGGCGCTCAAAGCGACGACGGCGATCAGAGCCATAAGACGACCAACCCGCATGCGAACGATCCTCACGAACGGTAGGGAAATTTGCGGCCGGACTTTGCCAAGCCTTTGAGATCAGAGCAAATCGGCTCTATGACCTGACCCGTCATGATCAAAATCAACGACCAAATATCGCTGCGGGACGACGAAATCACGGAGACCTTCGTCCGCTCCTCCGGCCCCGGCGGCCAAAACGTCAACAAGCTGTCGACGGCGGTGGAACTGCGCTTTGACGTACGCGGCTCACCCAGCCTGCCCGACCACGTCTCGATCCGCCTCCAGCAACTGGCCGGTCGCCGCCTGACCAAGGACGGCATTCTGATCATCGAGGCCCAAACCCACCGCACCCAGGAACGCAACCGCGCCGACGCCCTGAACCGCCTGATCGCCCTGATCCAGGAGGCGACCATCGTCCAAAAACCGCGCAAGAAGACCAAACCCTCGCGCGCCGCCCGGGCCGAACGCGTGGAACACAAGGTCCACCGTGGCAAAGTGAAACGCCTGCGCGGCAAGAAACCCGACATGGATTAGCCATACGTGCCTTCGGCGTCATGGTGCGGGCCCCCGCGCCGTGACACACTGGGACAACCCCGGAGCACACGCGAAAAATGACGACGACCTCGACCGATCTGCTGACCAGCCGCAAGAACCTGCACGAAATCAAATTTGTCGAGACGGAATTGCCCGCGCTGAAACCAGGCCAGGCGCTGTTCAAGATCGACACCTTCGCCTTCACCGCCAACAACGTGACCTACGGCGCGTTCGGCGACGCGATGATGTACTGGAACTTCTTCCCCGCCCCCGAAGGCTTCGGCCGCGTGCCGGTGTGGGGCTTCGCCGACGTCGTCGAGTCGAACGCGAAAGGTGTTGAGGTCGGCGAACGCTTCTGGGGCTATTGGCCGATCTCGACCCATCTGATCGTCGAACCCGCCCGCGTGACGCCCCACGGTTTCTCCGACGGCGCCGCGCACCGCCAAAAGATGGCTCAAGTCTACAACAGCTACATCCGCGCCGCCGCCGACCCGAACTACAACAAGGAACGTGAATCCGAACGCGCGCTGCTGCGTCCGCTATTCTCGACCTCGTTCCTGATCGACGACTTCCTTGCCGAAGCCGACTTCTTCGGCGCGCGCGAAGTCATCCTGTCCAGCGCCTCGAGCAAAACATCGCTGGGCCTCGCCTTCCTGCTGCACAACAACCGCCGCGGCCAAATCGCCGTCGTCGGCCTTACGTCCAAGGCGAACGTGCCCTTCGTCGAGAAGACGCGCTATTACGACCGCGTCGTCGCCTACGACGCCATCGCACAAAGCCCGCGCGACCGCGTGGCCGTCTTCGTCGACATGGCCGGCAACGGCGAAGTCCGCGCCAACGTCCACCGCCATTGGGACGAGCGTCTGAAATACAGCTGCGCCGTCGGCGCCACCCACTGGGACAACATGACGTCGAGCGAAGGCTTGCCCGGCCCGAAGCCGCAAATGTTCTTCGCCCCCGACCGCGTGAAGAAGCGCCTGCAAGAGTGGGGCGCCGAGGGTCTCGAGAACCGCCTCGCCACCGCCACTAACCGCTTCATCTCCTCGGTCGACGGCTGGATGAAAATCGTCAAAGGCAAGGGCAAAGCCGACGTCGAACGCGTCTACCGCGACATGGTCGCTGGCAAGGTCAAAGCCGAAGAAGGACACATGCTCTCGCTCTGACGGCGAGCATTGATGGGGGAAGCGTGCGCTGGATCATCGGACTTGTCGTCGCGGCGTTCGCCGTTACCGCGCTCGCGCAACCCGCGCCTGAAACCGTCGTCAACATCCTCGACACGAAAATCCTGAACACGCTGGAAGCCGAAGGCTTCAGCCTCTCTGAACAACTCGGCGGCGCGAAAGCAGCCTCGACCGCCGACATGTACCAAGCGAACGCGCTCTACCGCAGCTTCGCCGACGTGATCGGCCGCCCCCTGCCGCACGATCCGGGAACGGACCAACTTCCAGCCGACATCCCGCAAGGCGCCGGCGACATCCCTGAGATGGTTCGCCTCATTCGCAACTTCGAAGACAAGGGCAAGCGTTCCAAGAACGACACGAAGGACGGCTACTTCATCCGCCACGTGTCGAACAACTCGCAGCACCCCTACACGGTCGAACGCGACGGCGACGAGCCGCGCCATTTCGACGAACGCTGGCTGTACTCGAAATTCGCCGAGATGAAGCTGATCGCCGTCATCAACCGCATGGACCGCGCCGACTTCGATCCGACAAGCTGCGGCGAAGTCCGCTTCATCTATCGCCTAAGCTACCGGTCGCCGAAGTCGAGCTCGTCACTGCCCTTCTTCCTCAACGTCGTCAAAACCTATCCCAAGCAAGCCGACTGCGCGGCCTTCGCCAAACGCTGGCAACTCGCCGGCGTGTCGGCGGCGGCGCTCCGCAACGGCCCGCTAAAAGACCTGTCGTTCAAGCAGATGGAAGTGAACTTCCAATCGCTGCGCTTCACCTCCGGCTACATGCACGATTTCGGCGGCCAGGCGATGTACATGCAGCGCATCTTCCGCCTCACCAACGGCAAGCTCGAACCGGTATCTTTAGAGAACACGCCCGACGTCCAAGCCTTCGAACGCGACCCCACGCTCCTGAAGAAACTCGTCGCGTATCTGAAGCAAGGCGACCACCTCGCCCGCCTCGACCAAGGCACGCTGGTCATTGACGATCCGTCGCTCATGACCAAATTCGGCGTCTCATGGTCGACCCTTGGCCGCGCCCGCACCGCCAACAAACCCTACAGCCGCATCTTCCAAAACCACCGCGCCGATCTCGAGTCGATCGACATCGCCAGCCTTAAATTCATCAAATCGCACGATGGCCTCGTCGAACGCCTGAACAACATGACCTGCATGGGCTGCCACCAATCCGGCGGCACCGCGGGCTTCCATCTCCTGGGCTACGCCGACGACCGCTTCTCGCACGGCTTCAACAAACAACAGCAAGCGCTCTCACCCCACGCCGCCGCCGAAACCGTCCGCCGCAAATCCTACGTCGAAGCCCTCGCCTCCGGCCGCAAACCCAACGCCTTCCGCCCGCATTCGAGTTTCTCCGACGGCGAGTGGACAGTCGCCGCGGGCGAGCCAAAATTCAAACCCGCGGCCGTCGGCCAACTCTGCGTCCTGGGCAACGACTTCGCCAGCGCACCGGCGTGCGGTGAGCAGACGACCTGCCAGCGCACCGTCACGTCGAAAACCGAGCCCGTCATCTTCGGCGAGTGCGTCGCGAAGGGCGGCCGCGCCTCCGCCGGCGCCGTCTGCTGGAAAGGCGAAATCACCGAAGTCACGAGACAACCGCAAGACCGCGGCCCGATCCCCGCCTACAACCTCTTCGCCTTCCAAGACAAATGGAGCCTGAAGGGATCAGCCTACACGGGCGGCGAACTCGGCAACCTGCGCTGCGTCCTGCCGCAAAGCGGCGCCCCGCTCGGCCGCTCAAGCCGCAAATGCACGATAGAAGAAGAAAACTTCGAAGGCCTCGACCTCGCGAAGAAAACGCCGCCGCAACTCTGCGCCAACCAAGGCGGCAACGGCTTCGACCTCTGCGCGGCGACCGGCAACTCCGGCGCCTGCCTCGAAGCCCGCGTGGTGCGCGGCATGCTCGACACGTGCTCGCCAGCGCGCGGCTGCCGCGAGGACTACATCTGCCAAAAATTCCCCGCCTACAACAAAATCGCCGCGAGCAACTACGGCAACATCAGAGCCAACGGCCAACGCGCCAACCTCTCAACGCCATCGCAGATCCGCGGCGAAGCCATCGAAGCCCTACACAAAAACGAAGTCGGCTTCTGCGTCCCCACATATTTCCTGTTCAACATGCGCCTAGACGGCCACCCGAGCCCCATCACCGGCCAGCCGCCTGGCCAGCCACGTCTCGGCGCAACACAAGTCGTCAGGGGCTATCGCTAGGGCGCAACCAACACGACTTGACGCGATGGCGATTCAGCTTCACCACAAAGCCTCGAAGAACGCCAAGTTCCACGAAGATCTCTTCGGCGCGTAGCGCCAATCATTTGGTTGCCTGCGGCGCAAAA
>JAWXBY010000168.1:0-24066 GCA_034440355.1 Alphaproteobacteria bacterium
ACCCAGAATGGACTTCAGCGCATGAGCGAGCGGATTGCTGTCATCGGCCTCGGCTATGTGGGGTTGCCCGTCGCATTGGGGTTTGCCGAAAAGTTTCCGGGCACCATCGGCTTCGACATCGATGTGGCGCGCGTCGAGGCGTTGACGCGCGGTGAGGACTGGACCGGCGAGACTTCGCGCGAAGAACTGAAGGCCGTCCAACTCAACTTTACGCATCGCGAAGACGACCTCAGAGGCGCGGATGTGTTTATCGTCTGCGTGCCGACTCCGATCGACGATCAGAAGCGGCCCGATCTTCGCCCGTTGCGCGGCGCCTCGGAAACGGTGGGGCGCGCGCTGAAACGCGGAACGATCATCTGCTACGAATCGACCGTCTATCCCGGTCTAACAGAAGACTTTTGCGGACCGATACTCGCGCAGGTTTCGGGTCTCACTCAGGGTAGCGATTTTCGTCTCGGCTATTCGCCGGAGCGGATCAATCCTGGGGACAAAGAACATACTTTGCAACGCATCGTTAAAGTTGTCGCCGGCGAGGACAAAGAGACGACCGCAACTCTGGCGCGACTGTACGGCGCGATCGTGCCGGCCGGCATTCACACGACGCCGTCGATCAAGGTCGCCGAAGCTGCGAAGGTGCTTGAGAACACGCAGCGCGATTTGAACATCGCGCTGATGAACGAACTCGCGTTGATTTGCGACCGGCTCGACATCCGCACGGCGGATGTTCTGAAGGCGGCGAAGACGAAGTGGAACTTCCTGCCGTTTTCGCCGGGGCTCGTCGGCGGACACTGCATTGGTGTGGATCCCTACTACCTGACGACGAAAGCGGAGACGTTGGGGTATCACCCGGACGTCATCCTTGCCGGGCGGCGCATCAACGACGGCGTCGGCGCATTCATCGCGCAGCGGTTGGTACGCTTCCTCAGCCGCAACACGACGCCGCTGAACGATGCGCGGGTCGCGATCTTAGGGCTGACGTTTAAGGAGAATGTTTCGGATACGCGCAACAGCCGCGTGCCGGACATCGTGCGCGAGCTTGAGAATTTCGGCGTGCGTGCGACGGTCACCGATCCGAAGGCGCGGGCGGAGGACGCCGTCCACGAATATGACATCGCGTTGACGGATCTCGGGCAGATCAAGAATCTCGACGCGATGGTGCTCGCCGTGCCGCATCGCGAGTTCATGGCCGACCCGTCGAAGCTCTTCGCGCGGCTGAAGCCGCAGGGCGTGCTGATCGACGTGAAGTCGGTGATCGATCCCGCGATCGTGCCCAAGGGCATTACGTATTGGAGCCTTTGAGGTCCGCTACGGCTTCGGTGTCGCTTTCCATTCGAGCAGCGGCGGACGCGGGGTCTTGAGCGATTCCGCCTGAAGCGCGCGCAGTTTGCGCCATTCGGCGTATTGCGCCGCCTTTGCCGGATCCTTGTCTTCGCGGCCGTTCAGCCAGAAGTCGAACCAATCGATCGAGCGGTTCATCAGGGCCAATACCTGCGCCGGGTTCTGCGTGTTGTGCGACCCGTGCGCTTCGGCATCGGGCATCACGTAGAACTCAACCGGGCGCTTCAGATAACGTAGGCGGTTGAACGTCTCCCATTTCGAGAAGACGCCGTAGAGGCCGATCGATTGATCGACCATCATGAGCGGCGTCTTAATGCGTTCGGTGTTGAAGCCCGGCGAAGTCTGCAGCCACGCGGCGAGACCGGCGCCGAACGGCTCGCTGCCGATGGGCCCCAAGGCGCTGGCGTATGTGCCGGTCAGCGTTTGCTGGATGTAGCTCGGGTCCCAGTTGTCGGCGGAGATGGCAGCCGCGAACGGGAACGCCGAGTGAGTCAGCGTGTACTCGACATAGAATCCATTGCGGCTGAAGCCGATGATGCCGACCTTCGCGGGATCGATCAGCTTCAGTCCGTCGAGGTGTGCGATTGCGGCCTCGAAGCCTTGCTGACGGGCCGCGCCCTCTTCAGGGGTTCCCATCTTCAGGTTCGCCATGTCGAAATTGAGAACCAGCACGCCGCGTGCCGCGAGCGCGCGACCGGGGTACATGGCAATCGGCGTGGGCCCGAGGCCGTTGTTGTAGTGCAGGCCGTAGAGCGTGAAAGCGTTCTCGACGCGCGTGCCGTAGACGCTTTGGATGAGGAGCGGGTAGCGTTTCTTCGCGTCGTAGTCGGGCGGATAGAACAGCATGCCCGACCACGCAAGGCCGCTCGCAGTCTTACTTTCGACCTTTTCCGCTTTGCCGAGCGCGACCGCGGCCAAGGCCGGATTGAAGTCGAGGACGAGCTTTTCGTCTTTTGTTGCGCCATCCACCGCGAAGAGTTTCGGCGGCGTGTTCATGTCTTGTCGCAGCTGTAGGCTGATCGCGGAGCCCGCGGTCAGAGGCTCGGGCGCGCCGTCGGCGACCCACGCCTTGCCCTCCTTCTTGAAGCGGGTGCGCGTGAGCAAGGGACCTTTGCGGGTGTCGATTTCGGCGTGCGTTGCATCGATCCAGCGAAGGCCGGCGACGCCCAGCGGATTCTCCATCTTGATCGGCAAGCGAACGTGCCTGCCCGTCGCGACGTCGACGATGGCAGCGGCGTCGCCGCTGAAGAGCGTTGAGTCGTCTTCGTTCGGCGGCATAAAGGCCGGCGCGATCAACACGGACTTCGCGTCCGGCGACCAGACGACTTGCGACATGCCGACCATGGTGGCCGCATTCCACAACGGACGCGCGGCGCCGGTGGCCGCATCGACGACAAGGTACTGATTCACCGTACGCGCCAGGGAGTCGCCCGAGTTCGCCCGCAGCAGGCTTGCGACGCGGGCGGCCATTTCGCGCTGCTTGTAGAGGGCCCAGTCGGCGGGAACGGCCTTCGGATCGGCGCTTAGGATCGCCGACTTGCCGTCGGGCGACCAGCTGACGCGGTAGCCGTACATCGACTCGCGGTCGCGGCCGAACAATTTGATTTGACGGACGGCGCCGCCAACGTCTTTCACGAACCACTGCGTCGCCCACGCATTCTCGAAAATGTTCGAGCCGCTGAGATCGCCGCGGAACAGCGCCATCGCGTCCGTGGTGGTGGGAACGGTGTATCCCGCCTTCAGCGCGGCCTTGGTATCGAACGCGCGCGGACCCGCCTGCGCCGAATAGAAGATCGAGCCGCCGGCGGCGATGTCGAACGACACGACGTTTGTGGGGTGATCGGTCAGAAATTCGAGCGCACGGGTCGTCAGGCTGATGCTTGCGACTTGCCGAACGCCCTGCTTGGTGCTGGACAGGAAGACGAAGCGATCGTTGTCGAGCCAGCGCAGCGGCGTCGAGTATTCCTCGACGTCGTGGATTGCGCCGAAGACGTTGCCGCCTGTGCCCAGACCCGACGAGAAGGTCTTTACGATCGGCACGGGCGCTGCGGCCGTGTCCACCGAAAGCAGATCGCCGGCGAAGAATTCGGTCCACACTCCGTTTGCCTTCGCGTCCCCCTTCACCACGCGCATGACGTAGTGCTTGCGGTCCGGCGAGAGCGAGACGAGGCCTTCGGTGTTGCCGGGGCCGAGGGCCTCCGGGTTCTTCATCAGGCGGGCGGTTTCAACGGCTTGAAGCGCCGTGAGGCCTTCCTTCTTGGGCGGCCGCGCCGAGGTGGGCGCGGCCAGGGTCAGCGCGCAGAGCGCCGTGAGTGCGAGAGCTCGGATGTACATGGGTTCACCACTTCGTCCGGATTTCGACGGCGACGAAGCGGCCGAGGGGCGTCGCGTTGCCGGCATCGAAGAAGACGCCGGGGACGAAGCCCTGCACGCGCGGCGGATCCTCATCGAAGAGGTTGAGAACGCTGGCGTTGAACGTAATGCCTTTGAGCGCTTCCGGCGAATAGGTCATGGTGAGATCCGCTGTCGTCCATGCCTCCACCGGCTTAACCGGCACTGAACCCGTATCGCGATAGCTGCCGGCATAGTTGGCGGAAACGGTTGCACCGAATTCACCCGCCGACCACGACAGTGACGAGCGGCCGCGATAACGGAGCGGGTTGCCGTAGGTGTTCAAGATGTCGGCCGGCGCGGAGTTCGCAGTGAACGCCGTCGTCAACTCGTCGATGTAGGCGACGTTCGCCTGGAAGCTGAAATTGTTCTCGTCGATGTCGAAGGGAAAGGCGATACGGAAGTCGATGCCGCTTTCTTGGACGTGTGCCGCGTTCTGCTGAACCGTGGTGTACACGTAGCGCACGCCGGTCGGGCCGGTGCCGATGAAGTTGAAGTAATTGTACCCCTCGGCCAGCCGCGCGTTGAGGTAGGCGAGCGCCGCGGCGTCGTCGGCGAGCGGCGTGATCAACGATCCATAGATTTCAGGATGCAGTAAGGCCTGCGTGTCGACCGGGGGCACGACGATGCGGTCGGAGAAGTCGATGCTGAAGTACTCTGCCGTCAACGTCAGGCCGGCCCAGAAGTTCGGCGTGTATGTAACGCCGGCGGTGAAATTTTCCGCGGTCTCGGGCTTCAATTCGTCGCCGCCGCCTGTCAGAAGAAAGACGGGTTGTGGCGCCCCGCCGCCGGGCCGAACGAAGTTGAATGTTAGGATGTTGTTGCCGAACGTCCCGTTCATTTGGTCGGCGGCCGACGGTGCGCGGAATGACGTGCTGTATGCCGCGCGAAAGCCCAGTTCTTCCATTGGCGACCAGAATAGTCCGACGCGCGGATTGGTCGTGTCGCCGAAATCGGAGTAGTCGTCATAGCGCGCGGCGAGCGAAACCTCCAAGCGGTTGATCAGCGGGATGGCGTTCGCCTCGCCCACCAGCGGTACATAGAGCTCCCCGAAGATCGCGCCGATGCTGCGGTCGAAAACACCGTTCACGCCGCCGACTACGTTCGCTTTGTAGGTCGCTTCCTCCTCGCGCCAAGAGCCCCCGAAAGCCGCGCGCACGGCGCCCCCGGGCAACTCGAACAAGCTGCCCGTGACCTGAGCGTCGCCGGACCAAATGACGAAGTGGTTGTCGATCAGGGGGACGCCGTTGACGTATCCGGCCGGCGCGCCCAAGGAATAGAAGGCGGAGTTTTCGTCGGTCAGGTCGCTATAGGTGCCCGAGAGCTCCACGCTCCAGTCGTCGGCGAAGTCGTAGCTGACCCCGGACGAAGCGCCGTAGAACTCGGTGTGCGTGTCTTGAATCGAGATCTGCGAGGTGGACGTCTGGTGCCGCTCGAAATCCTTATTCGTGTAAAGCCCGAGAGCAAAGACCTCGAGGCCGTTGCCCAGCTCCTGACGACCACTGAACATCGCAGACGTGTCTTGGATGTCCGGCATCAAGTCGCTGGGTCGCAACGCGGTCTTGCTGAACTCGCGATCGGACACCGGGAGCGCGTCACGGGTGCGATGCTGCACGTTCAGGAAGGCGTTGCCGCCCGTCCAGTTGGTGCCGACCGCCTGGCTCAACAGGAATTCTTCCGTCGAACCTTCAGTTACCGTGCCGTACCGCGCACGCGTCTCGGCGCCTTCGAAGTCCTTGCGTAGGATGAAGTTCACCACGCCCGCAATCGCATCGGAGCCGTAGATCGCCGATGCGCCGTCGGTCAGCACCTCGACGCGCTCGATCGCGCTGATGGGAATGAGCGAGACGTCGACGGCGGTACCGCGGATCGACGATGCGACCCGGTGGCCGTCGATCAAGGTCAGCGTCGACGTCGTGCCGAGCCCGCGCAGGTTCACGCCGCTTGTCCCGCCGATGTTGAAGGTCGACGAGCTGCCGTTGCCGAACCGGCCGAACTCGCTCGCGCCGTTTTGGCCGCCGGCGTAGTTCTGCGGAAGACTCTGGATGACCTGTTCAGGCGAGCTGTAACCGCTCTTGTCGATGTCGTCGCGCGTGATTTCGATGACCGGCGCGGTTTTGTTCTTGGCGCCGCGGATGCGCGAGCCGGTTACGACGACTTTCTCGACCTTCGTGTCCGATGCTTCCGACGGCGGCGCTTCAGCGCTCGCGGGCGGCTCGGGTTGGGGTTGCGCCGCGGCCATTGTTGTCGAGCCTGTGCTGGTAGAGGCTGGCAGCGACGCGGCCGCGGCGCGGGGTTTCTCGATGAGGACGGTGTTGGCGTCGGTCTCGCGATAGGTGAGGCCTGTGCCGGCCAGCATCAGGCGCAGTGCATCGTGGACGTCGAGCTTGCCGACGACGGCGTTGACGCGCTTGCCTTTCAGATCATCGACGGTAGCCAGGACTTGCAGGCCCGATTGCGTGCCGAAGGTGCGGATCGCGCTGGTCGCTTCCTGCACCGGAATGTTGAAGCTCTTCACCTCACCGGCGGTTGCCGTTGAAACGAGCAGCGTGAGCGAAAACGCGGCACCGATCGCTGCACGCGAAACGCCGGAAAGCAAAGTATCGACACGAAATGCCATCACGTCCCCCAAATCGCCATCGACGAAGCGCCGCGTTGGTTTGCGGCTCTTGCTCGTCGCCCGTTTGAGAGGATCAACGCCTGCGGGACTTCCCCCACGCTGCGGATGAAATTCGTACCGGATTTGCGAAGGTGTGCTTCCTGTGCATCGGGGCAGGACGCCGGCGTCAATTTTTCGGCGCCTTTGCCATGATACGAACGACGTCGTCGTCCTTGCGCACTTGGCCGTCGAAGGCGGCGGCCAGCGCACGCGCAAAGCCATCCACGTCGCTGGTGCGGAAGTAACCCACGATCGGCTTTGAGCCCAGCGCTGCGTCGTCGAGGACGACCTTGCGGCGGTTGTAGCGGTTGATTTCGGCGATGGCCGCCGCGGCCGTGTCGCCGTCGAAGGACACCATGCCGTCGCGCCAGGCGAGGCCGCGCTTGGCGGTCGCTGGATCGAGTGCGGCGATCATCGTGGGCTCTGCCGCGACGATGTCGGCGCGCCGGTTCGCTTCGAGGCGCTGCGCGGGTTCGCGCAGGGCGTTGTGCTCGCGCTTCACCTCGACGACGCCTTCGGTGACGGTGACGGCGACGCCTGCATTCTTCACGCGGACGGCGAATTCCGTGCCGACGGCGGTGACCGTGACGTCGTCTGTCGTGACGACGAAGGGCCGTGCCTTGTCGTGCGCCACGTCGAAAACCGCTTCGCCGTATTCCAAGCGGACGCGACGCATACCGTCCGTGAACTCAACGATCGCCTTGCTCTGCGTGTTGAGCAACATTTGCGAACCGTCGTCGAGCGTGACGCGGCGGACTTCGCCGAGTTCGCTGGCGTAGACGTCGCCACGCTCGGACGTGAACCAGAAGCCTGCGGCGCCTAACGCTGCGAGGAATACGATGCTTGCCGCGAAGGCGCGGCGTGTCGCTGTGCGGTTTGCTTCAGGCTTGGTGCCTTCGAAAGCGGGCATGCCGCTCGGCGAAAGTGCGGCGATGCGATCGAGGCCGGCCCACTGCGCGCGTGCGCGGATCAACGCTCCTTGATGGCGCGGGTCGGCCGCGGTCCATGCGTCGAGTTCGCGCTGTTCGGCAGGTGACAGCGGTCCGCGGTCGAGGCGGACGGCCCACGCGGCGGCCTGTTCGTCAATCGCCGCCATGACCGCCTTCGCGTTTCGGTTGAGGTTTGGCCAGGCGGTCATGGGCGCGTTCGTCCGCGCGCGCCGTTTCGGTCAGTACGAATGTGAGCGCCTTGGCGAGGTGCTTCTCGACGGTGCTTTCGCTCACGCCCATGCGCTGCGCCACCTCGCGTTGCGAGAGGCCTTCGAATTTGCGCAGTTCGAATGCTTTGCGGCATTGGGGCGGCAATCTGCTCACGATCGACATCAGCCGTTCTAGTTCCTGACGCGCCGACAAGTCGCGTTCAGGTCCCGGTTCATCCGAGATGACGCCCAAGTCGCCGATTTCCCCCATCAGCTCCATTGGCACGACGCGCGCGTGGCGCGCGCGCTGGAGCACAAGATTGCGGGTGACTTGATAGAAATACGCACGCGGGTTCGTGATGGCGGCGAGTTCCGCGGACCATAAGCGGGCGTAGGCCTCTTGAATGACGTCGTCGATGTCGGCGGCGCCGAGCGAGCGCATGCGCAGGCGCAGCCAGCTCCTCACCTCGCGCTCGATGGGCAAGATGTTCTGCGCGATCCACCGGTGCTTGGCGTTTTCGTCCATCACGCGACGATGGTTCAGCGGCGACGCCCTGCCGTCAAGCTTCGTGCACCGGTAACCATTCCCGCTTTCGGTCGAATATCACGCTCGTAAAATTTGTCGTTCCAGCATGGGGGAAAGCACGCCGCGGCGCATCCTATCTCGTCGACTACGCGGTTCCGCCGCAGACCGTTGCCGGGCCAAGGCGCTTTCGCAGGTTGGCGCACAAGGCTTCGGCACCCATTGCGTCGCCGGACTCGCGCAGCAGGGTCGCGAGGCGATCCGTGGCGTCGCGATGCAGGGGTGCTTCGGCGAGGACGGTTCGATACCAGCTCTCGGCGGCCTCGTTGTCCCCGTGGCTCTTGTAACGATCGCCGATGACGACGCCGAGCGCGGCGTGCCACGGCCTGACGCGCGCGGATTGGCTGTCGTAGACGCGCGCCATCGCGGCATAGGCGGCTTCGAAATACGGCACCGCGTCGCGTGGACGGCCCGAGATTTCGAGAACGTCGCCCAGGTTGATCATCGGGCCCCAGGCATCCTTGTCGACGGAGATTGCCGTCTTGTAGGTCGCGATGGCCGCCGCGAAGTCGCCCTGCGCGCTTTGCACGAAGCCCAACGCCTTCAGCGCCGCCGGATCGTTCGGCGCGACGCGCAGTGCGCGTTCGGCGTAGATGCGGGCGCGGGCTAGCAGCCGCGTCGCATTGTCGGTTCTTGTGCGTCCTGCGTTGATGGCGTCGCCGAGTTTGGTCATCTCCGCCGCGCCGGGCTCATCGGGCCAGCGGATGACCTTTTGGACGAAAGCGTTCGCGAGGCCGGCCAGCGCCGGCGCGTGGTCGGGATTGTCGGCGAGGATGCGGTTGAAGAGGTCGATTGCGGCTTCGTTGTCGGCGCGTGTGTATTGGAAATAGAAGTCGTTCGCGCGCTCGACCAATTCGTTCGAGCGGGCACCGGCCGGACTTGACGGGTACCCGACGATCGACGCGGCGGCGAGGGTTACAACGACGGCGCACGCCAAAGCGCCACTGGCCCAGGCTGACAGCGACCAACGCGTGCGCGGTGATGCGGACGGCATCACGCGGTCGGGTGCGGTCGCGGTGTCTTGTGTGACTGGGGCGATGAGGCGGTAGCCGCGTTTCGGCAGCGTTTCGATGAAGCGAGGCGCCTTGGGGTCGTCGCCCAGGGCCTTGCGTAGGCGCGACACGGCACGGGCAAGCGTGTCGTCGCCGACAATGACGTTCGGCCAGAGCCGATCCATGATCTCGTCTTTGGAGAAGGGTTGCCCCGGGCGCGACGCCAATAGGAACAACAGGTCCATCACCTTCGGCTCAAGCCGTTCGGCGCCATCGGGTCCGGTCAAGTCGCCGGTCGCGCGGGTTGCGCGCCAATTGCCGAGCAAAACGACGTCGACTTCGGTGTCCGGTTTTTCGCTCAAATCGGCGACCTCAGGGTTTCGTCAGGAAAATAGGAGATGTTCGTCCTTACATAGTGGGTGGGGTCGGGTACCGCTAGGCGCAACCGCCGAGGATAGAAAATCATGCGCCGTTTCACGTTTGCCGCCGTAGCGTTAGCCATCGTGTTGGCGCTGCCTTGCGCCGCCGCCGATGAGCCTAAGCTAGCCGCCGCCGATGTCAGGGCCGATTTTCACGACCTCTATGGCCGCCTTCGAGCCTCGCACTTCAATCTCTATGTCCGCCGGTCGCAGAGCGAATACGACGCGCTGCACCGTTCGATGCTCGCATCGTTCGACCACCCGATGACACTGCGCGATGTGCGCGTGCAATTTCAGAAGTTTATGGCGTTTGGGAGGGTCGCGCATTCGCGGATCGATTTCCCGAGCGATGCTTACGGCGCCTATCGCGATGCAGGCGGCAAGACCTTCCCGCTCTCCGTGCGCGTGACGGGCGGTCGTGTCACCGTCGCCGAGAACAACAGTGGGTCGCGCGCTATTCTTGTCGGCAATGAAATCGCAGCGTTGAACGGCGTTGCGATGGCGCAGTGGCTCGACCGGCTTGGCGCGCATGTGTCGGCGGACAGTCCGTACATGCTGCATACGTTGCTGGAAAATCGCCTGGCTGCCCTCTTGTGGCTTGAGCTTGGCGCGGTGGACAGTTTTTCGTTGCAGCTGCGCGGTGCGAACGGCGTCTTCGACGCAGTGGTTCCTGCGCGCACGCGCGAGGAGATGAAAGCGAACGCGCGGCCGTCGCAAACGCTTGCGCTCGATTGGGACCGCCGCGATTTCAAGATTCTCGACAACGGCATCGGCTATATGCGACCGGGTCCGTTCTATAACAACGATCCGGCGGCAACGAACATTTGGGACGTGAGTGCGTTCCGGCAGTTCGTCGACGCGTCGTTCGAGGCGTTGCTCAAGGCGCGCACCCGCACGCTCGTCATCGACTTGCGCGACAATCCGGGGGGCGACAATTCGTTCAGTGATCTGATGGTCGGCTGGTTTGCGACGAAGCCGTTCCGGTTTACCTCGTCTTTTCAGATCAAGGTGAGCGAGGCGGCGATTGCCTCGAACGCGAAGCGGCTGACGCCGAACGACACGGACAGCATTTCGCGGAAGTTCGCTGCGGCCTATGCCAAGGCGAAGATCGGCGACGTCATCTCGTTCGACATTCCGATGGTGGAGCCGCGTGCCGGCGCGCGCTTCGCCGGCCGGGTCTACATTCTCGTCAACCGGCATTCCTATTCGAACACCGTCATGGTCGCCGCGTTGGCGCAGGACTACAAGTTCGCGACGATTTTGGGTGAGGAGACGTCCGATCTGGCGTCGACGTATGGCGCGATGGAGCAGTTCACCCTGCCCCGCACCAAGATCGACGTCGGTTTTCCGAAGGCGCATATCATCCGTCCCAACGGCGACGCGTCGGCGCGGGGCGTGGTCCCGGATATCGCGATTGCGACGCCGGTTATCGAAAACAAGGACGATCCTGTGCTGCGGCGTGCGGTCGAGATTGCCGCCGGCGGGCGCTGACGGGTTCGGCGGCCTTGCCCTGGGCGGCGCGGTAGGTCACAAACCGGCCGACGAACGTTCCCAAGGATCGCTTGATGCAAGTGCTTTTGACCGGCGCCGCCGGGTTTATCGGGTATCACGTGTCGCAGGCGTTGCTGGCGCGCGGGGATCAGGTGGTCGGGATCGACAATCTGAATTCCTATTATGAGGTGAGCCTTAAGGAAGCGCGGCTGGCGCAGTTGAAGGCGAAACCGGGGTTTCAATTCGAGAAACTCGATATCTCCGACCGCGACGCGATGCTGGCGCTGGGCGTCAAGTATCCGGGCGTGACGCATGTGGTGCATCTGGCAGCGCAGGCCGGCGTTCGGCATTCGCTGACCGATCCCTACACCTACATCACGTCGAACGTGATGGGTCAGGTGATCATGTTGGAGCTGGCGCGGAAATTCTCGAGTCTTCAGCATTTCGTCTATGCGAGTTCGTCGTCGGTGTATGGCGGGAACACGAAGCTTCCGTTTTCGGTCGACGATGAGACCGAGCAGCCGAATTCGCTCTATGCCGCGACCAAGAAGGCCGATGAGTTGATCGGGCATACCTACGCTCATCTCTACGGCGTGCCGTCGACGGGTTTGCGGTTCTTCACGGTCTATGGACCGTGGGGACGGCCGGACATGGCGGCATTTTTGTTCACGCGCGCGATTTTGGCGGGTGAGCCGATTTCCGTGTTCAATCATGGTGAGATGTGGCGCGACTTTACGTATGTCGACGACATCGTCGCCGGGATTTTGGCGGCGGTCGCGCGACGTCCTTTGGGGAAGCCGCCGCATGCGGTGTACAATCTGGGCAATCACAAGTCGGAGAAGCTCACCGACTTCATTGCGCTGATCGAAGGCGCTTTGGGGCGCAAGGCGACCTACAAGTTCGAGCCGATGCAGCCGGGCGACGTCGCGCGCACATATGCTGACATCGAAGCGTCACGGCGCGATCTGGGGTTTGAGCCGAAGACGCCGATCGCCGAAGGCATTCCGCGCTTCATCAAGTGGTACACGGACTATTATCGCGTGTGGCCCAAAAACTAGGGCCGGTGTTTCCACCGGCCCCGTTGCATTCATTCTTACCAGCAGAAGCGCCAGCGGTAGTTCGACCAGTTCCGCGGCCAGTAGCGGTCGCGCCAGCCGTAGCCGCCCCAGCGCGGATGACCTTCGCGCCAGCACATGCCGCGGTCGTCCCAGGCCCACCACGTGTCGTCGTAGTACCACCAGTACGCGTCGTCGAAGTAGCGGAGCGAGACGTACCAGCGCCAGCTGTCATCCCAGCCGTCATTGTACCAGTGCGGGTACCAGTAGCTGTTCGAATAGAAGTGATGCGAACGCCAACGCTTGTGGTGCCTCACGCCGGGCCAACGATGGCTGTTGTCGCGCCAGCCATGGCGCCCACCGCCGCGGCCATCACGCCAACCGTCTCTGCCGCCGCGACGTCCATCGCGCCAGTTGTCGTTGCCGCCGCGCCGGCCGTCACGCCAGTCGCCGCGACCACCACGCCGACCATCGCCACGCCAGTTGTCGTCGCCACGACGTCCATCACGCCAATCACCACGACCGCGGCGATCCGGCGATGTGCCTGGTCCGCCACGAGGTCCGGGCGGATTTTCCCAGTTCGTTCCGGGACCACCGCGCCAGCCCGGCGGGTTGTTGTCGCGATCTCGCCAGCGGCGATCAGGCGACGTGCCTGGGCCACCGCGCGGTCCGGGCGGGTTTTCCCAGTTCGTGCCGGGACCGCCGCGGCGACCGGGCGGATTGTTGTCACGGTCACGCCAACGCCGGTCAGGCGATGCACCCGGGCCGCCACGCGGTCCGGGCGGATTCTCCCAGTTCGTGCCGCGTCCACCGCGTGGACCCGGTGGATTGTTGTCGCGCCAGCGTGGGCCTGCGCCCGGTCCACCTGCGGGTCCGGGCGGGTTGCCGCCGCGAGCGCCGGGCGCCGGACCGTCTGGACCGCGCCTGCCGCCGTTGTTGTTTCGCCAATTGCCGCCGCCACCGTTGTTCTGGCCGCGCGCTTGATCGCCGCCACGGTCGCCTCGGCCGCCGCGGTCGCCCCTGTCACCGCGATCGGCGAAGGCCGGCGCGGCAAGCAGGCTCAAGCTCGCGACTGCCGCCAAAGGCAGAGCGAGTGTTCTCAGTTTCATGTGCGTCCCTTCACTTCGAGTCCCTCGACAAGTCCCCTTTTTCGCTTTTGCTCTCCTGGGGCTGAATGGTGCATGAACGGTGCGTTTAGATAGTTGTCGCAACAGCGAGACGGGTTTCGGATGCGGATACTTCTGATCGGCGGCGCCGGCTATATCGGCTCGGCCATCGCACATCATCTTGTTGATCGCGGCCA
The DNA here is from genome assembly GCA_034440355.1 of Alphaproteobacteria bacterium. Taxonomy (GTDB): domain Bacteria; phylum Pseudomonadota; class Alphaproteobacteria; order Micropepsales; family Micropepsaceae; genus SZUA-430. The sequence continues at coordinate 13,370 of JAWXBY010000168.1, forward strand.
CGAACCGGCTGTCTTCGACAACCTGTCGACGGGCTCGCGTGATGCGATACCGGCGCACGTTCCGTTTGTGCAGGGGGATTGCGGCGACAGCGACGCCCTGGCTAAAGCGCTAGTGAGCACGCGGGCCGAAGGCGTCATCCAACTCGCGGCTGCGGTGCGCGTCGAGGAGTCGGTGGCGGATCCGGCGAAGTATTATTTCAACAACACCGTGAAGTCGCTGACCGTGTTCGATACCTGCGCGCGCAACGGCGTGAAGGATTTTGTGTTTTCGTCGACGGCGGCCGTTTATGGCGCACCTGCGAAGACGCTGATCGCGGAAGACACGGCGACGGAGCCCGTCAACCCTTATGGCCACTCGAAGCTGGCGTCGGAGTTCATGCTGAAGGACATCGCACGCGTTCACGGCATGCGCGCGACGATCTTTCGCTACTTCAACGTCGCAGGCGCCGATCCGCAGCTGCGGACGGGACAGCGCACGCCGGAAGCGACGCACTTGATCAAGGTGGCGGCGGAGGTGGCGACGGGCGCGCGGCCTTCGCTCGACATCTTCGGCACGGATTATCCGACGCCTGACGGGACGTGCGTGCGCGACTACATTCACGTGATGGATTTGGCGTTGGCGCATGAGCTGGCCCTGACGAAGCCGGGGACCGCAGGCGAGACGCGCACCTACAACTGCGGGTACGGCACGGGGCATTCGGTGCGCCAAGTGGTCGACGCGTTCGGCAAGGTTCTGAACCACCCCCTGCCCTCCCGCGACCGGCCGCGCAGGCCCGGCGATCCGCCGGCTCTGGTCTGCGATTCCGCGAAGCTGAAGCGCGAGCTCGGCTGGGCGCCGCAGCATGCCTCGATCGCGACGATCGTCGAGACGGCGCTCAATTGGGAGCGCAAGCTGAACGCGGCGCGACGCGGCTGAGCGTCAGACAAAAAAATGCGCCCGACGTCGCGCGTGGTTCGCGGCGGCGGGCGCTTCAATTATTCCCTGGCCTTCATTCTTGACTTATGGAGCGTCATAAACGCCCGAACCGAAATGCGCGCAACACGAATTCTCCGGTCATGCACAGGCGAGTGTTGTCAGTTCGCGTTGTGCGCGTGGTCGACGTGTTGATCGAGTTGCGCGTGCGTTAATTTCACCGACGCAGCGACAAATTTTACGCACTCGCGTTTTCATCCGCGATGAAGCGCGCGGTCGTCTCCGGTTCTTGCATCGGAATGAAGTGCGTGAGGTGCGGTAGCGGGACGTCGCGACCTTTCGCGAACGTGCGCGCGACGCCTTCCCAGGTTGGTGAAGCGGCGAAGTCCGTGAGATCGCGCGGGCCCGGCTCGCGCGGTTTCGCGCGCAAGACGGTAACGGGCACTTTGACGCGCGCTGCGAGCGCATAGATATCGCTGCCGGCGTGGCCCAGGTAGATCGACGCTTCGATCGCCGGTGGGCAGGCGAGCTCGAACCCCTGGCCACTTGCGGCCGGCACGAGGCCATAGCGGCAGTAGTCTTCCAGAACTTCCTTCCGCCACAGCGAATAGGGATGGCGCGCCTTGAACGCGTCGAACATTTCTTGCCACGACGCCCACGCGTTGCGGCGGCGCGCGACCGGGTGGACTGCGCCTTCGGGCAACGCGGTGAGATGCGGATTCGCGTAGGCCTCAGGCGGCAGCATCACGGGGTCTATGAGGACGAGACGCTTGAACGCGTTCGGGTGCGTGGCGGCGACTTGGACCAGCAGGTGTCCGCCCATCGAGTGGCCGGCGCCGATGGCGTCTCTCAGATCAAGATGCTCGATCAGTTCGGCGATGTCTCGGGCGGGAACGGTCCAGTCGCGAATCGGTCCGGTCTTCTCGCTGCGGCCGTGGCCGCGCGTGTCGACGGCGATCACGCGATGGCCTGGCGGCAGCGCCTTGACAGTTTGGTCCCAGCAACGTGCGTGAAAACCTGTGGCGTGAATGAGAAGGATGACGGGGTCGCCCGGCTTTCCCCATTCGACATAGGCGATACGGGCGCCGCTGGCTTGAAAGGATTTTTCGGTCGGAGCTGGATGCATCACGGGATGACGCCATTTTTCGGCGCGGTTTGTCTATCCGCGACTGCGGCTTGCTGACGCTACGGCTGCTTGATCGCGGCTTGCTTGGTCGCGACGGCGCGGTCGTGGCGAAGGCCGACGAAGGGGAAGTTGAAGGCATCCGCCTTGCTCGAGCGGTGAAGCATCACGCGTGGGTGCAAATAGTCGTCGCGCGAGGCGGCGAGCGTGCCGTTGATGGTCGAGAAGGCGGCGTCGAAGCCGGCGTTGCGCACCGTCTCCAGCGCTTGCGGGCCGATGTGGGCCACATTGCCGACCGGGAATGCGAAATACCGGCAGCGCCCGACGCGGTCTTCGATCATCGTCTTGGACGTCAGCACCTGATGGTCGATCTCGGCCTTCGGTTGGCCGCGGTGAAGGATCGCGTGATCGTGGGCGTGGGCGCCGATTTCGACGCCGGCGTCGTGCATCGCCTTCACCTGCGCCCAGGTCATCGGCTGATCCGAGTGAAATTGCGCGTCGAGGTCGGCCTGGCGGTCCGCCCCCATCGTTTCGATCAGCGCGGCGCAAAGTTTTCGCACGCCGGGCTGATCGTTGCGGTAGACAGCGGCGCCCAGCGCCGACGAAGCCGCGTTGCGCGCCGCATCATCGTTCGCAATCGTTAGCGGCGCGTCCAAACCCGGCAACGTGTAGGTGCCCGCGGGCGCGTGATAGGCGAAGCAGCGGGTCAGGTAGGTCGGGAAGCGCGTGCCGGTGTCGATATGACGTGTGCTGACGAACACGGCGAGCGGCACGCCCATTTCGCGCGCGATGGGCATCAGCAGGTCGTGGTTGTCGACGTAACCGTCGTCCGAGGTGAGCACCGCAACGGGCTTGTGCGTTTCGCCCATCTGGTGGAGACGCAGCGCTTCTTCGATCGAGACGAAGCTGACCCAGTCCTTCAGCGCGGAGATCGTGGCGCGAAATTCGTCGACGGTCAGGTGCAGGCGTTGTACGCGTTCGTCTTCGTGCTTGCGGACGAGGCCGTGCATGTACAGCACTGTCAGCCCGGCCAACGTACGGAAGTTGCGCGGCGGGATGCGGTAAAGCACCGACTTGGCGAGCGATAGGAGCATCGAGGTTTTTAGTACGCTTCCGGCCCTGCCCGCCAGCCTTATGCGGCGGCCAAGTCGCGGTCGCCGCCGTCGCGCAGGCTTGCTGCCAGGTCCTGCAGAATCTCCACGGCAACCTGGCTGCCGCGTTCCTGCGCCGCAGCCACGCCGTGAACGCACAAGCACTGCTCGATGAGGGCCAGGCGCGCGCCTAAGATCTGGAAGTCCACGCGCACGTTCTGCAGATATTCGACGAAGGGCTTTGCATCGCTCTTCGAGATCAACGTGTCATACGACGAGCTGTAGCGGTCGAACACGGCGCCCGCTTGCGACCAGGCCCAGCGCAGGCTGTCGCGCACTTGGCCGCGATCGGCTTCAATCTGACGCGCCTTCTCGTCGCGAAGTTCGCCCAATTGCGGTTTGGCGCCGAGCCATTCGGCAAGTTCGCGCAGCTTCGGCTGGCGCTTGGCGAACTCGCGTTGGAAAAACGAGACGCCGATCCAGGCGTAAAGGACGTCGATCGTTTGTCCCTCGGGGATCTTCAGCGCTTGGCCGAAGGCGCCGAGGAAGCTTGGGTCGTCGAGTTCCCACAGTTTGCGCGCGAGCATATCAAGCCGCGTGTCCCCGACCGAGTTGGCAGGCAGCGCCAACGCCATCGCGGCAAGCGGCTTCAACTTGGACTTCAGTGTGTCGCGCATCGCGTCGGCTTCAGCGTCGCTGACGCGGAAGTGACGCTGGTCGACCTTGAGCGCCGCACGTTCGAACGCGTCGCGCAGGAGGAACGGCGAGAAGCTGGGCAACTTCGCCATGACGTGAATCTTGCGCAGATCGCCTTCGATAACGGTAGGATCGATCTTGCTCGACATGAATTTCTCGACGGTCGCCAAGGTCAGCTCGCCGTCGCAGGGCATCGATACGCCGCCGTTCCCGGGGTACTTGGGATCGAACGGGAAGTATGCGCGGGTTTGGACCACGTTCGCCGGCATGTCGGCCGCCGTGCGGCCGATCGTCTTCAGCAGCATCGCGTTCTTGAACAGCGAATGCTCGAAGAACGGTTGCAGCGTCTGCGGTTCGCTTTGCGTGTCTCCATCTTCGATCGGCAGCCGGCGTGCGCGCCCGTCAAACACGATCGACGGCGGGCACGTGCCCAGGAGAGCCTTGAGGCGGAGCCTGCGCATCGTCGCTACCCGAACACGTCTTCGAGAGGCTTCACGTCGGCACGAACGTCATAGGCGGCCAGCGTGTTGTCCCATTCGGGATCGTCGATGAAGTAGTCGACGACGACGACGCGACCACGCTCGTAGAGGCGGCGCATGTTCGGGATGTGGCGGTTCAAGCCTTCCGCCTTTTCGCTGGTGAAGCGGAATGGCGGCTTCAACGCGGCGTAGTCGACGCCGGGTCTGATCACCACGGCGACGGCGCGCACGGAAATGTCGACGGTTTCGTGGACGACCCCAGCGAGTTCGACCATCAAACCGTCAATGACATAGCGTTTGTGGGCGCGACGCTCGGTGACCATTTTTCTCAAATGCGTGGCTCGTGATTGTCCGAGTATTGCGCACGCCAGTTACGGCGACGTTAGGGAACCCCAGATTTCCGTGCGCGCCGCCGCCGCAAACCGGCGACTTTAAGGCGGGATTAATCGTGTCCTCAATTGTAGACGGGTCGGCGCGCGAACGGGCTTCGGGGAACTCGTGCCCGCTGGGATTGTTGGCCAGAACTGGCAACGGGTCTGGGCGAGTCTTTGGCTGTCACACATGTTCAATGGAGCGAATTCACGCCGTCGGAGGGAGGGGCGTTTGGCGCACTCGCCTGCGCGGGGAAAACGCGACACAAATTGTGCGTCGCCTGGGTCACAGTTTGGGATTCTCACGCAACAAGGCGGCCTGACGCATAGAAAATCACAAATTGCGCGCACAAACTCTACTTGTCCGGGCAGCCGACCCATTCTTCCTGCTGTGGTTGACACCCAACAACCCACAGCGCTCTCGGTTTCCTGGCTGCTACGTGAGATCCCAGCTCACGAAAGCCCCTGCTGAGGGATGGAGCCTCAGCGGGGGCTTTTGCGTTTGGGGACCCTTTTACGGATTGCCGCGTTCGGAAGCGAGGTAGCGCCGCACGGTGGCGGCTGCCTTATCCTGCGCCATGTCCTGATGTCCTTGCGCCCAGTTCAGGCGCCGTTCGACTGCGGCCTTCGCGTCGGCGCTGAGCTGCGGCCAAAGCGTGACGGCAAGATCGAACTGCGTTGCGGCGAGCGTCGGTTCGGTGAGGCCGACATGGCAGGCGACCATCAGCGCCGCCGCCGCGCGCTGGCGATGGCCGAGGCGCAGTTCGGTCGTGGCGAGGCGCGTCCATGCGAAGGCGTCCGTCGGCGTAGCCGAGAGACCAAGGCGCAGGTCGCGGCGCGCTACGCTGAGGCGCGAGATCGCACGCAGCGAGGCGGCGCCGATTTGCTCGGCTGCCAAGATCTGCACCAGCGCGGCTCGGCTTAGGTCGTGACGCGCGGGCGAGGCGCGCAGCGCTTGAGTCAGCGCGTCGAGTTCCACGATCGTCTGCGCCTTGCCGTTTGCGACATCGCGGTAGCGCGCTTCGGCGTGCGCGAAACTCCACGCTGCGGCGCCGTAGAGCGCAGCGTAGACGACCAGCGCAGCTGCAATCGCGCCGCTGACCAGACCGGCGGTGACGGCGTCACTGCGCGTGGTATCTCGCGTATTTCTTGTCGTAGCCATACGAAGCGGTACCGTAACTGTAGATCGCGTGACGCCGCATGTCGGCTTGGTTGAGCACCGTGCCGGCGATGTCGGCGTTGGCGTCATGCAGAAGTCTGAGGCCGGTGACCACCGCTTCGCGCGGCGTCGTGTTCCAGCCGACCACGTAGACCATCTTGTCGGCGATGCGTGACAGAAGCCGCGTATCGGCCACCGGAAGCACAGGCGCCGCGTCGATGATGACCAGGTCGTAGTGCTGGCGCAAGATGTCGATCATGTTCTTCATGGCGTTCGACGCCAAGAGTTCCGAGGGGTTCTGCGGCGGCGTCGCTGTCGGAATGAACTCAAGCGGCGAGATCGGATCGCGGTGCAGCACGTCCCGCAGTTTGCATTTCCCCGTGAGCACTTCGACAAGGCCGGCCTCAGGCCGGCGCGGCGAGAACGCGCCGCCGACGCTGGGGTGACGCAGGTCCGCGTCTATGAGAATGACGCGTGCGCCGCCCTTCGACGCCATACGGCCGAGACTGACGGCGAGCGATGTCTTGCCTTCGTTCGCGATCGACGACGTCATCACGACGACCTTCGGCGGACGGTCGCCGTGGTTCGAGAGTTGCAAACCCGAATAGAGCGTTCGAACGGCTTCGCTGAAGGACGACGACGGCTTCTGCATGACGAGGTCGGCGATGTGCTTGACGCCCTTCAAGCGCGGGACCACCGCCAGATTGCCCACCTGCCCCATGTGTTCGATTTCATCGCCGGTGCGGAAGCCCTTGCCGAGGCTTTCCACCACGAGCGCGAGGAACATGCCGAACAATGCGGAGCCGAAGAGCGTACCGCCCATGATGAGCGGCGTGTCGGGGAAGCTCGGATCGGCCGGTGCGGTCGCTTTTTCGATGACCCGCTTGTCGTTGGTCATCGCGCCGGCAACCACGGGGCGCGCCGCCGCTTGATACTGCTGAAGCGCCGCACGCCGGGTCGCCAGTTCGTCTTCGAGCTGACCTAGATCCGCTTGATCGCCGCTCTCCGCAGGCGCTGCGGCCGGCGTGTTCGCCGCGGCTTGCACTTCGCTCAGCGATGTTTCGAGCGACGCCAAGCGCGTCTTGGCGACGGTGATTGCGCTCGCGAGGCTCTTGATGACGTTCTTGAGTTCGTCGTCGATCTTGGCTTGCAGATTGCTGCGCTCTTCGCGGAGCGAAATCATCTGCGGGTGGCGGTCGCCGTATTTTGTGGAGAGTTCGGCTTCTTTGCGCGTGAGTTCGGCTTGCCTGTCGCGCAGCTTCACAATCACCGGCGCGCTGGTGATCGACGTGATCGTAGCCGGATCATCGCCCGAGGTCAGGAGCGCGCTTGCGCGGCGGTACTTCGCTTCGCGCTCGGCGAGGTTCGAACGCGCGGTCGCGATTTGGGCGTTGAGTTCGGAAAGTTGTTCGGCGGCAAGAGAATTGCCGTCTTTGACCTCCGCCGCAGGACCCTGCGTCTTGCGACGCTCAACGGCTGCCTCGGCTTCACGTACTTGCTCGGTCAGGCGGACGAGTTGTTCGTCGGACGCGGTCGGCACCGGTTGCGCGGTGTCGGCCTGCGTTTGCAGATAGACCGCCACGACGGTGTTCGCGATCAACGCCGCTTTCGCGGGATCGGTCGAGGTGAATGAGACACGGGCGACGGATGATCGGCCTTCGGCAGCGACGGTGAGACGAGAGGCAAAGCGGCTCAGCGTGGCGGCGTCGAGCGCCGACGGATTTTGCGCAGCGGCGCCGGCGCGGATCTTGGGCTTGGCCTCGGCGAACGGATTGAGGCGATCGAGCGGCGAACGGATGTCGCGGCTGAATTCGGCATCGCGGGTGAGGTTCAGCGATGCGATGACGCGCTCAGCCAGCCACGTGGATTGCAGGATGCGGAGTTGCGTTTCGACGGCCGCGTCTTCTTTGGGATCGCTCGCCAGCGGATCGATGACGCCTTTGTCGACGCGCTGCTGCCCGACAACGACGAGTGCGGAGGCGCTGTAGAGCGGCGTCAGTTGTGTGAGGACCATCCCGGCGCCGGCGGTGCAGAAGAGAACGATCGCTAGAATCGTGAAGCGGCGAACGCGGAACACCCGAAATGCGGCGCCGATTCCAAAACGCGACGGCGCAACCTCCGGCCGTCGCGGCACGCGGACCGGCGGCAGTGGATCCGGCTCGTCGATCCTGTGATTTTGGCGCAGGTGATAAACATTCATGCGGTGTTCCGACATACCCATGGCGACTTATCGAACGGTTGGGCGCGTGACGACGCGCGCGTTGCCAATCCACTGCACGTCACAGTTTCCCGTCGGGAGCATCGACTTGAAGGCGGGAGCGTTCTCGACACGCGACTGCCGCCCTCTCGGCAGGCGTTAACGATTCGATAACGAATCTAACTGGCGCGTAGATTCGCACCAGCGGAATTTGCCAACGGTGCGGTGCTATCAACATGTTGCTGCAGGGGGCGTGCGCAAGCACGTGACTGCACGTTGAGCGTGTCTTGGAGAATCAGAATATGCGCGAGGGGACGCGCACTTCGTCGCCCGGCAGGACCTTCGTCTCGGCGGTGAAATCCAGCGTCACTTTCGTGCCGCCCCGCGTGATCTCGACGGTATTTTCGCTGGCGAGATACGTGTAGCCCTCAGCGAGCGCAACGGCCTTTTGAACCGTCATGCCGTTGACGAAGGCGTACTGGCCGGGCCTTTTCACTTCGCCCAGCACATAGATGGGGCGCAGATTCGTCACCTCAGCGGACACCCGCGGGTTACGCAGGATTTCGCCCTCACGCAGTTTGGTCGCGTAAAGCGACTCGAATTGGCGGAGCGTCAGGCCTGCCGCTTGAACCTCGCCGACCACAGGCCCCTTCAACGCGCCTGCCTTGTCGACCGGAAATTCGCCCGAAAGATCGCCTTCGCCGGCGACCGTCACCTTGATCTTGTCGTTCGCCACGATGCGGTAGTCGCCCTCGACGGCGGCGGGCAGCGCAGACGCCGACGATGCGGAGCCGGACGACGGGCCGCGGGCATGCGGCGCTTGCTCATCCCAATGACCGGCGCACGCGGTCAGAGCGAACACAAAGGCGCATAGCGCAAACAAGCGATGCAGCATCGTTCCCACGATTCCCAGGTTAACGATTCTTGATATGCCCGGCCCGCGTAGCGATCAAGCTGGTCGCCGCATTCAAGCTGTCGACAAGAATCTACGCGTGCGCTCCTCAAGGATGACCGCCGTCAGGTTGTTGGTGATGTAGGCGCCGGTATCGATGCCGATTCTATTGGGGCGGACGACCGGCGCTTCCGTCGGTGTGTGGCCGTGAACGACGACCCGGCCGAAATTGACGGTGCTGTCGAGAAACGCCTCGCGGATCCAAAGAAGGTCGGTTTCGCTCTGCTCTTCCAACGGTACGCGCGGCTTCAGGCCGGCGTGGACGAAGATGTAGTCGCCGATGGTTACGTGGAGTTTGAGATTCTTGAAGAACTCCAGATGCTCGCGCGGCAGAGCGGCGGCGAATTCGCTGCGAGTCTGCGACCAGTTCTTATCCTGCGTGTGCGTGACGCCGTAGCTTTGCAGCGTCTCGATGCCGCCGAAGTTGCGCCAGGCATCGCCGATGGAGGGGTCGGTCAGGAATTGCAGCAGCGTGTCGTCGTGATTGCCCTTGAGATAGACCGTCTCGAAGCCCGTGAAGCCCTTGAGCAGGCGATCGACCAGTTCGCGCGATTGCTGCCCGCGGTCGACGTAATCGCCCACGAAGATCAGCGTGCGGCGGCGTGCCGACGACAGACGCGAGGCAGCGTCGATCTGCGCCCACAGATTCTCGACCAGATCCAATCGTCCGTGCACGTCGCCAACCGCGACCACGAAGTGGCCCGGTGGCACGCTTGCGCGACCGACGCCGTCTTCGCCGCGTTTCGGTTTGCCAAAGAGCGAACCGAGGAAGTCCGAGATCAATTTGGTCACAGCAAAATCAATCGATGAGAATTCGAACAGTGTTCAAAAATATGACCCTCCGTATCGTATCCGAAAACTGTGGCGAGAGCGCAACGAGCATACAAGAACACCAGTGAAAACCGTGTTGCGAGAGAGTTTTCCCGTGTCGCGCGCGAACGCTTTTGTACCCTCGCGCTGAAGTGATTCACGAATCATTTCTCTTAGGCTTCACCCCCTGTGCTGCCCGAGGAACAGGTTCGATCTCGCAGACACTCAGGAGAAAAGTGAGATGCACGTAAAAACAATTTTGCTTGGGACGGCACTCGGCCTGGGCTTGGCGAGCGGCGTTGCCGGCGCCGCGGAACGGCACGGCTGGTACCTCGGTCTGGAAGCCGGTTGGGTCAATGTACAGGATAGCGAGCTGCAGACCTGGGGCTATAGCGACATCGAGTTCGATAATCGCTGGGGCGGCATGGGCACCGTCGGCTTCGCGTTCGACAACAGGATGCGGCTCGAGTTCGAGGCCGGGTATCGCAACAACGATATCGACCGCATCGATACCGTCGCGATCAACGACGGCGAGCTCAACGAGTGGAGCGGGTTCTTCAACGGGCACTACGACCAACCGATCGGCCAGCGCTGGAACATCAGCTTCGGCGCCGGCGTGGGCGCGGACAGCGTTCGCTTCGACGACGCGCTCAGCGAAGACACGGACACCGTGTTCGCCGCCCAAGGCATCGTCGGGCTCGTCTATCAGGTGGGTCCGCACTGGGACATCATGCTGAACTACCGCTACCTGTGGGCGAATGACCCGGAATTTACGAACGTGTTCGGCGACACGGACAACATGGAAATCGCCAAGCACACCGTGACGCTGGGCTTCCGGTATGGGTACGACTCGGTTGCCCACCCGCCGCCGCCCCCAGCCGCTCCGCCGCCGCCGCCCGCCGGGCC
>JAWXBY010000169.1:0-6058 GCA_034440355.1 Alphaproteobacteria bacterium
CCATCGCGGATCGTACGCTCGATGCGCGGTTGCAGTTCCTTGGTGCGATGGCGAAGCGCCAACCCTCGATGGAGACGTTGACGCCGGAGGTGGCGCGCAAGGCGGCGAACGAGGGGCTAGCGCTGCTCGAGGCTGAGGCGGCGCACGATATCGACATTGCCGACGTTGCGTTGCCGCTGGCCGATGGGCGCGCGATTCCGGTGCGGACGTACAAGCCGCGCTTGCCGAACCGGTTGGTGCCGACGCTCGTCTACTTCCACATGGGCGGGTGCGTGATCGGCGATCTTGAGACGTGCCACGTCTTCTGTTCGCGGATTGCGCATGAGGCGGGATGCTTGGTCGTGTCGGTCGATTATCGTCTGGCGCCGGAGCATAAGTTTCCGGCGGCGGTCGAGGATGCGCTCGCGGCGTTTCGCTGGGTGCGGGACAACGCGCCGTCGCTGGGCGGCAATCCCAATCTGGTCGCGGTCGGCGGCGATTCGGCGGGCGGGTATCTCTCGGCCGTGATCGCGCAGGAGATGAAGCGGGCGAATGAGAAGCCGCCGGTGTTGCAGCTTCTGATCTATCCGGTTGTCGACTGGCTGTCGGCGACGGAGTCGATGAAGGCGTTCGGCGATGCCTATCCGTTGACGACGCCGATCATGGATTATTTCCGTTCGCATTATTTCACCAACATCGAGACCGATGCGAAGGACTTGAAGGCTTCACCGGGGCTCAGCGACGATCTCAGCGGGTTGCCGCCGGCGCTCGTCTACACGGCGGGGCATGATCCGTTGGTCGATCAGGGGCGCGATTATGCGGAGGCGCTGAAGATTGCGGGCGTGCCGGTGATCTATCGCTGCTATGATCATTTGAGCCATGCATTTACGGCGATGAGCGGGGCCATTCCCGGCGCGCGCGTGGCGCTGAACGAGATCATCGCGGATTTGAGACGGGCGATCGGATGAGCAGGGCTTTGGTCGTTCGCGCGCTGTCGGACGATCTTTCGACGCTGAAGATGGAAGATCGCGCGTTGCCCGCGCCGGGCAGGGGCGAGCTCAAGGTGCGCTTGCGTGCGGCGAGCGTGAACTTTCCCGACATCCTGATGGTGCAGGGGAAGTATCAGCTGAAGCCCGAGTTGCCGTTCTCGCCGGGCATGGAAGGCGCGGGCGACGTTGTGGCCGTGGGCGACGGCGTCGCGCGCGTGAAAATGGGCGACAAGGTCGTCTTTGGATCGCGGTTCGGCTGCTACGCGGAAGAGATTGTCGTGCCCGAGGCGGCGGTGCGCGCGCTGCCCCGTGGGTTCGACTATGCGAAGGGCGCCGCGTATCCGGCCGCTTATCTGACTGCGTATGTTGGGCTGGTCCGGCGCGGGACGCTGCTCGCCGGCGAGACGTTGTTGGTACATGGGGCGGCGGGCGGCGTTGGGTTGGCTGCCGTCGATCTCGGCAAGCTGCTTGGCGCGACGGTGATCGCGACGGCCTCAAGTGATGAGAAGCGCGCGTTCTTGACGAGCTACGGCGCGGATCATGTGTTGCCTTCGTCCGGCTTTCGCGAGGCGGTAAAGGATCTGACGCAGGGGCGCGGGGCGGATGTGATCTACGATCCCGTGGGCGGCGATGTGTTTGATGAGAGCGTGCGCTGTATCGCGTTCGGGGGGCGGCTGCTGGTCATCGGATTTACGAGCGGGCGCATTCCGACCGTGTCGGTGAACATGCCGCTGATCAAGGGGTTCTCCGTCGTTGGCGTGCGCGCGGGGGAATACGGGCGGCAGTTTCCGGCGAAGGGCGTCGAGAATATTCGTGCCATCGACGCGTGGGCGGCTGAGGGCAAGATCCGGCCGCATGTGTGCGCGGCATTGCCGCTGGAGCGTGCGCTCGAGGCGATGGCGATGCTTCAGAATCGCAAGGTGATCGGCAAGGTCGTGCTGACGATGTAGCCCTTCACGGCTGCTTCAGAACGCGTTCCATGAAACGTTTGTCGAGAACTGACTCTTCTTCCGATTCCGGCACCAACTCGGCGGGCTTCATACCGGCTGTGTGCGCGATCGCGGCGACGCGGCCTTGGCCCAGGAACAGCGTGTCGGGTGCGATTTTTGCGATCGGGTCTTCGTAGGCCGCCGTCGGGGTGACGATCGTCCAGCCGTCCTTGCGTAAAGCGGCGACAAGATCGCCGATGAACTGAGCGGCGAGATCGTTCTCGTGCAGCAACAGAACGTGACGGGGTGAGCGGCCGAGCGCCTTCACGGCGACGTCGTCGTAGAATTTGACGCAGTCCATCAACGTTTCGACGTAAAGGTCGCGGAGCGCCGTCTGATCGACGGTCTTACCGGCTTTCTTCGCATCGTTGGCGAGCGCGTTCAGATACCAGTCGTAATTGTCGACTGTGACATAGCCCTGCGCGTAGTTCATGACGATCAGGCCTGCGCGAACCGTGTCGCGCTTGTCGCGCGTTTCGCCTTCGGACAGGAATGGAAAGCGAAACCAGGCGCGAAAGTTCGGCATGGTCTTCAGGCTTGCGTGGGCGGCGGCGATGTCGGCGAGATATTCCTCCGCCGTCAGGTTGCGCAGGTTTGGATGCGTGTTCGAGTGGTTCGCGATGAGGTGGCCGGCACGCGCGTACGCGGTGAGGCGCGCGAGCTCAGCCGGTGTACGGCTACGCGGGACGGCAAAGAATGCGGCTTGTTCTACGCCCGCCTTCCTCAGGGCCTCGATCAGCATTGGCGTGCGCGCGTCGCCCGTCATGATCGCGCTGTCGGGGATCGGCGCGTCGTCGAAGGTGAGGGCGATTTCGCGGGCGTGAACTGCGCCGGCGAAGGCCAGCGCGGTTGTTGCGATGAGGCCGAGGACGAAGCGCATCAGACCGAGCGCTTGGTGCGGTCTTTTTCGTTGGTGCTTTTGATCATGTTGCGGATGTTTTCCCAGTCGCTGTCTCCGAGTTTGGAGAGCTGGGAGAAGTTGCCGCCGCCGGCCAGGAACGCGCCGCCGTCGATGGCGATCGTTTCACCCGTGAGGTAATCGCAGCCGTCGGACATCAGGAACGTCGCGAGGTTGCGCAGTTCCTGCATTTGGCCGACGCGGCCCATCGGGTTGCCGGAGGCGCTGCTGTCTTGTTCGCTGCCCATGTTGCCGGAGCGCATGCTGCCCGGGTTCAGGCGTTCCCAGGCGCCTTTGGTCGGGAAGGGGCCTGGCGCGATGGCGTTGAGGCGGATGCCGTGTCCCGCCCATTCGACGGCGAGCGACTTCGTCATCACGTTGAGGCCGGCTTTCGACATCGCTGACGGGACCGTGAAGGGGCCGCCGTTCCACACCCAGGTCGTCAGGATCGAGATGACGTTCGCTTTTTGCTTTTGTTCGATCCAGCGCTTGCCGGCGGCCAGCGTGACGTAGAACGTGCCGTGGAAGACGATGTTGGCGATGGCGTTGAAGCCGTTCGGCGACAGGTCCTTCGTGCGGCTGATGAAGTTGCCGGCGGCGTTGTTGACGAGGCCGTGCAGCGGGCCTTCGTTGAACACGCGCGTCATCATGTCTTCGACGGCGTCGGGCACGCGGATGTCGCAGGCGATCCCGGTGACGCGGACGTTGTTCTTCTTCGACAGTTCCTGCGCGGTCTCTTCGATCACCGGGCCGCGGCGGCCGCAGATGTAGACCTCTGCGCCCAGGCTTGCGTATTCGTCCGCCATCTCCTTGCCGAGGCCGGTGCCGCCACCGGTGACGAGGATGCGTTTGCCTTTGAACAGGTCCGCGCGAAACATCGACATGCTTAGTCTCCCTACAATCCTTTGACGCCGCCGCAGGAATAGAGCGCGGTCAGCGCCGCGGCAATGGCGTCGAACTCACTCTTGTTGTCGAGCGAGGGAACTTGTTCGTCGATCCAGTAGGTGACTTCGCCGACCAGGCCTTCGTCAGAGAGGCCGCTAGGGAAACAAAGCTGCGCCGGTGCGCGCTGACCGGGCGGCGGGTTTTGGATCACGCGGGCAACCTCTCGGATCCTCGCCGCGCAGCCCGCCTCGTCCGTCGAGCAGCGGTAGAGAAAATCTTTCGTCGTCGCGGCCAACGCCAATTGTGCGGCCGCCAGGCTGAGCCCGAAGGTCAGCGCCGTCAGTGTCCAATGCATGTTAAGCCCTCCCGGACGCCAACTATGCCCGGACGTAGGATTGGCGCGCCAGACCTTTGTCGTAGGTTTGCGTGCCGACCAGCTTTAGCGCCATTTCCGGGCGGCCGGCCGTGAAGAGCGGGATGCCTTCGCCAAGAAGAACGGGCACGGTGAAGAGGTCGATGCGGTCGATCGCGTTTGCGGCGAGGAAGGCGTTGATCGCCATTGCGCCGCCCATCACCCACGCGTCCTTGCCGCCTGACGCGCGCAAGGCGGCGGCGAGTTTGGCGATGTCGGCGCTCACGCGCGTGACCGTCGGCGGCGCTTCGTCGTCGAGCGGCCGCGTGGTGATGACCAGGCTGCGTGCGTTCGGATAGGGCCACTCGCCGAACGAGCGTGCGAGGTCGTAGCTGGCGCGGCCCATGACGACGGTTCCGATCTCGGCGATGAATTTCTCATAGCCGTAGTCGACGGTGTCGAACGGACGCAGCCAATCGATGCCGCCGTCGGGGCGGGAGATGTAGCCGTCGAGCGATTGGGCGATGTAGACGCGAATAGCCATGCGCGCTGCTTACAGCAATCAACGCGTCGGCAACAGACGTTCCAGCGTGTCGATGGTATCGGCTTCCGCAGGTGGTTTGTCCCAGCGCAGGCGGTTGATGCGGGGGAAGCGCATCGCGACGCCGGATTTATGGCGCGGCGAGCGTTGCAGGCCTTCGAAGGCGACTTCGAAGACGAGGCCTAAGTCCCTCGTGTGCGTGACTTCGCGCACGGGGCCGAAGCTTGCGATCGTGTTGTTGCGGATGAAGCGGTCGATTTGTTTCAGCTCTTCGTCGGTGAAGCCGAAATAGGCTTTGCCGACGGGGACGAGGTCGTCGCCCTTCCAAACGCCGAAGGTGTAGTCGGAATAGAACGACGAGCGTTTGCCGTGGCCGCGTTGCGCGTACATCAAGACGGCATCGACGAGGTGCGGGTCGCGCTTCCATTTCCACCACAGGCCTTTGACGCGGCCGGGCAGGTAGGCGCTGTCTTTGCGTTTCAGCATCACGCCTTCGACGGCGGGCGAGGGTGGGCTTGCGCGTTTCGCGGCGAGTTCGTCCCAGGTTGCGAAGGGCACGAGAGGCGAGAGATCGATGCGGCCGAGTTTGTGCCGCTTGATGAGGCTGTCGAGGCGTGCGCGGCGGTCGAGGAACGGCAGCGTGCGGAGGTCTTCGCCTTCCAGCATCAGGCAGTCGTAGGCGCGGATGCCGGCGGGGAGGGCGGCGAGTTGCTTGGCGCTGACCACTTTGCGGTTCAGGCGTTGCTGCAGGTCGTTGAAGGTCAGCGCCTCGCCGTCGCGGATGATGAGGAGTTCGCCGTCGATCACGGCTTCGGTTTGAAGCGCGTCGAGGATGTCGGGGAATGCGCTGCCGATGTCTTCGCCGGTGCGCGAGTAGAGACGGCGCTTGCCGCCTTCGTTGACGGCTTGGACGCGGATGCCGTCCCATTTCCATTCGGCGACGAATTCTTCGGGGGCGAGCGTCGGCAGATCTTTGTCTTCGATCGCGTGGGCCAGCATGACGGGACGGAAGATCGCGTGCGACTTGCCGGACGGTTTGTCCGCACTGCCGTCGAGCCAGGCGAAGAGGTCTTCGTACGGCGGCGTAAGGGCTGGCCAGAGTTCTTCGATTTCGTTCGGGTCGACGCCCTTCAGTTCGGCGACGGCGGTTTTGGCGAGGCGTGCAGAGACGCCGATGCGCAGGCCGCCGGTGATGAGTTTGATCAGCGCCCAGCGGCCGTTGGCGTCGAGGGCGTCGAGCCACTTCTCCAGACAGCGCGGCAGTTCGGTTTTGCCGAGCGTCGACAGGCGTTCGACGATTTCGCTCAAGGACGGGCTGACGTTGGCGCCGTGTTTGGGCGGCCAGATGAGCGCGATCGTCTCCGCGAGGTCGCCGACATAGTCGTAGGAGAGCGCGAATAACGTGGGGTCGACGCGCGCGTCGAC
>JAWXBY010000170.1:0-25963 GCA_034440355.1 Alphaproteobacteria bacterium
GCGGCGTCGACGCCGCATTGGCCGAGGTGGATGCGGCCGGGCACGACGAAGAGCATGTGCCATTGCTGTAGCGGCTTGTCTTTGCCTTCGTCGGTGGCGGTCAGGCGCGCGATAGCATAGAAGCCGCGACGGCCGTTCTTGAGCTCGGTTTTCGTCTCGACGATCGTCAGGTCTTTGACGCTCTTGTCGTCGAGCGTCGAGCGCCAGAAAGCCTCATCGATTTCGTTGGCCATGCCTTCGTTCAGCGCTTCCTGCGAGACATCGGCGGTGCCGTTCATGCCGACGGACGCGATGAGGCACATGCCCGTCGTCGTTTCGAAGCGCGGCGATATCAGACCGAAAATGGCGGCTTCTTTGTTCTTGGATTCGCCCCTTATCTGCCGCCATCCGTCGGGCACCGCGACGCGATATTGGAAGGTGCGGTCGACGTAGTCTTCGGCCGTTGCCGGTTGCGCGCCGAGGACTGAGGCGGCGAGAGCGATGGCGCAGAGCGTGGGGCGCATGCGGGCTCCGAGGGGTTTAGGGGTTGATCAGCGTTTGGCGGCCTGCTTTGTCGTTTCCGGGCCGGCCTTGAAGGCGGCCGTCGTCGTTGCGGCGATCATGGCGGCGGCGCCGGCCATGTCGTGACCGATGTACCGGCGGACGGAGCCGATGCGGAGCGGTTGGGAGGTTTCGCCGGACATGACGCTGCAGGTGCCGGTGTAGTTCACGCCGTCGCAAATTTCCCACCGGCCTGAGCCTGCGATCGCGACGCCGGCGGTGACGCCGCCGTTGAGCGCGGGGACGTTGGCGGTGTCCTGCGCGATGACGCGGGTCGTGCCGCCTTCGGTCGCGGCGAGCGTGAGTACCGATGGTGTCGCCTTTGCCGGCGCTTGGACGATCAGCTGGTTCGGCTTTGGTTCAAACGAGGCGAAGATCGCGTTGAAGGCGGGCTCCATCTGTTTGTAAATGCTCTTCGTCGCTACACATTGGACGAATTGGAGGCTGCCCGGGACGGGGTGCACTTCCTGGCGGCCGGTCGCGAGTTCGGGTGATGTGCCCGTCTCCTGCGTCGTTACGGTGGCGACCACGTAGAAGACCTTGCGGCCCTTTTGCATGCGATTGCCGCTGGTTTCGATTTTCGCGTCCTTGATGCCGGAGGCGGCGAAGACGGACTGCCAGAATTTGTCCGTCATGACTTCGCCGAAGGCTTCGTCGAGGTCGGATTGGCTGGCGTCGCGCGTGTTGGTCATCTGCTTCACGGCCACGAAGCAGGCGCCGCCTTTGACCTTTTCGTCAGTCGACGAAGCCATCATCAGGGCGATTTCGCTTTCGCTGGCGGCGGCGGGGACCGTCGTCGTCCAGCCGTCGGGCACGTTGACGACAAAGCGACCGTCCATGTCGCGGTAAAGCTTGGGCTCGGCCGCGGTTGCGGCAAAGGAACCCAAGAGGAGAAGCGAAAGAACTGAAAACGCCACGCGTACCATCGACCCTGCCCCATTGTTCTTCTTTGCTGTTAACACGGGGGCCGACTTGCAGCTAGTGACGCGGGCACACGCCGCGGATGAATCCCGCGGTTTGTCCCGGCCGATCATGGTTACGGCTTGGGGCTCAGTAGACCACCACGCTGCGGATGGACTCGCCCTTTGTCATCAGGTCGAAGCCTTCGTTGATGCGCTCCAGCGGGAGTTTGTGGGTGATCAGGTCGTCGATGTTGATCTTCTTGTCCATGTACCAGTCGACGATTTTCGGCACGTCGGTGCGGCCTCTGGCGCCGCCGAAGGCTGAGCCCTTCCAGACGCGGCCGGTGACGAGCTGGAACGGGCGCGTCGAGATTTCCTGACCCGCGCCGGCGACGCCGATGACGGTCGAGACGCCCCAGCCTTTGTGACAGCACTCCAGCGCCTGGCGCATGAGCGTCGTGTTGCCGACGCATTCGAAGCTGTAGTCGGCGCCGCCCTTCGTCAGTTCGACCAGGTGGGGGACGATATCGCCCTTCACCTCCTTCGGGTTGACGAAGTGCGTCATGCCGAATTTGCGGCCCAGGGCTTCGCGCTTTGGGTTCACGTCGACGCCCACGATCATGTCGGCGCCGGCGAGCTTTGCGCCCTGGATGACGTTAAGGCCGATGCCGCCCAAGCCGAACACGACGACGTTCGCGCCCGGTTCGACCTTCGCGGTGAAGATCACCGCGCCGATGCCCGTCGTCACACCGCAGCCGATGTAGCAGATGGTTTCGAACGGCGCGTCCTTGCGCACCTTGGCGAGTGAAATTTCCGGCAGCACCGTGAAGTTCGAAAACGTGGAACAGCCCATGTAGTGCAGCACGGGCTTGCCGTTCAACGAGAAGCGCGAGGTGCCGTCGGGCATCTGTCCGCGGCCTTGGGTGATGCGGATTTTCTGGCAGAGATTGGTCTTGCGGCTGAGGCAGTAGTCGCACTCGCGGCATTCGGGCGTGTAGAGCGGGATGACGTGATCGCCCGGCTGCAGCGATGTTACGCCTTTGCCGACCTCGCGCACGATGCCCGCGCCTTCATGGCCCAGGATCGCGGGGAACATGCCTTCCGGGTCTTCGCCCGAGAGTGTGAACTTGTCGGTGTGGCAAATGCCGGTGGCCTTGAGTTCGACCAGCACTTCGCCCGCGCGCGGACCTTCGAGTTGGACGGTCTCAATCGTGAGCGGTTTGCCGGCAGCGTGGGCAACGGCGGCGCGGACGTCCATGGGCGATCACTCCCTCGAGTTCTTGAGGCGAACCAATAAGCGAGAGAGCCGGTACTGACAATCCGATCGCTACTGTGTGACTACCACTCCTCCACCAGCTTGAACGTCGCGCCCGGTTGTCCTTCGACGCGGAGGATGCAGGGGCCGGCTTTGTTGGGGACGTTCCAGAGGGTTTCGGGGTCGATGGGGGCTTCGTGGGCGGTGCCGACGCAGGCCAGGCGGTAGGATTTCACTTCGCCTTTGATTTCGGCGAACCAGAATTTCGAGCGCAGCAGGCGGTGGCGCCAGACGGCGGGGGCGTCGTCCACCAGCGGGTGTTTGGCGAGGCGGGCGTCGATGCCTATGGGTTCTTTGCCCTTCATGGCGGCGTCGATGCCGGCGATCATTTTGCCGAGTTGCGAGTCCGGTGCCGCCAGTGTCGCGTCCACTTTTTTCAGGCGCTCGAAGCCGCAGACGGCCTCGCGGAAGTTGCCGGTGCGGGCGTTGAATTCGGTCTCCAGCGCGAGCGCGTGCGGGACCATGGCCTTTTCCAGATATTTTCCTTGGTCGATGTTGGCGTGGCGGGCGTGATAGAGCGCGCGCTCCCAATCCGCTTTATGGGCGTAGGCGACGGCGAGAACGAATGAGCCCATCGCCGCTTCGTACAGATTCAAACGGGTGCGGAACGCGCGTTCCAATTCGGCGATGGCTTCATCGGGGCGGTCGTTGCGGATGTGGCCGCGGGCGCGTTTGTATTTGGAGACAAACTCTTGATGGTCGGCGGCTTTCCGTGAATCCGTGAATAGAAACTGAACGTCGATACTGTAGAACGACTGTTCGACGGGGACGCCGTTGCGCGTTGCGGGCTTGTAGCGCCACCTGCCTACGCCTTCGACAGCCACCTTCACGAAATCCTTCGGACCGATCGCATCGACGACCGTTATGTTGGCCGGCACGCCTTGCGGGGTGACGGCGAATTCCAGCAGCACCCAGCCCTCGCTCCAGTCGTCGAGGGCGTTACGCGGGTAGCGCATCTTCGGCTGATCGACCGGCTCGGCGCCGATGAAACCTGGGATGACGACCGCGGGACGGTCGCAGTCTTCGTTGGGTTCTGCGTGTGCGGCTTGCGCGGCCATCGCCAGAGCTGCGGCGCAGAACAGACCGCGCAACGCCGTGCGAGTCATGGCAATGCCCGGTCGGGGTTTGGATTTCGCGGCTACCATTCCTCCACCAGATGAAACTGCGCGCCTGGTGCGCCTTCGACGCGGAGGGTGCATTCGCCGGCGGCGGTGGGGACGTTCCATTCGGTCTCGGCGTCTACTGCAGCGTCGAACACGGTGCCGGTGCAGATGAGGCGGAAGGATTTGGCCTCGCCTTGGATTTGGGCGAAATGGAATTTGGCGCGTAGGAGCGGATGCATCCAACTGGCCGGACCCTCGATCTCCGGGTTCGCCGACAGACGACCTTGCACAGCTAGCGGCGCCGGGTTCTTCAGAGCGGCGTCGACCTGTGCCATGATCTTCGCGGCCGCGGGGTCGCCCGCCGGCATCGCTTCGATAAGATCCCTATGCACGCACACAGCGTCTTTGTAGTTGCCATCGTCAACCTCGAGCGCAACGCGCAGCGCAAGCGCGGAGGGCCGCACGGCAGGTTCCAGCAGCGTATTGTCGAACACGGTCGCATGGCGAATGTGGAACAAGGCTGTCCGCCAATTCTTCATCTGCGCATGCGCGACAGCCAGTGAAAATGAGGCCATCGCGGCCTCGTACCGGTTGGTGCGCAAGTTGAGTGCGTCCTCTAGAACCTCGATCGCTTCGGCGAACTTTTTGTCCCGAATGTGACCCGTTGCAACGGTGTAGCGCTCGACGAACTGCTTGTGCACGGCAGCGCGCTCGGGACTGTTCCGGAGCCGGTACTCAACGATTACCTCATGGCCGTACTGCTCGACCGGTACACCGTTGCGCAGCGCGGGCTTGTAGTGCCAAGATCTAAGCGCGCGCAGCGTTGCGTTCACAAACGGCTTCAACGCCAACGCGTCAACGGCGACGACATCCTTGACCGAGCCATCCGTCGTGACCGTGAAGCTCGCGCGAACCCAAGCTTCGCTCCAGGCGTCACGGCCTTTGTACCCGCCCCAAGATCCTGGATTGCGCATGGTGCTCGGCGATGGATATTCTGGGGGACGTTTGCGCGAGACCACGGCCGGTGTGAAACCGGCCATCGGCGCGAGGCCCGGACCGCAATGAATGTCCGCCGGTGCACCAGCCGTCGCCGCGTGCATGGCCGTAGCCATCGCAACCACGGCCAGGACGACTTTGAAAAGCATCAGTGTCCCCCTCGACGCACCTGCTGGGCGTCACGCATTTCTTACCCTAGATTGGAAGACACTGACGCGCGATTGTTATTGAGGCAAGTCGTGCAATAGCGCTTCAGTAGACCGAGAGCGGGTCATTCCCTCGACCGCAACTTCATTGGGAGGCAAGGTCTCGATCGTGAGCGGGCGGGAACTCGATCAAAATCGGTTTAGATTTTAGACGATCCCTTAGGTTCGCACAGGTAATGTGCCGCGATGTGATGATCCCACAGCTGCGGCGTGCATCAATGGGTTGAGATTCGCGTCGTTGGGCTCCATATTCGACTCGCTGGCCACCGAACGTGGCGGGCAGTTGCCTGAACGGGGCGTCGCAATCGACGCGCTTCGGGCGTCGCGGGCTGGGCGTTTGTCGTTCCCCGCGAATGTGAAACTCAGAACCTTAAGGACCCTTTCCGGAATGAAGCAGAGAGCTGGTCAAGCGCGCGTTTCGCGCGGCGTGACGCCGTATGTGGTTGGGATTTTTGCCTTCGTGCTGGTTTGCGCGGCTGTCGCGCAGGCTATGAGTGCGCCGGCGAAGGCCGGACCGACGACCGTTTATGCCGTGGACTTTACGGACTATCGGTCGGGTTCGATCCACACGTGGCTGAAGTCGAAAGGCTTTGGGTTCGAGCGCGATGCGAACGACGCGGCGTCGATTACGTTTCGTGCTGGCGCTCAAGGGCTTGAGGTTGCGGCGTTGAAACAGGCGCAGGGATTGCTGATCAACAAGGCGATCGGAGCGAACCCCTACTCCGCCGTCGAGATCGAGTGGGGCGTCGGGCGGCATCCGCCGGGCGCCTCGTACGAGAAGAAGGTCAACAACGAGGCCATCATGGTCCACGTGTTCTTCGGGTCGGAGAAGAAGGCGTCGGGGTCGATGTTCGCGCCGGATATTCCGTATTTCATCGGCTTCTTCCTGTGCAACGGAGATCGCATCGGTCATCCATATGAAGGCCGGTATTATCAGGAGGGCGGGCGCTATGTTTGCCTTGCCGCGCCGCAGCCGGGCCAGACCGTCGTGTCGCGCTTCAATCTGACGGAAGGCGTACGCGCCATCTTCGGGAACAAGGCCGCAGAGTCCGTGACGGGTTATTCGATCCAAGTCGACACATCGTCTTCGAGCGGCGACGGGAAGTCGAGCGCGTTCATCAAGCGCATCCGGTTCGTCTCCTAACGCTCGGCCGGTTCCAAGGCTAACTCCGCGTCACGTGCTTCACGATGTTGGAACGCGCGGCGAACGACTGCGTTGAGGCTTTGACACCCCTCAACGCGAAAAGGATGGAACCGATGACCTCCATTAATCAGCCGAATACGCAGACGTCGGGCAAGGGCAAATCCGCCGTACAGGCGATCCCGAAGGGCTATCACACGGTGACGCCATTTCTGGTCGTCGACAACGCCAAGAAAGTGTTGGAGTTTCTCAAGAAGGCGTTCGACGCGCAAGAACTGACTCTGATGCCGGGCGAGACGCCGGACAAAGTGGGGCACGCCGAGGTGAAGATCGGCAACAGCATCATCATGATGGGCGATGCGATGGCCGACCAGAAGGCCGTGCCGACGATGCTCTATCTCTACGTCGAAGATGCAGACGCGATGTTCAAGCGCGCCAAGGCCGCGGGCGGCACGGTTATCAAAGAGATGGCCGATCAGTTCTACGGCGACCGTTGCGGATGTTTGAAGGATGCCGCGGGCAATCTGTGGTGGGTCGCTACGCACGTGGAAGACGTTGCGCCGGATGAACTGCAACGCCGCCACAACGCGCTGGCACAGAAGAAGCACTGATCCGACTGCTTGACGCGGACGCCGCGCCCGTTCTGAGCGCGGCGTTCTCGCGTTCAGTGGTCTTTGAACTGCGGCGACCGCTTTTGCATTTGCGACATCACGGCCTCGACCTGGTTCGGCTTGCCGGCGATTGCGGTTTGCTCTCGGGACTCCGTCATCAGCGCCTCGGCAATCGGGGCTAAGGGCGCTGCGTTGAGCATACGTTTGGCGGCGCGGATGGCTTCGGGGTTCTTTTGCGTGATTTCGCGCGCGGTGGCGAGCGCGTCGGTGCGCGGGTCGTTCGATAGGCGCGTGATGACGCCGAGTTTGGCGCCCTCCTCCGCCGTGAAGATCCTGCCGGTGTAGGTAAGTTCGCGGATGACGTCGTCGCGCATGATGTGGCGCATGAGGACCGTGCCCGCCATGTCGGGGACGAGGCCCCATTTGATCTCCATCACCGAGAGCTTCGTGTCGGGCGTCGCGTAGCGCATATCGGCGCCCAGCATGACTTGAAAGCCGCCGCCGAAGGCGACGCCGTGGACGGCGGCGATCACCGGAACGGGGACTTCGCGCCAGACCCAGGCTGCGTATTGCGGGCGGTTGGCGATGCCGTTGGTGCGGGCCATCAGGCGGCCTTCGGGGCGCGGGTCTGAGCCCGCGTCCGCGGTGCGCTGGAAGTTGCCCATGTCGAGGCCGGCGCAGAAGGCCTTGCCTTCGCCGGAGATCACCACCGCGCGGACGGATTTGTCGGTCTTGAGCCGCTCGCCCGCCGCGATGATGGCCTCAAACATCTTGTCGTCGAGCGCGTTCATTTTGTCGGTGCGCACGAGACGCACATCTGCGAGGCCGTCTTCGATCGTGATCGTAACGCGGTCGTTCATGAGCGTTGTCCTTTGTGTTTCTTTGGCGTGTTTCTTTGTTGCCGCAGCATCACGAAGAACGCACGCGCCCGCAAGCGGTGGTGGGTGGTTTTCGCGTCCTGGTATTGATTCGGGGCCTCGACACCCGCGCGCATGGGCGGGTCCAATGGGTCTCCCTGATTCCCCGCCGGTCAGTCATGCGCGCTTCGAGATTCTTCGCTTTCTACCTGATCGTCCTGGGGTTTGCGCCAGTGGCCGCGGCCGATGGTGCGCCGCCCGTGGGCGGGTTCGATTGGACGGGTTGGGTGAGCCAGGGCGGCGTCGCCGTGTCGGCGCCGGAGTGCGTGAACGCGGCAGACAAGCGCATCGATTGCTTTACGCGAGGGCAAGACGGACAGTTGTGGCGGCGCGCATTCGATGGGTCTTCGTGGAAAGCGTGGGCGAAGCTCGGCGGCGTGGCGAACGCTTCGCTTTATTCAGCGCGGCCGGAGTGCGTGGTGTCCTCGGGTGCGCAGATCGATTGCTTCGTGCGGCGCCATGGCGACGGGGCGATGTTCCGGCGAACGTGGCACGGGGACTATGTGCACTCGTGGGAGAACCTCGGCGGGACATTGGCGTCCGATCCGGATTGCGTGACCCAGAAGCCTGAACGGATCGATTGCTTTGCGCGCGGCGAGGACGGCGGGTTGTGGCACGATAGGTTTGACGGCGATGCGTGGAGCGGTTGGGTTTCGCGCGGCGGTGATATTGCAGAGGGCACGAAGCCTGCGTGCGCGTTGCGTTCGGCGGGGAAGATTGAGTGTCTTGTCGTGTGGGACGACAAGTCGTTGCGGCATATGTCGATCGGGTCGGACGATTGGGATGAAGTCGGCGAGGTGACCGCCGCATTGCCGTCGACGGAGAACTTGTTGCCGAGTCCGAAGTGTTATGGCGCGCCGGATGATGCGCGCGTCGATTGCTTCATGCCGGTCGCCGATGACGGGCGGCGGGCATTGATGTATTTGCGGTATGACGGCAACTGGACGCTGGACGATTTGTCGAGCGACTTTGGCCGCGAGGCGGCGGGGCCGGATCGCGAATTAGCGCAGTATGATTTCGACTGTGTCGTGCGCACGGATGCGCGGTTCGATTGCATGGAGCTGGCGTCGTGGCGCGGGTACAAGGGCGCGGCGGCGGAGGACGGCAAGGCGGTGCGGTTCCGGCATTACGCCTACGCGCTGGGCGGACCGCCGGCGCAGTGGCGGAACGTGCCGCTGACCATGCCGGTGCAGGCGGGGAATGTGTCGTTCCTCAAGTGCCTGAGCGTCGATGGCTCGCGGATGGATTGCTTTACTGGGGGCAGTTGGCTTGGCAATTCGACGTTGAACCAAGCCTCGTTCGTGTATCAGGAACGGATCGTGTTCAAGCCGATGAAACCGGTGCGCTGACTTTTCCGGCTGTCTCGCCTAGTCTCCGCCCCGACATAAGAACGGGAGAGACGCTCATGATCAAAGTTCATCATCTGAACAATTCGCGGTCGCATCGAGTGCTGTGGCTTTTGGAGGAGCTCGGTACGCCGTACGAGATCGTGCACTACAAGCGCGATGCGGTGACGCGGTTGGCGCCGCCGGAGTTGAAGAAGGTGCACCCTCTGGGCAAGTCGCCAGTGATTTCGGACGGCAATCTTGTCGTGGCGGAGTCGGGCGCCATCATCGAGTATCTCACCAAGACTTACGGCAAGGGGAAGTTTTGGCCGGCGGACGGATCGCCCGGTTGGATAGAGCATTCGCATTGGATGCACTTCGCAGAAGGGTCGGCGATGTTGCCGTTCCTGCTTGGGCTCTATGTCGGGATGCTGGGCGAAGCGGGAGCTGCGTTGCGGCCGCGCATCGAGAGCGAGATCACGAACCACCTCGCCTACATGGAAGGCGTGCTTGCCAAGCATGACTACCTTGCCGGCAAAGAGATGACGGCGGCAGATGTGCAGATGTCGTTCGTGCTTGAGGTTGCCGATACCAGCGGGCGGCTTAAGGATTTTCCGCGGTTGGCAGGGTTGATCAAACGTCTGCGGGAACGGCCGGCTTACAAGCGCGCTATTGAGAAAGGCGGACCACTGGAATTGATCCGGCGTTGATCTATGTCATGGAATTGCGTTTAGAATCGTTCTAATTGCGTTTCTGGCCAGGAGGATCAACGATGGCAAAGGCTCACGAGGGCGCGGTCGACATCGGCATTTCGGCCGGCGACCGCAAGGATATTGCGGCGGGGTTGTCGCGCGTTTTGGCGGATACCTACACGCTCTATCTGAAGACCCACAATTATCACTGGAACGTCACGGGGCCGCAGTTCAACGACCTGCACGCGATGTTCATGACGCAGTACACGGAGCTTTGGAACGCGGTCGATTTGATCGCCGAGCGTATTCGTTCGCTCGGGCATTTCGCGCCGGGGTCTTACAAGGCGTTCAGCGAGCTGTCGTCGATCAAGGAAGAAGAGAGCGTTCCGGCGGCCAATAGCATGCTGGAGAATTTGCTCGCGGGGCATGAGACGGTGGCGCGGACGTGCCGCGGGTCGTTTCCGGCCGCGGAGAAGGCGCACGATCAGCCGACGATGGATTTGCTGACCCAGCGTCTGCAAGTGCATGAGAAGACGGCTTGGATGCTGCGGAGCATCCTCGGGCGTTAGGCGCGCGCGGAGTCAGGTTCACCACAAAGCCTCGAAGGACACCAAGGTACACGAAGGCTGTCTTCGAGGATTGACGGTTGAAATAGTTAAGGGGCGCGTTGCGCCCCTTTTTTTCTTTCTTCGTGAACCTTGGTGTCCTTCGAGGCTTTGTGGTGAAGCTGACTCGACCCTACTCCGCCGCGACCGGTTTGCGCTCGCGCACGGCGTAGTCTTCCCACTTCACGTGTTCGACCGCTTTCGCGTAGTCGCGTGTGTGGGACGAGTAGTTCTGCGTGATGTGGCCTTTGGCGTTTTTGTACCACGAGCGGCAGTGCGGGTCGGCCCACGTTGTCTTTGCTAGGCCGGCTTGGAGTTCGCGGTTGAATGCGTCTTGGGCCGATTGTTTGACTTCCATCGCGGCGATGCCGCGCTTTTGCATTTCTGTGATCGCCTTCACGGCGTACTCGACCTGGCGCTCGAGCATGAAGGTGATCGAGTTGTGGCCTAGGTTCGTGTTCGGGCCGTAGAGGATGAACATGTTCGGGAATTTCGCAGCGGTGATGCCGAGATAGGCTTCGGGGGCTTCGGCCCAGGCTTCGCGCAGATGCACCCCGCCCTTCCCCACCACATCCGCCGACCATTGCCAGCCCGTCGTTTCGAACCCTGTCGCGTAGACGATAATGTCGACGTCGTGCTTCGTGCCCGTTTTCGTTTCGATGCCGTTCGGCGTGATGCGTGCGATGCCGTCCGTCTCGAGCGTGACGTTGTCGCGCAGGAGGGCCGGGTAGAAATCGTCGGCGAAGAGGATGCGTTTGCAGCCGATCGGATAGTCGGGAGTCAGCTTCTTGCGCAGTTCCGGATCCGGCACTTGTTCGGCGAGGTGGTTGAGCGCGATGCGCGTGTAGGCGTTGCGACCTTCCTTCGTCCAGCTGAAGGCCTGCCAGAAGAGGTGGTCCGAGTTTTGGTAGATGAGTTCGCGGCCCATCGCGGCGATCTCCGGCGCGGTCATCATCAGCGCCTTCTCTTCATCCGTGATCGGACGGTCGAGGCGGGGCACGACCCAGTTCGGCGTTCGCTGGAAGACGACGAGGTGCTTGGTCTCCTTCGCGATCTCCGGGATGATTTGGACGGCGCTGGCGGCCGAGCCGATGATGGCGACGCGCTTGCCGGCGAGTTTGATCGAGTGGTCCCAGCGGGCGGAGTGGAACGTCGGGCCTTTGAAGTTGTCGCGGCCTTCGATCTCAGGGATCAGCGGGCGGTTGAGTTGGCCCAGTGCGGCGATGAGGGCGTTGGCTTCGTAGGTTTTGCCGGTCGAGGTCGTGACCTTCCAGACGGCGCGCGCGTCGTCCCATACCGCGGACTTCGTTTCCTCATTCATCTTCAGGTGCGAGCGGAGGCCGAAATTGTCGGCGAGATCTTCCGCGTATTTTTGGACTTGGTTGTAGCGCGGGAAAAGATGGTCCCACAGCAGCGACGGCGCGAAGGAATATTGGTACAGCGCGACGGGCACGTCGCAGCAGCAACCGGGATAGGAATTGTCGCGCCAGGTGCCGCCGACCTTCGCCGCCTTTTCCAGGATGGTGAAGTCGGTGATGCCGGCCTCTTTGAGCTTGATGCCGGCGCAAAGTCCGCCGAGGCCTGCGCCCATGATCGCGACCGATGGCTTGCCTGTCATTACGTCCTCCCAGTGTTCAATATCTTGTTGGGCGGATGTTGGTGCAGACCGGGGCCCAGGCGCAACCGGTAATGTTTGGGGATGCGCGGGCGCTCAGTTCGTATAGAGGCGGTAGTTGCTGGCGCCGGTGCCTTGGTTTTGGACGTTGACTTTGAATTGGCCCTTCCAGCGGGGGAACCAACTGCAGTATTCGCGTTCGCGGTTACCTTTGCTTTGGCAGATGACGTTGCCGTTTTCGTCCGTCACCGTGAGGTCGAGGTCGCCGGCGCCGTCGCCACGGACTGTCGCTTCGGCGAATTCCTGGCTGTAGAATTCGAACGTGTACGTTGCTTTGCCTCTCGACGAGATGGTGTCGCGGACGAATTTGGCGCCGCCGCTGTTTCCTTTGAGGCTTATCCCTCCCATCGTGTCGATGAGTGCGACCATTTCATCCCAGCCTTGCGCGTAGGTTCGCGCGAGGTCGAGCAGGTCTTTCGCCGTCGCGAGTTTGCCTTTGGCGGTCTTGTCGCCCTCGCCGCCTGTGCGTTCAACCGCGACCTTCGTCTCTTTGCCAGTGGCGTCCATGTAGAGACGCGCGGCGTTGAGCAGCAATACCGGGTCCTTTTTCTGCCGACCGAGGTCTTCCAATTCGGCGGCCAGGAAGATGAGGCGGGCGTTCGACTCCGTCGGTGCGGCTTTACCGGTGGCGACGTTGGGGCCGGATTTGTCTTCGGCGGCGATGGCGGCGGTCGCGAAGGACGCGGCGAGCAGCAGGATCAACAGGCGGGTCATTTGGACTCCACGGGTTGGCATTTGGGCATGGTCGCATTCGGCATGCTGCGGACGAAGTCCGTGATGCCGGGATAGGCGCCTTCGTTGCGTTGGGCTTGTACGCCGGTCGATTGCAGGCACGCGGCGGCGTCGAAGCCGGACTCGATCGTGTCGGCGATGTGACCTTCGAGGAGGCCGAGACTGGTGCTGATGGATTGCAGCTTTTCGCGGCGCGTTTGGTTCGGGTCGTCGGCGAGGTTTAGGTGCGAGAAATAGACTTCGGGGCGCTGGCTTTGAAAGACCTTCGCCTTCGCGCAATCGATGTCGAGCGACATGCAGCGTGCGGTGCGGATGTTGTCGGCCAAGCGCGCGATTTCGGAGAGCGCGACTTGCATCGTTTCTACGTTGTACCGGTCGATCGTTGTGTTCAGCACGGCGCCCAGGACCGGCAGCGCGCCGGGGCCGTCCGGCGATAGAGCAAGGTGCGGGTCCTTGGCGGCTTGGCCGTCGATGCTGATGAGTAGGATTTTTCGCGTGCCGACGAGTTGGTCGAGATACTCGGGCGTGCGGTGGGCGATCGACCAATTGGTGAGGCCGCGGAGGGCGAGGTTGTCGCTGACGCCGCCGTCGACGAGGTGGGCGTATTGCGTGCGCTTGGGGTCCATGTAGTCGCGCGCGAGTTCGGCCAGCAGCGCGCGCGCTTCGTAATGGGCAGCGGCGACTTGGCTTTGTGCGGTTTGGTCGCGCAGCCATGGTGGGGTGACGTCGCAGTTCGTTTCGGCGCGGTAGCTCTTGAGCGTCACCGGTGAGAAGAGGCCTGGGAAGCCGTTCGAGGCCGCGACCGCCCAGGCGACGGGGAACGTGCTCATGTCGGAGCAGAGCAGGTCGAACTGGTCTTGGCTGAAGGTGAAGAACGTGCCCTTCGCGACGTCGGTGGCGCCGACCATCAGCATCGGTGCGCCTTTGGCGTAGAGGTCTGAGTAGAGCGCGCCGTTCGGCCTGTCGGCGCGTGGGGCGTTGCAGTCGGGTTGGAACAGGCGGTCGGCGTAGAGGCGCGCCATGTTGTCGTTGGTGCCGGACTCGCCGCTCATCATCCAGCCCCAGTTCCAGGGGGCGAGGTACATGCCCATGATGTCGGCGTCGTAGTCGGTGAAGAGGAAGTCGCGCTCGAAGCCGCAGCCTTTGTCCTTCGGCACGAACATCGCTTCGCGGTGGAGTGTGTAGTACGACGCCGTGAACGTTCCGCCGGAGACGCCGGAGATGAGGTCGACCTCCTCGAGCAGCGAACGGCTGCGGCCGCCGATGTCGAAGTGGGCGTCGTTGAGCGCCTTCAGCACGCCGTATGAAAATGCCGATGAGCGTTTGCCGCCGCCGGAGATCGACACCAGGATCAGCAGTTCGTCGGAGTTGTCGCCCTTCAGTGCGCCGAGGCGGTAGTCGACTTCAGGGGCGGGCTTGCCGCCGGCCTGTGCGGTCAGCGGGTCGTTGATCGGCGGGCGCGCGGTGACGCAAGCGCTCAGCGCGAGCGCCAGCAGGGCGACCCAGAAATGCCTTATTCCGGTGGTCAAAACCCCGCCCATCGATGTTCCTTAAGCCCCTGTTTGCCAGGCGATTTTGTCGAAGGCGAGGCGAAGAAGCCACGGGCTTGCTGCAGTCGGTTGTCAGGCTGTGACGCCAAATACACAAGGGGTCGGGCGGCGTGGTAGGCGTTGGTCTGAAAGTTCCACGATTGTCATGGGGGAGTGTCGGCATGGGTTGGCGCCGCGCGGTTGCTTTGGCCTGCTTCGTGGTGAGTGCGTTCGCGGCTGGTGCCTCGCTGGCGGCGTCGGCGCAGGATGATGCGCTGGCGCATATCGAGAATTTGCGGGCGCAGGGGAAGGTCGCCGAGGCGTTGGCCGCTTATGACGCTGCGATCGTGGCTGCCGAGACGGCGGGCGATCGCGCGCGGGTGTCGAAGCTGGCTCATGACGCTGCCATCTTTGCCATGCTGCTTGAGCGGTACGACGATGCGGAGAAGCGGGCGCGTAAAGCGTTGGCTGTCGAGACCGCCGTCAGTGGGGCGAAGAGCGGGAACGTTGCCGCGATCCTGAACACGCTGGCGCAGATTCTTGAGTCTCAGGGACGGTATGCGGACGCCGTTGGCGAGGCGACCAAGGCGGTCGCGATTGCGCGGGAGGCGTTTGGGGCGGCGCATCCGAATGTTGGCGCGACGTTGAGTACGCTCGGCAAATTGCACGCGGCGACTGGAGATGTGGCAGCGGCCGAGAAGACGCTGCTTGAGGCGATCAAGATCGAGGAGAAGGGTCTTGGGGGCGATCATCCTGCGGTCGCCGGGTCGCTGAACGATCTTGCGGCACTGTATCGGCAGCAGCTTCGGTTGGACGAGGCGGAGGTTCTGCAGAAGCGTGTTGTTGCGATTGCGCAGAAGGTTTACGGCCCGAACCATCCCAATCATGCGACGGCGCTGTCGGCGCTCGGTCGCAACTATCTCGATCAGGCGCGGTGGGATGATGCGGAGACGGTGCTGGCGCGCGCGCTCGATATCCGGCGCAAGGTTTTGGGCGACAAGCACAACGACACGGCGGACACTTGGAACGATCTCGCGTGGGCCGATATGGGGCGTGGCGATCCGAAGGCGGCGGCGGGCAAGTTTCTGCGCTCGCTAGAGGTGCGTGAGGCCGCTTCGACACAAGATCCTGAGGCGGTGGCGAAGGGGTTGAGTAGCCTCGCGCGGGCGATGCGGGACGTTGCTGAGACGTCTGTTGGTGATCGCGTCGCGCGCTATGCGGATGCTGAGAAGCAATCGGTGCGGGCGGTCAACGTGGCCGAGAAGGCCGGGCTTGCGAAGCGGCCGTGGATGGCGAGCGTGCTGACGGGGCTTGGCGTTTCCGTGTTGGCACAAGGTCGAGCCGCGGAGGCGCAGGCGCTTGCCGATCGCGCGTTGGCTTTGGCACCGGAGGCGAATGTGACGCGGGCTTCGGCGTTGCGGCTGCGGGCGGCGGCGCAGTTGCAGCAGACGAAGGTTGCGCCTGCGTTGGCAGATGCGCGGGCGGCCGCTGCGATATACACGGAGCGGCGGACCCAAGCGGGGCTCGCAAGCATTCGCGGCGAGGCGGCGCAGGGGATCAATGATCGCGATGCCTATTACGTCGCAGTGCGCGCGGCCTACGCGCAATCGGCGAACGCGGGTGATGTCGCGGCGCGCGACGAAGGTTTTGCTTTTGCGCAGCGTGCGGGCGGCGGCGCGACCGCGCGGGCTGTGTGGCGCATGGCGGCTCGCTTTGCGGCGAAGGACGATACGCGCGCGAAATTGCTGCGCGAGCAACAGGTGCTGACGCTGCGCTTGCCGGAGGTTGAGGCGCAATATGTGGAGCTTCTGAGTTCGAGCGATGCGGCGAGGCAGAAGCGCGCTGAGGCGCGGCGTAAAGAGAGCGCGCGTATCCGCGACCGGTTGAAGGCACTTGATGGGCAGCTGCGCAAGGACTTTGCGCCTTATGCCGAGTTGGCCGATCCGCAGCCGGTGACGATTGCCGACCTTCAGGCGTTGCTGAAGCCGGATGAGGCGGCGCTGCAGTACGTGGTGGCCGACTACGATGGGTACGTCATCGCGGTCAGCAAGGAAGCGGTGACGTTCGAGAAGCTGCGCATCGCGGGATCGGGTCTGCGGGACGATGTTTCCACGTTGCGCCGGCAGCTTGATCCGTCGATGTGGAATGTGTTGCCACCGAATATTTCCGCACTCGACCGGGCGCTGGCTTATCGGCTTTATCAGCAGCTTTGGCGGCCGGTGGAAAGCGTCGTTGCTGGTAAGGCGAAGGTGTTTGTCGTTGCCGATGGGCCGCTCACGAGCCTGCCGTTGACGGTGCTCGTGACGGCGCCGCCCGTTGGTGGGGCGGAGGGTGATCGCAATCCGCAGGTGTTGCGCGATACGCCTTGGCTTTTGAAGAAACATGCGTTGATCACCCTGCCCTCCCTTTCGAGTCTCAAGGCGCTTCGGCGTTATGCGGCGACGAGCGGGGCGAATGAACCGTTCTCCGGCTTTGGCGATCCGGCGCTTGGTGCGCCGGATGATTTGCGTGGCGCGAGCCGTCGCCCGGTGGCTGCGTTCTTCCGGGGCGGGTCGCCGGAGCGGGAGCGGCTTGAGGAGCTGGGATCGCTGCCGCGGACGGCGATCGAGTTGAAGGCGCTGGCGGCGGCTTCGGGTGGCGATGCGGCGAAGGATCTGTGGCTCGGTTCGCGGGCGACGGAGACGGCGGTGAAGCGCGCGCCGCTGTCGCACAAGCGGGTCGTGGCGTTCTCGACGCACGGGTTGATGGCGGGCGAGATCGGTCAGGGCGAGCCGGGGCTTGTGATGACGTTGCCTGAGATGCCCTCGCCGACCGACGACGGGTTCTTGGCGGCGTCGGAGATTGCCGATCTGAAGTTGAACGCCGAGTGGGTCGTCTTGTCGGCCTGCAATACCGCCGCCGGTGATAAGCCTGGTGCGGCAGGGTTGTCGGGATTGTCGCGTGCGTTTTTCCTCGCCGGTGCGAAGTCGATGTTGGTGTCGCATTGGTCCGTGTGGGACGACGCGTCGGCGGCTTTGACGACTGGGACGCTGGCGCGGTTGAAGGCGAAGCAAGCGCCGGATCGGGCCGCCGCTTTGCAACAGGCGCAACTGGCGTTGATGGCGGACAAGAAGCAGCCGCGGTTTGCGCATCCCGCTGCTTGGGCGCCGTTCGTTCTAGTCGGCGAGTCGACGGAGAAGTAATCTTTGCTTGAGCCGCATGGGCCGTTGAGAGTCAGCTTCACCACGAATCCTCGAAGCGCTCTAAGTTTCTCGAAGGTTTTATCGGCGCGTAGCGCCAGCTAGATTGCCTGCGGCGCTAGACGTCTTTGTGAACCTTCGTGTGCTTCGAGGCTTCGTGGTGAAACTGACTCGACGCTCGTCCAACGTTGACAGACGTGCCCTAGGTCTTCGGCATGCGTTCGGCGCGTAGCGCAGCGCGGCGGACTTTGCCGGCTTCGTCGCGCAGGAAGTCGGTGACGAATTCGTAGGTCGATGGGGCTTTGTAGGAGACCAGATTGTCTTTTAGGAACGCGCGCAGGGACGCTTCGCCTTCGCGCGTGTCGTGGCCGGGCTTGAGTTGGACGATGGCGTGGACGGAAGCGCCGAGGTCGGGGTGTGGTAGGCCGATGACGACGCAGGATGCGACCGATGGATGTTGGTCGATCGCAGCTTCGACTTCGGCGGGGTAGATGTTCGCGCCGCCCCTGAGGATGAGGTCGGTGCGGCGGTCGGCGAGGTAGAGGTAGCCTTCGGCGTCGAGATAGCCCATGTCGCCCAGGCTTTCCCATTCCCCGTCGGTGCGCGCTTCGGCACCGACGTAGTGGTAGGTTGAGCCAGGCCCGCCTGCGGCCTTGATGAAAACTTCGCCGATTTCGCCGGGTGGGAGTTCGTGGCCGGCGGCGTCGACGATCTTGACCTTCGCGTCGCCGATGAAGCGGCCGACGGAACCGCGGTGGGTGAGCCACTCTGTCCCCGAGATCAGCGTGAAACCTTGGGCTTCGGTGCCGCCGTAGAGTTCCCAGACGACGTCGGCGCCGAGCCAGCCGATCCATGCTTCCTTCAGCCAGGGCGGGCATGGCGCGGCGAGGTGGAGCACGCGTTTCAAACTAGCGACGTCGTAGCGTTTGCGGACGTCCTCGGGCAGCGCCCAGATGCGGTGCATCATCGTGGGCACTTGATACATCCAGTTCGCTTTGTAGCGTTCGATGAGGCGGAGGGCTTCTTCCGGGTCGAAGCGCAGCATGCCGATGGTGGTGCGGCCGGCGTTGATCGACATCATCGAGGTCGAGAACGGACCGTTGTGGTAGAGCGGGCCGGGCACGAGCGTGCAGTCGAGGCCGGTGGCGCCGAGATCGATCAAGGGGCTTGGCGCGCCGAGTTCGACGACGCCTTCCTGATGCGCGACGATGAGTTTCGGGCGGCCGGTCGAGCCGCCGCTGGTCATCGCTTTCCAATGTTTGGCGATGCGGTTGGGGAGTGGTGCGTCGGACTCTTGGCCCTCCCACGAGGCGTCGACCGCGCGCCAGCCGGTGATGTCGGGCGGCAGGTTGCCTACAACGACCTTGGGTTTGGCGAGTTCGAGGATGCCCTTGAGTTCGACCGGCGGGAGTTTGGCCGGGACCGGGTTCGGCGTCGCGCCGAGGCGGAGTGCTGCGTAGGTCGTTTCCACGAACGCCGCGCCGTTGGGCAGCGCGATGGTGACCATGTCGCCGGGTTCGACGCCGAGCGCCATGAGGCCGTGGGCGCGGCGGGCGACGCGGGCGGCGAATTCGCTCCACGTTAGGGCATCATCGCCTTGGACGAGCGCGAGTTTGTTGGGCGTCTCGCGCGCGAAGTGTTCGGGGATTTGCCCCATGGGGATTTGCGTCATGACCTCAGACTACCGCGCGCGCGGGGACGCTTAAAGAGTGCGTTAGCCGACGTGGGCGACCTCGACGCGGACCAACGCCTTCTTGCCCCAGACGTCTTGGATTTCGCGGCGGACGGCGCGGCGGATTTCTTCGGCGGTGCGTTTGTCGTCGTCGAATTTTCGGCCGAAGCGGTCTTGCGCGTCTGACGCTGCTTGGCGTGCGGCTTCGACGGCGCTTTCGGGGAGGCCCAGGCAGATCACTACCGGGTCAGCGGCGGGGCGGCCCCTGGCGTCGAGGATGATCGTGACGGCGACGGAACCGGCGAAGGAGAGCGCGCGGCGTTCCTTCATCGCGCTGTCGTTGTCGTCGGTGAGGATGCTGCCGTCGAGGTGGAGGCGGCCGTGCGGGGCTTCGTCGATGATCGTCGCCGGGCCCGGTGCCAGGCGGACGACGGAGCCGTTCGGCGCGTGGATCGCTTCGGGGATCTGGAGGCTTTTCGCCAGGCGCACGTGTTCCATCAAGTGGCGCTCTTCGCCGTGGACGGGGACGGCGATCTGCGGCCTGAGCCAGGAATACATGTCGGCGAGCTCATCGCGTGCGGGGTGGCCCGAGACGTGGACGTCGTGGTCCTCCGCCGAGATCACTTCGACGCCGCGCATCGCGAAATCGTTTTGGAGCGAGTGGATCAGGCGTTCGTTGCCGGGGATGACGCGCGAGGAGAAGATCACCGTGTCGCCGGGACCTAGGTGTACGTGCGGGTGTTCGCCGGTTGCAATGCGCGAGAGGGCGGCGCGGGTTTCGCCTTGGCTGCCGGTGCAGAGGTAGAGCACCTTGTTGGGCGGGAGGTCGGCGGCGCTTTCTTCGTCGATGAGGGGCGGGATGCCTTTCAGGTAGCCTGTTTCGATCGCCGCGCGCGAGATTTTGTGCATCGAGCGGCCGACGAGGGCGACGTGGCGGCCGTTCTTGGCGCCGGCTTTGATCACGGATTGCATGCGCGCGACGTTGGAGGCGAACGAGGTGACCGCCACCCTGCCCTTGCACATCGCGATGACGGCTTCGAGGCTGGCGCCGACGTCGGCCTCCGAGCCTGACCGGCCCGGGACGAAGACGTTGGTCGAGTCGCAGATCGTGGCGAGGACGCCTTCTTCGCCGATACGACGGAGGGCTTCGATGTCGGTCTTGCGGCCGACGACCGGGTTCGGGTCGATCTTCCAGTCGCCCGTGTGCAGCACCAGACCCAGCGGTGTGCGGATGGCGATGCAGTTCGGTTCCGGGATCGAATGGGTGATGTCGATGAATTCGAGATCGAAGGGGCCGAGTTTCAGTTGGCCGCCGAGGGGGATGACGTGCAGCGGGACTTCGTCGAGGATGCCTTCTTCTTCCAGCTTGCCGCGCACGAGGACGGCGGTGAACGGCGTTGCGTAAACGGGGCACTTGAAGCGCGACCAGAGATGGCCGACGGCGCCGATGTGGTCTTCGTGCGCGTGCGTGAGGACGATGCCGAGCAGATTACGTTTGTGCTCTTCGATGAAGCCGGGGTCCGGCATGATGACGTCGATGCCGGGCGTGTCGTCGCCGCCAAACATTACGCCGAGGTCGATCATGATCCACTTGCGCCCGGCCTCTGGGCCGTAGCCGTAGAGGTTCAGGTTCATGCCGATCTCGCCCGCGCCGCCGAGAGGCACGAAGATCAATTCGTCTTTGGGGTGCGGCTGCGCTTTGGGTTTGTTCATTCGACCGGCTTGGACGCGAGCGTTTTGTTGCGCTCATAGATGTAGTGCAAGCCGCGGATCGTTAGGTCGTGGTCGACGTGTTCGATCGTTTGGGTGCTGTGACGGAACAGATGGGCGAGGCCGCCGGTTCCGACAACCTTCATCGGCTTGCCGTATTCGGCCTTGATGCGCTTCACCAGGCCTTCGATGAGGGCGATGTAGCCCCAGAAGATGCCGGATTGCATGGCCGGGATCGTGTCTTTGCCGATGATCATTTGCGGGCGTTCGATGGCGATGCGCGGCAACTGCGCGGCGGCCAAGTGGAGCGCTTCCATCGACAGGTTCACGCCCGGGGCGATGACGCCGCCTTCGTAGCTGCCCTTTGAGCCGACGATGTCGAAGGTCGTTGCGGTGCCGAAGTCGATGAGGATCAAGTCGCCGCCGTAGTCTTTGTAACCTGCGACGGCGTTGACGATGCGGTCGGCGCCGACGGCGCGGGGGCGATCGGTGTTGACATCGATGCCGAGGTCGACTTCGGGGTCGCCAATGACGAGCGCGGCGCGCTTGAAATATTTTGCGCAGAGGCGGCGCAAGTTGAAGACGGCCTGCGGGACGACGCTGGCGATGATCGCGGCTTCGATGTCTTGCGGGCCGATGCCCTCGAGCTGCATTAGCTGGGTCAGCCAGACGTAGTATTCGTCGGCGGTGCGGCTGTCCTTCGTCGAGGCGCGGAATTGGGCGCGGATCGTCTTACCGTCGTGGACGGCGAAGACGATGTTGGTGTTGCCCGCGTCGATCGCGAGAAGCATCGCACTCTCCTCAAACAGCGGCGAAGAAGACTTCACCGGCGGTGATCGCCCGTCTGGTGCCGTTGGGCAGTAGCAGACTGAGCGCGCCGTCGGGCATTAGCGTTTCGAACCGTCCGCGCAGCGTTTCAGCGGGTAAGCGTACTTCGATCTCTGTTCCTAAACCGGCAGCAACGTCGAGCCAGGCTTCACGGATCGCCGCGAAACCGCTGACGCGCCAGGCACGAAATCGTGTTTCCCAGGCTTCCGCAAGCTCCGCGAGGGCTTCCTCCGGGCTGGGGGGCTGTCCGTGTTCGCCGAGGAAGGTTGCGGGGTATGCCGCTTCCGCCGGGGCGTGCGCCAGATTGATGCCGATACCGACTGCTAACCATGGCAGCAGATCGACGCCGTCTTGACCGGATGACTCCAACAGGATGCCGGCGACTTTCTTACCGTCGACCAAGACATCGTTCGGCCATTTGACGCGCACGGGTGCCCGCGTGTGCGCCGCAACGAGGTCGTGGACCGCGAGCGCGGCGACGAAGGAGAGGCGTGCGGCTTCGGGCGCGGTGACGCCCGGCGCGATGATCAGCGTCGCCATCAAGTTGCCGTCGGGCGAGTCCCATGCCCTGCCCCGCCGTCCACGTCCCGCGGTTTGGCGGCGCGCGGTGATCCAGAGGGGACCGCGTTCGCCGATGGCGGCGCGGCGGCGCGCTTCTTCGTTGGTCGAGTCGATTTCGTCGAAGGTCGCGACCGAATAGCCTGCCGGTACGCGGGGGTTCATCGCTTTACGGGAAGAGGCTCTTCGCCGCCGCCGAGGCCGCATCAACGAGCGGCATGGGCAGCACGACGAAGAGAGCCACGAAGGCACCGGAGCCTGCGAGCAAGGCGGCGTTGACGTTGCCGAGCGGCTTTTCGAATGGGGCCGCGGGCTTGTCGAAGAACATCACCTTGATGATGCGCAGGTAGTAGAACGCGCCGACAACGCTGGTGATGAAGCCGATGATGGCGAGGTAGTAGAGCTTCGCGTCGATGGCGGCGAGGAAGACGAACCACTTGCCGAAGAAGCCGGCGAGCGGCGGGATGCCGGCGAGGCTGAAAAGGATGATGGCGAAGAGGTAGGCGGTCGTCTTGTCGTGCTGCGACAGGCCGGCGAGGTCTTCGACGTTTTCGACGGCCTTGCCGTTGCGGCGCATGATGAGCAGGCAGATGAAGGCGCCGATGGTCGTGATCATGTAGATCACGAGGTAGATCAGCACGCCTGCCACGCCCTGCTCGCTGCCCGCGGCAAAGCCGATGAGGGCGTAGCCCATGTGGCCGATCGACGAGTAGGCCATCAGTCGCTTGATGTTCGATTGGCCGATGGCGGCGAGCGCGCCCAGGATCATCGAAGCGATCGAGAGGAAGACGACGATCTGCATCCACTGCGGCTCTGCCCCGGCGAAGGGGCCGAAGACGACGCGGAGGAAGAGCGCCATGGCGGCGATTTTCGGCGCGGCGGCGAAGAAAGCGGTGACCGGGGTCGGCGAGCCTTCGTAGACGTCAGGCGTCCACATATGGAACGGGACGGCGGAGACTTTGAAGGCGAGGCCGGCGAGGACAAACACGAGGCCGATCATGGTTCCGGTGGCGACGCCGTCCTCGGTGATCACTTGAGCGATGCCGGGGAACGTCGTCGTGCCGGTGAAGCCGTACACGAGGCTGGCGCCGTAGAGGAGCATGCCGGACGAGAGCGCGCCGAGGACGAAGTATTTGAGGCCGGCTTCGGTGGAGCGCTGGTTGTCGCGCGCGAAGGAGGCGAGGACGTAGAGCGCGAGGCTTTGCAGTTCGAGGCCGACGTAGAGGACGATGAGGTCGTTGGCCGAGATCATCGTCAGCATGCCGAGCGTCGCGAGCGCCACGAGCAGCGGGTATTCGAAGCGGGTTAGCTTTTCGTCTTTCAGGTAGTCGATCGACATCAACATCGCGGCGCCGGAGCCCGCGAGCACGAGCAGCTTTGCGAAGCGCGCGAAGGGGTCGACGATCATCGTGCCGCCGAAGGCGAGTACGGTGCCTTCGCTGGTGGTGGCGACGAGGACGGCGACGACGGCCAGGACCAGGACGCAGCCCCAGGTGACGAGGGTCGTGCGCTTTTCGGCGAAGACGCCGATGAGGAGCAACAGCATCGCGCCGACGGCCAGCGCTACTTCTGGCATTGTGACCGCTAGATCGGTGCTGAACTGCGCGGTGTCGGCGGGGTTCATGGCGCGGGCTCCGCTTCGGCGGTCTTGAGTTTGCCGTCGATGCCGTCAAGCGTCGCTTGGACGGCCGTGCTCGTCATGTCGAAGATGGGTTTCGTGTAGAAGCCGAAGAACAGGGTTGCGGCTACCAACGGGCCCAAGACCACGATCTCGCGCAGGTTCATGTCTTCGATGCCGGCGAGCGATTTCTTTTCGAGTTCGCCGAAGACAACGCGGCGGTAGAGCCAGAGCGCGTAGGCGGCGCTCAAGATCACGCCGAGCGTGGCGATGATCGCGACGGTGGTGTTGGCTTTGTACGCGCCGACGAGGGTCAGGAATTCGCCGACAAAGCCGCTGGTGCCCGGCAGGCCGACGTTGCCCATGGTGAAGACCATGAAGACGGCGGCGAAGATGGGCATGCGGTTGACGAGACCGCCGTAAGCCTTGATCTCGCGCGTGTGCATGCGGTCGTAGATGACGCCGACACAGAGGAAGAGCGCGGAGGAGATAAAGCCGTGGCTGATCATCTGGTAGACCGCGCCGTCGACGCCTTGGCGGTTCAGCGCGAAGAGGCCCATGGTGACGAAGCCCATGTGGGCGACGGACGAGTAGGCGATGAGTTTCTTGATGTCCTCTTGCATCAGGGCGACGAGCGAGGTGTAGACGATCGCGATGACGCTGAGGCCGAAGATCATCGGCGCGAAATAGACCGACGCGTCGGGGAACATCGGCAGCGAGAAGCGCAGGAAGCCGTAGCCGCCCATCTTCAGGAGGATGCCGGCCAGGATGACGGAGCCTGCGGTCGGGGCTTCGACGTGCGCGTCGGGCAGCCAGGTGTGAACCGGCCACATCGGCATCTTCACGGCGAAGGAAGCGAAGAAGGCGAGGAACAGCAGGTACTGCATGCTGATCGGGAATTCGTAGGCCATCAGGGCCACGATGTCGGTCGTGCCCGCGGTCATGTACATCGCCATGATGGCGACGAGCATCAGGACCGAGCCTAAGAGCGTGTAGAGGAAGAACTTGAACGACGCGTAGACGCGCCGCGCGCCGCCCCAGATCCCGATGATCAGGAACATCGGGATCAGGCCGCCTTCGAAGAAGATGTAGAAGAGTACGATGTCGAGCGCGGCGAAGACGCCGATCATCAGCGTTTCCAGCACCAGAAACGCGATCATGTACTCCTTCACGCGCGTTTCGATGGATGTCCAGCTGGCCAGAATGCACAGCGGCATCAGGAAGGCGGTCAGGATGATGAATGGCAGCGAGATGCCGTC
The DNA here is from genome assembly GCA_034440355.1 of Alphaproteobacteria bacterium. GTDB lineage: Bacteria > Pseudomonadota > Alphaproteobacteria > Micropepsales > Micropepsaceae > SZUA-430. Next base: position 25,114 of record JAWXBY010000170.1, read on the forward strand.
GACGCCGAGGTGGTAGCGTATCGTGCCGCCCATCCACGCGAAATCTTCGATGAACTGGAAGCCGGCCTTTGTCTCGTCGAACGTGGCCCAGGCGTAGAGCGCGAGTGCGAAGGTCACCAGCGTCGCGAACAGCGTCGTCTGGCGCGCGAGCTGGTCGCCCTGTTTGCCGGTGCGCGCGAACAGCAGAATGATCGCGACGCCGAGCAGCGGGAAGAAGGTGATGAGCGAGAGCAAGCCCGTCACTGGACGCTCCCCGCGATGAACCAGGTGGCCAGGATCGCGACGCCGATCAGCATCGCGAAGGCGTAGTGGTAGAGATAGCCGGTCTGCAGGCGCACGACTTGGCGCGTCCAGTCGACGATGCCGGCCGACACGCCGTCGGGCCCGATGCCGTCGATGATCTTGCCGTCACCGATCTTCCAGAGCTTGTAGCCGAGCCATTTTGCCGGACGGACGAAGAGGAAGTCGTAGAGTTCGTCGAAGTACCACTTGTTGTAGAGGAAGAGGTACAGCGGGCCGCGGCGTGCAGCCATCTTCGGCGGCAGGTCGGGATGGTCGATGTAGTAGTACCAGGCGATCGTGTAGCCCAAGAGCATGACGACGGCTGGCGCGAACCAGACCCAGTCCGGCACGTGGTGGCGCGCTTCGAGCGCGGTATGCTCCTGCAGATTGACGATCGCGCCGCGCCAGAACTCCGCCTGTTCATGGCCGATGAACATCGGTTCGAAGAACACGCCGGCGAAGACGGCGCCCGCCGCGAGGATCACGAGCGGCACCATCATCACCGGCGGCGACTCGTGGACGTGGTCGAGGACGTGGTGGTCGCCGCGGAATTTGCCGTGGAAGGTCA
>JAWXBY010000171.1:0-11413 GCA_034440355.1 Alphaproteobacteria bacterium
ACGGCGCGGGCAAGAAGAGCGAAGGCATCGACGTGGAGGAGGGCGGCGACATGGACTTCCGCCCCGATGTCACGATGCGCGACGGCGACGTGATCAAGGGCGAAGGCTGGTCGTTCGAGTGCATCTACACGCCCGGCCACACGTCGAACCACATGTGCTTCGCGCTGCGCGAAGAGAAGGCGCTGTTCTCAGGCGACCACGTGATGGGTTGGTCGACGACGGTCATCGCGCCGCCCGACGGCGACATGGCGCAATATCTCGCAAGCCTGCAAAAACTCACGACGCGCGACGATCAAGTCTACTACCCGACCCACGGCAACCCCGTGAAGACGCCGCAGCGCTTCGTCTCAAAGCTCATCGAACATCGCCACGCCCGCGAACGCCAGATCGAGGTTTGCCTGAAAGACGGCATCACCAAGATTCCCGAGATGGTCGCGGTGATCTATTCGGAAATCGACAAGCGCCTGCATCCGGCGGCCGCGATGTCCGTGCTCGCGCACCTGCGCCACATGGTGGCGACCGGCCGTGCCGCAACGGAAGGCGCCGCAACCGCAACGAGCACCTATCGCTCCCCCGCATGAGTTGACAGCCCGCCCGCCTCTGCGTCTCACTGCGCCGTCAAAAAAGCACCGGAGGAAACGATGAAATTCTACAATTCGATCGGACCGAACCCGCGCGCCGTGCGCATGTTCATGGCGGAGAAGGGCCTGAAGATTCCACTGGCCGAAGTTGACTTGCTCAAAGGCGAAAACCGCCAGGACGCCTACACCAAGAAGAACAACGCCGGCCAAATGCCCTGCCTCGAACTCGAAGACGGCTCGACCATCAGCGAGATCACGGCGATCTGCGAATATCTCGAAGACACAAATCCGAAACCCGCGCTCATCGGATCAACGCCGAAGGAGAAAGCGGAAACGCGCATGTGGACCCGCCGCATCGACTTGAACATCGTCGAGCCGCTGGCGAACGGCTTCCGCTACAGCCAAGGTCTGCCGCTGTTCAAAGACCGCATCCCCACCGCGCCCGAAGCGGCTGAGGGCCTAAAGCGCATCGCGCAAGATCGCATGCTGTGGCTCGATAAGATGATCGCCGGCCGCCAATGGGTTTGCGGGGACAGGTTCAGCTACGCCGACATCCACCTCTTCGCCTTCCTCGATTTCGGCAAGCAAGTCGGCCAAATGCCGAACCCCGAAGCCAAGACAATCGCGGCCATCTACGACCGCGCCGCCGCCCGCCCCAGCGCGAAGGCGTAAGCAACTGGTCGACGGCCGGTCACGGCGACGTGACTGGCCGCGGCCCCGCATCATCTGTTCGCATCCCCGCCGAAAACGGGAGACGAACATGCCGACATTCTCGACCGCCGCGCGCGCGATCTTCGCGACCATTGTGCTGCTTGCCGGCGCGCTTCAGGCGCAAGCCGCCGGCGGCCTCTTCGACCTCGAATGGAAAGAGCTCGCGCCAGGCATCCATGTCGGTCAGCGCGCAGACCCGATGCGCTACCCCGTCGTCTGCAACACAGTGATCGTGATTGGCAGCGACGGCGTCCTCGTCTTCGACGGCGGCGGCTTCCCCGCACAAGGCGAACAAGTTGCGGCGAAAATTAAATCGCTGACGCCCAAGCCCGTAAAGTTCATTGTCATCAGCCACTGGCACGGCGACCACAACCGCGGCATCTCACCCATCCTCGACGCTTATCCGAGCGCACAAATCGTCGGCCACGAATTCACCCGCGCCGCCATGCTCGGCGCACCGATGCAGCGCATCCACAAAGCCGAACGCGAAGGCGACGTGCGCGACACGGCCGAGGCGGTGATGAAAGCCCTGGCCGACAACAAATTCATCGACGGCTCGCCCCTCGACCCCGCCGAACGCCCCTTCCTCGAGCGCTTTGTCGCCGACAGCGCCACACACCAGGCGGAAGTGGCGCGCATGAAAATCACCCCGCCCACCATCGTCTTCGACAAAGAACTGTTCCTGAAACTCGGCGACCGCACCGTCGAACTCCGCCACTACGGCCCGGCGAACACCAAGGGCGACGCGGTGATGATCTTGTCGCGCGAGGGCATCGTCGCCTCAGGCGACATCGTCGTCGCACCGGTGCCCTACGGCTTCGGCAGCTACCCCGCGAGCTGGGCGAACGCGCTCAAACAGATCAAAGCCACCAACTACCGCACGCTAATCCCAGGCCACGGCCCGCTGCAAACCGACACGGCCTACGTCGACCTGCTGATCGAAGCGCTCGAAAGCGTCACGGCGCAGGTGAACGCAATGATAGCCCAAGGAAGATCCCTCGACGAAATCCGCAAAGCCGTCGACTTCAGCAAAGTCGAACCCCGCTTCACCAAGGGCGATCCCGTCCTAAAACGCTTCTTCGGCCTCTTCTTCAAACAACCGATCGTCCCCGCCGCCTACAATGTCGCGAAGGGCATCGAAAACGAGAAGCTGACCGAAGAACTTGCCAAACCATGACACATCGCGCCGCAGAACGGGCCACCGGAGTCCTAACGATTTCCTAACGCCGCGGCGCAATCCACAACGCCTTTCGCCGATCTTAACTGTGCGCCCGCTACCCTGGCCGCCTTCAGTGCAGGTCGCGCCACATGACGAAATCGATCGTAGTGCAAGCGAGTGTCAACGCGCGCTCCGCGGTTCTGTGGGCGTTCGTCGGCGCGGCGGCGATCTTGTGCGTGTTGATCGGCGCTTGGATCCTTCACCACGACGAAGAAAGCCGCGCTTACGAACGCTTGATTGAAGCGAACCGCGCGGCCGACCAAATTCTATTGGCGGACGAGCGCCTCACAATGTCGGCCAACATGGCCGCCGCGACCGGCGACGCATCGTGGATCAAGCGCTACGACGATACCATCGCGATGATAGACGAGGGAATCGCGCGCGCTCGCGCGCTGGCGCCTCCGGCCGCGTCGCAACGTTTCGACGCCGAGACAAGAGTATCGAACGATCGCCTTGTCGAACTCGAGCGGAAATCATTTGAGGCCGTGCGCGCGGGCAATAAGGCTCGCGCGCGTGGAACCCTGGGCGGCGCGGAATACGCGCGGCACAAGCGCATCCTAAGCGATGGTACCGATCGCTTTGTTAAGGCCACGATCGCCGCCGTTCGGGTCGAGCTAAGTCGTGTTGAAGGGAATGCCAACCTTCTTTTTCTGGTCGTGACGTGCGTCTCTATTGCGGGCGCAGCGTTCTTGCGGCGTTTGTTGCTGACGAATTTCGCGCGATCGGAACGCGCATACGAGTCTGCGCAGGCCGAGGCCGTCGCGCAGCGCGAGCGCGCCGAGGCGGCCAGCAAGGCAAAGTCCGAATTCCTCGCCAACATGAGTCATGAAATCCGCACACCCTTGAACGGCGTGATCGGAATGACGGGCTTGCTCTTGGACACGCCCTTGTCGCCGAGCCAGCGCCAGTACGCAGAATCCGCGCGCCAATCGGGCGAGGTATTGCATGGCCTCGTCAACGACATCCTCGATTTTTCGAAAATCGAAGCGGGCAAAGTCGATCTGGAAACGACCGATTTCGACCTCGTCCAGATTGTCGAGAGCGTGACATGGATGATGGCCGAACCGGCGCAGTCGAAGGGAATCGAGCTTGCGAGCTTCGTGTCGCCCGAGATCCCGTCGATGTTGCGCGGCGATCCGCTGCGCGTTCAACAGGTGATCGCCAACTTCACGTCGAACGCCGTCAAATTCACCGAGAAAGGCGAGGTCACGCTCAGCGCCAAGATCGTCGCGCGCGGCGAGGGTCAAGTGACCGTTCGCGTCGAGGTCGCGGACTCCGGGATCGGCATCCCGGCAGAGGCGCGGCAGCGTCTCTTCCAGGCCTTCTCGCAAAGCGACGCCTCAATGTCGCGCCGCTTCGGTGGCACTGGACTGGGCCTTGCCATCTCGGTCCAGCTTGTTGCGTTAATGAACGGCCGCCTGGGCTTCGACAGCCAGCCTGGCGCCGGATCGACGTTCTGGTTCGAGGCGCCGTTCGCGCTGGGAAGCGCGAGCAAGTCGCACGCCGCGAGGCGTAACGAAATCGCAGGCGCACGCGTGCTCGTCGTCGACAACAACGTGATGTGCCGCAGGATCTTGCACGAGTTCGTTGTCTCGTGGGGAATGCGTAATGGCAGCGTCGCTGGCGGCGCGGTCGCGATTGCTCGGCTGCATGAAGCAGCATCGGCAAACGAACCCTACGATATCGCCATCATTGACATGGCCATGCCCGATATGGACGGGCTTGAGGCCGCGCGGCGCATCAAGAGCGACACCAAGATCGCAGCGACCAAGGTCATTCTTCTGACCTCGATGCGCCAAGCGGGCGTCGCGGAAGAGGCACGTCATGCGGGCGTCGATGCTTGCCTTGCCAAGCCGACGCGCCAATCGGAACTGTTCGATTGCATCGCGAGTTTGATGAAGGCCGGCGCCTACGAGGCGCCGCGCGCACAAGTGGCGCGGGCACAGACTACCGATACCGCCACGGTCTCGAAAGGTCGTGTGCTGGTCGCGGAGGACAACATAGTCAATCAGCGCGTCGCCACCGGCGTTCTAGAGGCGCTCGGCTATCGCTGCGACGTCGTGTCGAACGGCCGCGAAGCCGTCGATGCGGCATTTCGCGTTCCCTACGACGCGATCCTGATGGATTGCCGGATGCCCGAGATGGACGGCTTTGCCGCCACGGCCGAAATCCGCCGGCGTGAAGGCGAAACGCGCCACATCCCGATCATTGCGCTGACGGCGGACGTGGTCGACGACGTCCGCCGCAACTGCATTCAGGCGGGAATGGATGCCTATGTCGCAAAGCCCCTGCGGCAAGAACAACTGGCCGCGGCGCTGGAACGTTGGATCGTGAAGGCACCCGCCGAAGAAGCAGAGCAAACGACGCCTGTCGCGGAAGACGCGGTCCTCGACGAGAAAACATTTGCGACGATCCGCGAACTCTCCAAGCGCGCGGGCGAGGATGCCGGTAGTTCGATTGTCCAGCTCTTCTTGCGCGACGCCGAAACGCAGGTCGTTGAGCTGCGGCGGCTCCTGGCGCAAATGGACGCGCCGAGCATCGCGGCTTGCGCCCATGCGCTACGTGGCAGCTCCGGCAACATCGGTGCCCGACGGGTCATGCTCGTGTCGGGCGAGATCGACAAACTCGCCCAGGAAAACCGCCTGGCTCAGATCGAACCGCTGATCACGCGGCTCGAAGCCGAGTTTGCCTTGGCCAAGCGTGCCCTTGTCGCCTAGGGTTGCGCCCGCGTTAGATCTTCCGCCCTGCCTTCTCCCAGTAGGGATCGCGCAGCTTGCGTTTGAAGATCTTGCCCGAATCTTCGCGCGGCAATTCGCTGCGGAATTCGACGATCTTCGGCACTTTGTACTTCGCCAGATGATCGCGCAGGTAACCCTTCACATCTTGCTCGCCGACGCTCGCGCCCGGTTGACGTTGCACGACGGCAGCCAGCGCTTCGCCGAACTCCGTATCCGGAATGCCGAACACCGCACAGTCGGCGACGCCGGGGATCTTCAAAATCTCCGCCTCGATCTCGGCGGGATAAATGTTCACGCCGCCTGAGATCACCATGTGATTGCGCCGGTCGCAGAGGAACAAGAATCCGTCCTTGTCGACGTAGCCGATGTCGCCCACCGAGATCAGCCCGTTGCGCTCAGCCTTCGCGCGCTTGCCGTCGTCGCCGTGATAGGTGAAATCGCCGCCGGTCGTCAGCCGCACATAAACGTCGCCCGCTTCGCCGACCGGCAGCTCGTTCCCCGCCTCATCCGCAATCACAAGCTTCACGTCCGGCTGCGCGCGCCCCACTGTGCCCGGATGCTTCAGCCATTCCTCGGCGGTGCAGAACACCACCGCGCCCGTCTCCGTCGCGCCGTAATACTCGTTGATGATCGGTCCCCACCATTCGATCGTGCCGCGCTTGATGTCGGGCGGGCAGGGCGCCGCCGCATGGACGACGAACTTCAGCGACGACAGATCGTATTTCGTCTTGACCGCCGCGGGCAGCTTCATCAACCGCACGAACATCGTCGGCACCATGTGCAGGTGAGTCACGCGATGCCGCTCGATGAGCTGCAACAATTCCTCCGGATCGAACCGCGGCTGAAGAATAACGTCGCCGCCCGTCCGCACCGCATAGCTGCCATAAGCGTTCGGCGCCGAGTGATACATCGGCCCCGTCACAACAGTGATGATGCGCTCAGGCTTCTGCGCGACCAGCACCTGATCGAACCCGAACGCGCGCGAGATCAACTTCGTCAGCGCCAAGGTCTGCGCTTCGGTCGGCGGAAACCGGCGCACGCCCTTCGGCCGCCCCGTTGTGCCCGACGTATAGATGATGGCGCCCGGCGGCTGGATCGCGGCCGGCGCGCGCCGCGGAAAACTCTCGATCCACGCGTCCCACACCTTCACTCCCGGCCGCATCGCGCAGTCCTCGGGCGACAGCTGATAGGCGGCGGCGATTTCGGGCGGCGTGTCGACGGCCAAGACCGGCACCCCGGCCGGCGTCGCCGCCAGCGCCACCGGCAAGAGGTCGTTGTGTACGACGACCGCTTTCGCCCCTGAATCCGTAATGATGTGAGCCGCTTCCTCGACCGTGAAGTGCCAGTTCACCGGCACCGAGTAGGCGCCCAGCAAGCCGGCCGCCATCCCCGCCTCAAAGAAAGCGAAGTCGTTGCGCAAGAACAGCGCCACCCCATCGCCCGGCCCGACGCCGATCGACGCGAACGCAGATGCAGCACGCTCCGCCCGCTCTTGCAGCGCGGCCAGCGGCAATTCCCGCGCACCGCTGATCAATTTTCCCGACATGTCCTCGTACCCATCGTTCTTATGGATTGATCGTGCCAACGCGCGCGCAACCTGACAAGCGATGAGCGAGGCGCTGCGCTCATTAATGTCTCGTAAACCGCGATCATGGCACCCCGGTTCATGTATCGCCCGGGGTCTCAGTTTGTGCGCGTCGCTCGCAGCGTAGGGTTTGCTGTCGCCGTCCTCATGTTGGGCGTCCTCGCGGCACGCCTCGCGCTGGCGCAGCCCGAAGCGACAGACCCGGCAGAACCACCACCCGCATCGACCGGAGACAAGCCGCCCGAAGCCCCACCCGGAGTCGCACCGGAACGCCCGGAAGTCGTCTTCAGCTATGAACCGGCGTTGAAGCTGGACGTGACCGACGACGACGAGAAAGACCAGATCGAGTCCGCGGTCCGCTCGTCGTCGCTGATGTTCACCTACGTTGCAGAACCCCTGGACTCCGTCGGCGTCCTCTTCACCCGCGCACGCGCCGACCGTCAGCGCATCGGCCGCGCGCTCAACGCGTTGGGTTACTTCGGCCCGCGCGTAACCATCACCGTCGGCAGCGCCGGCATCGACGACATGGCGACTGAAGATGCCTTCGCCGCCAACCCGCCCGCCGGCAAAATCCCGGTCGGGATCACGGTCGTGCCGGGCGCCTTGTTCACCTTCGGCAAGATCACGGTCGTCACCACGCCCGGCGCATCGAACGAAGCGCTGAGCCTCCTCCCCGAAAACGCCAGCGGCCTCATCGAAGGCGAACCCGCGCGCTCCGCCGAAGTCGCGGCCGCCAACGCGCGATTAGTGACGCGCTTGCGCGAAGAAGGTTACGCACTCGCCGCCGTCGTGGGGCGCGACGCCGTCGCCGACCATCAGACGTCGAAGCTCGACGTGAACTTCCGCGTCGACCCGGGACCGAAGGCGAAGTTCGGCACGGTTTCGATCAAAGGCAACGAAACAGTCGAAACAGATTTCCTCGCCGGCCTCGTCACCTTCCAACAAGGCGAAGAGTTCGATGTCGAAACGCTGAACGACTACAGGACCGAACTCGAACGCCTGTCGGTGTTCAACTCCGTCGCCATCGAAGAGGCCAAAAGCCTCGATCCGCAGGGCGGCCTGCCCATCACCGTCGTCCTCAACGAACGCAAGCTCCACGTCGTCGGCGTCTCCGCGAGCTATTCGACGCTAGAGGGTGCCGCGCTGGGCGGCTACTGGATGCACCGCAATCTGTGGGGCCAGGCCGAGCAGTTGCGCATCGACGCCACCTCGTCGCGCCTCTTCTCGAACGGCGTGAAGGATTACGAATATGGCTTGAGCGCCGCGCTGACAAAGCCCGCGTTCCCGACCACGCGCGACGATCTGGTTCTGACATTGGCTGCGAAGCGCGAACGTCCCGACGCCTTCGAGCGCGACGCCGTTCTGTTCGACACCCGCATTCGCCGCCGCTTCGACAAGATCGTGCGCGGCGAGGTCGGCATTACCATCGTGCAAGCGCACGAACTCGATGCGCTGGGCGAGCGCGACCGTTCGACGATCCAGCTGCCCGTGGCGCTCGCCTATGACTCACGCGATAACATCCTCGACGCTACGAAGGGCCTGCGCGCCAGCGCCGGCGTCCAGCCGATCATCAACCTCACGCAAGGCAACGGCATCGCCACGCGCTTCGACGCCGCCGCATCAACCTATTGGCGTCTGGAGGAGAACGGTGAAACCGTCCTGGCCACTCGCGTCCTCGTTGGTTCCAGCATCGCGGCCGACATCACCGATCTGCCGGTCGATCTGCGTTATTTTGCCGGCGGCGGCGGTTCCGTCCGCGGCTACGAGTTCCAAGCCCTAAGCCCCCGTAACGCGATTAACCAAATCATCGGTGGACGAAGCGTCGCCGAAGGATCGGTCGAACTGCGCTCGTGGTTGTGGGATGATATCGGCGTCGCCGCCTTCGTCGATGCCGGGTCCGCTTCGTCCGCGAACTTCCCCGACTTCGAAGATGTCGGCGTCGGTGTCGGTATCGGTGCACGCTATCGCACGCCGGTCGGTCCGATCCGCGTGGATATCGCGGTCCCGCTTGACCCGCCGGAGGGCGACTCCGAGTTCGGCATCTACGTAGCCCTGGGTCAGGCGTTTTGAGTGATGAAGCTTTCGAAGTGGTTCCGCCGCACGCTGATAGTGCTGGCGCTCGTTGTCGCGAGCGCCGGCGCTTTCTATGTGTTCCTGCAGACGGAACCTGGCCGTGACACCGTCGCCGGCCTGATCGAAAGCCTCGCCGGTTCCGACAATCTAAAAATCACGGTCGAAGGCCTCGACGGCACGCTGCCCGGCGCCCCGCGTGCCAAGAAAGTCACCATCGCCGACGCCGCCGGCCCCTGGCTGATCCTGCACGACGTGGCGCTGAACTGGAGTCCCTTCGCGCTCATCGGCGGCGACATCGTCGCCGAAGAGGTCGCCATCGCGCGCCTCGAATGGCTGCGCCTCCCCGCCGACAGCGACACGAGCGACAGCAGCGATGGTGGCATTCCATCGCTCGCGATCGGCAAGCTCGCCGTCGCCACGGCCGTCATCGCGCCTGAAGTCGCGGGCCAAGGCGGCACGTTCAAGATCGACGCCGCCGCTGACACCCGTAGCATCGCCGACCGCGCCAGCCTGTCCCTGCATGTCGTCGAACTCGGAACTGGCGGCGCACGCGCCAACATCGAAGCACGCTACGACCCGGCGCAAGCCCTTCTCAACCTCGACGCCAAGATCGACGACCACGCCGGTGGCACGCTGGCCACGATGCTGCAGCTCCCGGCCGACGCGCCGCTGACGGTCGCGCTCGACAGTGAAGGCGCGCTCGACGACTGGCGCGCGAAGCTGACGGCGACCGGGGGCACGGCGCTCGGCGCAACAGGCAACGCGACCATCGTGCGCCAAGGCGAATGGCGCGAGTTGAAACTGACCTTCACCTCCGACGTGACCGACGTCGGCCCCGAAAATCTCCGCCCACTTTACAACGGCCACAGCACGGTGGAGATCGTCGGCGCGCGCAGCGATTCCGGCGCCTGGCGCGTCACGCGCCTCGACGCGACGACGCCGGCGCTGACCCTCACCGGCAACGGCGCGTTCGACCCCACAGCCAGGCGCGCAGAAGGCAGCGCCACGCTCACGATCCCGCGCGGACAAGCCGTCGCTTCTCTCATCGACGGCGCTGCCGACTGGCGCGACCTGACGGTGACGGCGAAGACCGAAGGCGTCTGGCCAATCCCTTCCATCATCGTCGATCTGCGCGCCGCGGACGTCGCCGCCGAAGACATCCGCGCGTCGGCGGTCACCGGCCGCATCGTCGCCACACCCGATCGCCGCTGGGACGACGAAAGCCTCGCCGTCGCGTTCGCCGTCAGCGCGGACGCGGCCGAGATGACGAGCGACGACGAAACGATCCGCGATCTCCTTGGACCGCAGGCGACCCTGACATTCCAAACGATGCTGATCGACTGGAAGCGCCTGTCGGGCATGGCCGGCGAACTGAAGACGACGTCCAGCAGCCTGCGCTTCGCGGGCGACGCCGACGCGCGCGCCCTGAACGGCGTCGTGTCGTTCGACGCGCCGAACCTCACGCAAGCCGGTTTCCGCAGCGGCGCGTTGGCAATCAACGCAACCATCGAAGCCAATCTCGAAAGCTCGCGCTGGACCGTGGACGGGAAGGGCAGTGCCACCGACGTGGCGCCCGGCGGCGCGGTCGACGCGCTCCTCGCCGGCAAGCAAGATCTGGCTTTCGCGCTGCAAACGACAGGCCCGGGCCAGATGCAGCTGTCGTCGCTCTCGCTGCGCGGTGAACGCCTGTCACTCATCGCCAGCGGCGACATCATACGCGACGCATTGAACCTCGACGCCGAAGCGACGATCACGAACCTGAACACGCTGTCTAAAGAACACGAAGGCCGCGCCAACCTGGACGTCCACATCGCCGGTACAACCGATGCCCCGCGGCTCAGCGGCAAGGCAACGCTGTCGGCGGGCAAGCTCTTCGGCCGCGCCGTCGAAACGCTGGGGATCGACCTCGCCGAAGCCGACGCCAAAGGGATGAGCCGCCTCACCATCAAAGGCGACTACGACGCACGTCCGGTCGACGGCACGGCCAACGTGGCGTGGCGCCCCGAAGGCGGCGCGCGCATTGAAGCGCTCAACCTCGTGCTCGACTCGTTGACGCTGAAAGGCGACGCCACCGTTCAAGGCGCGGGCTTGATCGACGGCGCGTTCGCCGTCGACGCGCGCGACCTCGCTGAGATCGCGCCCTTCGTCGGCGTCAACATGGAAGGCGCGCTCGCCGGCACGCTGCGCTTCGCCGCGAACGGCGACCGCCAGTCGCTCAACCTCGCGCTCACCGGCCCCAGCTTGGCTGTGGAAGGTGCGGCGTTCGACGGCGTCGCCGTCACCGGCACGATCGGCGATCTCTTCGGCGCCGTGTCGCCGAACCTGCGCGTCAAGGCGGCGTACGCCGACTTCGACGGCTTCGACCTCGAAGCGGTCGACGCGACGGCGCAAGGATCGCTCACCGCGCTCGCCGTCAACGCCAAGGCGCAACGCGCAGGCACGGCGATCACAACCCGCGCGACACTGAGGCTGGAAGCCAAGCCGAACGTGATCTCGGTCGCCACGC
>JAWXBY010000172.1:0-26230 GCA_034440355.1 Alphaproteobacteria bacterium
CGCGACAGCCGTCAGGTCAACTTGACGGTGACGATCGCCAAGCGCCCCGGTGAAGACCGCGTCGCCGGCAACAAGTCGAACGACAGCAAAGGCGACGCGAAGGACAGCAGCTCGTCCGCCGACGCCAAAGTCGCGGCGCTGGGTCTGAACCTGCAGACGATCACGCAGGCGGTTCGCGCTCAGTACGACCTGGATGCGACGGCCAAGGGCGTGCTCATCACCGAGGTCGATCCCGACAGCGATGCCGCCGAACGCGGCCTGCGTCCGGGCGACCGCATCATCGCGGTGGCGGGCAACGAAGTGCGCGCCATCTCCGATGTAAAGTCGGCGGTCGACGGCGCCAAGTCGGCCAAGCGCCCGTCGGTGCTTCTGTTCGTTGAGACGAACCGCGGGAAGGTCTATGTCCCCGTGAAGCTCTCGACCGGTAAGTCGTAATGACAAGTGCTTGGGGACGGCCGGAGAACCGTCCCCACACGTCCCCTCCACCCCCCGAAGAGGACGCGTATCGCATGCGAATTCTTGTAGTTGAGGATGACCGTGAAGCCGCTGCGTACTTGACGCGGGGTTTGCGGGAAAGCGGCCACATCGTCGATCACGCCCCCGACGGTGAAGACGGCCTGCACTTGGCCATGGGCGGCAACTATGACGTTGCCGTCGTCGATCGGATGATGCCCCGCCTTGATGGCTTGGCGATGGTCCGCCGCATGCGCGACGAAGGCAACAAGACGCCCGTCTTGTTCCTCAGCGCGCTGGGCGAAGTCGACGACCGCGTGAAAGGTCTGCGCGCCGGCGGCGACGACTATCTGGCGAAGCCTTTCGCCTTCGCCGAACTGCTCGCCCGCATCGACGCGCTTGCCCGCCGCAACGGCACCGACGTCGTGGTGACGAAGCTCGGCGTCGGCGATCTCGAACTCGACCTGCTGTCGCGCACCGCGACGCGCAACGCTCAACGCATCGACCTGCAGCCGCGTGAATTCCTGCTGCTTGAATACCTGATGCGCCACGCGGGTCAGGTCGTCACGCGCACGATGCTTCTCGAGAACGTGTGGGAGTATCACTTCGACCCGCAAACCAACGTGATCGACGTCCACATCTCGCGCCTGCGCGCGAAGATCGACAAAGGATTCACGGAACCTCTGCTCCACACGGTCAGAGGCGCCGGGTATTCGCTCCGTGCGGCCTCTTGATGTATTTCGCACGGCGACGTTTCGACTAGCGTTCGCGTATCTGTGCCTGTTCGCCGTGTCGGTGATGCTCTTGCTGGGCTTCATCTACTGGCGGACGGCGGGGTTCATGGCGACCCAAGCCGACGAAACCATCCTCGCCGAAGTGCAAGGCCTCGGCGAACAATACAAACGACGCGGCATTATGGGCTTGCGCACCATCATCGTGGAGCGCGCCTCGCGCCCTGGACAGCGCACGCTCTACCTCTTGTCCTTCGGTGACGCGCCGCTCGCCGGCAATCTCTCGCGCTGGCCGACCGACGCGGTCGAGACCGCGAAGGGTTGGATCAATTTCAGCTACGCCCGCGGCATCGAAGAAGATCAAGAAGTGCGCCCCGGCCGTGCCGTCCAATCCCAACTGACCGGCGGCTTCAAATTGCTCGTCGGCCGCGACATGAAAGAAGTCAACGCGATCGAAAGCACGATCCGCTCGACGCTGCTCTGGGCGCTAGGCATCACCGGCTTCTTCGGTGTCGTCGGCGGCGTCTGGATCAGCCGAAACGTCGTGCGCCGCTTGGAAGTCATCAACCGCACCAGCCGCGAGATCATGTCCGGCGACCTGACGCGCCGCATCCCGATGCAGGGCAGCCGCGACGAACTCGACGACCTCGCCGGCAACCTCAACCAGATGCTCGAACAGATTGAGCGTCTCATGATGGGTATGCGCGAGGTCGCCGACAACATCGCCCACGACCTGCGCACGCCGCTGAACCGCCTGCGCAACAAGCTCGAAGGCGCGCTGATGGGTAACACGTCGCGCGACGAACAAATGTTGGCGCTCGAAAGCGCCATCTCCGAAGCCGACGGCCTGATCTCGACCTTCAACTCGCTGCTGCTGATCGCCGAAGCCGAAACCGGCGCCCATCGCGACACGCTCGAACTCATGGATTTGAGCGAGGTCATCCACGACATCGCCGATCTCTACGAACCGGCCGCCGAGGACCGCGGCGTGACGCTGCGCTTCGTCGCCCCGTCGCGCATCACCGTACGCGGCAATCGCAGCCTTCTCGCCCGCGCCGCCGCGAACCTGGTCGAGAACGCGCTGAAATACACGCCGCAAGGCGGTGCCGTCACGGTTTCGACCGGCATCAACCCGCGCGACGACCGCCCAACCTTCTCCGTGCGCGATAGCGGTCCCGGCATCCCGGAGGCCGACCGCGAACGCGTGCTCGACCGCTTCGTGCGCCTGGAACGCTCGCGCAACACGCCGGGCTCCGGCTTGGGCCTAAGCTTGGTGGCCGCCGTCGCGCGCATGCACGACGCGGAAATCGCGCTCGATGACGCAAAGCCCGGCTTGCTCGCGACGCTGACCTTCCCAGCGGTAGAAGAGAACCAGGCCGTTATCGCGGCGCAACCTCGGCGCGCTCTTCTTTCACCCACAAAAGCCCAACGAGCCCCAGAACCAGAAACACAAGGATGACGGCAAATCCTGCGCGCTGGTTCTGCGTCGCGCCCGTCACCACCGCGACCAGGAACGGCGCCATGAACGCAGTCGCCTTTCCGGTCAGCGTGTAGAGCCCATAGATCTCCGACACCATCGTCGTCGGCGCAATCCGCGCCACCATCGTTCGGCTTGAAGCCAAGACCGGCCCGACGAACATCCCGCCCATAACCGAGAACGCCAAACTCACCTGCTCGGGAAACTGTGTAAATCCGAACACGGAGAACAACGGCCCGAGAACCGGTAACTGCTGCATGCGCAGGTCGTCGGTCACCGGAAAGAAGAACAGATACTCGTTCGGCGTCGTGCTGATTGAACCCAGCACGGCCAGCGTGAACACGAACAAGCTGATCACAATGGTCCGCTTCGATCCGATCTTGTCGTCGATCCACCCGCCGATGAACGACGTGAAGATCGGCACGGTCAAAACGATCAGCGCATAGATCCCGATCTTCGCCGTCTCCCACCCGAACACGCCGCTGAGATAACCGGCCAGGAACGCGAACACCGCGCTCATCCCGTCGGCATAGATCGCCCGCACGACCAGATAGGTCGCGAGGTTCCGGTAATGCACGACGCGCGAGATCGTATGGCCCAACTGATTAAGCCCTTTACCGATCGCCTGCCAAAGCGTCAGGCCGGAATAGGGAAGGTCTGGCGTGAACAGCAAGACCGGAATCGAAAACACGATCAGCCAAATGACCGACAGCGGCCCCGAGAACCGCTCATGCGCAAACGGCTCGTCGCCGAACCACGCCATGATGCCGAGCGCGGGGATCGCCAACCACACCATGAAGATCAAGAAGCTGCCGATGTAATCGAGGCTGTAGGCGACCCCGCTCATGAAGCCGATGTTGCGCACGCCGGCGACGGTCGGCAGCATCGCGTTGTGATAGATCGCAGCGCATTCCATCGTGACCGCGGCCACGACGATCGCGGTGAACCCCAATGCAACTTCGCCCGGCGAAACGAACCACAGCGCCATCATCGCCGGAATCGCCAAAACCGAAAACAGGATCAGCCCAGGTTTGCGCGGCCCGTACGCATCGGCGAGCGCACCGAGAATGGGCGCGCAAAGCGGTATCAGAACGCCCGCCATCGCTTGGCTGTAACCCCAGACGACTTGGCCTTCGACCGGATCACCGACGACGTTCTTCTGAAAATACGCGGCGAAGACGAAGATGTTGATGATGACGAAGTACGGGCTGCTCGCGAGCTGATAGAGCGCCCACCCGAACTGACCCAGAAACCTGCGCCGCCGCGACAGATCCAACCCCAACTCAGAGCTCATACGATCACGGTTTCCCCGTTTTCCGCTTCGCACGCATTCTCAAGCGCGCCGACCCCATCGATCTCGACCCGCACACGATCACCGGCTTTCAGCCGCACCGGCGGATCGCGCCAATTGCCGACACCCGCAGGCGTCCCCGTAAAGATCACGTCGCCCGGCTCAAGCGTGAACGCAGCCGTCAGATGCTCGATCTGCGCCGGAATGTCGAAAATCATCTCCGCCGTCGACGCGTCCTGCATCACCTGACCGTTGAGCAGACACCGCACGCGGAGCGCGCGAACGTCGCCAATCTCATCCGGCGTCACGATCCAGGGCCCCGTCGGCCCATGCGTGTCGAAGCCCTTGCCCATCATCATCGTGGGCGACCGCTGCTGCCAATCGCGCACGCTGACGTCGTTCCCACACATATACCCGGCGATCACTTCGAACGCGCGAGCCCGCGGCACATGCCGGCACCGCCGCCCGATCACGACGCAAAGTTCCGCCTCATAGTCGATCTTGTCGGAGACCTTGGGGATGCGGATCGCATCGCTCGGCCCCACGATGCAGGTCGCCTGCTTGGCGAACCAAACCTGATGTTCCGGCGCCGCGCGCCCCGTCTCGCGGATATGGTCGCCGTAGTTCATGCCGATGGCGAGCACCTTGCCCGGCCGCGGCACGGGCGCCTCAAGCCGCACGGAAGCAAGCGGAAGCCTATGTTTTTGGCTCTCCGCGGCCCTCCTCGCCTCGGCCAAGGCATCCGCCCCGCCGCGCAGAAACGCCGTCATCGTCTGCGGCAGATGCGGCGCCGCGGCCGCCAAATCGACAACCTGATCGCCCTCGACGAGGCCGATGCGACGGCGGTGGCTATGCGTGAAGGTGATGAGCTTCATGGGACCGTGGCGAGAGCGGTGAGTCGGCCAAACTTAGAGCAAGAGCAGCCGCGAAAAGCACCATCGAATCGCAGATGCACAAATCGCCCGGCGAGTAAACGGTCAAAAAACAAGACAGGCACAGGCTTTTTTTGCGAAGCTAGGCCGGAATTGCACGAAAACACACACTTCCCGACCGCCTAGCATCAAAAAACCAAGGGAAAATGACGATCTTTTGTAGATTGCTTAACGTCTCTCGTGTACATCCGCTGTGCAGACCCAACAGAGGTCGCACGTCACAACACCCAAGTTGAGGGGCAAAACCCACATGAGCAAATCGGACTTCATCCTCGCCGTCGCCAAGAAGGGCGACCTCCAGAAGGCGGAAGCCAAGCGCGTGATCGAACTCGTGTTCGGCACGATCGAAGCCAGCCTCAAGGGGCTGAAGGGCGGCGGAAAGCTCCCGATCGGTAATTTCGGCGTCTTCACGGTGGCGAAGCGTCCGGCGCGCATGGGCCGCAATCCGCGGACCGGCGAAGCCATCAAGATCAAGGCGTCGAAGAAGCTGCGCTTCCGCCCCGCCAAGACCCTGAAGACCGCGGCCGGCATCGTCCCGCCCGCGCCGAAGTAATCTGATTCAGTGCATTGAAACGGCCCGGGCCGCGAAAGCGCCCGGGCCGTTTTGCGTTTCATTGCGCTATAAGGCGGCCATGACCGACGACTTCGCGCCCCGCATCATTCGCGTCCCCGAAATCTTCGACACGGGCCTGGCCGCCCGCACGCTCGAGACATTGGGTGAGCGGGCAGGGGCGGGCGCGACGCGCGATCTCATCGCCGGTGCCGCCTCGAACAGTCCTTATCTCGCCCAATTGATGGAACGCGAAGCCGACCTGCTGCCGGAATTCCTGTCGCGCGATCCCGAAGAAACGCTGACGGGCCTGCTGACCTCGCTGCCCGTCGATGAACGTCCCACGCGCGCCGACATGATGCGCCTGCTGCGCGAACTCAAGCGCCGCGCCTCGCTGATCATCGCGCTCGCGGACCTAAGCGGCATCTGGCGCCTGGATCAAACGACACGCGCGCTGACCACGCTGGCCGACACGACCCTCGCCGCCGCGCTGCGCTTCGCGATGCAAGAGGCTATCGAACGCGGCCGTTTCGCCCCGCCGGATAATCAGGATCCCGCGAAGGATTGCGCCCTCTTCTTCCTCGCGATGGGCAAATACGGCGCCTTCGAGCTGAACTACTCCAGCGACATCGATTTCAGCTGCTACTTCAACGCCGAACGCTTGCCCGTCGCGGCGGGCGTCGAGCCGCGCGAGTTCGCCGTCCGCCTGACGCAGGACACCGTCGGCCTCATGCAGCAACCGACGGGCGACGGCTATGTCTTCCGCTGCGACCTGCGCCTGCGTCCCGACGCCGGCTCGACGCAAATCGCCGTCTCGACGCGCGCTGCCGAGAGCTACTACGAGACCATGGGCCAAAACTGGGAACGCGCCGCCATGATCAAGGCGCGCCCCTGCGTCGGCGACCTGGTGGAAGGCGACGAGTTCGTCGGCTGGCTCCACCCTTTCATCTGGCGCAAGTATCTGGACTACGCTGCGATCGAAGACATCCACTCGATCAAGCGCCAGATCAACGCGCACTCCGGCAGCGCCGACAACGCCATCGCCGGCCACAATATCAAGCTTGGCCGCGGCGGCATCCGTGAAATCGAATTCTTCGCCCAAACCCAACAGCGCATCCTGGGCGGCCGCGTCCCCCAACTGCGGCGCGGCCGCACTGTCGACGCATTGGCCGCGCTCACCGAACGCGGCATCATCACCGAAGAAACGCGCGCCGATCTGGTCACCGCCTACGAATTCCTGCGCACCCTCGAACACCGCCTGCAGATGATCGAGGACCAGCAAACTCACACGATGCCCAAGTCGGCCGAAGGCGTGGACAACGCCGCCCGCTTCATGGGCTTCGCCGAAACCCAGGCGTTCGAAAGCACGCTACGCGAACACCTCACCCGCGTGCAGGAGCACTACGGCAAACTCTTCGAAAGCGCTCCATCGCTCTCACAGACCAAAGGCAGCCTCGTCTTCACCGGCGTCGACGAAGACCCGGAGACGGTGCAGACCCTGCGCAAACTCGGCTTCAGCCAACCGGAAGCGATCTCGGCAACGGTTCGCGGCTGGCACCACGGCCGCATCCGCGCCACGCGCAGCGAAAAGGCCCGCGAAAAATTGACCGCGCTCATGCCGCTGCTCCTGCAAGCGCTGAGCAAAACCGCAAACCCCGACATCGCCTTCACCCGCTTCGACAAATTCCTGAGCGGCCTACCATCCGGCGTCCAAGTGTTCGCGCTCTTATTCTCAAACCCGCGCCTCCTCGACCTGATCGCAGAAATCGTCGGCACTGCGCCGCGCCTCGCCGACCACCTGGCGCGCCGCCCGGCCTTGCTCGACGTCCTCATCGACATCGACTTTCTGCGTCACCAACCCGACCTGATCGAACTGCGCGAAAGCCTCGACCCGCTGATGAAGGACGCGAAGTCCTACGAAGACAAACTCGACGTCGCGCGCCGCTGGACGAAGGACCAGCAATTCCGCGTCGGCCTTCAACTCCTGCGCGCCGAAGTCGACGGCGTGAAGGCGGGCGAAGCCTTCGCCGACATCGCCGAAACCGTCACCGCCGCCCTCAACGACGCAACGATGCAAGCAACCATCGCCGCGCACGGCCACGTCAAAGACGGCGCCATGGTCGTCATCGGCATGGGCCGCCTCGGCAGCCGCGAGATGACGGCGGCCTCCGACCTCGACCTCATCTTCATCTACGACCACGCGACCGACGTAACATCGTCGGACGGCGCCAGACCGCTCGCCCCCAGCCTCTACTACGCCCGCACCTCGCAACGCTTGATCTCGGCGCTGACCGTGATGACGGGCGAGGGCGGCCTCTACGACGTCGACATGCGCCTGCGCCCGTCAGGCAACAAGGGCCCCGTCGCCGTCAGCTTCGAAACGTTCGCCAAATACCAAGCCGACGAAGCCTGGACTTGGGAACGCCTAGCCCTCACCCGCGCCCGCGTCATCGCCGGCCCACCGGAACTCCGCGGCCGCGTCGAAGCCGTCATCCGCGCCGCGCTCACCAAACCGCGCGACAACGCCAAGACGCTCACCGACGTCGCCGACATGCGCGCGATGCTAGACCGCGAACGCCCGGCAAAGTCGCCATGGGACCTTAAGGAAGCGAAGGGGGGCCTCTTCGACATCGAATTCATCGTCCAAGGCCTGCAACTCACCTGCGCCCCAACGCACCCGCAAGTCCTCCACGTCAACACGATGGAAGCGCTACACGCGTTGAAAGCGGCCAACTGCCTCACGCCGGAAGACGCCGCCCCGCTCGAAGAAGCCGCCTACCTCTATCAAGGCATCACCCAAGTGCTGCGCCTGACGGTCGAAGGCAGCTTCAACGCGGCCGAAGCCTCGACGTCGCTGCGCGCCCTCATCACGCGCACGGCGGGCTTATCGTCATTCGAAGCAATTGAGGCAAAACTAAGCGCGGTCGAAACAGAAGTCCGTACACTATTCGCGAAGCTGATCGCACCGGCGTAGTGCGCTATGGGCGATCTTCGCGCCCATGCCAAATACGGACGATGAAAACCGTTTCGGTCGATGCGCGATAAGCATAGCGCACGACGTAAGCCGACTGGCCGAACGGCACGACGAGTTCGCGGAGGCCTTGCACGGCGGAGGGCCGGCCGCGTTCCGGCAGGTTGCCCAACGACCCGATTGCCTCCACGAGCGCTGTCGCCGCTCGCTCCGAAGCTTTGGCATCCTTGTCCGCGAGAAAGGTCTTGAGTCGTTCGAGATCGGCGACCGCTTCGGTCGAGACGACGAGCTTCACAACTTACGCGATCTCGGCTTGGGCAGCTCAGCAGGCGTGCCCCAACTGCGCACCCACGCTTGGACTTCGTCCCAAGGCACGCCCTCTCCATTGCGCTCGAACGCCTCGTAGCTGCGCGCATCCTCCGCCAATGCCGACGGGGCCCACGGTCCGCGCCCGTCCCGCCGCATTGCTTCAAGGTCGTTCGGCCAAACGTCGTTGGCGCCCACGAGATCGGCGATCAGTTCGGAGACGGTCGTTCCCAGCTCGGCAGCCCGAGCTTCCAAGGCTTGAGCGGTCGCAACATCGACTTCAACAGTGCGCATCTTGGAGTTCATGGAAAGCAAGATACGCTTCGCCGGCATTGCTGTCGAGAACTGCCGATTAGGTTACCAACCGGACCTTCTGTCCCG
This sequence comes from Alphaproteobacteria bacterium, assembly GCA_034440355.1. Taxonomy (GTDB): domain Bacteria; phylum Pseudomonadota; class Alphaproteobacteria; order Micropepsales; family Micropepsaceae; genus SZUA-430. The sequence goes on from JAWXBY010000172.1 coordinate 9,093, forward strand.
TCTCAAGCCGCTCGGCCCCGCGGATGATCACGCGTTCGCCTTCTTTTAGCATGCCGATGACTTCGACCATGTTGCCGTCGGCCGCGCCCACTTCGACCGCGATGCGTTCGGCCTTGTTCTCTTTGTTGAGCTTGAAGAGATACGTGTTGTCCTCGCGCAGCACCAGCGCATCGCGCGGTACCGCCAGCACCGATCGCGGCTCCGCCGACGGAATGAGAACTTTCGCCGCATCGCCGACAAACGCCGTCCCGGGTTCCAGCGCCAATCGCACCTCGACGGTGCGGCTCTGCTCGTGCCCCACCGGCACAATCACGCGCACGGTCGTCTGCACGTTCTTGCCCTGAAGCTCCGCCGTTACGCGCATCGTCTCGCGCAAGTGCTGCATGGACGAAATCGGCACCTGCGTCGCGATCTCGATCGCGTCAAGGTCGACCAGCCGCACCACGTCCTTGCCGGGGCTCGCATACTCGCCCGCATTGATCAGCTTCGAGACGATGCGGCCGGAGAACGGCGCGCGGATCTCCGAGTGATCGAGTTGATACTGCGACCGCTTCGCCGCCGCCTCCGCCTGCTTCAGCGCCGCCTCGTTCGCATCGCGCGTCGAGGTCGCCTGATCGAGCCCCGCCTTCGACACGACCTTGCGGTCCATCAATTCCTGCATGCGCTGCGCCTGCGCACGGTCGAAGCGGACCTGCGCCGTCAACTTCGCGACGTTCGCCGTATCGGAATCGCGCTGCATGCGCGCAAGATTGGCGTCGAGCCGCGCGATCACGTCGCCTTCTTTGACCACGGTGCCGACATCCGCGACCCACTCGACGCGCCCCTCGACGTCCGCCGCCAATTTCGAGTCGTTGCGCGACACGACGGTGCCCGGATAGCTCGCTTGTGGCGCAATCCGCGTCGCCTTCGCATGCGCGATGCTGACCGGCGGAAACTCGCTCTCGTCCGGCTTCACGGCCGCCTCGGCCTCCTTCACCGCGGCGACCTCGCCGGCCGGCAGCATCCACCAAACGCCAAGCCCCACAACGACCAGCGCCACGGCGCCCCCGCCCAGCTTCCGGCGATCCATCGCCATCAGTTTTGTCAGGAAGGTCTTGGTCATGCGGCCACCTTCAGCGTTGGTGTCGGCGGAGTCATCGGTTCTCTGGTGATTGCCATCGGACGCTCGCCCAGGCGCAGCATCGCCGGGATCAAAATGACGGTGAAAATGTGACTGATCAGAATGCCGCCGACGATCACCGACGCGAGACCGCGATAGATCTCAGACCCCGCGCCCGGAATGATCATGAGCGGTAGCATGCCGAAGACCGCGGTCAGCGTGCTCGAGAAGATTGGACGAAGCCGTGTCTCGAGGCTCGACCGCACCGCGTCGACGCGGCTCATGCCCTCGGCCTCGGCCTGACGCGTGCGCGCGACGAGCAGGATCGTATTGTTGACGACAAGGCCCAGCACGATGATGAAGCCGATCATCGTAAGCAGGTCGAGCGGCTGGAAGGTCAAAAGCCCGACCAGCTGCAACGCCGCGACGCCGCCCACGGTGCCGAGCGGCAGCGCAATCGTCGCAATCGCCGAGTCACGCAGCGACTTGAACATTGCCGCCATGATGAGGAAGAGGATGAGAACCGCCAGCGAAAAGTTCTTGCCCATCGTCCACAACGCGTTGTCGAGATGGTTCGCCGCCGCGCCGTACGTGACAAGACCGTCCGGCGGCAACAGCTTCTTGATTTCGGGCTCGACCTCGGCGCGGATGATGTTGAGCGCGTCTTGGAGCGCCATGCCTTCCGGCGGCTGCATGTTGAGCGCGATGGTGCGCCGCCGATTGAGGCGATAGACGCCGCTCGCGGCAAGCGACTCCTTCACGGAAACGAGTTGGTTGAGCGAGACGACGCCCGCGGTCGGCGTCGCGACCGGCGCGTTGAAAATATCGTCGGCGCTGGGAAGCGGCGTCGACTTTAGAATGACGTTGAGCCGTTTTTCGCCGTCATAGCGCCGATCGACATAGGCGCCTTCGCCCAGCGCCTGCGTGATGAGACCCACCTGCGATCGCGTCCAGCCGGATTCGCTGATCGCGCGGTCGTTGGGCACGATCTTGAACTCGGGCCGGTCAAAGTCCAGCGACGGGTTGGGATTGACCGAAGCCGTCGGGAATCTCTTCGTCAAGAGCTCGTTGCCACGACGCGCCGCTTCGCGCATCGCCGCTGCGTCCGCCGACTGCACGTTGATCGTAATGCCGCCGCCTTCGTCGAAACCGCCGAACAAACTACCGATCACGGCGAAACCCACCGTGTCCGGCAAGTCCTTCATGACCTCTTTACGCACGATGTCGAGCATGCGGGGGAACTCGGAATCGTCGATGACGCGCACGCCGATGTTCATGTTTCCGGGACCGCCGCCGATAATGTAGTAGTTCAGAAGGTGCGGCTCCTTCTCCTTCTTCATGTAGGGTTGCAGCCGTTCGAGCATCGGCTTGGCAAGCTCTTCTTCCGCAAACGGGATCGTCGCACCCGGCGGCAGGATGAAGAAGGCGTCGATCGCCGCGCGCTTCACCTGCGGCAGATACTGCAGACTCGGCGCCAGTAAAATGGTCCCCGCGATTGATCCGCCGATCAACCCGCCGATCCACAGCCGCCGCTTGAGCGGCGTGCTTGTCGTGTTCATCACGTAGTCCGTGATCGCGCGCCACGTCCCCGCGAACTCCGGCACCTTGGGCCGCGTCTGCAGAAAAAGCACCGTCAACATCGGCACGACCGTGACCGCAACGATCAGCGACAGCAGAACCGCAACCGCGATCGTCACCGAAAGGTCCGCAAACAGCTGCCCTTCGACGTCTTGCAGGAAGATGATGGGCAGAAAGATCGCAACATTCGTGGCAGTCGTCGCGACCAGGGCGCCCCACACCTGATCGGTGCCGCGTTGGGCCGCTTCGCTTGCCGGCATGCCCTGTTCGCGCAGCCGCAATATGTTTTCGAACGCAACGATAGCCGCGTCCAAAACCATGCCCGTCGCGAAGGCCAACCCGGCGAGCGACACGACGTTGAGCGTGCGTCCTGTCAACTGCAGAAGAACGATCGTCGCAAACAGACAGATCGGGATGGCGCAGGCGATGATGACGGTCGCGCGCCACTCGCGCATGAAGAACCACAACACTCCGACGGCCAGGATAATGCCGAGGATGAGGTCGCGCGACACCATCTCCAACGCCTGATAAATGAAGTGCGACGGATCGAACGACTGCGCGAGTCGCACCCCCTGTTCCTTGGCGGGACCGTCGTTGATCGCCTGAAGCTCGGCCTTCACGGCATTGACGGCGCCAAGCACGTTCGCCCCCGTCTCGCGCACGATGCGGAAGGAGAGCGCGGGATTGCCGTTTTGATAGGCGAACGAGTTGCGCTTGCCGCGATCGATCTTGACCTCGGCGACGTCGCCCAGCAGCACCGGCTTGCCGTCGCGCCACTCGAGGATCAACGACTTCATGTCTTCGACCGAGTACCGGCCGCGGAAGGCAAGGCTGTATTGCCGCCGTCCGACATCGACCGTGCCACCCGACACGTCGTCGGACGAACCGATCACGCTCGCGATCTTCGGAATCTGGATGCCGAGCGCCGCCGCCTTCATCGGATCGAAAATGATCTGCAATTCCTCCGGCGCGCCGATGACGTTAAGTTCGACGCTGCCCACGCCTTTGATGGCCTCGAGGCGCGGCGCCACGGTGTAGCGCAGGAACGACTCGTAACTTTCCACCGGCCGCGTGTTGCCGGGCAGGCGCTGCATAAACACGTAGAGCAGCGTCGCGTTCGAGTCCTGCGTGTTGGCGAGCTGCACGAACGGCCGCTCGGAATCGGCGGGCAGAGACGGGATACGGTTCAGCCGGCCGATGACGTCGACCAGCGTGTGCTGCATGTCGGTGCCGATGGCGAATGTCAGATTGATGTACGCGCCGCCCGAGCCGACGAAAGCATTCATCTCCTGCAAGCCCGAGATACCCTGCAGCACCTCTTCCTGCGGCTCGACGATCTGCGCCTCGACCTCGCGCGGCGTCGACGTGCGCCATCCGGTCTGGATGCCGATCTGCGGCCTCTCGATGTCGGGAAACAGCTGAACGGGCAGCGTCGCCAGCGCGAACACGCCGAACAGAATCGCAACCGCAACCGCGACCGCGACGGACGCAGGACTTTTCAAGCTCGCAGCCGTTAGCCCACGCACGCCCAGACTCTCCTCAGACCCTGGCGGATTTGAGTGGCCCCCCCTGGCTTTTAGAAATCACATGGACGTGAGACCGCTCACGCTCCCGTGCGTTTAGTTACCTGGCCGTAAACCTCGGCAATTCGCAGATGCAAACGACGGTCATTTCAACCGCGCAAGAAGCCCTGCCGCGAATTCAGACAGCGTGTCGTCGCGCGCGCCCATGATGACGATGCGGTCGCCGGGCCGGGCGAGGGTGACGAGTTTATCGCCGCAGGCTTTGCGGTCGGCAATGTAGTGCGCGACGCGGCCTCTCGTGGCGACGCCTTTGACGATGTCGGCGCTGGTCACCGCCTTTGTCGTCGTGCCGCCGTAGTAGGCGGGGTCCGGCATAATCAGCACGTCGTGTTCGTGAAGCTCGTCGCCGAAGCTGGCGATTAGTTCGTCCTTCATCAGCATCAGCGGCCGATAGCCGTGCGGCTGGAACATGACGAGCAGCCGCCCCGGAAAGGTATGCAACGTCCTCAACGTCGCCGTGATCTTGTCCGGGTTGTGCCCGAAGTCGTCGATCACGGTCACGCCGTTCGCCGTGCCGACGATCTCGAACCGCCGCTTGATGCCGCTGAACGTCGACAGCGCGTTCACCGCATCCGACAGCGAAACGCCGCAAGCCCGCGCCGCACCAAGTGCCGCCAGCGCGTTCGACACGTTGTGCACGCCCGGCACGTTGAGCCGCACGTCGAAGCGCGCCCCGGTATCGCGCTCGGTCAGTTCGAACACCATGCCGTCCGGCGCAGGCTTCAGCCGCCCCGCGAACAACGTCGCGCGCAAATCGGTGAGGCTGAACGTGATCGCGTTGGCGTGCACGCGCGCCAGCGCGCGGGTCTCCTCGTTGTCGAGGTTCAGCACCGGCGTCGCGGCCTTCGCGGTGAAGTCGCGGAACAGCGCGCGCAGTTCGTCCATCGTTTTGTGATCGAGCGACACATTCGTCACGACCGCGACCTTCGGCCGGTAAAGCGCGATCGACCCATCGCTCTCGTCCACCTCGCTGACGAACGCATCGCCGTCGCCGACCACGGCGCTCGCGAACGGCACATCCGGCGCAACGAAGTTCTTCATCACCGCGCCGTTCATGATCGTAGGTTTCAGCCCGGCCTGTTCGAGGATCCAGCCGGCCATGCCTGTCGTCGTGGATTTGCCGCTCGTGCCGCCGACCGCGACGCTGAGCTTCGCGTCGTTGAACAGCGTCGCAAGCAACTCCGCGCGCCGCATCATCGGCAGATCGAGCCGCCGCGCCGCCTGAACGTCGGGCACGGTCTCCTCGATCGCGGCCGACGTGATCAGAACCTGATCGCGCGACGTCACGCCGCTGCCGTCCTGCGCGAAAAGCTCGATCCCGCGCGACTTCAGGAACTCGAATTTTTGACCGAGCCGCCCCTGATCCAACGACCGGTCAGACCCGTCGACCGCATAGCCTTGTCCGCGCAGAATCAGCGCCAGCGGCAACATTCCGCTACCGCCGATTCCGCAGAAGAAATAACGTGCGTTTCGATTCAGAGTCATGGGCACGTGATCGCACATGAGCCTAGGGCCGTAAATGGCCCCGTCCGCCAGGGAAGCCCGCATGAAAATCGGCATCGTCGCGCCTGCGAACCGCATGGATCCCGCCGTCGCCGAGCGCGTGAAGCAATTCGCCGCCGACCTCTACCCGGACGTGACGCTGCAAATCCACCCGCAGTGTTTCCTGTCGTCCGGCCACTTCGCCGGCGACGACCAAGCCCGCGCCCGCGCCTTCGTCGAAGTCGCCAACGACCCGTCGGTCGACGCCGTGTGGTTCGCGCGCGGCGGTTACGGGTCGTGCCGGATCCTGGAATCCGCGCTGCCGAAACTCACCGAGCCAGCGTGGAAGAAAACATATCTGGGCTACAGCGACATGGGCTCGCTGCTCGGCGCACTCTACGCGAGAGGTTTCCCGAACCTCGCCCACGGCCCCATGCCGTCGGACCTCGCACGCCAAGGCGGCGAAGCCGCGGTGAAACGCGCACTCGCCTTCCTCGTCGAGCGCGATCCAGAGTCACTCGAACCATCGATGGAAGGCGCGCGCCGCGTCGCCTTCAACATCGAAACCCTCGCGGGCCTCATCGGCACGCCCTACGAACCCGACCTCACCGGCCACGTCCTGATGCTGGAAGAGATCGCGGAATACATGTACCGCATCGACCGCTCGCTCTTTCACATCGTCTCAAGCCCGAAGATGCGCCGCCTGGCCGGCCTGCGCCTCGGCCGCTGCAGCGACATCCCCGCAAACGACCCCGACTTCGGCAAAACGGAAGTTGAAGTCGCCGAGTACTGGTGCAACCGCACCGGCATCCCCTACCTAGGCCGCGCCGACATCGGCCACGACGCGGACAACAAGGTCGTGCCGTTCGGCGGCGCGCGCGTGGCCTAGATCAGCTCTTCAGCAGAATGAGCGCCTTCGGGTCCCACGTCACGTACACGGGCTTCGCCGGATCGAACCCGGTAGCCGTCGCGCCGTCGACGTTTTGTGCGGCGACGGCGATCGGGGCCTCGCGGCCTTTGATGTGCACCTGATAGTGACTGCGGTCGCCGAGATAGGCGGCCGCTTGGATGTTGCCCTCGACGAACGGACCCGATGCCGGCTTGGTGCCCGTAAGGTTCAGCTTCTCCGGCCGGATCGCGGCGACGACTTTGTCGCCCGCCTTCAAGCCTGAGATCGTCGGCGCGGTGAACGTGCCGAAGCCCGGCCCCTCAAGCGTTGCTTCCCCACCGCTCACGGCCTTCACCGTCGCGTCGATCAGATTGATCGTGCCGATGAACGTCGCCACTTCAACGTTGCCCGGCGCTTCGTAGAGATCCTTCGGCGCCGCGATCTGCAACACCTTGCCTTTGCCCATGACCGCGATGCGGTCCGACATCGACAGTGCCTCTTCCTGATCGTGCGTCACGAACACGAACGTGATGCCGACGCTCTTCTGCAGCTGGCGCAATTCGATCTGCATCTCTTCGCGCAATTTCTTGTCGAGCGCGCCGAGCGGTTCATCCAACAACAACACCTTCGGCCGCTTCACCAACGCGCGCGCCAGCGCCACACGCTGCCGCTGCCCGCCCGACAGCTGATCGCCGCGCCGCGTGCCGAAGCCGCTGAGCTTGATCATCGCCAGCGCCTCTTCGACGCGCCGGTTCAACTCCTTCCGCGACAGCCCCTCTTTGCGCAGGCCGTAGGCGATGTTGTCGTAGACATTCAGATGCGGAAAGATCGCGTACGACTGGAACACCATGTTCGTCGGCCGCTTATAGCTCGGGATCAGCGACGACGCCTGACCGTCGATATAAATCTCGCCCTCGCTCGGAAACTCGAACCCGGCGATCATGCGCAGAAGCGTGGTCTTGCCGCAGCCCGAGGGACCCAGCAGCGAGAAGAACTCGCCGCGCTCGATGTTGAAGTTCGCCTCGTCCACGGCGCGCGCGCCGCCGGCGAACTGCTTGGTGACATTCTCGATGCGGATGATGTTGTCGGCCATGGCGAACCCTAAGCGACCCCCACTTTACGCTCGCTGGTCCCGAGCTGGCGCACCCATTCGGCGAGCACCACCAGCACGCAAGACGAAATCAAAATCAAAGAGCCGAGCGCGAGCACGCCGGGCAGCTTGTTCGGGAATTTCAGCTGGCTCCAGATAAAGACGGGCAGGGTAGGCTGCTGCCCCGCCAGGAAGAACGACAGCAAAAATTCGTCGAACGACACGATGAAGGTCAAAAGCAAACTCGACACGATACCGGGCGCGACCAGCGGAAACGTCACGCGCCAGAACGTCATCCAAGGACTCTCGCCCAGATCCATCGAAGCTTCTTCGAGACTCTTGTCGAACCCGTCGAGACGCGAGGTCAGAACCGCCATAGCAAACGGCGTGCACAGCATCACGTGCCCGACGCCGATCGTGATCAGCGACAATTCCAGATCGATGTTGTTGACCAGAATGAGAAGCGCGATGCCCAGAACGATTTCGGGCACAAAGAGCGGCAACATGATGAGGCCGGTGATCGCACCTTGTCCCGGCATGCGATAACGTGTCACCGCTTTCGCGCCGAACAGCCCCAAGATCGTCGATGCGACCGCCACCACCGCGCCCACCTGAAGGCTCGCGACCAGCGACCGCAGCATGTCTTGGTCCGCGAACGCCTGCGAATACCACTTCGTCGTGAAGCCGCTCAGCGGGAACGCGGTGAAGATGGAATCATTGAACGAGAAAATCGGCAGCAGCAGAACCGGCACGTAAAGAAAGAGCAGATACGCGACCGCGAACACGGCAAGCCCGCCGCCCGGATCGCCCATGCGTTTGGCGGAGGGAACGGGTTTGCTCATCGGATCTGCCTCACCGCAAGCTGCATGGCGCTGACGAAGAACACGACCAGGATCGCAACCCCCGCCATCGCCGAGATCGCCATCGCCGACCCGAGCGGCCAATCGCCGATCTTGAGGAACTGCACCTGGATAAGGTTGGCGACCATCTGCCCCGCAGGCCCGCCGACCAGCGCCGGCGTCACGTAGTCACCCGTCGTCGGCACGAAGATCAAAACCGCAGCCCCGATCACGCCGGGCAGCGACAGCGGAAACGTCACCCGCCAAAACCGCGTCCAAGCCCCGTCGCCCAAATCTGCCGCAGCTTCAAGCAACGTCCGGTCGATCTTCTCCAGCGACACGTAAATCGGCAGGATCGCGAACGCCGCATAAGCATGCGCCAGCGTCACGACGACCGCGAACTGATTATAGAGCAGGAAGCCAAGCGGCTCTTCGATGACGCCAGCCGACATCAAACTCGAATTGATGACGCCGTTGTACCCAAGGATCACCTTCCACGAGAACGCGCGCAGCAGATAACTCGTCCAGAACGGAATGGTCAGCAGAATGAGCCAGATGAACTTGTACTTCTTCACCCCGAACGCGACGTAATAGGCCATCGGATAGGCAAGCCCGACCGTCACCAGCGTCACGATCCCCGACATCCCGATCGAGCGCAGGAAGATGTCGATGTAACTCTGCTTCCCGAACACTTCCTGGTAACGCGCAACGGTCGGCGTCGTGTCGACCGAAAGCCCCACCTGCGTCCAGAACGAGTACAAAGCCAGCAGAATGAGCGGCGCAGCCAAAAGGCCGATCATCGCGATCATCACGGGCGAAAGAAGCAGATACCCTTTCGCCGCGTCCGACCGCAGATAGAACGCCCTCAACCGGTCGAAGAATCCCGGTGCCGAGGTCGCTTGTCCTGTACCTGCCGCCAACTCAAATCCCCGCGCGAGCGCCGCCAACCCGGCAATCCACGCGCCATCTTGGGAGATTTGCGCCCCGCCCGCAACCTGAGCCCTAAGGGGCGCAGGCATCCGGCCTGGCGCTTACTTAATTGGCTTAGGCCTTTGCCAACCGCTCGATCCAAGCCGGGAGTGCGAACGATGCCCGATGGACCGCCGGGGTGTAGTAGTCCGTCTTCAGCCGCGACGCCGCGAACTGCGCGTCGAGCGAGCCCCACTTCGCCGGGTCGCCCAGGATGGCGTCGTTCGACACCCAGGTCAGCGCCATCAGGCCGCCGATATAGCTCGGCACCACCGTGAGGTAGACGCCGCAATAACGGAACGTCCGCTGCATCTGTTTCAGCGTGTCGGTCAGCTCTTCCGGCTGGAAAAACGGCACGCCGTTCTGGAACACGGCAAAGCCGCCCGGCGCGAGAGCGCGCGCGATGCGCTCATAAAACGTGTCGCCGAACAGCACCTCGGCTGGGCCCACCGGATCGGGCCGGTCGGCGATGATGAGGTCGAAGCGGCCGTGGCTCGACTTGTCGGCCAGGAAGACGAACGCGTCTTCGATCTGCACCTTCAGACGCGGGTCGGCGAACGCGGCGGCGTTCACTTCGCCCAAATGGCGCCGCGACAAATCGACCACCTTCTCGTCAATCTCGACGTTAAAGACGTTTGTGACGGCCCGGTGCTTGAGCGCTTCCTCGGCGATCGCCATGTCGCCGCCGCCGACGATCATGACCTCCTTCACGCGGCCATGTTCGAACATCGGAACATGCGTCAGCATCTCGGAATAACCGCACTCGTCGCGTGTCGTCAGCTGCACGATGTCGTCGAGCACCAGCACGCGTCCGTTGCGCTTGGAGTCGAAGATCTTGATGTCTTGAAACCGGCTCTTTTCCTGGACTATTGGCGCGCCTTCCAACTCGATGGTTTGCGAAAATCCCGGGTGCAATTTCTCCAAGAAACTGTTCGCCATCGGCGTCGACTCCTGCGCGGCTGAGAAGAGTGGAAGATGCGCGCGGCGAGGAAGAAATCGGCGTGCCCGCGTCGCGTTAAGCGCGCGTCGTATAGGTCGCGAGTCACCGCCGCGCAATGTCATAATTCGGCGATCGTCACATCTCGTGCACCATCAGAAGATAAAAATCCCGTCACAGCCCCGAAAATCCTTGCATGGGGGGCTCGCGTACCTATATTTCGCCCCCTCCGCAATTCGAGTGTGAATCACTAAGAGGCGGCTGAGCGACGTGAGTTCCGCGTCATTTGGTCAATAGGGTGCAACGTTTTTTTGTTGAGATGGGCGAACCGAAAATGGGTCTACCTGCACGCAAAAGAACGGCTGTCGAAGTAACGCAGTTCCCCGCGAACCGCGCCAGAACGAAGTCCGTTCCGGTTCCTAATCCCTCTGGGGAAGCGGACGAAGAAAGAAAAGACTACTTCATCACCCGCAACGGCGTGACGTTTGCGGGCAGCCACTTGATCCTCGACTTGTGGGGTGCTTCCGACTTGGATGACGAAGCCAAGATCGAAAAGGCCCTGAAAGAAGCGGTGACGGCTGCCGGAGCGACGCTCTTGCATATTCACCTCCATAAGTTCTCGCCCAACGGCGGTGTCTCGGGCGTGGCCGTCCTCTCGGAAAGCCACATCTCGGTCCACACCTGGCCGGAGAAGGGTTTCGCAGCGTTCGACGTGTTCATGTGCGGCGCCGCCCAACCCACCAAGACGATCGCCGTGCTCGAAGCCGCCTTCCGGCCCGACCGCGTCGTCGTCGGCGAGCACAAGCGCGGCATCGTCTAAGGACAAACGCGCGCTCGCCTTTTGAGGTTATCAGGGCCGTCTGGGATCAAACCCAGGCGGCCTTTTCTCATCACCGCTCAGAACTTCAGACGGTAGCCGACGCCCTGCTCGGTCTCGATCAGCGGGTTCTCGCGCGTCACACCCAGCTTACGCCGCAACTGCCCGATATAGACGCGCAGATACTCGGCGTCCGATGTGTGCGCCGGTCCCCAAACCTCTTGCAGGATCTGGCGCTGGGTCAAAACCTTGCCCGCGTGTTTGACGAAGAGGCGCAGCAGATCGAACTCCTTCGGCGTCAGATGGATCGTCTCCTCGCCCCGCTTCACCACCCGGCGCGGGATGTCCACGGTGAGGTTGTCGATCTTGAAGATCGGCGATTCACCCTGCTGCCGCAGACGGTGGCGCAACGCGGCGCGCAGGCGGGCGGTCAATTCCTCGATCCCGAACGGCTTGTTGACGTAATCGTCGGCGCCAAGGTCCAACGCCTCGACCTTCTCCGCCTCGCGGTCGCGCGCCGACAGGATCAGAACCGGCGTCTCGCCCTGCGCGCGCACGTGGCGCAAAACGTCCTTGCCGTCGCCGTCGGGCAGCCCGAGGTCGAGGATGATGACGTCCGGCTTTTCGCTGTCAGCCAACCGGCAGCCGTCCGCCACGCTATGCGCCTCGACGACGTCGAAACCGTTCGCGGTCAGGCTGGTCCGCAGAAAGCGCAGGATCTGCGGTTCGTCGTCGACCACCAGGATCAGAGGCCTGCGCTCGCTCATGGCGCGGCCGCCTCGGCGAGTTCGTTCGCGGGCTGCGGCTCGACCGGGAAGGTGATCACGAACGCCGCGCCATGGCCTTGGGCGACCGGGCTCTTGACCTCGATCTTGCCGCCCATAGCCTCGACGAAGCCCTTGCAAATCGAAAGCCCCAACCCACTGCCCGCCGGCTTGGAGTCGCTGCGCTGAACCCGGAAGAAACGATCGAACAACCGGTCGAGAAAGTCGGCCGGAATGCCGACGCCGTCGTCAACTACCTCGAAGGCCAACGTGCCGTTCTGCGACTTGACGGACGCCCACACATGCTCCGCCCCCTCGCCATGCTTGATGGCGTTGTCGAGCAGGTTGACGAGCACCGTTTCGAGCAACATGAAGTCCGCCCGCAACAACGGTACGTCAGGCCCGATGCGGGTGTCGATGGCCACATCCTTGGCGCGCGGCGCAACGCGTGCGGCGGCCGACTCCAAAACCTCGGCCGGATCGAGCCACTCGCGCCGCGGCTTCAACTCGCCGGCCTCCAGACGCGACATGTTCAAAAGGTTGGTCACGTATTGGTCGAGGCGCTTGGTCTCGTCGACGATGGCGAGCAGCAGTTCGTCCTTCGAGCCCTTGTCGAGTTTGGCGTCGTCCTGCCGCAGTGTGGAGGCCGATCCCATGATCGTCGTCAGCGGCGTGCGCAGATCGTGAGACACCGACGACATCAGCGCCGTGCGCAGCCTGTCGGTCGCCGTCATCGCCTCGACGCGCGCAGCTTCCTCCGCGAACGTCAGGCGGTCGATCGCAACGGCCGACTGATCCAGGATAGAATCCATGGTCTGCAGCATATCCTGACGAAGCGGCGGATCGCCGTCGCCCTGCCGCAGCCCTAACACGCCCACGGTCTTCTTCGCAGTACGCACCGGCCGGAAGTGCCATGTCGCCGACGGCAGCGTCGAGGTGCCGCGGCCCGCAGGCTCGCCGTGCTGCATCGCCCACCGCGCGGCCGCCATCGCCGCGGCGTCGAGCGTGTCTTCCGGCGGCCAGGAATATCGAATCTCAAGGTCGCCCTCGCTCGGCAGCAACGCAAGGGCAGGGAGCTTCGACAACCGATGCGCCTGCAGAACGATCGCATGCAGCAACGCGTCGGGCGTCGCCGACGCGCTAAGCCGCCGCGAAAAATCGAACAACACCTGTATGGCGTTCGCCCGCGCCTGCGCCGCATTCGCCTGATCGCGCACGCGGCCCGCGAGCAAGCCGGTAACGACCCCGACGATCAAGAAGACGCTGAGCGTCAGAAGATCGTCCCAAGACGATATCTCGAACGTGTAGTAGGGCTCGGTGAAGAAGAAGTTCCAAGATGGAAATGCAAGCAGTGCCGTGGCGACCGCCGCCCGAAGCCCGAACCGCACGGCGCCGAGGAACACGGCGGTCAAGAACATCATCGCCATGTTGGGCAAGGTCGAGATCGCCGATATCGCAAGCCCAAGCCCCACGACGACCGCGACGCTGAGCGGCGGGTAAAGCCAACCGCGCCAATCGAGCGGCACGCCGGGAAGCCGGAATGGGCGCGACAAGGGCGTGGCGTCAGGCACGACCACGTGAACCGGAATGCCTTCCGAGCGCCGGATCAATTCGTTCGCAAGCGAGCGGCGGAACACCTGTCGCAGCCAGCTCTCGCGCGAACGGCCGATTACGATTTGAGTCACGTTGTTGCGGCGGGCATAGGCCAACAATTCGTCCGGCAAATCCTCGCCGACCATGCGCTCGACGCGCGCCTGCATCTGTTCGGCGAGCTTGAGCAGGTCTTCGACCAGATCGCGATCTTCCGGCGCGAGCGGCGGCGCGTCGGAGCGTTCGATGTGAACGGCGATCCACGGCGCGCCGATTTGGTCCGCAAGCCTGGCGCCTGCACGCAGGACCGCTCTGGCCGTCGCATCGCGGCCGACGCAGACCATGATGCGCTCGCCCGCCGGCCACGGGCCTTCGATGGCATGGGCGCGCATATAGCCCACGAGTTGCTGGTCGACCCGATCCGCGGTGCGTCGCAGCGCCAGTTCGCGCAAGGCGCTGAGGTTGCCCGGCTTGAAATAGTTTTCGAGCGCCCGCCCCGCGAGTTCGCCGGTGTAGACTTTTCCTTCGTGCAACCGCGCCGTCAGCTCCTCGGGCGTCAGGTCGATGAGTTCGACTTCATCGGCTTTCTCAACCACCAGGTCGGGCAAGGTTTCCCGCACGCGCACGCCCGTGATGCGCGCGACCACATCGTTCAAACCTTCAAGGTGCTGGATGTTGAGCGTCGTATGGACGTCGATGCCGGCGCGAAGCAGCTCCTCGATGTCTTGCCAGCGCTTCGGGTGGCGGCTGTCCGGCACGTTGGTGTGTGCGTACTCGTCGACGATCAGCACCCTCGGGCGGCGTGCCAGCGCGGCATCGAGGTCGAATTCGTGAAGCGTCTGCCCGTGGTAGGGATGCGATCGGCGAGGCAGTATCTCGAAGCCTTCGAGAAGCGTGGCGGTGTCCTTGCGGCCGTGCGTTTCCACAAGGCCGACGACCACGTCGATACCCTGCGCCTTCAGGCGGCGCGCGCCTTCCAGCATGGCGAAGGTCTTCCCGACGCCGGGCGCCATGCCGAGGTAAATTTTCAGACGACCACGCCCTTCGCGCGCGGCTTCCGCGAGAAGGGCTTCAGGTTCGGGTCGCAGCGGCTCGCGCGGTTCGGTCATGCGCACCCATGATAGTGCTACGGCGCCGGGGGCGCAGCAGGTTCGGTAGGTTGAGGAGAAGCCTCGGCCGGCGCCGTCACAGGCTCAGCTGGAGCGGCCGTTGGCGCGGATGCTTCAGGCGGCGGCGTGGACGCGGCGCCGCTCTCGGCGTCGAGAGCAAGGTTGAGCTTCAAGACATTGACGCGCGGCTCGCCGATAAAGCCCAGGACACGGCCCTCGGTGTTCTTGTCGACAAGGGCGTTGACCTGTTCGACCGGCAGGCTGCGGGCCTTGGCCACGCGTTCAGCCTGGCGGTGCGCATTCTCCGGGCTGATATGCGGGTCGAGGCCGGAGCCTGAGGCGGTTACCGCATCGGCCGGCACCGGGCTGTCGCCGGGATAGCGGGCGGCCTCCGTCTTGATGCGCTCGATGAGTTTGGGCGAGGTCGGGCCTAGATTCGAACCGCTGGACGAAGCGCCGTCATACCCGTTAGCGCCTGCGCCGGACGGGCGCGGCCAAAAGTAATTGTCACCCACGAACGCCTGGGCGATCAACTCGGAGCCGATCGGCTTGCCGTCCTTCATGATGATGCTGCCGTTCGCTGTACCCGGCGCGATGACCTGCGCAATGCCGGTAATGGCCAGCGGATAGGCGAGTCCGGTAAGGATCGTGAACAAGACGATCATGACGATGGCGGGACGCAGATGTTCTAAGGGGTTCATGGCGGTGCTCTTCAAACGAACATGTTCACGACGAGATCGATAAGCTTGATGCCGACGAACGGCGCGATGAGCCCGCCGAGACCATAGATCAACAGGTTGTTGCGCAGCACGGCCGCCGCGCCCAGCGGACGGTACTTCACGCCGCGCAGCGCGAGCGGGATCAACGCGACGATGATCAAGGCGTTGAAGATGATCGCCGAGATGATCGCCGTGACCGGGTTCAGTTGCATGATGTTCAGCGCCTGCAGTTCCGGATAGGTGCCCAAGAACAGCACCGGAATGATGGCGAAGTATTTTGCGACGTCGTTCGCGATCGAGAACGTCGTCAGCGCGCCGCGCGTCATCAGCATCTGTTTTCCGATTTCGACCACCTCGAGCAGCTTCGTCGGGCTCGAGTCCAGATCGACCATATTGGCGGCCTCGCGCGCGGCCTGCGTACCCGACTGCAGCGCGATGCCGACGTCGGCCTGCGCGAGGGCGGGCGCGTCGTTGGTGCCGTCGCCGCACATCCCCACGAGGCGTCCGCCTGCCTGAGCTTTGCGGATGAAGCTGAGCTTGTCTTCCGGCGTAGCCTCCGCGATGAACTCGTCAACGCCCGCCTCGCTGGCGATGGCGGCCGCCGTGATCCGGTTGTCCCCGGTGACCATCACGGTCTTGATGCCCATCGCGCGGAGCGCGTTGAAGCGATCCTTGATTCCGGGCTTCACGATGTCTTTGAGATGAATCACGCCAAGCAGCTGGTCGTCCCTGGTGACCGCAAGCGGCGTTCCCCCGGCGCGCGCGATGCGTTCGACCACAGCCGTGAAGTCCGCGGGCGCACTCGCGCCGATGCTCTTCAGGATGCTGTCGACCGCGCCCTTGCGGTAGCGCACGCCGTCGATGTCCGCGCCAGAAACGCGCGTCTGCGCGGAGAACGTGACGTACTCCACCTTCTTGGCCGAGAGGTCCGGCGCGGTAAGTTTGACTTTGTTCGTCACGAACTCGACGATCGAGCGGCCTTCCGGCGTCTGGTCGGCGAGCGACGATAGGATGGCGGCTTCTGCAAGCTCGCGCTGAGACGCGGTCGACGTCGGCAAAAGTTCGTCGCACATGCGGTTGCCGAACGTGATCGTGCCCGTCTTGTCGAGCAACAGCGTATCGACGTCGCCGGCGGCCTCCACGGCGCGGCCGGAGGTCGCGATGACGTTGAAGCGCACGAGGCGGTCCATGCCGGCGATGCCGATCGCCGACAGCAAGCCGCCGATCGTGGTCGGGATCAGCGTGACGAAGAGCGCGATCAGCGTCGTCACCGACACCTGCGCACCGGAATACGAGCCCAGGCCCACGATCGTCACCACGACGACAACGAAGATCAGGCTCAACCCGGCCAGCAGAACGTCGAGCGCGATCTCATTCGGCGTCTTCTGGCGGCGCGCGCCCTCGACCAGCGCGATCATGCGGTCGATGAACGTTTGCCCCGGCGCCGCTGTCACGCGCACGACGATCCAGTCGGAAAGGACCTGCGTGCCGCCGGTCACGGCCGAGCGGTCGCCGCCCGCCTCGCGGATGACCGGCGCGGATTCGCCGGTGATCGCGCTTTCGTTGACCGACGCGACGCCGTCGATGATCTCGCCGTCCGAGGGGATCAAGTCGCCCGCCTCGACGAGCACAAGATCGCCGACCTTGAGGTCGCTCGCGCCCACCTTGTCGAA
>JAWXBY010000173.1:0-47462 GCA_034440355.1 Alphaproteobacteria bacterium
CGGCGCGCACTTCTTCGGGCGTGATTTCGGGGTCGGGGTTGGCGCAGGCAAAGATCAACGGCTTCGGCGCCATCGATTTGACCATGGCTTGCGTCATCGCGCCTTTGGCGGAGAGGCCCAAGAAGATGTCGGCGCCGGTGACGGCTTCGGCCAGCGTGCGCGCCTTCGTCGTTACGGCGTGCGCGGACTTCCACTGGTTCATGCCTTCGGTGCGGCCCTTGTAGATCACGCCTTTGGTGTCGCACAGGATGGCGTTTTCGTTCGGCATGCCCATCGCTTTGATGAGCTCCAGGCAGGCGATGCCGGCGGAGCCCGCGCCGTTCACGACCATCTTCGCCGTCTTGATGTCGCGGCCGGTCAAGTAGAGCGCATTGATTAGGCCTGCCGCGGTGATGATGGCGGTGCCGTGCTGGTCGTCGTGGAAGACGGGGATGTCCATCAACTCGCGCAGGCGCTGCTCGATGATGAAGCAGTCCGGGGCTTTGATGTCTTCGAGATTGATGCCGCCGAAGGTCGGGCCCAGATAGCGCACGCAGTTGATGAACTGGTCGACGTCCGACGTGTCGACTTCGAGATCGATCGAATCCACGTCGGCGAAGCGCTTGAAGAGGACGGCCTTGCCTTCCATCACCGGTTTCGACGCCAACGCGCCGAGGTCGCCGAGCCCCAGGATCGCCGTGCCGTTCGAGATGACGGCGACGAGATTCCCCTTGGCCGTGTAGTCGTAGGCTGTGGATGGATCTTCGGCGATCGCGCGTACAGGAACCGCCACGCCCGGCGAATAGGCGAGACTCAGGTCGCGCTGCGTCGCCATCGGCTTTGTCGCCCTGATTTCGATCTTGCCAGGCTTAGGCTGGCTGTGAAACAGAAGGGCTTCCTGATCCGTAAATGGACGCTTTTTCGACATGGACTCGCCGTGGGGTTCGCGCAGGCACTTGCGTGCCGGTGTGGGGCCGTTTTCGCTGGTGCCTGAATACAAGCGCGGCGGCCCACGGCACAAGGGCGGACGGCGATGAATCGCGCGGTTGCGACGCTCGACACGGAAGCGCCCGCGTCATCGCCCATGATGACGCAGTATCACCGCATCAAAGCGGCGCATGCGGATTATCTGCTGTTCTATCGCATGGGCGATTTCTACGAGCTGTTCTTCGACGACGCGGTGAAGGCTTCGGCAGCGCTGGACATCGCGCTCACCAAGCGGGGCAAGCATCAGGACGCCGACATTCCGATGTGCGGGGTGCCGGTGCATTCGTCCGAGGCCTATCTGCTGACCTTGATCCGCAAGGGGTTCAAGGTCGCGATCTGCGAGCAAATCGAGGATCCGGCCGAGGCGAAGAAGCGCGGGTCAAAATCCGTTGTGGCGCGCGATGTGGTGCGCGTCGTTACGCCGGGAACGCTGACCGAAGACCAATTGCTGAGCGCGCGGCGGCACAATTATCTCGCGGCGCTGGCGCGTGCGGGCGGAACATATGCGCTCGCGTGGGCGGATATTTCGGACGGCGCCTTTCACGTGGCGGCCGTCGATGAGGCGGGGCTCGCGCATGCGTTGGCTCGTATCGAACCAGCCGAATTACTCGTGCCTGATGTTCTGATGGACGACGCGACCGTTGGACCTGTGGTGCGGGAGTTGGGACCGCGCGCGACGATCCTGCCGGCCGTCAAGTTCGACTCCGGTACCGGCGAGCGGTTGTTGCGGGCGCAATTCAATGTGGCCACGCTTGATGCGTTCGGCAGTTATTCGCGGGCGGAGATCGCTGCTGCGGGCGTTGTGCTTTCGTACTTGGAGCTGACGCAAAAGGGGAAGCTGCCGGCGCTATCGCCGCCGCGGCAGGAAGCGCCGTCGCATGTCATGACGATCGATGCGGCGACGCGGCGCAATCTCGAAATCGTCGAGACGCTGGCGGGTGAGGCGAGCGGCAGTTTGCTCTCGACGATCGACCGGACGTTGACGTCGCCGGGCGGCCGGGAACTCTGCGAGTGGATTCTCGCGCCGCTCACCGATGTCGCGGCGATCGAGGCGCGGCTCGACGGCGTCGCCTATTTCGTCGGCAATGCTGCGGCGCGCGATACCGTACGCGGCGTGCTACGGCGGATGCCGGATATGGGCCGCGCGCTCGGCCGGCTCAGCGTCGACCGCGGCGGGCCGCGGGATCTTGGCGCGGTGCGCGATGCGCTGATGTTGGCGTTCGGTCTTGGCGAGGCGGTGGCGCGCAAGGGCGATGCGCTGACGACATTACCGCCGTCGCTGGTGCAAGAACTACAGAGCGTCTCCGATAGCGCGAGGGCGCTTGCGCCGCTGCTCGATCAGCTGCAGGCGACGCTTGGGCCTGATCTGCCTTTGCTGGCGCGTGACGGCGGCTTCGTGGCTAGCGGCGCGCATGCGCGGCTCGACGAGGCGCGGGCGCTGCGCGACAACGCGCGGCGCGTGGTGATCGAGCTTGAGTCGCGCTTGAAGAGCGAGACGGGGATCGGTTCGCTCAAGGTCCGGCACAACAATGTGCTCGGCTATCACATCGAGATCACGGTTGCGAACGCCGATAAACTGAAAACGACCGAGGCCGGGCGCAGTTTCATTCATCGCCAGACGACGGCGAACGCGCAGCGTTTCACCAACACGGAGCTGTCCGATCTTGCTTCGCGCATCGCGGATGCGGCGGGCGAGGCGTTGGTGATCGAACTATCGCTGTTCGATCAGATGACGGAGGCCGTGCGCGGTGCTGCCGTCGCGATCAGCACGGTGGCAGGTGTCGTGGCGCGCATCGACGTGCTGGCGGGCTTGGCCGAGTTGGCGGTCGAGGGCAATTTCGTGCGGCCGGCCATGAAGGCGGGGCTTTCGTTCAAGATTTCGCGCGGGCGCCATCCGGTGGTCGAGGCGGCGCTGCGGCGCGGCGCGCAAGGGTTCGTCGCCAACGACTGCGATTTGTCGGCGGGCGGCGCGGGTCGGTTGTGGCTCGTCACCGGTCCGAACATGGCCGGCAAGTCGACGTTCCTCCGGCAGAACGCGCTGATCGCGATCATGGCGCAGGCGGGATCGTTCGTGCCGGCGGCGTCGGCGGAGATCGGTGTCGTCGACCGGTTGTTCAGCCGCGTCGGGGCGGCCGACGACCTAGCGCGCGGGCGCTCGACGTTCATGGTCGAGATGGTCGAGACGGCGGCGATCTTGAACCAGGCGACGGAGCGGTCGCTCGTGATCTTGGACGAGATCGGACGCGGGACGGCGACGTTCGACGGATTGTCGATTGCGTGGGCCACGGTCGAACGGCTGCACGGCGTCAACAAATCGCGCGCGCTGTTCGCCACGCATTATCATGAGTTGACGGGGCTTGCGGGGCGGCTCGACAGCGTCGCGAACGTCACCGTGCGGGTGAAGGAATGGCAGGGCGGGATCGTGTTCCTGCACGAAGTGGCGCCGGGCGCTGCCGACCGGTCTTACGGTATTCAGGTGGCGAAGCTTGCGGGATTGCCTAGCGATGTGCTCAAGCGCGCGCAGGAGATTTTGCATGCGCTCGAACGCGGCGACAGTGGGCGGCGGGCGAAGACCGTGGTTGACGAACTGCCGCTGTTCGCCGCGGCTGCGCCTTCTGCCCCGCCTGCCGTCGACACGAAGCTTCAGGCGCGCGTGCAGGCGATCAACGTGGACGAATTGTCGCCGCGCGATGCGCTGGCGCTGCTTTATGAGTTAAAAGAACTGGCGAAGGATTGAGCGGAGACCGCAATGCCCGAACTCAACATGTCGGACTGGCAAGTTTCGGATTGGGTTGCGGTTGTATCGGCAGTGGTTTCGGTTTTGGCGGTGCTGCTCAACATCGTCATCACGTCGCGCCAGACGCGGGTCGGCGTCGAGACGCTGAAGTTCAACAACGACTCGCAGGTCATGAATTGGGCGAACCGCACGGTGGCCGCAATGGCGGAGGCCCAGCATATCTGTGCGTCGCCGAACGTCGGTGCGCTTTACATCAACGAGCGCGGCATTGCGCTGGCGACCTCGTTGTCGTCGCTGATCGATGAAGGCCGGTGGTACTTTCCCAATGTCGGGCGGCGGCAGACTGACGCTGAGAAACCCGGCGCCTATCGTGGGACGCGCCAGCCGATCCTCGACCATGTTTTTTTGGCTTATGAGGCGGTCTACGAGATGATGCGCGCGGAGGATGCGTCGCGCGAGGCGCTGGCCGCCAAGATTGCCGAGGCGAAGCGGCATTTCGTGTCCGAGGTTCAGCATGCCGTCGATCCGCGGCGGCGGGCGTGGGTGATGGACCGGTTCCGGAAGTACTGACACCTGCATTCGGGCGACTCTGCCTCGCTCGCACTCCCCTTGAGGTTGTGTCGCTCTGCGTGAAGCCGTGCGTTCCCGGCGACACCGCCGATCATGATGTCGTGCGCGTGCTTCAGAGCGGTTCTAAACCTTGAAATCCAGCGGTACAGTGATCGCCTGGTAGAGGGCGTCCCTCATGGGTGGGGCGCCCCTGTGCTTTGGGGGCGTTTTTGATGGCTGCGGCTTCTTCACTCGACTGTATTGCCGTGCGCGCCGGTGTCGCGCTGTCGCTTGCGGTCGCGGGTCTGGCCTGGAGCGGCGCGTCGGTGCTGGCCGCCGACCCGGTCGCCCCGAAGCCTGCAGAGACAGCGACGGGTGCCGTGCCGCTGGCGGCGCCGATGATCCCGCTCAATTCGACGGGCACGGTGATCATGAGCGCAAGCGGCGCGACTTTGCCCAGCCTCGCCGACATCGTGCAGCGCGTGTCGCCCGCGGTCGTCAGCCTCATCGCCGCGAAAGGCTTGGGGTCGGGCTTTGTGATCGATTCCGCCGGCTATGTCGTCACCAACAATCACGTCATTCAGAGTTCGACGTCGGTTGAAGTGCGGTTCGGCGACGGGCGCAAGTTCAAGGCGCGCATCGTGGGCACGGATGAGCCGACCGACGTGGCGCTGCTGAAGATCGACGGTGCGCCGCCGTTGCCCAGCGTCAAGTTCGGCGACGACCGGACCGCGCGCGTGGGCGACTGGGTGTTGGCTGTCGGCAATCCGTTCGGGTTCAGCGGGACGGTGACGGCGGGCATTATTTCGGCGCGCGGCCGCGATGAGGTAGGGGCGGCTCAGTTCACGGACTACCTGCAGCTTGACGCGGCCATCACCAGCGGCAACTCGGGCGGTCCGACGTTCGACATGTCCGGCCGCGTGATCGGCATGAATACGCTGGGCTATGTGTCGCCGACGGGTGAGCGGATTGCGGGTCTGGGCTTTGCCATTCCGGCGACGACGGTTCGGCGCGTGGTCGACGATCTGAAAGCATCGGGTTCGGTGACGCGCGGGTTCCTGGGCGTGCAGATCGAATCCTTGAGCGATGAGGCGGCGACGGCGCTGGGCCTGCCGAATTCGAATGGTGCGATAGTGACCGACGTCATTCCGGGCAGTCCGGCGGAGAAGGCCGGGATCAAACGCGGCGACGTCGTTTTGAAGATCAACGGCACGGCGGTGAAGGACAATCGCGACCTCTCGCGCCGGATCGCGGCGCTGCAAGCGGGGCAGACCGCGACCTTCACCATTTGGCGAGACAGCAAGACGATCTCGGTCAGCGTGAAGGTCGTCAAGCGTGACCGCGTGGCGGAGGCCCAGGTTCCCGCAACCGGGCCGAAACTCACGTCTTTGGGGCTTGGTCTGCAGACGATTACGGACCAGTTGCGCAGCGAGTTCGCGCTGAAGGCCGATACGAAGGGCGTGCTGGTGACGGACATAGATCCGATCGGCGATGCGGCCGAGCGCGGCTTGCGCGTCGGCGACCGGATCGTCGGCGTGGGGAGCGCGGACGTGAATTCGCTGACCGACATCAATCTGGCGATCGAGGCCGCCAAGGCCGCGAAGCGTCCGTCGGTGCTGCTGTTCGTCGTCACGGCGCGCGGCGGCAAGGCTCACGTGCCGGTGACGCTGAACAAGTAGGAGACGGCCGTCAGGCCGGCTGGATTGGGCTGCGACGCGAAACACGTCGCGGCCCTTTGTTTGTCCGCGCGGTTGAGCGCGGTATGATCGGCGCTCATTCCGGCACCGAGGTTGCGTCATGGCGAAGAAGAAGGGCGGGTTTCCTGTTGAGGGCGGCTGCACCTGCAGGGCGGTGCGCTATCGGCTGATGACGAAACCCCTGTTCGTGAATTGCTGTCACTGCACCTGGTGCCAGCGCGAGACGGGGTCGGCGTTCGTGCTCAACGCCATGATCGAGACCGATCGGGTGAAGATGTTGAGCGGCACGCCGGACGTGGTGCTGACGCCCTCGAACAGCGGCAAGGGGCAGAAGATTGTCCGCTGTCCCACGTGCCGGGTCGCCGTGTGGAGTCATTATCCGGGGGCCGGATTGAAGGTCGCGTTCGTGCGGGTCGGCACGCTCGACGATCCCAATTTGTGTCCGCCGGATATCCATATCTTCACATCGACGAAGCAGAAATGGGTTGTGCTGGATGACCGCGTGCCAGTGCGGAAGGGCTATTACGAGCGGGACACATTCTGGCCGGCCGACAGTCTGAAGCGACGCGAGGCGATGTTGCGGTGACACAATCACTTCGACGCGCTTGAAAGCGGTTCTAACCCGCCTAACTGCAATTGCTTGCGTGGCGGTTTCGCTGGGCAAACCCAGGAGATTCAACGCTGTTATAGTGGGTTTGATGAGGTTAGAATCGGTTCGATGAGTGCGGCCCCCGCGATCGAAGGCAAGCCAGGCGATGCGTTGCGCAACGCGCTGACGGCGCTTGCGCGCGAGCAGGGCGGCGATACGTCGAAGCTGCGGGCGGCGGCGTTGCCGTTGTTCAAGGATGGGCTGGCGCAGGCGCGGTCGATCACGCGGGCGGCGCTGGAGAGCGGCGGCACGGGGCTTGGGACGGCGCAGGTGCTGTCGGGCGTCATGGATACGCTGATTCACGTGCTCTACGACTTTACGATCAAGCACGTGTTCTATGCGCAAAATCCGACGGAGTCGGAGCATATCGCGGTGATCGCGGTCGGCGGGTATGGGCGCGGGGCGCTGGCGCCGGGGTCGGACATCGATCTCTTGTTCGTGCTGCCCTACAAACAGACCGCTTGGGGCGAGAGCGTGATCGAGTTCATGCTCTATATCCTCTGGGATTTGGGACTGAAGGTCGGGCATGCGACGCGGTCGCTGGATGAATGCATCCGGCTTGCGAAATCCGATCATACGATCCGCACGTCGGTGCTTGAGGCGCGGTTTATTTGCGGGCGCGAGCAGCTTTGCGAGAAGTTGAAGGAACGCTTCTGGAAGGAGGTCGTGACCGGCACGGGCCGCGACTTCGTCGAGGCGAAGCTTGAGGAACGGCACCGGCGGCACATGGCGGCAGGTGAGAGCCGCTATCTGGTCGAGCCGAACGTCAAGGACGGCAAGGGTGGGCTTCGCGACCTGCACACGCTCTATTGGATCGCGAAGTATCTTTATCGCGTCGAGGATGTGAGCGAGCTTGTCGGTGCGGGGTTCCTGACGGCCGACGAGTTCAAGGCGTTTGCGGACGCCGAGGAATATCTCTGGCTGGTGCGGTGTCATTTGCACTTCTTGACCGGGCGGGCGGAGGAGCGGCTGACGTTCGACGTGCAGATCGATTTGTCGAAGCGGCTGGGCTTCGAGGACGTCGGGCGCGCGCGCGGCGTCGAACGGTTCATGCAGCAGTATTTTTTGACCGCGAAGACCGTCGGCGATCTGACGCGCATTTTCTGCGCGACGCTGGAGGCGCAGCACAAGAAGCCGTGGCCGATGTTCGGGCGGATTATTCCGACGATCGGGCGCAAGAACGTCGACGTTGCCGGGTTCTTCATCGAGCAGAATCGCGTGAATATCGAAGGGCCGGATGTGCTGCGGGCGAAGCCGGTGAACTTCCTGCGGCTGTTCCATGTGGCCGATCAGAAGGGCGTCGACGTTCATCCGGACGCGCTGAAGCATGTGACGCGAAATTTGGCGCTGATCGACGATGCGCTGCGGGCGGACCCGGAAGCGAATCGGCTGTTTCTCGAGATTCTCTGTTCGCGGCGCGATCCGGAGCGGACGCTGCGGCTGATGAACGAGGCAGGCGTGTTCGGCGCGTTCGTGCCGGACTTCGGGCGCATTGTCGCGAAGATGCAGTTCAACATGTACCACCACTTTACGGTGGACGAGCATTTGATCCGCGCTGTCGGACATCTCTCGCGCATCGAGCGAGGGGATTACAAAGACGAGCATCCGGTTGCGAATGAGATCATCCACAAGGTGCTCTCGCGCGAGGTTTTGTACGTTTCCATTCTGCTGCACGACATCGCCAAGGGCCGCGAAGGCGATCATTCAGTCGTCGGCGAAGAGGTGGCACTGGCGCTTTGTCCGCGGCTGGGGTTGAAGCCGGACGAGACGGAAACGGTGGCGTGGCTGGTGCGCTATCACTTGGTGATGAGCGACGTCGCGCAGAAGCGCGATCTCTCGGATCCGAAGACCATTCGTGACTTCATCGCCGTCGTGCAATCGCCTGAGCGGTTGCGGTTGCTGCTGTGTCTCACCGTTGCCGACATTCGCGCGGTGGGGCCGGGTGTGTGGAACGGGTGGAAGGGGCAGTTGCTTCGTCAGCTCTACTACGAGGCCGAAGCGCAGATGCTGGGCGGGTTCGGCGCCACGGCGCGGCCCCAACTGGTTGCCGAGGCGAAAGAGGCTTTGGCGAAGCGCCTTGGCGGTTGGCCGGAAGAGGCGCGGCAGCGGGCGCTGTCGCGGCACTATGATGCGTATTGGCTGGCGCTCGATACGGACGCGCATGAGCGGCAGGCCAAGCAGATGCGCGAGGCGGATGAGAAGCGCGAGTCGGTGAGTTTGACGGCGAAGACCGACGAATTCCGCTCGGTCACCGAGGTGTCGATCTATACGGGCGATCATCCGGGGCTCTTCTCGCAACTCGCGGGCGCGGTTGCGATGTGCGGCGGGAGCATCGTGGACGCGAAGATCTTTACGACGACGGACGGCATGGCGCTCGACCTGTTCTCGATCCAGGACGCGGATGGGCACCCGCTTGGCGACGCGCGGCGGGTTCAGCGTCTGCGCGAGACGATTGCGCGCGTGCTGTCCGGCGAGGTCGTGCCGCGGACGGTGATCGACGCGCGGCATGTGCGCCGGCGCGAAGAAGCGTTCCGCGTCGTGCCGCGCGTGCTGATCGACAACAGTGCGTCCGATACCTACACGGTGATCGAGGTGAACGGGCGCGACCGGCCGGGGTTGCTGCACGATTTGACACGGGCTTTGTTCGTGGCCGGGTTGACCATTCATTCGGCGCAGATCGCGACGTTCGGCGAGCGGGCGGTCGACGTGTTCTATGTGAAGGACGGGTTCGGGCTGAAGATCACGCATCCGCAGCGGATCGAAGCGGTGCGCGAGAAGATGCTGGAGGCCTTGGGCGACGGCGGCGTCCGGGTGCAGCGGCGCAAGCGGGTCACGCCTTGATGCTTGCGGCCGGGCGGCGGTTCGGCGCATAACGCGCGGCCTTTGACGCGGACTTTTATGGATTTCGACGGATGAGCGGATCGCACGAACCTTTGGTTTTCTCCGGTATGCAGCCGACGGGGAACCTGCATCTCGGCAACTATCTGGGTGCGATCCGGAATTGGCTGAAGCTGCAGCAGCAGTACCGCTGCGTCTATTGTGTCGTCGACATGCACGCGATCACCGTGGATCATGACCCGAAGGCGCTGGCGCAGGCGACGCGCGAGGTAACCGCGGCCTATATCGCGAGCGGCATCGATCCGAAGACGTCGATCATCTTCAATCAGAGCCAAGTGGCGGCGCACGCTGAACTCGCCTGGATCTTCAATTGCGTGGCGCGGGTGGGTTGGCTCAACCGCATGACCCAGTTCAAGGAGAAGGCCGGCAAGAATCGCGAGGCGATGAGTGTTGGGCTCTACACCTATCCGGTGCTGATGGCGGCCGATATCCTGGCTTATCGCGCGACGCACGTGCCGGTCGGCGACGACCAGAAGCAGCATGTGGAACTGGCGCGCGATATTGCGCAGAAGTTCAACAATGATTTCGGCGTGCCGGATTTCTTTCCGGCGCCCGAGCCGATCATCACGGGGCCGGCGACGCGGGTGATGTCGCTGCGCGACGGGACGGCGAAGATGTCGAAGTCGGATCCGTCCGACAATTCGCGCATCAATCTGACCGACGACGCGGACACGATCGCGCAGAAGTTCAAGCGGGCGAAGACCGATCCGCATCCGCTGCCGGAGGCCGAGGAAGAACTTGCGGCGCGGCCTGAGGCGGACAATCTGATTTCGATTTATGCCGCGTTTGCGGAGAAGGCGAAGCAGGCGGTGCTGGACGAGTTCAAGGGCGCGCAGTTTTCGACGTTCAAAGGTGCGTTGTCCGAATTGGTGGTCGCGAAGTTGTCGCCGATTGCGAGCGAGATGCGGCGGTTGCTTGCCGATCCGGCCGAGATCGACCGTATTCTGCGCGACGGGGCCGAGAAGGCGCGCGCGACGGCGGCGCCGGTCATGGCCGAGGTTCGGCGGGTGGTCGGCTTCGTCTCTTGAGAGTTAACGGCTGACCGTGGCAGGTTGGGGCCTATGGCCGACGAAGCATCAACGGCAGCGGCGCGACGGCGCAAGTTCTTGGTCGTCGTCGACAAGTCGCCCGAATACAAGAAGGCGCTACGGTTCGCCGCGCGCCGTGCGGCGCATACGGGCGGCGTCGTTTCGCTGCTCACCGTCGTCTCGCCGGCGGACTTCCAGCATTGGCGCTCGGTCGAAGACGCGATGCGCGAAGAGGCGATGGATGAAGCGGAGAAGATGCTCTACGACGCGGCGCGCGAGGTGAACCATATCGCGGGGCTCATCCCCGAGGTCATGGTGATCGAGGGCAAGGCCAGCGAAGTGGTTATGAAGCTTCTGAAGGAAGATCCCGACATTTCCATTCTCGTGCTGGCGTCGGGGACGAGCCGTGAGGGGCCGGGGCCTCTCGTGTCGATGGTGGCGCAGCAGTCGACCCAGGCTTATCCGATCCCGGTGACGATCGTGCCGGGCGTGTTGAGCGACGAAGAGATCGATCTGCTCGCTTAATTTTAGTTCTTCATGCGGCGTTACGTGCCGATGCGATCAACCTTGCGCCGAGTGCGATCATTACACCCCCCGCCAACCGGTCGAGCCAGGCCTTGTATCGGCGATAGATTTCGCGCGGATGTTCAGCGGACAGTATCAGCGCGACGATCGCATACCAGCCCGCCTCAACCACGAAGATAAGAACCAAGAGCACAAGATTGAATTGGAGCGTCGGCGCGGACGGGAGAAATGCCGCGAACACGCTGGCGTAGACGATCGCGGTTTTAGGATTGCTGACCTGCGTCGCGAAACCTAGCGCGAAGGACCTGAAGACGCTGACGCGGGCGCCTGCCTCGCCTTCGACGACAGGCAGCGGATGCCGAGCGGCCGCCCAAATCCGCACGCCGAGATAAGCAAGATAAAGGCCGCCGGCAATTTTTAGAGCGATGTACAGAGACGGCACAGCGAGGAGCAAGCCTTGCAAACCGAACAATGCTGCGATGGCAAACACGACAGCGCCGATGCCCATCCCCAACGCTGCCGCTAGACCGTCGGCGCGCGATGCCGATACGGCGGCTTTGGCGATCATCACGAAACTAGGGCCAGGGCTCACGACACCGATCGCCAAGGCCGCGGTTATCCCTAAGAGTGACGCCAAGTCCTGCATGCGGTTCTCCCAGGTGAATCGTTGACGGAGATTCGATCTATGCCGAAAAACGAACGGCGTCGGTGTTCGCGCCGCACAACAACACACCGATGCGCGATCCCGGCCCCACCGCAAAGCGGCCTGATTGCAATGCTGCGAACGCGGCCGCGCCGCCGGGCTCGACGACCACGCGCAGAACTTGCCAAAGCGTCTGTTGCGCGTGCTTGATCGCGTCGTCGCTCACCAATACCGTTTTTTCAATGTGTTTGCGCGCAAGGGGAAACATGAGCGCGCCGACCTGATTGGGCGCCAAGGAATCGGCTGCGACGCCGCCGGCCGGCGCGTCGACGGGATGCCCAGCCTGCAACGCGAGCGTCAACGTCGGCGCGTCTTCGGGTTCGACGCCGATGAGCGGCGTCCGGCTTTGATACCAAGCCGCCATTCCACCGATCAGTCCGCCGCCGCCCACCGCGACCAGCACCGCATCGAGTTCGGGAGCCTGCGCTTCAAGCTCCAGCGCGACTGTGGCCTGGCCTAATAGCGTTTCCACTTGGTCGAAAGCGTGGATTGCGAGGGCGTCGCTGTCGGCTTGCCATGCCTGGCTTGCCGCCAGCGCGTCTGCATAGCGATCGCCGGCTATGCGCACGTCAGCGCCATAGCGCTTGATTTGATCGAGCTTTGCGGGCGAACAAACACTGGGAACGAATATCGTCGCGCGAACCCCCAGGCGCATCGCCGCGAATGCAACGGCGACCCCATGATTTCCGCCCGACGCCGCGACCACGCCGGCCGCTGGCACGTGGCGCGTAAGCATGTGTGTAAACGCGCCGCGCGCTTTGAACGAGCCGCCATGCTGCAGATACTCAAGCTTGAAGAGCAGGCGCATATCGTGCAGGCCGAAATCGGCCCCGGCCACTTCCAGCGCGGGCGTATGCCGTATATGCCCGCGCAATCGTTCGGCCACCAGACGAATATTGTCATGCGTCAGTTCATCGGGGGTCATCTGCGCGACCGTTGTGTAATACCGCGGAACGACTATAGTTAGCTAACTGCCTAATCGTCAACGCCGGTGAATCTGATGAGCGTCGAAGTGTTTCGAGCCCTTGCGAGCCACAAGCGGCTGCAAATCCTTGAGTGGTTGAAAAACCCGCGCGCACATTTTCCGAAGCAGGTTGACGGAGATTTGGTCACCGACGGCGTGTGCAGCTTGTTCTTGGCGCAGAAGTTGGGCGTTCGTCCGCCAACCGCGAGCGTTCACCTGAGGGTCATGACGCGCGCCGGATTGTTGAGCGCCAAGAAGATTCGGCAATGGACGTTCTACAAGCGCAACGAAAAAGGAATCCGCGCGGCAAAGTCCCTGATTGCAAAACGGCTATAATGATATTTGCCCCTACTTTCTTACCTAAATTAGTCCGGCGTGAAGATTTCGCGGGGTTCGCGGACGCCTCGTAATGCGTGGCTGCCCAGCGATTTCACGTCGATCCCCGACTGCAAATTTGCGAAGGCCGCGGTCAGCAGGATCGAGTGGCCGAGGACTTTGGTCAGCGGCTCGATGCGCGAGACTTCGTTCACGGCCGGGCCGATGACGGTGAAGTCGAGGCGGTCGCGGCTGCCGATGTTGCCGAAGGTGACTTGGCCGACGTGGAGCGCGAAGCCTGCAGCGAGGCGGTCGACGCCGTCGGGCAGGCGTTCGGGCGGGATGGATTCCAGCGCCAGGCGGGCTTCGCGGGCGGCGTCGAGGGCTTCGCGGGCGACGCGGCCGGCTTCCATGCTGTCGGTGATGGGGAAGATCGCGATCATGCCGTCGCCGATCATTTTGATGACGTCGCCGCCGTGCAGACGTACCGCACCGCCGACGGCGTCGTAGTACTCGCCGAGGATGCCGATCACTTCGCTGGGCTGCAGCGTGTCGGTCAGGCGCGTGAAGCCGCGCAAGTCGCAATAGAAGATCACCGAGTTGATGTCTTCGCCGAGCGAGCGGCGGATGTTGCCGGAGATGATGCGGCGCGTGGCGTCGCTGCCCAGATAGGTGGTGAGCAGTTGTTCGGTGATGCGCCGGGAGTGTGCGAGTTCGAGGCGCATGCACATCAACGGCAGGATGAGGTCGAAGAAGGTGACTTCCTCGGTCGTGAAGCCGTCATGGCGATCCGTCGTCCACGACACGAAATGGCGGGTCGAATCGGAGAAGACCAGCGCCATGGCGACGTAGTCGGTTGCGCCTTGCGCGCGCAGTTCGCGGGTGATGGCAAAGTCGAGGACGGCGCCCGGTTCTTCCAGGCGGCGGCGCAGGCCCTCGGCGCCCTCGGCGATGATCCTGATGGGGCTTTCCCAGTAGGTCTCGTTGCGCTTGGGCGTGTAGGCGCGGTCGGTGATTTCGATACCTTTGCCGCGCGTCCAGGCATAGGCCCGGCCGATGACTTCGGGGCGGTAGTCGGACAGGTTCACGGCGACGCGGTGCAAGGGCAGGCCGTCGCTGATCACGCGTGTGCCTAGGCCCTCGACGATCGCTTCGATCGTCAGGCCTTCACCACGATGGTCGGCGAGGAAGTGGGCTGTGGCGGAATCGGCCAAAGCCCCTAGTTTCAGCTTGCCTTGACTTTCGCTCACATCCGCCAAATGTCTTGCCTTCGAAGCACCGCTATATAGGCGAGAGAGCCCATGTTCATCCAGACCGAGTCAACGCCCAATCCGGCGACGTTGAAGTTCCTGCCCGGACGCGACGTTCTTGGCCAGGGGATCGCCGATTTCCCGACACGGGAGTCGGCGGCGAAGTCGCCGCTGGCGCAGCGTCTGTTCGAGATCGAGGGCGTGTCGGGTGTCATGTTCGGATCGGACTTTGTCACGGTGACGAAGTCGGGATCGGACTGGCCGCAGCTGAAGCCCATGATCCTGGGCGCGATCATGGAGCATTTTACGCAAGGGCTACCGGTCATCGAAGGCGAGGCGCAGTCAACCGCATCGCGCGAGGAATACGACGCGGCGGACGAAGAGATTGTCGTCCAGATCAAAGAGCTGCTCGATACCCGCATTCGTCCGGCGGTGGCGCAAGACGGCGGCGACATCATTTTTCGCGGCTTTGAGAGCAAGTCGGGGACCGTGTTCCTCAACCTGCGCGGTTCGTGCGCGGGGTGCCCGTCGTCGACGGCGACGCTGAAGAACGGCATCGAAAACATGCTGCGGCACTATATTCCTGAGGTGAATACGGTGGAGGCCGTGGCGGCCTAAGACCGGCAGGCTTTCCCCTCGGGCCGATCGCTTGGTACAAGCGGCAATAAGCGCCATCCCCAGGACGCCGAGGGCTAGAGCCTTGCATCACGCCATTTCCGACGACGCACTCGATCAGCTGTTCCGCTTGGCGCGGACGCAGAACAAGTGGCAGGCCAAGCCCGTGTCGCAGACGCTGTTGCACGCGCTTTACGATTTGCTGCGCATGGGGCCGACGAGCGCAAATTGTTCGCCGTCGCGCTTCGTGTTCGTGACCACGGATGAGGGGCGAGCGCGGCTGAAGCCGCATTTGTCGCCGGGCAACGTCCAGAAGGTGATGAGCGCGCCGGTGACCGTCATCATCGCCACGGACTACAAATTCTACGACAAGCTGCCGCAACTCTTTCCGCATACGGACGCGCGTAGCTGGTTTGTCGGCAACGAGAAGCTCGCCGAAACGACGGCGTTCCGAAACGGAACGTTGCAGGGCGGCTATCTGATCATGGCCGCGCGCGCCGTCGGGCTCGACTGCGGGCCGATGTCCGGGTTCAACAATGCGGGTGTCGACGATGAGTTCTTTCCGGACTCCGGCGTGAAGTCGAACTTCATCTGTTCGCTGGGTTACGGCGATCCGTCCGGCGTGCTCGCGCGGTCGCCGCGGCTGTCGTTCGATGATGCCTGCCAGGTCGTATGAACGATCGGCTTATCCTTGCGATCGACACGTCGTTCGGCCCCGTCGGCGGGGCTTTGCTGACGCTGGCGGGTGATGTCGTCGCGAGCTTCGAGGCCGACAATCTCGCGGGAACGCAAGCGGAGACGTTGCCGCCGCTAATCGCCGAGATGTTTGCGTCATCCGTCGCTTCGTTCAAGCAGCTTGACCGTATTGCGGTGACGGTGGGGCCGGGCGCGTTTACCGGTGTGCGCGTGGGTCTCGCGTTCGCTAAGGGTTTGCGGCTCGCGACGGGGGCCGCGATCCTCGGCGTCACGACGCTTGAGTGTTTGGCGGCGCAGGTGGCGCGCGATGTGCCGGGGCACGCTGTCGGCGTTGCTATCGATGCGAAGCGTGGGGAGGTTTATGCGCAGGCGTTCGATGCTTCGGTTGTGCCGTTGACCGATCCGGTCGCGGTTTCGGTTGAAAGTGCTGCGCAGACGTTTCGCAAGGCGCTAGCTCAGCCGTTCGTGTTGACGGGATCAGGCGCGTCATTGCTTGGCTTCGATGCGAGGATTGTCGAAGCCGGTCGCATCGACGTGAAGCTGTTGGCCAAACGCATGTTGATTGCCGATCACGCGCGGTATCCGGCGACGCCTGCCTATCTGCGCGCGCCGGACGCGAAGTTGCCGTCATGACGAAGTTCCGCATCTGGAGCGGCGGGCCTCGAGATGCTGCGGTGCTGGCGCGTCTTCACGGGCCGTGTTTTCCCGATGCCTGGCCGCAGGAAGCGTTTCGGTCGGTGCTCGTGCGCGACGGGGTGAACGTCCTGATGGGGGCGCGCGAAGGGGTGAAGAAGGCGGAAGGATTTGTGCTCATTCGCGCGGTTGCGGGAGAGGCGGAGATTTTGACCTTCTGCGTTTCGGAGGCGGTGCGGCGATCCGGGTTGGGCGCGGCGCTCTTGGACATGGCCTATGACACCGCGCGCGGCCTTGGCGCCGACGAGATGTTCCTTGAGGTTGGCGAGAAGAACGAGCCGGCGCTTGCTCTCTATAAGCGCGATGGGTTCGTGGTCGTGGGGCGCAGGGCCGCCTATTATCATCACGGAGACAAGCCTGCGGACGCGCTGGTGATGAGAAAGAGTCTCAAACTGGCTTAAGGCCGCACTTTGGGGGTGGACATTTTGGGCCTGTGCTTCCTGCGGCTGCCGGAATCGACTACAAGCTCAACCTTGGTCCAATAGTGCTTGGTGATCGATGGATCGCATTGAAAAGCTGTGCGTTGAAAAAGGCTTGCGGATGACCGGCCAGCGCCGCGTCATCGCGCGTGTGCTGTCGGAATCGCAGGATCATCCGGACGCGGAGGAATTGCACCGGCGCGCGGCGGCGATCGATCCGCACATTTCGATCGCGACCGTCTATCGCACAGTGCGGCTTCTGGAAGAGGCGGGCATCCTGGAGCGGCACGATTTCCGCGACGGGCGTTCGCGTTATGAAGAGGCGCCCGACGTTCACCACGACCATCTGATCGACGTGCAGTCGGGCAAGGTGATCGAGTTTCAGAACGATCAGATCGAAGAGCTGCAGCGGATGGTGGCCGAGAAGCTGGGCTACAAGCTGGTCGATCATCGGTTGGAGCTTTACGGCGTGCCAATCGACAGCGCCAAAGACGCTGCGAAGCGCAAGAAGGCCTAAATGGGCGTCGTTCGCCTCACGCGCGGCGTCGGCGTCGCCATCGGGTTCCTCAGCATCACGCTGTTCTTCATTCCGATGCAGTGGGCGGCGCTGCGCTTCAAATGGCGTATTCGCGACGTGCTTCCCATTCAATATGCGCGCGGGATTTGCGCGGTGATGGGCATTCGGGTCGAGACGTTCGGGCGACCCTGCCGCGAGCCCGGTGTGCTGCTGGCCTCGAACCATACGTCCTATCTCGATATGCCGGTTTTGGCCGCGGTCATTCCGCTGGCGTTCATTGCGAAGTCGGAGGTGGCGGGGTGGCCGTTGTTCGGCACGCTGTCCAAGCTGGCGCGCACGGTGTTCGTCGAGCGGGAGCGGCGGACGAAGGCCGGGCTTCAGGCCGATCGCATTCGTCAGCGGCTGGAGGAGGGCGGCACGATCGTTCTCTTTGCCGAGGGGACGTCGAGCGACGGCAATCGCGTGTTGCCGTTCAAGAGCGCGCTGTTGTCGGCGGCCGACGCGATGGTGACGGACGAGAACGGGCAGAAGCGGCGCGTGCTCGTTCAGCCTGTTTCGGTCGCCTATACGCGGCTGCATGGCATTCCGATGGGTCGCGAGATTCGGCCGTATTTTGCCTGGTACGGCGATATGGAACTCGTGCCGCATCTGTGGGAGGCGTTTTGCCTCGGGCCGATCGATGTGATGGTTCACTACCACCCACCGATCACGGTCGATCAGTTTCCCTCGCGCAAAGACCTGACGGCGGAGTGTGAGCGGCTGGTGGCCGAGGGCGTGGCGCATGCCCTGGCGGGGCGGCCTGGCGCGGTGGGTCCCGCCTACGAGGACGAGCCGATCGAGGTGCCGCCGGTCAACGGCGATGGTTTACGGCCCAGCGCGGCTTGAGTTTCGCCCAAGGCTTCGTGCATATGTCCGGCCCGTTTTTGCGGCTAGACTGATCCCGTGACGCGCAAGATTTTCATCAAGACCTACGGCTGCCAGATGAACGCCTACGATTCCGCCCGCATGGCGGACGTGATGGCGCCGCACGGCTATGCCGTGGCCGATAGCGCGGACGACGCGGACATGGTGGTGCTGAACACGTGCCATATCCGCGAGAAGGCGGCGGAGAAGGTTTATTCCGAACTCGGCCGTCTGCGCATGATGAAGCGCGAGCGTGCGTCCGAAGGCCGGCAGATGATCATCGCCGTCGCGGGCTGCGTTGCGCAGGCCGAGGGCGAGGAGATGCAGCGGCGGTCGGATGCGGTCGACATTGTCGTTGGGCCGCAGGTCTATCACCGGCTGCCGGAGTTGGTGGCGAAGCTGGGCCAGGGGCGGCGCGTGCTCGATACGGATTTTCCGGCGGTCGATAAGTTCGATGCGATGCCGCAGACGGCGCGCGTCGATGGACCGGCTGCGTTTCTGACGGTGCAGGAAGGCTGCGATAAGTTTTGCACGTTCTGCGTCGTGCCTTACACGCGCGGGTCGGAATATTCGCGCTCTGTCGTTCAGATCGAGACCGAGGCGCGACGGTTGGTCGATCTCGGCGTGCGCGAGATCTCGCTGCTGGGTCAGAACGTCAATGCGTTCCACGGCGTTGGACCGGATGGCGAGGTTTGGGGTCTTGGGCGTTTGATCCGCTATTTGGCTCGGATTCCGGGGCTTTACCGGTTGCGCTACACGACCAGCCATCCGCGCGACATGGACGACGATTTGATCGCGGCGCATGCCGACGAAGAGAAGTTGATGCCGCAGCTGCATCTGCCGGTGCAGTCGGGGTCGGACACCGTGCTTGATGCGATGAATCGCGGGCATACGGCGGATTATTATCGCCGGCTGATCGCGCGTATTCGTGCAGCGCGGCCCGACATCATGTTCTCGTCGGATTTCATCGTCGGGTTTCCCGGCGAGAGCGACGACGATTTTGAAGCGACGATGGGGCTGGTGCGCGAGATCGGGTTCGCGCAGTCGTTCTCATTTAAGTACTCGTCGCGGCCGGGGACGCCTGCTGCGGCCGCGCGCAAGCAGATTGCGGAAGACGTGAAGTCGGCACGGCTTGAGCGGTTGCAGTCGTTGCTGAACGAGCAGGAGGCGCATCATTTGCGCGCCAGCCTTGGTCTCGAGGTCGATCTGCTGCTTGAGAAGCCTGGCCGTTTTGAAGGGCAGATGATCGGGCGCAGTCCGTATTTGCAGCCGGTGCATGTGGTGGCGCCGGGTTATGCGATCGGTGACGTGGCGCGCGTGCGCGTGACGAATGTGATGTCGCATAGTTTGGGTGCGGATCTTGTTTCCTCTTTTGCTCCGGCGGCGGTGGCGATTTGACGACGAAGAAGACGCGCGACGAGGGGCAAGCCTCGCACCTGGAGTTCGACGACAATGCCGTGCTGGCGCGCGTGGTGGGTGCGCACGACCGGCATTTGGCCGAGATCGAACGCAAGCTGAATGTCGAGATCACCCGGCGCGGCAACAAGTTCACGCTGCAGGGCGGTTCGCCCGCGCGCGCACATGCGGCGCAGGTCCTGCGCGATCTTTATACGCACGCGCGCGACGGGCAGGATGTGAGCGTGCTGGATTTGGATCGCGCATTGCGGTTGGGCTTGACCTCGGATTCGGTCGTCGCGAGCGGAACGAACGTGACCACGCCGCGCAGGGTGATCCGGCCGCGTACGCCGGGGCAGGCGCGCTATCTCGAAGCGCTTTCGAAGAACGATCTGGTGCTGGGCTTGGGACCGGCAGGTACCGGCAAGACCTATCTCGCGGTGGCGGTCGGCGTCAGTTTGCTGGCGCGAGGTGAGGTCGATCGTTTGATCCTGTCGCGGCCGGCGGTCGAAGCGGGCGAGCGGTTGGGGTTCTTGCCGGGCGATATGAAGGAGAAGGTCGATCCGTATTTGCGGCCGCTCTATGACGCGCTGCACGACATGCTGCCGGCGGAACAGATTCAGCGGCGGATCGACGAGGGCGTGATCGAGGTGGCGCCGCTGGCGTTCATGCGCGGGCGGACGCTGGCGCATTCCTATGTGATCCTGGACGAAGCGCAGAACACGACGACACAGCAGATGAAGATGTTTCTGACACGTCTGGGCGAAGGCGCGCGGATGGCGGTGACCGGCGATCCGACGCAGACGGACTTGCCGCCCGGCATCGTCTCGGGCTTGAGCGAGGCGCGGTCCGTGCTGGACGGGGTTGAGGGCGTCGACATCGTTCAGTTCACAGAGGAAGACGTCGTGCGTCATCCGCTGGTGCGGCGCATCGTGCAGGCCTATGCGGCGCATGACGCGCGGCGGGTCGGGGCGAAGCGGCCAGTGTGATGGCGAAGGGCCGCCTGACCGTCGATGTTCAGATCGAGTATCCGGCCTGGCGCAAAGCCTTTCCGCGTGCGGGCGCCGTCGTGCGTGGGCTCGTGCGCGAGGCGGCCTTGCGGCCGGAGTTGTCGGGGCCGGCCGGCGAGGTCGCCGTTGTGTTCGCCGATGATGCGAGGCTTCGGGGGCTCAACGCACGCTTCAGGGGTAAGGACAAGGCGACCAACGTTTTGTCATTCGGTGATCCAGGAAACCCGCTTGGGGGCATTGCGCTGGCGTTTGAGACCGTTTCGGCTGAGGCAAAAGCACAGAATAAAACTTTCATTAACCATACCAAGCATCTGATTCTGCACGGTTTCTTACATTTGCTGGGTCACGACCATGAAACAGGGCGCTGTGCGCGCTTGATGGAGGGGCTCGAAATCGCCATCCTTTCCGACATGGGCATCCCCAATCCCTATCTCCTGAGGACCAAAACGCGTGCCTGATTCAGAAGCGGGCGCAGCGACGGCAGAGCCTAGTCCCGAACATCAGAAGCCGTCATCGTGGCCGACCCTAATCGGCCTCGTGCGTCGTCTGTTGCCCGGGCGGGGTGACGCGGCGCGTCTGCGCGAAAGCCTTGAAGAAGTCATCGAAGAAAGCGACGCCGTCGACCGGCCGCTCGCGCGCGAAGAGCGCTCGATGATGCTCAACATTCTTAATTTCGGCGAGTTGAAAGTCGCCGACATCATGGTGCCGCGCGCGGACATCATCGCGGTCGAAGCGAGCACGCCGCTGCCGGATCTGGTGCGGATTTTCCGCGATGCGCAGCATTCGCGGCTGCCGGTCTATCGCGACACGCTCGATAATCCGATCGGCATGGTGCACATCAAGGAATTGATCGGCCTGGCCGTGCCGGAGTCCGAGGGCAATCCGCATCCGAAGACGATGGCCGACATCCGGCGCGACGTGCTGTTCGTGCCGCCGTCGATGCCGGTGGTGAATTTGCTCGTGAAGATGCAGTCGACGCGCATTCACATGGCGCTGGTCATCGACGAGTATGGCGGGACCGACGGGCTCGTCTCGATTGAGGATTTGGTCGAGCAGATCGTCGGCGACATCGAGGACGAGCACGATACCGACGAGGCGAAGCTCATCATTCCGCGCAAGGACGGCGAGTTCGACGCCAGTGCGCGCGCGGATCTGGAAGAGGTCGAGAAGGCGGTCGGGTTCTCGCTGGTCGACGAGGAAGAGGCGGAAGAGATCGATACGCTCGCGGGCCTTGTGTTCTCGCTGGTCGGGCGCGTGCCGCAGCGGGGCGAAATCGTCGCGCATCCGGCCGGTGTGGAGTTCGAGGTTCTGGACGCCGATCCGCGGCGGCTGAAGCGTCTGCGCGTGCGGGTGACGAAACCGAAGGACGCCGAAGATGCCGCCGCCGAGGATCGCAAGCCAGCGGCCGTGGTGAATGGCTAATCCCGTCCTGGACGGCTTTCGACGGTTAGAGATTTCATCGAGGCTGACGGGCGCGGCCGATTGGCTGCGCGCGATGCGCGGGTGGCGGCGGCTTGCGATTGCTGCAGGGTTTGGCGCGGTGTCGGCGCTGGCCTATGCGCCGTTTTATGTCTGGCCGATTTTCTTTCTGAGCTTTCCGGCGCTCGTGATCCTGATCGACGGGACGCACGCGCGGCGGGCGTGGCTTGAGGCGGCGATCGTCGGGTGGGCGTTCGGCTTCGGCTATTTCCTCATTGGCTTGCACTGGGTCGGGTTTGCGTTCGTCGTCGATGCCGACCGGCACGCTTGGCTGCTGCCCTTCGTAGCGGTTCTGTTCCCCGGTGGGCTGGCGTTGTTCTTCGGCCTGGCTGCGGGGGTTGCGCGGTTGCGGTGGTCGAACGGATGGGCGCGCGTGGCGTTACTCGCGGCGAGCCTCTGCGCGGTTGAGTGGTTGCGCGGGCATATTCTGACTGGGTTTCCGTGGAACTTGCCGGGCTACACGTGGTCGGGCTTCGACGCGATGTTTCAGACGGCGTCGCTCTACGGGATTTATGGCCTGAGCCTCGTCACGCTCGTCGCGGTGCTGCTGCCGGCGGCGATGGTGAATGCTGATGGTCGGGCTTCGGGGTTGCGCTGGCCATTGCCGGTGTCGGCCGGCATTTTACTTGCGCTGTTCGTGTTCGGTTGGGTGCGGTTGCCTTCTGCGGCTGTGCCGGACGTCGACGGCGTTGCGTTGCGCATCGTGCAACCGAATGTTCCGCAGGGCGAGAAGTGGAAACCGGAGCTGCTTGAGCGGAACTGGAAGCTTCTGATTGATCTGACGCGCGAGCCGGGGCTTGAGACGCGCTCGCTGGTACTCTGGCCGGAAGCGGCGCCGCCGTTCTTTCTGCTGGAGGAACCGGCGGGGCTTGAGGTGATCGCGCAAGTTTTGCCGGACAAGGTCAGTCTCGTGACGGGCGTGGTGCGGATCGAGCGGAACGGCGAAGCGCGGCGCTACTTCAACAGCATGGCGGCAATCACAGGGGACGGGCACGCGGTCGGCGTTTACGATAAAGCGCATCTGGTGCCGTTCGGCGAATATTTGCCGCTCTATCAGCTGCTTGAACCGCTGGGCGTTACGAAGATCACCGGCGGCAGCGAGGGATACAGCACCGGCGCCGGTGTTCGGACAATGACGATCCCGGGGACGCCGAGTTTTGGCCCCTTGATCTGCTACGAGGTCATCTTTCCGGGTGAAGTGGTTGAGCCCGGCAAGCGGCCGGCATGGTTGATGACGTTGACGGACGATTCTTGGTTCGGGCCTTGGACGGGTCCTTATCAGCATCTCGGCATCGCAAAAGTTCGCGCAGCAGAGGAAGGACTCCCGATTGTTCGTGCAGCGAGTACGGGTGTCTCCGCAGTCATCGATCCGTTCGGGCGAGTCACGGCTTCGCTTGGACTCGATAGGACCGGGGTCCTCGACGCGGCATTGCCAGTAGAACTTGCACCGACCGTGTATTCATTCGTCGGTGACGCGATTTTCTTCGTGCTCTTGCTCGCGCTCACCGTCGTTGGGTTGTTTTTTTATCGGTCTGCGCAATAAGGTAGTTGACCATTACAACTACGTAGCTTTAAGTGAGAATCATTGAAGTCCAGGTTGGCTACTGGGGGTCGACTTGGTGCTTCGGTTGTAGCGCAGGGGTGCGCATCAGCCGACCTGACCCCCATACGACAACTTGAAATTGCGTCAGTGTACGTGACGTGCCTAGCAGTGCCCTCGGGGGGCAAGACCGTCAAAAAAAGACGGTCACAGACAAGAACTATTCGTGGCGTTCGATTCACGCTCTGGTGGTCGTGGTCGAGCATCTTGTCAGTCGTAAAAGGAGTCCCCCCCCTTGGCCAAGAAGCAACCCTCTTCAGTTGATGCACATGTTGGCAGCCGCGTTCGTTTGCGCCGGATGCTTATCGGTATGAGCCAAGAAAAGCTTGGCGAACTCCTGGGACTTACGTTCCAGCAAGTTCAAAAATATGAGAAGGGCGCGAACCGCATTGGTGCGAGCCGTCTCTACGAAATCTCCCACATCCTCGGCGTACCGGTGTCGTACTTCTTCGACGACGTCCCGCTGAGCGAAGGCGCGACGCGCCGTGCGGGCCATACGCCGACGACGACGGATGTCGACGCTGGTCCCTACATGATGGAATTCGTGTCGAGCGCCGAGGGCTTCCAGCTCGTTCGCGCCTTCACGAAGATCACCGATCCGCGCGTCCGCAAGCGGATGCTCGAGCTCGTTAAGTCGTTGACCGGCGAAGAAGAAGTCTTCCCGGACTTCCGCGTCGTCGAACTGCGGGAAGCGCAACGCGCTTGACGTAACTGACTATCCCTGACAGAAAGCCGCGCTTTTCGCGATTTCCCGCGAAAAGCGCGGCTCTTTTTTTTGATCGGCAGCCCCAAGCTCATGTCCTCGCGCAAAAACTACCTCTTCACCAGCGAATCCGTTTCCGAAGGTCACCCCGATAAGGTGTGCGACCGCATCTCGGATTCCATCGTCGATCTGATGCTGGGGCATATGCCCGAATCGCGCATCGCGCTTGAAACGTTGGCGACGACGAATCGCGTGGTGCTGGCCGGCGAAATTCGCGGGCCTGAGGCCGTCGGCCACGATCAGATGATCGAATCGGCGCGAATGGCGATCAAAGACATCGGCTACGACCAGGAAGGTTTCGACTGGCGCAAGGCGCGCATCGAGTGCCTCGTTCACGCGCAGTCGGAAGACATCGCGGTCGGCGTAGACGCTGCCGGGAACAAGGACGAAGGCGCGGGCGACCAGGGCATCATGTTCGGCTATGCCTGCCGCGAGACGGACGAATTGATGCCGGCGCCGATTCACTATTCGCACCGCATCCTGAAGGCGCTCACGGACGCGCGCAAATCGGGCAAGGCGAAAGAGCTGCTGCCGGACGCGAAGAGCCAGGTCACGCTGCAATACGAAAACGGTAAGCCGGTGCGTGCGACGAAGATCGTGGTGTCGACGCAGCATGTAGACGGCCTCGATTCGCGCGACGTGCGTGCGATCGTGAAGCCTTATATCGAAGCGACGATGCCGGCCGGCTGGATGTGTCCGGATGACGGCTTGTTCGTGAACCCGACCGGCCGCTTCGTCATCGGCGGGCCCGACGGCGATACCGGCCTCACCGGCCGCAAGATTATCGTCGACACGTATGGCGGCGCGGCTCCGCACGGCGGCGGCGCGTTCTCGGGGAAAGACCCGACGAAGGTCGACCGCTCGGCGGCGTATGTTGCGCGCTATCTGGCGAAGAACGTTGTCGCATCCGGCCTGGCTGATCGTTGCACCATCCAAATCGCTTACGCGATCGGCGTTGCGGATCCGATGTCGTTCTATGTCGACCTGCACGGCACGGGTAAAATCGACGAGGCGAAGCTTGAGAAGGCGTTGCCCGAGATGGTCAACCTCAAGCCGCGCGGTATTCGCGAGCATCTGAAACTGAACCGGCCGATCTATGCGCGCACGTCGGCTTACGGCCATTTTGGCCGCGCGCCGGAAGCGGACGGAGGGTTCTCGTGGGAGCGCACGGATCTCGTGGGGCAGCTCAAGGGGCTCGCCTAAAAGAGCCGGGGCGCCGGCGCAGCGAACTTTACGGCCGCCGTCTGGGGCGGCCGCTTAGCCCGCATCAGATCGAACTGATCGAAACACTGCTGCCGAAGATCGCCGTCCCGGAAGGGCCGCTTGATCTTCAGGCGCTGTTTCCGTCGTGCAGCGCGTTCGGGTTCGAGGTGGGTTTCGGCGGCGGCGAGCATGTGGTCGCTCAGGCGCGTGCGCATTCCGACACCGGGTTCATCGCCTGCGAGCCGTTCGTCAACGGCGTCGCGAAACTTTTGATGGCGATCGAGGCCGAAGGGCTTTCGAACGTGCGTGTGCATATGGGCGATGCGCGCGATGTGTTGGCCCGCGTGCCGGACCGGTCG
Organism: Alphaproteobacteria bacterium; assembly: GCA_034440355.1. Lineage (GTDB taxonomy): Bacteria > Pseudomonadota > Alphaproteobacteria > Micropepsales > Micropepsaceae > SZUA-430. The sequence continues at coordinate 25,934 of JAWXBY010000173.1, forward strand.
CTGTCCAGTGCATTTGTTTTGTTTCCCGATCCGTGGCCGAAGCTTCGGCATCACAAGCGGCGGTTCATTCAGTTGCAGACGCTGGATCAGTTGGCGCGCGTGTTGAAGTCGGGCGGGGAGTTCCGCGTGGCGACCGACCATGCCGACTATCGGGTCTGGGCTTTGCAGCATTTGATCGCCGATTCGCGCTTTCGCTGGGCGGCGGCGCGTGCGTCGGATTGGCGCGTGCGAGCGGCCGATTGGCCTGCCACGCGCTATGAACAAAAGGCCGTTGCGGCGGGCCGGGCGTGTATTTATCTGCGGTTTATTCGAATTTGACTGAGCTTTCGCCCTTGGCGGCACCGGGGCTCGCGGCTATATTCCCGCGCATTCCTTCGGACAAGATGAGCTTGTTCGCTGGCTGGGTTCACTCAGCCGGGCGGGAAAAGCTGTTTTCTTGAGGCCTCTTTGCCGACGACGCGCATTGCAGAATTAGAGCGCTTGATTGGTCCCATCGCGGAAGCTTTGGGCTATGCGCTTGTGCGCGTGCGGATGTCGGGCGCGAACCGCCCGGTGCTGCAGATTATGGCGGAGCGGCCGGACGGACAGATGGACGTCGACGATTGCGCGAAGCTGAGCCACGCGGTTTCGGCGGCGTTCGAGGAAGACGATCCGATCGAGAGCGAATACGTGCTGGAGGTTTCGTCGCCCGGTATCGACCGGCCGCTGACGCGCCGGCGCGACTTTGAATTTTATGCCGGGCATCAGGCAAAGGTTGAGTTCAAAGAAATGTTCGACGGGCGCAAACGTATGCGCGGGACATTGAAGGGACTCCGCGGCGAAGACGTGATCTTCGAGACCGAGCTTGGGGCCGACAAGGTGCGCGGCGAACTCGCCGTGCCTTACACGTTGATCGGCGAGGCGAAGCTTTTGCTGACGGACGAACTGATCGAACAAGATTTGAAACGCAGGAAGGCAGCCGGCAAAGCCCCGGCGCAAACGGAGTGAACAATGGCAGTCAGTGCGAATAGACTTGAACTTCTCCAGATCGCCGACGCCGTCGCGCGCGAGAAATCGATCGACAAGCAGGTCGTGATCTCGGCGATGGAAGAGGCCATCCAGAAGGCGGCGAAGTCGCGCTATGGCCAGGACAACGAAATCAAGGCGGAGATCGACTCCAAGACCGGTGAGACGCGGCTTCATCGCCTGCGGCTGGTCGTCGAGAAGGTCGAGAACGAAGCGACCGAGATCACGCTGGACGAAGCGCAGATCCGCAATCCCGCCGCGCAGACGGGCGACTTGATCGCCGAGCCGCTGCCGCCGATCGACTTTGGCCGTATCGCCGCCCAAGCCGCGAAGCAGGTCATCTTCCAGAAGGTGCGCGACGCCGAGCGCGAGAAGCAGTTCGACGAATACAAGGATCGCGTGGGCGAGATCGTCCACGGTACGGTGAAGCGCGTGGAGTACGGCAACGTCGTTGTGGACCTGGGACGCGGCGAAGCGTTCGTGCGGCGTGACGAGTTGCTGCCGCGTGAGACGTTCCGCACCGGCGACCGCGTGCGCGCCTATATCTACGACGTGCGCCGCGAAGCGCGGGGCCCGCAGATTTTCCTCTCGCGCACGCATCCGCAGTTCATGGCGAAGCTGTTCGCGCAGGAAGTGCCGGAAATCTATGACGGCATCATCGAAATCAAGTCGGTGGCCCGCGATCCGGGTTCGCGCGCGAAGATCGCCGTCGTGTCCAAAGACTCCTCCATCGATCCCGTCGGCGCTTGCGTCGGTATGCGCGGCAGCCGCGTTCAGGCCGTCGTGCAGGAACTGCAGGGCGAGAAGATCGACATCATTCCGTGGTCCTACGATGCGGCGAATTTCGTCGTTAACTCGTTGGCCCCGGCCGAAGTTTCCAAGGTCGTGCTCGATGAAGATGCACGGCGTATTGAAGTTGTGGTGGGTGAAGACCAATTGTCTCTCGCGATCGGGCGGCGCGGACAGAACGTGCGCTTGGCCTCGCAGCTCACCGGTTGGCAGATCGACATCCTGACGGAAGCGGAAGAGTCCGAGCGCCGCCAGGAACAGTTCCGCAAGCGCACCGAGCTGTTCATGAACACGCTCGACGTGGACGAAACGCTGGCGCAGTTGCTGGCGTCGGAGAATTTCTCGGCGGTTGAGGATTTGGCTTACGTGGTTCCAGAGGAGTTGGCTGAAATTCAGGGCATCGGCGAAGAGACGGCGCAGGAACTGCAGCGCCGGGCGCAGGATTATCTCGACCGCCAGAACAAGGTGTTCGACGAGAAGCGCCGCGAATTCGGCGTCGAAGATGCCGTGCTCGAGATCGAAGGCGTGACGCCGGCGATCGCGGCGGCTCTGGGCGAAGGCGGCGTGAAGACGGTGGAAGACCTCGCGGGCTGTGCGACGGACGACCTGTTGGGCTGGACCGAGACGGTGAACGGCGAGCGGAAGCGTACGGCGGGCATTCTCGAGAGCTTCGGGATGACGCCCGACGATGCGAACGCGATCATCATGGTGGCGCGCGTTGCGGCCGGGTGGATCGAAGCGCCGCCGGAGAAGGTCGAAGAAGAAGTTGTTGCCGAGGAAGCGGCGGAGGAACCGGCCGAGTGACGCGAGGCCGCGGCCACGCCGCGAAGGTCGAGGACGAAGGCGTCGAAGGTCCGCTTCGGCGCTGCATCGCGACGGGCGAGGTTCAATCGCCCGGACGGATGGTGCGTTTCGTTGTCGGCCCCGAGAACATCGTGGTGCCGGATGTTGCGTTGAAGCTACCGGGCCGCGGCTTTTGGGTGACGGCGTCGCGGGAGGCCATCGTTCGCGCTTGCGAGCGCGGGCTGTTCTCCAAGGCGGCGAAAGCCTCGGTGAAATGTCCCCCGGATCTTGGGGGGCAAGTGGAACAGTTGTTGGTTCGCAGATGCATCGATCATCTGGGGCTTGCGCGGCGCGCGGGGCTTGCGGTGATCGGGTATGCGCAGGCGGAAGAGGCGCTGCGGGCCCGGGATGGGCGTTTCGCCGCACTTGTGGAGGCCAGCGACTCCGGGCCTGCGGATCGCAACAAGCTTGTGACATATGCGCGTAAAATCGGCGGGATTGCGGTCATCGGTTGCTTAAGCCAGACGGAAATCGGCTTGGCATTCGGGCGTGAAAATGTGGTACATGCTGCGCTCTCGTCGGGAGCGCTCGCCACGCGTTTTGTGGCTGAAGCTGAGCGCCTTGGCGGTTTCCGCGTTTTGTGTCCGCCTGACTGGGGCGCGGCTTGATGACCGCGGGCCGAGCGATTTGTTCGGCGTTTGAATGGACTGACGTGAATTTTTTGACGATCGAAAGGCACGCATGACTGACGCTAAGACACCCGACGGCGAGAAAACACTGCACGCCGCTGGTGCGCCTAAAACACTGTCCGTGAAACGACCGGACAGCGGCGTCGTGCGCCAAGCGTTCAGTCATGGACGCTCAAAGGCCGTGGTGGTCGAGAAGAAGCGGACGCCCGTGCGTCCCGGCGTCGCCGCCGCGCCTGTGAAGGCGGAGCCTGTGAAGGCGCCGGTCGCGGAGCCTGTGAAAGCTGAAGTGGCCGCCGCGCCTGCCGCGAAGCCGAAGCCGCAACCCGTGCAGCCAAAGTCCGGCGGCATGGTTCTGCGCACGCTGACCGACAAGGAAAAAGAAGCGCGCTCGCTCGCGCTCAAGGACGCGCGGGTCGCCGAAGAAGGCGAACGCAAGCGTGCGCAGGAAGAAGCGAAGCGCCGCGCCGAGGAAGACGAACGTCTGGCCCGCGAGCGTGAAGCTGCCGTCAAGCGCAAGGCCGAAGAAGAAGCGCGCCGCGTTGCCGAAGACGATACGCGCCGCAAGGCGGAAGACGAAGCTCGACGCCGCGACGGCGGCGACAGTGCGGGTGCTCCCGCGACACGCTCGTCGGGGCCGCGCCCTGCCGGTGCGGCTGGCGCGCGTCCGGGTGGCGATCGCGATCGCTCGTCGGGTCCGCCACGCGGGCCTGGTGGTCCGGGTGCCGCCGCGCGTGGACCTGCAGGCGGTGCCGGTCGTGGACCTGCGCCGTCGGCCGCGACGCCCGGTGCGCCCAGTCAGTTTCCGCCGCGCCGCGTGACGGGGCCGGAAGAAGACGATCGCGCGCGCAGAAAGCCCGGCGTGGCGTTCAAGGCGCCGCCGAAGGTGCCGGTCGCGCCGCGCAAGGACGACAATCGCCGCGGCGGCAAGCTCAGCGTCGTAACGGCGCTGGACGATTCCGAACGCGTCCGCTCGATCGCCGCTTACAAGCGCCATGTCCAACGCACGCAACGCGCGCAGATGGGCAAGAGCACCGAGGCGCCGCAGAAGATCATTCGCGAAGTCGTCATTCCGGAATCGATTACGGTTCAGGATCTGGCGAACCGCATGGCGACGCGCGCCGTCGACATCATCAAGAACCTGATGAAGCAGGGTCAGATGGTGACGATCAACACGTCGCTGGACGCCGACACCGCGCAGCTGATCGCCGAAGAGTTCGGCCACACCGTCAAACGCGTTGCGGAAGCGGACGTTCTTGAAGGTTTGAAAGGCGACATCGACGCGGACGAGCATCTGGAGCCGCGTGCACCGGTCGTGACCATCATGGGCCACGTCGACCACGGCAAGACTTCGCTGCTCGATGCGTTGCGCCAGACGGACGTGGCGGCGGGCGAAGCCGGCGGCATCACGCAGCATATCGGCGCCTATCAGGTGACGTTGCCGGGCGGCAAGAAGATCACGTTCCTCGACACGCCGGGCCACGCCGCGTTCACCGCGATGCGTGCGCGCGGCGCGAAGGTGACGGACATCGTCGTGCTGGTCGTAGCCGCCGACGACGGCGTCATGCCGCAGACGATCGAGGCGCTCAATCACGCGAAAGCGGCGAAAGTCCCGATGATCGTCGCGATCAACAAGATCGACAAGCCTGGCGCCACGCCCGACCGTGTGAAGACCGAATTGCTGTCGCATGAGATCGTCGTGGAATCGATGGGCGGCGACACGCAGGCGATCGAAGTCTCGGCCACGAAGAGGTTGAACCTCGACAAGCTTGAGGAAGCGATTCTGTTGCAGGCGGAAGTGTTGGATCTGAAGGCCAATCCGAACCGTCCCGCGTCAGGCGCGATCGTCGAAGCGAAGCTCGACAAGGGGCGCGGTCCGGTCGCGACCGTTCTGGTTCAGCGCGGCACGATCAAGGTCGGCGACATCGTCGTTGCCGGCGGCGAATGGGGCCGTGTGCGCGCGCTGGTGAACGAGCGTGGCGAGCAGGTGCCGTCGGCTGGGCCGTCGGAGCCGGTCGAGATTCTGGGTCTGTCGGCGCCGCCGGATGCGGGCGACGAATTCTCGGTGGTCGAAAACGACGCGCGTGCGCGCGAAGTCGCCGACTTCCGTGCGCGCAAGAAGAAGGAAGCGCGTTCCGCCGCCAGTGGCCGTGCGTCGCTGGATCAGGTTCTGGCCGCGCGCGGTCAGGGCGAGACGAAGATCCTGCCGCTGGTCGTGAAGTCGGATGTGCAAGGTTCGGTTGAGGCGATTGTCGCGGCGCTGCAAGGCCTGTCGACGAACGAGGTCAAGGCGCAGGTGCTGCATGCCGGCGTCGGCGGTGTAACACAGAGCGACATCATCTTGGCCCGTGCGTCGGGCGCGCCGATCATCGCGTTCAACGTGCGCGCCAGCGCCGAAGCGCGCGAGTTGGCGAAGCGCGACGGCGTCGAGATCCGCTATTACTCGATCATCTACAACATCATCGACGACATTCGGGCGGCCCTGTCGGGCATGCTGTCGCCGACGTTGCGCGAGAACTTCTTGGGGTACGCCGAGATCCTCGAGGTCTTCAACATCACGAAGGTCGGCAAGGTCGCCGGCTGCCGCGTGACGGAAGGCAAAGTTCTGCGCGGGAACAAGGTGCGGTTGCTGCGCGACAACGTGGTGATCCACGAAGGTACGCTGTCGACCCTGAAGCGCTTCAAGGATGAAGTGAAGGAAGTCGTGACCGGCCAAGAATGCGGCATGGCTTTCGAGAACTATCAGGACATCCAGAAGGGCGACATGATCGAGTGCTTCGAGGTTGAAACGGTGCAGCGGACGCTGTAGCGGCAATTAAGGTTTTGCGCTTCTCCCTCTGGGAGAAGCTGGCGCGCCGCAGGCGCGGCTGATGAGGGACTTCGGTGCGCCGAGGTCCCTTTTTCTTTGCGCTCTGCACCGGAGTCCCTCATCCGTCACGTCGCTTCGCGACGCGCCACCTTCTCCCAGAGGGAGAAGGGCAACCGAGAAATTTAGGCCGCTTTCACCGGCCACGTTCCGACGTAGCGCGACTGCGGGCGGATGAGGCGGCCGTTGGTTTCTTGCTCGCGGATGTGGGCGATCCAGCCGGATGTGCGCGCCAGGGCGAAGACTGGGGTGAAGGCTTCGCGGGGGATGTTCAGGGCTTCCAGTAGCAAGGCCGTATAGAATTCGACGTTGGTGTCGAGGCGGCGTTCGGTTTTGTAGTCGCGCAGGGCGCGTAGCGCGGCGGCTTCGATGGCTTCGGCGAAGGCGATGCGGTTGGCGCGGCCTTTGAGTTTGGCGACCGTCGTTTTCAGGACGTTCGCGCGTGGGTCGCGGACGCGATAGACGCGGTGGCCGAAGCCCATCAGGCGTTCGCCGCGCTTCAGGGCATCGGCGATCCAGGCGTCGGCGTTGCCGGCCTTTTCGATGCCGTCGAACATGTCGAGGACCGGGCCGGGCGCGCCCCCGTGGAGCGGGCCTTTGAGCGCGCACAGGGCGCCAACGACCGCGCTGGGCAGGCCTGCTGCCGTCGAGGCGACGACACGGGCGGCGAAGGTCGAGGCGTTCAGGCCGTGGTCCATGACGGTGACGAGGTAGGTCTCGAAGGCGGCGATCTCTTCGGCGTCGCCGGCTTTGCCGCGGATCATTCGTAAGACGTCGGCGGCGTGCGAGAGGTTGGCGTCCGGGACGATGGGGTCTTCGCCTTGCGTCACGCGCGTGGCGAAGGCGGCGGCGACGCCGGCCGCGGCCAGGACGTCCGTCGGTTCGCGGTCGTATGCCCCGTCGGGGATCGACGACAGCAACAGGCGCATGGCTTCGACGGTGGTGAGGCCTTTGAGATTTGCGGCCAGCGGTTTGAAGCGGGCGAAGGCGTCCACGCGGGCTTGGCTGAGTTCGGCTTTGAGATCGCCCGCTGATTTCACGATGCCGTCCCAGAGCATCGCCGTCGCGTCTTCGAAGGTCGCGTGACCGGCGAGGTCTTCCAGATCGAGGCCGCGGATGATGAGGCGGCCGGCCTCGCCGTCAACATGGCTTAAGACGGTTTCGGCGGCGACGACGTTGTCCAATCCCGAACGCATGGCGGATGTCCCTCTTTTCAAACTTGCCTTGAAAAGGTGGTTCTCGATCGCGTCGTCGTCAATCTTGAATCAATATATCAATGTGAGAGGCTAGCGGCGCGCCCGCGCGAGCCTCAGCCACACGCCCGCGACAATTGCGGCAAGGATAATGGCGATCCACCCGGCGACCAGCGTCGTGAATATGGATTTCGCTTCCATCGCGAGCGTCAGCAAGTCGACGTTGCCCGTGCGCCAGAAAATCCACTCGCCCGCCACGCCTGTCGCAAGCAATCGAGTGCCGGTTTCGAGAATGACGATGCCGTCGCCGGTCGCGGGATCGAGCCTTGCGGCGGTGTTGATCGCCGGCTCGTTGTTGCCGTCGTGGCCGATGATGTAGTCGCCCGCATTGTTGGGAGCGTAGAGAATGGTGCCCAAGCCCCAAATGTCCGCACCGAACTGCGCGGCGTGCGGACGGCGCATCTCCTTCAGCGTTTGAGGTTTCAGGATGCCGCGTCCGGGCGGCTCGCCTCCCTGACCCGGCATATGGGCCTGCAGAAAGCGGGTCAGGTCGGCGGCGGTCGTATAGAGCGATGCCGCGGCGAGCGCGGTGAAGCGGTAGTGCGTCGCCTGCTTTCCGTCGACGTCGTAGAAGTCGGCGACGTTTGCGGCGGGCTCGTCGAGAATGAACGTGGAGCCGGTCATGCCGAGCGGGCCTAGCACGTTGGCCTTCATGTAGTCGTTGAACGGTTGGCCGGAGACTTCTTCGATCAGCAGCTGAAGCAAGGTGTATCCGCCGCCCGAATATTCGAACGTTCCGGGTTCGATGCCGACGCGAACGATGCCGTCGTGGCCCGGCGAGGCGTCGGCCGCTTTGGAGAGCGAAGCTTCGAGCGGTTGGATGGTTTCGCCCGGGTTGAAGCCTGCGTAGCCCAGGCCGTCAGTCAGTCCCGCCGTGTGGCTCAGCAGGCGGCGGACGGTGACTTTGTTGTTGTCGAATTTGCTCGGCGGCAGTTTCCAGCGTGTGAGATATTTCGAAACCGGCGCGTCGAGGTCGAGCTTGCCGGCTTCGACCAACGTCATCACGCCCCAGGCGGTGATCCATTTGCTCAGCGAGGCGACTTGAAAGCGCGTGTCGCGATCGACGGGCTTGCCGACGGAGACGAAGTGATCGCCGACGATGGCGCCGCGCTGAAGAAGAACGAAGGCGGCGTTGCCGCGGTTTTTGGCGTCGATCTCGGCGATCGCGGCAGTCAAGAAGGCCCTCGAATCGCCCGCCGGGGCCATCGGCGTGCGCCACCATCCTTCGATCGTTCCGCCGACGAAGACACCCGTCCAAGCCAGCAGCGCGACCAATGTCAGGATGAGAATTCGACCGATCATAAGCTCTCCCCCAAGCGCCGATCCCTCTTTCCAGTGCCGCCGAAAACGTGGAGGCTGGCCCGGTCGTGGTCAATCTTGAATCAAGATATCAATATGAGTGCACGAAAAGCGAGCAAGCCGAACCGGACGCGTCTGCAGGCGTTTTTGGACGCCGAGGCGGCGGCCAAAGCGCTCGGCGTCAGCCGCAACACGCTTTACGCCTATGTGAGCCGCGGCCTCGTTCGTTCGTCGCCGCATCCCTCGATCGCGAAGGCAAGTCTTTACGATGCGGCCGACGTTCAAGCGCTGATCACGCGCAAGGCGCGCATGCGCCGTCCGCGCGCGGCGGCGGCGAGCGCGCTTGAGGGCGGCTTGCCCGTTCTGAAGACGCGCATCACCCATTTCGAAGGCGACCGGGTCTTCTACAGATCGAGAGAGGCAACATCGTTCTCGCGCGAGGCCACGCTCGAAGACGCCGCGCGGTTGCTGTGGAACAGTGGCGATGTGGATCCGTTCCGTGAGGCCCCGTTCGATCCACGCGAGGTGCCGGGCTGGATCGAAATCTCGACGCGTTTCTTGCCGCCGAAGGCGCCGGATCGTGCGTCGCTTTTGCTATCGTTGCTCACAACGCGCGAGCCGCCGAGCGCCGGTAAGCCGAACACGCAGGCTTTCGGGGCAGCTGCACGGCTCGTCCAGGCTGTCGTCGCGGCCATCGTGGGGATCGATCGTCCGCTCGATGGGCCCATTCATGAGAAAATTGCTTCAGCCTGGCGCAAACCAAAAGCGGCCGATGCGATACGGCGCGCGCTTGTGCTTCTCGCCGACCATGAGTTGAACGCCTCGACCTTCGCCGTTCGCGTGATCGCGTCGACGAGCGCCCGGTTGACGCATTGCGTGCTCGGCGGGCTTGCGGCCGTCAGCGGGCCGCGGCACGGCGGCGCGAGCGACCGCGTTCGAGCATTTCTGGAGGGGATCGAGACGTCCGAGGACGCGGCGCTGGCCGTTGGTGCGCGACTGGAGCGTGGCGAGCGCTTGCCGGGCTTTGGACACAGCTACTACCGCGACGAGGATCCGCGCGCGGTCGAGTTGTTGTCGATCGTCAAGCCGGATGAGGTGATGGCGGCAGTGCGGGACACGGCCCGATCGATGGCGGGGCTCGAGCCCAATGTCGATTTCGCCCTCCTTGCTTTGGAGCGCCGTTTTGCCTTGCCTGCCGGCGCCGCCTTGGGATTGTTTGCTATGGGACGTAGCGTCGGGTGGCTCGCGCATGTGTTCGAACAGCGCGCCAGCGGCACTTTGATCCGACCGCGGGCCGAGTTCGTGCTCGAGTAGCCAACGTTTTTGTTGCGTTCGGCGTGTTGGTTTGGGCAGTTTGGGCCCGATGGCATCTCCTCTTCATGTTCAGTTGGTGCAGCGCGCAGTCGCTGCGTTTCAGCGGCGCGCTTTCGCCGAAGCGGCAGGTTTCGCGCAACAAGTCTTGAGCCAGTTCGGCGAAGACGCGAATGCGCTGATGATCCTTGCCGGTATTCGCGGGGAGGCCGGCGACACCACCGGTTCGATCGAACTCTATGAGCGGGCGAGGGCGGTGATGCCCTCGCATATTCACGTGCTGACGAATTTGGCGGCGGCGTATCGGACGATGGGGCGGTTGCACGAAGCGCGGATCGTTTTGGAAGAGGCGCTGCAAATCGACCGGCGGTTTGCGATCGGGCACAACAATCTGGGCAACGTGCTGCTGGACATCGGCGACCGCGATGGCGCCAAGCGTGCGTATGAGCGTGCCGTGGTTGTGCAAGCCAATTATGCGGAGCCTGTCGCGGGGCTCGCGCGTATTGCCGAGGAAGAGCACCGGTTGGATGACGCTCGGCGCTTGGCGGAGCGGGCGTTGTCGCTGCAGGCCAGCAACACTTCGGCGGCCATGACGCGGGCGCGGGCGGTTTACCGGCTTGGCGATGCGGCGCGGGCGGCGGCTGATTTGGCGGCTTTGCTGCGGTCGCCGGCGTTGAGCGTCACCAATCGCGTGGTGGCGGAGGGGTATCTCGGCGAGGCGCTGGATAAGCTTGGGCGATATGACGAGGCGTTCGCTGCGTTTACGCGCGCGAACCAGCAGCAATATGCGCAGGGTGCGGCGACGTGGGCGCAGGACCAGGGGCCGTTGTCGCTGCATTCGGTCGAACGGCTGACGGCGTTTGTCGAAAGCGTCGATCTGTTGACGTGGCAGCCGGCGCCACCTTTGCAGGCGGGCGATCCGACGCCGGTGTTCTTGGTTGGGTTTCCGCGGTCGGGGACGACGTTGCTGGACCAGATTCTGGCGTCGCATCCGAAGATCACGACGCTGGAGGAACGCGACACGCTGGTCGATTCGGCGATGGCGCTGGTTAAACCTGAGGGCGATTTCGACTCTTGGGCGACGCTTTCGGATGCCGACATCGAGCAGTGGCGGACGCTCTACTGGCAGCAGGTGCAGACCGGCCTGATGGGTTTGCGGATGCGCGACGTGTTCGTCGACAAGCTGCCGCTCAATGCCGTGCTGTTGCCGTTGGTCTATCGCTTGTTCCCGGACGCGAAGATCGTGCTCGCTGTTCGCGATCCGCGCGACACGGTGCTGAGCTGTTACCAGCAGCGGTTTGGGATGAACGCGGCGATGTTCCAGTTGCTGCGGCTTGATACGGCGACGCGCTACTATGATGCGGTGATGAAGTTGGTGCGGGCCAGCCGCGCGAAACTTCCGCTCGCGGTGCATGAGGTTCGCTACGAAGCGGTAGTGTCGGATTTCGATGCGACGGTCGGCGGGCTACTTGAGTTCCTCGGCGTGCCTTGGGACGACGGTGTCCGTAACTATGCGGAGACGGCGAAGACGCGGGCGATCGGGACGCCGTCGGCGTCGCAGGTGGTGCAGCCGCTTTATGCCACGGCGCAAGGAAAGTGGCGGAATTACAGGTCTTTTCTTGAACCCGTGCTGCCGGCGCTGGAGCCTTGGGTGCGCACGTTCGGTTACGAGCCGTCTTGAGGCTTGGCTTCTGGACCTCAGGCCTATAAAGCCTCGCCCCCAATGGCACGCAAATTTTCACGACCCTCACAACCTGGACCCAGTCAGCGGCAGCTGCGCGTGGCGGAAGAAATTCGCCACATCCTCGCCGGCGTTTTGGCGCGTGGCGATGTGCATGATCCACTGGTCGAGGGCGTGTCGGTGACGGTGTCGGAAGTGCGGATCAGTCCAGACTTGAAGGCGGCGACCGTGTTTGCGCTGCCGTTTGTGGGTTCGGATGTCGCGAACGTGTTGAAGGGGTTGAACCGGTCGGCACCGTTCTTACGGTCGCAGGTGGCGCAGTCGCTGCAGCTGCGCCATGCGCCGACGCTGGTCTTTGTCGAAGACACGTCGTTCGACGAGGCCAAGCATATCGACGACTTGCTGCGGTCCGAAAAGGTGGCGCGCGATCTTAAGCGCCAGTCGGACGATGGCGAGGCGTAACAAGGGCGAGGCCGTTCACGGCTGGCTCATTCTCGACAAGCCCTTAGGGATGACGTCGACGAAGGCGTTGTCGATCGCGCGTCGTTTGCTGAATGCGAACAAGGCGGGGCATGCGGGGACGCTCGATCCGCTGGCGACCGGCGTGTTGCCGCTGGCGTTCGGCGAGGCGACGAAGACGGTTCCGTATCTCGTCGATGCGCGGAAGACTTATCGCTTTACCGTCGGCTGGGGTGCGGAGACGACAACCGACGACACCGAAGGATCGTTCACGCGCACGAGTGAGATGCGGCCCTCTGCTGAAGACATTCTGCGGGCGCTGCCCTCGTTCGTCGGGCGGGTGATGCAGGTGCCGCCGGCGTTCTCCGCCATCAAGGTCGATGGCGAGCGGGCCTATGACCTGGCCCGTGACGGCGAGGATGTTCAGCTGGAGCCGCGGATCGCCCACATTCACCGGCTGGAACTGGTGGAGACCCCGGACGAGGGGCATGCCGTGTTCGAGATGCTGTGCGGCAAAGGGACCTATGTCCGTGCTTTTGCCAGGGATTTGGGCCGGGCTTTGGGGTGCCTGGGGCATGTGCAGGCCCTGAGCCGGCTGGGGGTCGGGCCGTTCCGGCTGAATGCCGCAATTTCGCTGGAAATGCTGGAGGAATCTGCTAAAGACCACGCCGCCAAGCGCTTGCTCATGCCGCTTGCGACCGCCCTGGACGACATCCCGGGGCTGGCCGTGACGGATCAGGAAGCAGCCCAACTTCGGTTGGGTCGGGCGATACTCGCGCGAGGCCGAGTCTCTCTCCGTGAAGAGGCCGCTGCAGAGGGTGAAGGCGACCAGCCTTTGCCCGCCTACTGCCGTAGCCGCGGCGGCGATCCAGTTGCGATCGTCGCCTTCGAGCGGGGGGAGTTGAGGCCGACGCGGGTGTTCAACTTCTCATCTTAGAAAAGGATCCCCGATGTCGTTGAATCCAGAACGTAAGACCGAAGTCGTGCAGCAATACGCCGTGAAGCCCGGCGATACCGGCTCTCCCGAAGTGCAGGTTGCCGTGCTCTCCGAGCGCATCAACGGCCTGACGGACCATTTCAAGACGCACGTGAAGGACAACCATTCGCGCCGCGGCTTGCTGAAGATGGTGTCGCAGCGCCGCCGGCTGCTCGACTACCTCAAGAACACCGACAAGGGCCGCTATGAGGCGCTGATCGGTAAATTGGGTCTACGGCGTTAGGCGCCGGTCGAAGGCCTCAAGCGGTATGGACCGCGGCCTCACGTTCAACCCAACCAAATGCGCGACCCGCGTGCCGAACGGCATGCGGTCGCGTTCACACGCCTACACAACAACGCATGGCTGTCCGCAATCCGGCGGCGGCAATATTTTGAGAAAGACAAAGCATGTTTGACATTCAACGCCAGGAAATCGATTGGGGCGGGCGCAAGTTGACGCTCGAAACGGGGCGCATTGCGCGACAGGCCGACGGCGCCGTTCTTGCCACGATGGGCGAGACCGCTGTTCTGGCCACCGTCGTTTCGGCGAAGTCGCCGCGCGCCGGCATCGACTTCCTGCCGCTCACGGTCGACTACCAGGAAAAGACCTTCGCCGCGGGCCGCATTCCGGGCGGCTATTTCAAGCGCGAAGGGCGTCCGACGGAGCGTGAGACGCTGATCTCGCGTCTGATCGACCGTCCGATCCGTCCGCTGTTCGTCGACGGTTATCGCAACGAAACACAAGTCATCGCGACCGTGCTGTCGCACGACCTTGAGAATGATCCCGACATCCTGTCGATGGTCGCCGTGTCGGCGGCTCTGACGCTGTCGGGCGTGCCGTTCCAAGGTCCGATCGGCGCTGCGCGCGTCGGTTACATCAACGGCGAATACGTGTTGAACCCGCTGATCGAGAAGATGCCGGAGTCGAGCCTTGAGCTCGTCGTTGCCGGCACGCACGACGCGGTGATGATGGTCGAATCGGAAGCGAAAGAGCTTCCGGAAGACGTCATGTTGGGCGCGGTCATGTTCGGCCATCGCTCGATGCAGCCGGTCATTCAGGCGATCATCCGCTTGGCCGAACGCGCGGCGAAAGATCCGCGCGATCACGTTGTCCCTGACAACGACGCGCTGCTCTCGAAGATCAAGAGCATGGCGGAAGCCGATGTGCGTGCGGCCTATCGCGAGCGCCAGAAGCAAGTGCGTTACGAAAAGGTCGGCGTCGCGAAGAAGCGCGTCCTCGAGGAATTTGCGGGCGAAGGCAAAGCCGACGCGCTCGTCGTGGGCGGGCTCTTCAAGGAGCTTGAAGCGGCGATCGTTCGCAACGACATCCTCGACACCGGCAAGCGCATCGACGGCCGCGACACGAAGACCGTGCGTCCGATCATGGCGGAAGTCGGCGTCCTGCCGCGCACGCACGGCTCGGCGCTGTTCACGCGTGGTGAGACGCAGGCGTTGGTCGTGACCACGCTGGGCACCGGCGAAGACGAACAATACGTCGACTCGCTGGAAGGGACGTATAAGCAGCACTTCATGCTGCACTACAACTTCCCTCCGTTCTCGGTCGGCGAAACGGGCCGCGTCGGTGCGCCGAAGCGCCGCGACATCGGCCACGGCAAGCTCGCCTGGCGGGCGATGCGTCCGGTGATGCCGCCGAAGGAAAGCTTCCCCTACACGGTTCGCATCGTGTCGGAGATCACGGAGTCGAACGGTTCGTCGTCGATGGCGACGGTTTGCGGTTCGTCGCTGTCGCTGATGGACGCCGGCGTTCCGCTGAAGAGCGCGTGCGCGGGTATCGCCATGGGTTTGATCAAGGAAGGCGATCGCTTCGCCGTTCTGTCGGACATCCTGGGCGATGAAGATCACCTGGGCGACATGGACTTCAAGGTGGCCGGTACGTCGAGCGGCGTGACCTCGCTGCAGATGGACATCAAGATCGCCGGCATCACGGAAGAGATCATGCGTGTGGCCCTCGCTCAGGCGAAGGACGGGCGTATTCACATCCTCGGTGAGATGGCGAAGGCCTTGACCGGCGCCCGCGCCGAGCTTGGCGAGCATGCGCCGCGCATCGAGGTGATCAACATTCCGACCGACAAGATCCGTGAAGTGATCGGGCAGGGCGGCAAGGTGATCCGCGAGATCGTCGAAAAGACGGGCGCGAAGATCGACATCCAGGACGACGGCGTGGTGAAGGTCGCGTCGGCGAACGGCGAGTCGATCCGGGCGGCGTTGAAGTGGATCAAGTCGATCGTGGCGGAGCCCGAAGTCGGCGAGATCTATGAAGGCAAGATCGTCAAGGTCATGGACTTCGGCGCGTTCGTGAACTTCTTCGGCGCGCGTGACGGCCTCGTCCACATCTCGCAGCTTTCCCGCAAGAAGGTCGCCAAGACCGGCGACGTCGTGAAGGAAGGCGACAAGGTGTTCGTGAAGCTTCTGGGCTTCGACGATCGCGGCAAGGTGCGTCTGTCGATGAAGATCGTCGATCAGGTCACCGGCAAGGAAATCGCGGACGACGGCAGCGACAAGGCCGCCGAAGGCTAAGCGTCATGGACGCCGTCATTTTCGACTGCGACGGCGTCCTGATCGATTCGGAAACGATTGCCCATGAAGTTGAGGTCGAGGCGATGAAACGCCTCGGCCTTTTGTTTGACAGCCACGCCAACAACGCGAAGTTTCAGGGCCTGGCCGTTCGCGATTGGAGTGCGGCCCTCGATGCCGAGCATCGCGCGCAACTTGGCGTGCCGCTGCCCGAAGGGGCTATCCAGCGCATCAGCGCCGAGATCACGCGCCGCGTGCTCGCCGATATTCGACCCATCATCGGCGCGGTCGAGGCTGCACATGCGTTCGGCGGGCTGAAGGCGATTGCATCATCGAGCCCCAAGGTCGAGCTGCACGGGAAGGTTCGTGGACTGGGGCTTTGGGACGTGTTCGACGGCCACGTTTATTCGGGCGATGACGTTCATCACGGAAAGCCTGCGCCGGATTTGTTTCTTCTGGCGGCCGAGAAATTGTCGGTCGTTCCAGGGCGCTGCGTCGTCATAGAAGACAGCGTCAACGGTGTTAGGGCGGGCGTCGCGGCCGGTATGACGGTCTGGGGCTTTGTCGGCGGTCCGCATTGCTTGCCCGATCAGAGCGAGCGGTTGACGGGCGCCGGCGCAGTGCGCGTACTGCCGCACATGAGCGACGTGGCAGGGGCGCTTCGGCGTTTGAACTCTTGAGCTACTGCTCGCCGCTTTCGGGTGCCTGCCAGCCCTTGAGGGTGGTCGCGGGCGGGACACCGACGATGTTGTAGCCGGCGTCGACGAAGTGGATTTCGCCTGTCACGCCGCCGCTCAATTCGCTCAAGAGATATGTTGCCGCGCCGCCGACTTGGTCGAGCGTGATGCTGATCCCGAGAGGGGCTTGCGCCTTGTTCCATTTGAACATGGTGCGCGCGTCGCCCACGACCGAACCCGCCAATGTGCGCATGGGTCCGGCCGAGATTGCGTTGATGCGGATGCCGTCGCGACCGAGATCGGCAGCGAGATAGCGGACGGACGCTTCAAGGGCCGCCTTGGCCACGCCCATCACGTTGTAGTTCGGCGTCACGCGGCTGGCGCCCAGATAGCTGAGGGTGATCATGGCGCCGCCGCGACGGCCCATCTCGTTCGACATGAGCCGCGCCGCTCGTTGGGCGATCGCCGTGAAGGAATAGCAGGAGATTTCGAGCGAACGGCGGAAGTTCGCGCGCGTGGTGTCGACGTAACGGCCCTTGAGCTCGTCCTTGTCGGAGAAGGCGATGGCATGGACGAGGAAGTCGAGGCTACCCCACTCAGATTTCAGCGCATCGAAAACCTGATCGAGCTGGTCGTCGTTTTCCACGTCAGCCGGCAGCATGATCGTGGAATTGATGGAGGCGGCGAGCGGCCGAAGGCGTTTGGCCTGAGCGTCGCCCTGATAGGTGAAGGCGAGTTCGGCGCCGTGCTGATGCAGCGTCTTGGCGATGCCCCAGGCGATCGAGTGGTCGTTGGCGACGCCCATGATGAGGCCGCGCTTGCCTGCCATCAATTTTCCGGCGTGAGTCATCCGTTGTAGCGCTGGAAGACGAGGCTGGCATTCGTGCCGCCGAAGCCGAACGAGTTCGACATCACCGTGTCGATCTTGGCGTTGTCGATGCGTTTGCGCACGATGTTCGCTTCGGCGACTTCGGGATCGATTTCCTCGATGTTCGCGCTTTCGCAGATGAATTTGTTGTTGAGCATGAGCAGCGAATAGATCGCCTCATGCACGCCGGCTGCGCCTTGGCTGTGGCCGGTCAGCGATTTCGTGGCGCTGATGGGCGGCATGTTCTTGCCGAAGACTTCGGTGATCGCCTTGATCTCAGGGATGTCGCCGACCGGCGTCGAGGTCGCGTGCGGGTTGATGTAGTCGATCGAGGTTTTCGCTTGTTCGATCGCCATGCGCATGCAGCGTACCGCGCCTTCGCCGGACGGGGCGACCATGTCGGCGCCGTCGGCCGTCGCGCCGTAGCCCGTGAGTTCGGCGTAGATTTTCGCGCCGCGAGCTTTGGCGTGGCTCAGCTCTTCCAGGATCAAGATGCCGCCGCCGCCGGAGATGACGAAGCCGTCGCGGTTCTTGTCATAGGCGCGGCTCGCCTTGTGGGGCGTGTCGTTGTATTTCGACGACATCGCGCCCATCGCGTCGAAGAGGACCGAGAGCGTCCAGTCGAGTTCTTCGCCGCCGCCGGCGAACATCACGTCTTGCTTACCCCACTGGATCATTTCGTAGGCGTTGCCGATGCAATTGGCCGACGTGGAGCAGGCGGAAGAGATCGAGTAGTTCACGCCCTTGGTCTTGAACCAGGTCGAGAGGTTCGCCGAGCAGGTCGACGACATCGCCTTCGGGACGGCGAAGGGGCCGACTTTCTTTGGGCCTTTGACGGGTTCTGTGCGCGCGGTATCGGCGGCGGCGACGATTGCTTTCGTCGATGGGCCGCCGGAGCCCACGATGAGGCCGGTGCGTTCGTTCGAAACGTCTTTGGGTTCGAGGCCTGCGTCGGCGATGGCTTGGTTCATAGCCAGCCAGGCATACGCTGCGCCGTCGCCCATGAAGCGTTTCGCGCGGCGGTCGACGGCGGTGTCGAGGTCCACCTTCAGACTGCCATGCACTTGGCTGCGGAAGCCCATGCGCTGGTAGTCTTCGGCGGCGACGATGCCGGATTTCGCTTCGCGCAAGGAAGCGATGACTTCCTGCGCGTTATTGCCGATCGAGCAAACGATGCCCAATCCCGTGACGACGACTCGTCTCATGATCGTTTAGCGCTTGCGCTTGATGCGGACAGGGATGGGGCGCGGCGCCTTCGCGGCCAAGGCGGCTGCGGCAATGGCGGCGGCTGCGAGAACTGCGGCGATAGCGATGACCATTCGAGTCTCCCGCGCCGGGGTACACGGCGCAACGTAAGTGATCAGGCGCCCTGCGGCGCGTCCGGGGCAAGCAGGACCCGCAGGTCTTTTGCTTCGTATGCGATCCTGCCGTCGATCTTCATCACGCCGTCCGCGATGCCCAGCACCAATTTACGCATGATGACGCGCTTCAGGTCGATGACATAGGTAACGAGGCGTGCGTCTGGAAGGACCATGTCGCTGAATTTGACTTCGCCGACGCCGGCAGCACGTCCGCGGCCTTTGCCGCCCATCCAGCCCAGGAAGAAGCCCACCATCTGCCACATGGCGTCGAGGCCGAGGCATCCCGGCATGACGGGGTCGGACTCGAAGTGGCATTTGAAGAACCAGAGGTCGGGCTTGATGTCGAATTCGGCGATGATCTGACCCTTGTCGTTCGCGCCGCCGGTGTCGGCGATGTGCGTGATGCGGTCGAACATCAGCATGGGCGGCAGGGGCAAGCGCGCGTTGCCGGGGCCGAAGAGGCGGCCGTGGGCGCAGTCCAAGAGGCCCTCCATGTCGAAGGAACTGCGCGCTTTGACCAGATTCACCGCGTCCGACGGGGCACTTGACATAAAGGGTTAACCATCCAATTTCCCCCGGATGCAGTTTTGAGTTATTCAAAAGTGCGTGGGGGCGGGTCGCGTGTTATAAGCCCGTGAACTCTATGCGGTGCATCAGGGGGTTTCAACCTCCGCCAAGTCAGGTTTTGAACGGGTCCTATGCGTTCCACAGTGTCCAAAGCCGTTTCGGCGCACAAAGGCGATCTGGTCGCGAAATTGCGGGCGGCGGGTTTGCGCCCGACGCGCCAGCGTATTGCGCTGGGCAAGTTGCTGTTCGCCGACTGCGATCGTCACGTGACCGCGGAATGTCTGCATCAGGATGCGACGCGCGTCGGCGCCTCGTTGTCCTTGGCGACCGTGTACAACACGCTTCATCAGTTCACGAACGCGGGTTTGCTGCGCCAGGTTATCGTCGACGGCGAAAAGACGTATTTCGATACAAATACCGGCGATCATCATCATTTCTATTTTGAAGATCAGGGTCTGCTCGCCGATATTCCCGGCGACGACGTGCGTATCGACGGATTGCCGAAGCCGCCTGCCGGTACGGAGATCGAGCGCGTCGAAGTCGTTGTGCGGTTGAAATCTCGCGACTGAGTCGCAACTCTTTAGAATCGTTCTAAAAGATTGACATCGCTTGCGCGGTGGCTATCGTGCGCTCGAAGCGGGGCGGACTATCGCAATTCCGTGTTTTCGAGGAGAGACGAGTCTGATGGCAAAACTTGGTGGCACTAAAACGTTCGACAATCTGAAAGCTGCGTTCGCGGGCGAAAGCCAGGCGAACCGCCGCTATCTTTATTTCGCGCAGAAGGCCGACGTTGAAGGCTACAACGATGTGGCCGCCGTGTTCCGCTCCACCGCCGAAGGCGAGACGGGTCATGCGCACGGACATCTCGAGTTCATGGAAGCGGTCGGCGATCCGGCGACGGGCCTGAAGATCGGTCCGACGGGCGACAACCTGAAGGCCGCGATCGCGGGCGAGACTCACGAATACACCGACATGTATCCGGGCATGGCCAAGACCGCGCGCCAAGAAGGCTTCGACGAAATCGCCGATTGGTTCGAGACGCTGGCCAAAGCCGAAAAGAGCCACGCGGGGCGCTTCCAAAAAGCGCTCGACACATTGGGCTAAGTCTGGGAGCGCGGGCGTCCCGCCCGCCCTTCTTTCATTCTCAAACACATACGCCAGTCGTGGTCACGGGAGAGCGGGCGGGACGCCCGCGCTCCCAGACTGCGCATGCGCTAGCTCAAGGACGGCTCGTGAGAGAAGGAAGTTTAGAAGCCCCCACGCGCCATCCTATCGACTGGCAGTCGCCGGATTTTACGGACTCCGCGAAGCTCGACGAAGAGATGCGGCGGGTGTTCGACATCTGTCACGGGTGCCGGCGCTGTTTCAATTTGTGCGATTCGTTTCCACGGTTGTTCGATCTGGTCGACAATTCGCCGACGGAAGAACTCGACGGGGTGAAGTCTGAGGATTTCGCCCCAGTCGTCGATGCCTGCACGCTTTGCGACATGTGCTACATGACGAAGTGTCCGTATGTGCCGCCCCATGAGTTCAATCTCGACTTTCCGCATTTGATGCTGCGCTATCGCGTCGCCGAAGCGAAGGCGGGCAAGACGCATTTCGTGGCGCGTCAGATGGCGAAGATGGATCGCAACGGCACGATGGCGGCGGTGGTTGCGCCGGTCGTGAACTGGGGTAGCGACACCAAGAACAAGTTTACGCGCGGGCTTGCGGAGAGCGTTGCGGGCATCGACGCGCGAGCCGATCTGCCGAAGTTTCATTCGCGCACGTTCACAATGACGGCACGGCAAGAGCCGGTCGTTGCGAACGAGAAGGCGCCGGCGTTCGGCAAACGCAAGGCGCTGCTCTTTGCGACGTGCTCCGTGAACTACAATCGGCCGGCCACGGGCATTGCGGCACGCAGGCTGCTCGCGCATATGGGCGTCGAGACGATCGTCGAGTATCCGGGCTGTTGCGGGATGCCGTTTCTGGAGCAGGCCGATTTGGCTCGCGTGACGGCGCAGGCTGAGAAGGTGTCGGCTGCGCTCGTGCCGTTTATCGACCAGGGCTATGACATCATCGCGCTGACGGCGAGCTGCGGGTTGATGTTCAAGTTCGAGTGGGCGCTGATCGTTCCGGGCAACGAGAACGTTAAGAAGCTATCGCAGGCGACGTTTGACATCGACGAGTATGTGGTCGACGTCGCGAAAAAGCACGGGATGCCCGAAGGGCTGCAGCCGATTGAGGGTGGGGTGAGTGTGCATCTTGCCTGTCACGCGCGGGCGCAGAATATGGGGCCGAAGGCGGCCGAGATGTTGAGGCTCATTCCGCAGACGAAGATCGATGTGGTCGAGCGGTGTTCGGGCCATGGCGGGACGTTCGGCGTGCTGAAGCCGACGCATGACGTGGCGCTGAAGGTCGGGCGGCCGGCCGC
>JAWXBY010000174.1:0-2787 GCA_034440355.1 Alphaproteobacteria bacterium
GCGGGACGGAGTGTTTGCAGCATGATGGGCCTCAAGCCAGGTTGAGTGCGGAGACGACGACATCGATCAGCTTGATGCCGATGAACGGCGCGATCAGTCCGCCGGCGCCATAGATGGCGAGATTGCGTGCCAACAATTGACTTGCTGGCGCCGCCCGCCATTTCACGCCGCGCAACGCGAGCGGAATCAGCAGCGGGATGATGATCGCGTTGAAAATGATCGCCGAAAGGATGGCGCTCTCTGGGCTCGAAAGCCCCATGATGTTGAGCACACCGAGCCCCGGATAAATCACCGCAAACATCGCCGGGATGATGGCGAAGTATTTGGCGACGTCATTGGCGATCGAGAACGTCGTCAGTGAGCCGCGCGTCATCAGCAATTGCTTGCCGATCGAGACAATCTCAATGAGCTTGGTTGGGTCGCTGTCGAGGTCGACCATGTTGCCGGCCTCGCGCGCGGCGGGCGTGCCCGTCTGCATCGCGACGCCAACATCGGCCTGAGCCAGCGCTGGCGCGTCATTGGTGCCGTCGCCGCACATGGCGACGAGCTTTCCGTCGCCCTGCTCTTTGCGGATTAGGGCGAGCTTGTCCTCGGGCTTAGCTTCGGCGAGGAAGTCATCCACGCCGGCTTCAGCCGCAATCGCGGCGGCGGTGAGCGCGTTATCGCCGGTGATCATGACGGTACGGATGCCCAATCTGCGCAACTCGGCGAAGCGCTCTTTCACGCCGCCTTTGACGACGTCTTTCAGATGCACGATGCCGAGCACCTGGCCGCCCTTCGCCACTGCGAGCGGCGTGCCGCCTTCACGAGCAATGACTTCAGCGGCGCGACGCACATCGGCTGGGACGTCGGAGCCGCCGTCTTGTGCGCTGACAAACGCGAGCACCGAGTCCACCGCGCCTTTGCGGATCGCAACGCCCTCGATATCGACGCCGCTCATCCGCGTTTGTGCAGTGAACGGCACGAACTTGGCGTGCGTCGGCGCCATCTCGCGGCCACGCATGTCGAAGCGCTCCTTCGCGAGCACGACGATCGAGCGTCCCTCAGGCGTTTCGTCCGAAAGCGAGGCGAGTTGTGCGGCATCGGCCAGATCACGTTCGGTGACGCCGGGGGCCGGGATGAACGCTACCGCTTGGCGGTCACCCAGCGTGATCGTGCCGGTCTTGTCGAGCAGCAGCACGTCCACGTCGCCCGCCGCCTCCACCGCGCGGCCGGAGGTGGCGAGCACGTTGAAGCGTACAAGCCGGTCCATGCCGGCGATGCCAATAGCGGAGAGCAAACCGCCGATCGTGGTTGGGATCAGCGCGATGAAAAGCGCCGCCAGCGCAACAACGCTGACACCGCCACCAGCGTATGAGGTGAGAGCCGGTACGGTAGCGACGGCCAATACGAAGATAAGCGACAAGCCCGCAAGCAGCACCGACAGCGCGATCTCGTTCGGCGTCTTCTTGCGCGAGGCGCCTTCGACCAGCGCGATCATGCGGTCAAGAAAAGTCGAGCCGGCTGTCGCTGTCACGCGCACGACGATGCGATCGGAGAGCACGCGTGTGCCAGCCGTAACGGCGGAGCGGTCGCCGCCTGCTTCGCGGATCACCGGCGCGCTTTCGCCGGTGATGGCGCTTTCGTCCACGGTCGCCACACCCTCGACGACTTCGCCGTCCGCCGGGATCAGTTCGCCGGCAACGACTTCAACAGTGTCGTCAACCTTCAGATCGCTAGCCGCCACCGGCTCTTGCGCCTTGCCACTGACGATGCGTCGCGCCGTGAGTTCAGAACGCGCGCGCCGCAGGCTCGCCGCCTGCGCCTTGCCGCGCCCCTCCGCCACAGCTTCCGCGAATGCCGCGAACCACACCGTCGCCCACAACCAGAGCGCAATCTGCCCGGCGAATGAGCTTTCGCCACCGCCGCCCAAGAGGTCGCGCACGAACAAGATGGTGACATAGAGCGCGACGAGCTCCGTCGCGAACATCACCGGATTGCGCCACATCTTCAGCGGACTGAGCTTGACGAAAGCGTCCAGCGCAGCGGGCCACAGGATGGCGCGATCAAACAACGAAATGGGTTTGTTTTTCTCAGACATGGTGATCATGCCCCCTAGAACAGCCGCCCAGCAGTCGCTTCGGCCAAGGGCCCAAGCGCAAGCGCGGGGAAGAAGGTGAGCGCGCCGACGATCATGATGATGAAGGCGAGCAGGAAGATGAAGAGCGGCCCGTCGGTCGGGAACGAACCCACAGACGGCGGCGCGCTTGTCTTCGCCGCTAGATTGCCGGCGATGGCCAGTACAGGGATGATGACCAGGAAGCGCCCGATCAACATCGCCGCGGCTTGCGCGTAAGTGTAGAAATCGCTCGTCGCTGTGAGGCCGCCAAAGGCTGAGCCGTTATTGCCCGCCGCTGATGCGAAGGCGTAGAACATCTCGGTGAAACCGTGTGGCCCCGCGTCCTGCAAACCCGCGCGCCCTGCTTCGGTTGAAGCCGCGAGCGCCGTGCCGATCAGGATTGCCAGCGGAGATGCAAGGATCGCGAGCACCGCGAGCTTCACGTCGCGCGCCTCGATCTTCTTGCCGAGATAGGCCGGCGTGCGCCCAACCATCAGGCCGGCGACGAAGATCGTCAGGATGGCAAACACGAGAATGCCGTAAAAGCCCGCGCCGACGCCGCCGACGATCACCTCGCCGACCAGCATGTTCACCAACGGGACCATGCCGCCGAGCGCCGAGAAGCTGTCATGCATTGCGTTGACCGCGCCGCAAGAGGCGGCTGTCGTCACGACAGCGAACAACGCGGA
>JAWXBY010000175.1:0-49255 GCA_034440355.1 Alphaproteobacteria bacterium
CGCATCAACTCGCCCGCATCGAACGCCACACCCGGCGCCAAGCTGCGATCGCGCACGCGTTTGACGATCTCGCGATCCAGCCCACCGTCCGCGCGATCGGCCTTCAGCATCAACGCGCCGCTGGCCTCCGCCACCCGCGGCCAGATGAGCTTCGCCAACGCGTGTGGCACGATCGCTGCTGAAACGATCGCAACCAGAGCGACCACGGCGGCATCCGGCCATTCGATCAGATAGAGCGACCACCCATCCACGGACGGCGCATAGACCGCGCCGATGAGACGCTCGGCCTCAAGCATCACCCAGACGGCGAACGCGACCGCCGCCAGCACGAGCCACACGGAAGCGCTCGATGCGCGGTGCGCCAAACCGGCGAGATCGCGCGCCGCGACATACTCGCGGATCTGCGTCACGCAAGCGGACGCGAAGTTCAATTCGTCGGCGCCAAGATCGCGCTCGACCTCGCTGCCGCCGCGACGACGACGGCGCTCGCTCACCCAATTCAGGGTGCCGAGGAACACGAACACCAAAACCAGAATCTCGGCGACGACGAGAACGACCGGCCCCAGCGTTCGCCAGATGGCAGTGACCGCGACGGCAAGATTGATCGGACGATCGGCGATGAAAGCGCGGTCCAATAAAATATAGGCGGCGAGTGCGCATCCCAACAGAAACACGCCCGCGCATGTCGCCACACCAAGCCGCACCGCATCCCAGGCGAATGCGCTGAGCACGAACGGTGCGCTCTTGCCGGTGTCCGCCGTGATAGCCGTGACCGCCGTCGTCGACGCGCGCGCCTTCGCAATGCTGGCGAAGCGCAAACTGAAGAGCGCCAGCAGTCCGGGGATCGCCGGACCCACGATCCACGCCGCAGGCAAACCGGCAAGCGCCGCGCGCACGGCAAAGGTCAGCATCAGCGCAGCGACGCAGAACCGCGCGATCGTGCCGAACGCCACGTTTGCTGTCGCGCCGGCAACGCCGGTGACGCCCGCCAATCCGAACACGCCGGCGTAACCGAGCACCAACCCCGCATAGACGAGCACGGCGCCCGCCAGCACATAGCGATCAGCCTCCAGATAGAAGCCGAGATCCGCAATGCCCGGTTCAATCAAATACACGCCCGCGACGAGCAATACAGCGCCCACAGCGGCATCCAGCACCGCCACGGCATCAATCCATCGCAAGCCTTGCGGCGTTCCCGCCAAGGCATTTCCCCCGAAGTCCCCACCGCGACCTTAGCGTGCCTCGCGTGCCTGTGGTGACACAGCGCCAAGGTTAAAGCGGCGTGCTGGCTTATTGCGCTGCAATGACTTATGTTCACCATTCGCGTTGCTGCGTGAGGCGCGGAATAAGCCCCGCCCGAACATCCACCGACAACTTGCGGTCCGAAACGCCGGCGCTGGCAAAGGCGCGCCGAACAGTTCAGCCGTGTCTTTCTTAATTTGCCGCGCGGCGCCCGGGCTTTACGGCCTTGAGGCGTTGGTGCCGGTGCCAGAGCGGGCGCCGGTCCTTAACGCGCGTGCAGCGGCGATCGAGTGTTGGCGTCCGTGCGTCATTGCCGGATGACGCCTCGATCGCCGTGCCCTGCCTCATTTTCTTTTGGAGACGTTGTTTCAATGACAGACATCACTCTTCGTCCGCGCCGCTTCAAAGTCGGCGACACCGTCAACCTCCGGGCCGACGCCTATCACCGCGGCACGCCGACCGGCATCTATAAGGTCGTGCGCCTCATGCCCGCCGAAGGCCAGGACTACCAATACCGCGTGAAAGACACCCGCGACAGCAGCGAGCGCGCCGTGCGCGAAAGTGAAATGTCATGAGCACAGCCGAAAACGCGACGCCCGATCTGCGCCTCGCCACCCGCCCCTTTCGCAGTCCTACGGTCGCGATGAGCCTTGCGCAATTGGCCAGCGGCTTCGTCCCGCTCTTCGCGATCTACGCCGCCATGTACGCAGGCCTCCTGCTCGGCGTGCACTACTGGGCGCTCGCGGGCCTTTCGCTGCTCGCCGGCTGCTTCATCGTGCGCATCTTCATCTTCCAGCACGATTGCGGCCACGGCTCGTTCTTCCGATCGAGCGCCGCGAACCGCTGGGTCGGTCTCCTGTGCAGCATCGTCACGCTGACGCCGTACGAGAATTGGCGCCGTCAGCACGCGGGTCACCACATGCACTGGAACGACCTCGACAACCGCCACAGCGGCAGCGACATCTACTCGACCTGCCTGACGTTGGCCGAGTACCAGGCTCTGCCCGCCCGCAGCAAACTTTTCTACCGCTTCGTCTGGAACCCGTTCGTGGCGCTGCTGCTTCTGCCGCCGATCGTGTTCCTCGTACTCTACCGCGTACCGTTCGACACACCGTCGGCCTGGAAGCGCGAGCGCCGCTCCGTCCACATCACCAATGTCGGCCTCCTCATCGTGTTCGGCGCGCTCGTCTACGCCTTTGGTTGGCAGAACGTGCTGCTGGTCCACCTGCCCTCGTCGATCGTCGCGGCCGTCTTAGGCGTCTGGATGTTCTCGCTTCAGCACCGCTTCGACGGCGCCCTGTGGGCGCGCGAGGGCGTATGGAGCGCCCAAGACGCCTCCATCGCCGGCAGTTCGCATTTGGTGCTACCGAAGGTGCTGCAGTGGTTCACCGGCAATATCGGCTACCACCACATCCACCATCTCGATCCCGGCGTGCCGAACTACCGCCTCGAAGCGTGTCACCGTTCCGACGCGCGCTTTGCCGCCGCGCCGACGGTAACGCTGTGGCAGGGTCTGTCGGCCATGCGCTATTGTCTCTGGGACGAAGACAACGCCCGCCTGATCCAAATCCCAAAATGAGCTACGCCTTGCGCGATCGCTTAATCGCGCTCTACGCTGAACTCGGCCAACTGACCGAAATCGAATGCGCGGGCCACTGCGAGCGCCCGCGCACATGCTGCGAAGCGCGCTACTGCGCCATCGCCATTGACCACGCGCAAACACACTGGCAGATCGAACTCGCCGAGACCTGGCACCCCGCCTTGCCGCTGATGGGCGACGACGGCTGCACGGCCGCGCCGCATCTGCGCCCGATCTGCACCGCACACACTTGCGCCGTCTGCGCGCACGGCGAGAAGCCCGGCGATCCCGCCTGGAACGCGCGCTACCGCAAACTCATCGACGCGATCGCGGCAATCGAAATGGAGCTTGCGTTAGATACAGTGACATAGTGAGTTCCCGGGTGCGAAAGAAAATTGCACACCAGCGCAACGATCAAACGTCAACAATCATTTCACCGACCGCACTTGACTCTCTCCGCAAGAGGGCCAAACTAAATCCATGACGATTGTGGTCTGAAGCGGTTGAAACCGAAGGCCGTTATCGCCGGAAGCAGGCTGGACGCCCTCGTGTCGCCGCCTGCGCCCCTGAAACAGGGACGGCCCGGCAACGCGCTTCCGCACCGATCGTCGAAGGCGCTCACACGCGCCATTTGGTCGAAACAATTTTAGGAGGGAGCATGACGCCACCCGGTAGTCCAACCGCCTCGGCCATATGCAGCGGAGGCACGGTCTCCTGAATCCGAAGGCCATTGCGCCCGCACGGCGCGCACGACATGCGTGCGATCCGCGCAAACCCGGTCAGCCGATCGTAAGAACGAAAAATTTGGCATCAGCAACGAGGGTGAAACAAACCTCGTAACCCGTCCGGCTCCAGCTGGACAATTCGGAAGTGAAGATGAGCCCCGAGGAGCGACGCGTCGCCCCGGGGCTCTTTCCGTTTGGGCACCAGCTGTGCCGCGCACCGAACCCAGGAGCTGACCCTCAGTCCGTAAGCCAGCGCATCAAGACGCCGACCAACGCACCCAACAACACCGCAACACCGAACGCTAGCGCGATCGCGATGAGCGGCGGCGCGCCATACGCGACCGCCAGGGCCCAAACGCCAACAGTCAGCACCATGCCAACCAAGGTCAGCACCAAACTCACCGCCCAGACTTGCACGCCGCGGTTCACGCCGTTTCCCCTTCCGGTTAGCTAAACGCCTGGTCATGATAACACACCAAAACCGGCAGGGAGCACACATGCCTGACCCATCCGCCGCTGCCATCGCCGCCGCGCAGGCCTGCCTCGACGCGTTCATGGCGGCCTTCAACGCGCGCGATCTTCCGGCGTTCGAGCGCACGTTCAACTTCCCGAGCGTCCGCCTTGCCTCGAACACGCTTGCGCTCATCGAGCCCGGCTACCACAAGCCCGAGATGTTCGAACGCGGCGCGCTGAAGGATTGGCACCATTCCGCCTGGGAGCGCCGCGACGTGATCCACGCCGGCGCTGACAAGGTCCACCTCGACACGCGCTTCACGCGCTACCGCGCCGACGGCAGCGTCATCGGCGCCTTCGACTCGATCTACGTCGTCACCTGCGAAAACGGCCACTGGGGCATCAAAGCGCGCTCAAGCTTCGCGCCGTAGTTACCCCGCCACCAAATCTGCGGGTACGCAATCCGCGATGATTTGGTGGCGGGGGCCTTCCCCTCGAAATGAAAGCGGGCGCGAGCGGTTACGCCCGCACACGAAATTTCGCCGGATAGACGAGCGTGCCGTCCACGGCCGGCGCCGCAGCCGCGACGATCGGCAGACGCAACGTCACCGTCGTCCCATCGCCGAGCGCGCTCGTAATCGACATCGTACCGCCATGCAATTCGGTCAGCGATTTCACGAGCGACAGACCCAGCCCCGTCCCCTTGTGCAGGCGCTGCATCGCGCCTTCGACTTGCTCGAACGGCTTGCCGATGCGCGCAAGATCTTTCTCCGGAATGCCGACGCCGGTATCGATGACCTTGATCACGATATCGCTGCCGTCGCTGCGCGCCGAAACCGTAACGCGACCCTCCGACGGCGTGAACTTCACCGCGTTCGACATCAAATTGATGAGGCTCTGCTTGATCGCGCGAGCATCCGCCGACAGCATCAAACGCTCCGGCACGTCGACGCGCAGCTCTACGCCCGCTTCGTCGGCAATGCCCTTCACCATCGCGACGCTCTCTTCGGCGAGAGTCCGCACGTCGCACGTCGCGCGATCGATCGTGAACTTGCCCGCCTCGATCTTCGACATGTCGAGCAGATCGGAAACGAGATCGACGAGATGCATGCCGGAGTTGCGGATATGATCGGCATACTCGCGATACTTCGTATGCCCGACCGGCCCAAAAATCTCGTTCCGCATCACGTCCGAGAATCCGATGATCGCGTTCAATGGCGTGCGCAGCTCATGCGTGATCGACGCCAGGAACCGCGTGCGCGCGCGCAACGCCTCGTCCGCCTCGTCGCGCCGCGATGAAAGCTCGACGACTTCGGCCGTGTGTTCCGACACGTCGCGCGTCACCGCAACGACATCGCCGTCCGCGCCCTGCGCGCGCATCTCGACCGGCACATACGAACCGTCACGGCGGCGCAAACGGAACGCAACCGTTTGAGTCTCGCCGCCGGCGGCGCGCGTGAACGCACGCTCCACCGATTTCAAATCCTGGATGTGCACCATCATCGCCGGGCTCAACCCTTCAAGCTCGCGCGCCGGCACGTTCAGCATCTCTTCCGCCGCGGCCGACGCATAGAGCACCGTGCCGTCCGCCGAATGGCGCGTGATGAGATCGGCCGATGATTCCGTCAGCGAGCGATGCAGCGCCGCATTCGCGCGCGCTCGCGCCACCTCTTGACCCTGCCGCCGTTGAAACGCGCGCAGCGACAACGTGCCGACGATCAACGCGGCGAACAGCGACGTCGCATACACGAAGCCCGACAACACCGGATCGATCCGCGACACAGGCAGCCAGCCGAACATCGTCAGCACCGACACGACGAAGAAACCACCGCCCGCAGTCAAGGCGCTCACCGTCACCGCCGAGCGCCGTCCGGAAATCGCAGCCTCGATCGGCACGATCAATAGCCACGGCAGCGCCGCCGACGCGAGACCGCCGGTGTAAATCGCGGCGAACGTCACAAAGCCCGCGAGACACAGCGCCGACAAACCTTCGCCGCGCGCCAGATCGCCGCCGCTCTTGACCCAAAGGCCCAACGGCAACGGCATCCACAAAAACAAAAACGCCAGCATGGTCGCGAAGTCGACAAGCCCGAACACCGCCCAGTGCAGCGGCCACAGCGCGAGGCCTATGCCGCCCGCCATCAAGTTCGCCGATACGAACGCGCGCCGCCGCTCCGCCTCGCCGGCCGGCTCCGCCCCCAGGACGCCGTCGAACGCGTCCAACAAAAAGTCCCCGACTGACCTACGCAAACCGACTGACATCCGACTCGCTTCCCCATTGGTTAACGCAGGCTGGTCTCCAAAGGTTAACGAAATCTTAAATGCCGCACCGAGACGCAGCGGCACGTAACTGTCCGTAAGGAATCCGTGCCGTCGCTTAACCGAAACTAAGAGTCCGCGGCACCTCTTAAATCCATCTCAACCAACCGGCGCGCTCTGTAAGAATTTATTTATACGAACCGGGCCGCCCCGACCCGATTCCAGCCAGTCGTCGCTCCTCAAAGGCGCAGAGATCGGCGCACGGAAAAAAAAAATAGCTGTCCATCCGTACGCGTCGCAACCACGACCGGGAGAATGCAGCGTTCACGACGCGCCACCGGGCAAACATGCTTTCCGCAGGTTAACCGCGCGTACGTTCACCGAGCGATCGCACGTTTCCAAGAGACAGGCATCAACCTCGCCATCACGCACGGCTGACGGCGCGCTTACGCGGCATGAGGCAAAGAGCGTTCACCCTCCGCCGCTTGCCAAACATGCTTTCCGCCGGTTAACCGCCCGCGCGTTGACCGCGCGACCGCACGTATCGCGTCGTCAACGCCGATCAACCAAACGAACGCACGAATACGCCCTTCGCACAGGAACCAAAGATCCCGCGCGCGAAGATCCGCGACGTCGAAAACTTGAATGAAATTCACCGAAACATCGCACCAAATGCCGCTCTCGTTTGACTAAAACCAACGCGCGTTCGGTGAGCGCGTGTTGCCGCTAAACCGACGTCACGACGATTCGGCGCGAGTTCGTTTCAATTTTGCCTTTGTTCTTGAGCACTCTCGAACGCGCCGCGCGTAAAACTCCCGCCAACGTTGGAGTGACGTCGATGGGTTTCATCTTTCGCACGATCTTCTGGCTTGGCTTGGCGCTGGTAATCATACCGCCGCAAGCGCGTCTCGGCGCCGCCGGCGGCGACGGTGAGATCGCCTGGCAAGATGTCGACGTCGGCCAGCAATTGCACAACGCCGCGTATGCGGTGTGGGGCCTGGGCGTTGAAGCCGTAAGCGTTTGCGACACCAACCCCGAGTTGTGCAAAACAGCGACCAACTTGTGGGACACGACAGTCTCAACCGCCGCCAACCTTACCGCGGACATGAATGCGCGTCTGAAGAACGCAGATGCGAAGGCCGTGAAACTGGCGGAAAACGAACCTCGCACACCGAAAAAGATTCAAGCGCGCGTTGAGTGACAGCCGGAGAAGGCCTACCTATTCTCCCGCCGCTTTAAACCAAACCTACGGTTTCAGCGTTACTCGGTAAGCCGCCGTCGCCACACTCGCGGGCGTCAGGCGGCCAAGCTACGCGTCTGGAGTTTCCCCTATCATGACGGCCCTCGCCGCTGTGCCCCTTCCCAATACAAACGTCACCGTCCGCACCGCCCGCCCCGAAGATTGCGAAACCATCCTTCGCATGATCCGTGCGCTTGCCCAGTATCAAGGCATCGGCAATCGCGTGACGGCCAAGGTTGAAACGCTGCGCCGCGACGGCTTCGGCGAACGGCCGCGCTTCGAGGCACTGATCGCCGAAAGCAACGGGCGTCCCGTCGGCCTTGCGATGTTCCAGATGAATTACTCGATCTGGGAAGCCGCTTGCTCGCTTCAGATTACCGACCTCTTCGTCGACGAAGTCGCACGCGGCACCGGCGTCGGTTTCCGCCTCGTCATCGAAGTCGCTAACATCGCGCGCGAACGCGAGTGTGCGGGCTTACAGCTCAACATGGTTCACGCGAACCCCTCGCGCACGTCGCTCGACCGCATGGGCTTCGTCCATCAGGACGACCTGCTGCACTACACACTCGACGCAACCGGCCTGCGTAAGCTTCTCGAGATGGCGCCGTGAGCGCCTTCGACCCGGCCGCGCACCGGGTCGTCCCGCAACGCGGATTCGAAGATCTGAGAGCCGGCGAACGCTTCCCCCTGCCCTCGCGCACCATCACGGAGGCGAACTTCGCCGCATTCCAAACGGTCTCGTGCGACAACCACCCGATCCACTACGACGTCGAATATTGCCGCGCGCAAGGTCACGAGGGACTGCTCGCACACGGCCTTCAAGTACTGAGTTTCACCGCCGCCGGCGCCGGCCTCTTCCCGCATATGATCGGCGAGGCGTTGATCGGTTTTATCGAAGTGCAGGCGAAGTTCCTGAAGGCCGTCTACGCCGGCGATACGCTCTACCCCGCCCTCACCGTCACGGAATTGAAGCCCCAACGCACGACCGGCGTGGTCACCATGCAGGCGACCGTTCACAATCAAACGGGCACCCTGGTTCTGGAAGGCAAGCACGTCTATCTTCTGCGCTTGAAGGGCGGCGCGAAATAGCGCGCGAAGAGGACGCGACGTTGACCATCGAGCAGATCATCGACGATTTCGGCGTGATCGACGACTGGGACGAACGCTACCGCTACATCATCGATCTCGGCCGCAAGATGACGCCGCTCAAAGACGATCAGCGCACGGACAATGCAAAAGTCCGCGGCTGCGCCAGCCAAGTCTGGCTAATCCCGTCGCGCGAAACAAAGGACGGCCGCACCACGCTGCACTACGTGGGCGACAGCGACGCGATGATCGTGCGCGGCCTCATCGCCATCCTGCTCGCGCTCTACAACGGCAAAACGCCCGCCGAAATCCTTGCCATCGACGCCAAGCAAACACTGACGCAACTCGGCCTCGACACCCACCTAAGTCAGCAACGATCGAACGGCCTCTTCGCGATGGTCGAACGCATCCGTGCCGACGCCCGCGCGACCCGCGCGGCATGACGATCGCGACGCTCCAATCCGCGGTGCGCCTGCTGCAGTCGGGCCAAGCCGATGAGGCGAAGCGTTTGCTGGCAGACTTGCTCGCGCGCGAACCGAACAACGCCGATGCCCTCGCATTGACCGGCCTCGCCCACGCCCATCGCAACGAGAACGAAGATGCCGCGCGCTTCATGTCGCGCGCGCTCGTATTGAATCCGCACCACGCCGCGACGCTATTCAACTACGCCAACGTCCTGCGTAAGCTCGGTCGCTGGTCAGATGCGGAGCAGGCCTACGCACGCGTGATTGCGATCAAACCGGATCACATAGAAGCCCGGCGCAACCGCGGCCACATGCTTGCCGAGATGAAGCGTGACGTCGACGCACTCGCCGTGCTCGACCGTGTCCCCACCGAGAACATCCAAACGCTGACGCTGCGCGCCAAACTGCGCATGAACGCTGATCGCGCATCGGACGCGTTCGCCGACTTCGAACTCATCGTCGCACTCGATCCGCAGAACTGGGAAGCCTGGAACAACCGCGGCATCCTTCTGGACAAAGTCGAACGCTACGAAGACGCGCTGAAGAGTTACGACCGCGCGCTCGCTCTCGCGCCCAACGACGGCAACGTCCTGCACAATCGCGGCGCCGTCCTTCTGTGCTTGTCGCGCTTCGACGAAGCGTTGCCGCTCTTCGAGCATCTCATTGCCACCGACCCCGATCATGCCGACAACTGGAGCTGTCACGGCGTCGCCTTGGCCAGCCTCATGCGCCTCGAAGAAGCGCTGGCGTCATTCGAGAAAGGTTTGGAGCTCGACCCGGACTCGCTACGCGCCAGAAACGGCAAAGGCATGGCGCTGGTCGCCCTCGGCCGCCCGGACAAAGCGATTCCCGAATACAAGAAGGCCGCGGCACTCCATGTCGGCAACCCAATGACGCACGGCAATCTGGCCTTCGCCGAATTGGTGTCGGGCAATCTCACCGACGGCTTCGCGAACTACGAATGGCGCCGCAAGGACGGTCCAATCGGCAAGAGCCAGCGCGACTACCCGCAACCCGAATGGACCGGCGAGAACCTCGCCGGCAAGACGCTGCTTCTGCATCCCGAGCAAGGCTTGGGCGACGTGGTCCAGTTCGGCCGGTTCGTACCCGTGCTGGCCGCGCAAGGCGCACACGTCATCCTCGAAACGCCGCCTGCGCTCACGACTCTAATGCGTTCGCTCGACGGCAACCATACGATCGTCGGGACCGGCGATAGGCTGCCGCCATTCGACCTGCACGCCCCGCTGATGTCGGTGGCTCACCGCTTAGACGTAACGCTCGAAACCATACCAGCGGCCGTACCCTATCTGCACGCCGATCAAACGAAGCGCGGCGCCTGGCGCGAAAAACTCGCGCCGCTCAAAGGCAAGCGCGTCGGCATCTGCTGGTCGGGCCACCGCATCCACCGCAACGACCACGCGCGCTCGATCCCATTTGCGGCGTTCCAGGCCGCGCTTGGCGTGCCCGACATGTCGTTCATCAGCCTGCAGCGCGAAGTGCGCGATGCCGACGAAGCGCAACTACGCGCACAATCCAACATCAGCGATTGGATGAACGAAGTCTCGGACTTCGCCGACACGGCGGCGCTCATCGCCGAACTCGACATGGTCGTCACGGTCGACACGTCCGTCGCCCACGTCGCCGGCGCGCTCGGCAAGCCCGTGTGGATCCTGATCACATCCGCGCCGGACTGGCGCTGGCTGCTCAACCGCCAGGACAGCCCGTGGTACCCCACGGCGCGCCTCTTCCGCCAACCGACGATAGGTGATTGGCGCAGCGTCATCACCGACGTGCGGGAAGCATTGCTAAAACTGAAGTAGACGACGCCTATTCCTGCGTTTCGCCCGCGGGCGGCGTCGTCTTCGTTGGGCCTCCGGCGCCGCCGAAGGCTGTACCCGGCGCGCCGGCTTCAGGCAGCACCACGCCCTGATACGCGGGCGTCAAATCAGGCACCGCGCGGGATGGCGGGGCGGCGACGCGCACGACGTCAGGATCGCCCGCCTGCATACGGCGCGGTTTGAAGCGCGGCGTCGCGCTCGAATAACGCGCGACATCCTCCACCACGGCTTCCGTAATCTCTTCGCTCGCAGCCGGGGCGTTGAGCGCCGTCTGGACCGCGTCGGAAACCAACTCTTGCGGCGACACGAGCCCCGTGGACGGCGACAGCGCCTGCGGCACGGCTACTTCGGCGACTTCGATCGCCGCTTGCGGCGCCGCAGCCTTCGCCTCGCGAAGCTGGCCCGCGCGATGACAGACGCCCTCGCTGCGCAGCACATCGATCGCCGGTCGCAGCGAAGCATCCGCCACCTGCACCAGGTCGTTGGCGCCCAGATCGTCGACGCTCAGCGTATCCGCCGTCGTCTGCGCCCGTTCGAACACATTTTCAGCCGAGCCCGCGCTCTTCACACGCATCGACGCCCCGCCACGACCCACACAGGCCGAGCGCATGCGGCATAGGTCGAGCATCGCGCTCGCCTCGCGCAGCTGCTGCGCGGCCGACGCCGCCGTCGTATCGCAACCTTCGCCGGCCGGCGTCGCTTTCGCCGCGCGATCCGACAACGCCTCAAGCCGCGCCAAATCCAAGAACGCCGCGCCCAGCGAGTCCGCCGTCTTTTGCCAATCGATGACTTTGCCGGCCTTCGAATCCTCACCCAGCGTCGCCAAGTTGGACGCCAGCGACTTCAACCGCCACGCCGCTTCGACGCGCGGATCGGCCGACTTGCCGTCCGTCACCGCCGCGGCCTGCTCCATCACCTTCGCCAGCGTCGACGCCGACACCGCGCGCTCGTCGATCATCGCGGGCGCAAGCTTGGGCAGCTGACTGTCTTTGCGCTTCGTGTCGAGCAGCAGCGGCAGCATGCGCGCCACATAGCTTGCTTCGTCGTTGATGCGCTTCAATTCGGCTTTCAGCGTCGATGGACCGACGGGAAGCGACACCATCGCCGTTTGACCTGCAAACGTGCTCGACCGTCCGCCGATGCCGTCAAGCGTCCGCTCGATCTGGGACAGGTCCGAACGCAGGGCAGCCGACGACTGGCAATCGACCGACGGGCACGACGACGCCGCGCACGCGGACGCAGCCTTGCGTACGGCCGCCACGATCACAAGTGTCGCGTCCGCGCGCGGATCCGCCGAAGCCGAACACGTCGCCGCATTTGTCGCTTGAAGGGGCATCTTGCAGAAATCTTCGGCGGTGCAGCGGCTCGCCCAACCGGTCAGCACGGCTGCGGCTTGGTCGGCGCGCTTCGCCGCGATCTGCGCTTGCTTCAGTTCTTCGAGGCGCGCCTCGGTAAGATCGGTCTCGTCCGACACTTGCGGCAGCGCGGCCTTCAGCGCCGACGCGTGCGTGCGCGCGGTTTCCGCGCGGCGCGAGAACGTCTGAGCGAGGTCGGCAATGTCTGAGCAATATTTGCAGCCGGAGGCCTCTGCCTGCACGGCGCGTTCGTGTTCGACTTTCTTGATTTGGGCGACAACCGCCGGCTTTTGCGGGCGGATCAAGTCGAGTCCCGGCGGTGTTAAGTCGACGCTCATATAAGCGGCGACTCCCCCAAGTCCCAACGCCACAACGATCACCCCAGCGACCGCGAGTACGTCACGCATGTGATACCCACTCGGGAACGAAGCCCCAGCTCTCACCGCCCCCCGTTAACTAAGGCTGTGTGAGAACCCCCCATTTGTTGCGGATAAACATCGCAGAAGGGCTTTCATTTTTCAATTTCCCCTAGCGTGAAATATTAGGGTGTTATGAATCTGATTCGCCACACCCACTAGATGCGGTGGGTCACAGGGAATCGCCTAGCGAAAGAACGTGTACCCGCTAAGCTTGCAGAGGTGATTCGACCTGTGGATCAAGCAGAACTGCATCAGCGGCCCTCGTGAGGCCCAGGGAATGGTGGTGGACCGATGCCTTTGCCCTTTCTCCACAAATTCATGGCCTCGGTCAGGCGAAGTAGATTTGAACATCAACCGCCACGTGCAGGCACTCACCTCTGGCCGTTGAGCCTCATCGGCCCGGAAGGCCCGCAAATGCTGGCTTTTCAGGTCATGGGGCTGGGCGAAGCCGCCCCGCGCAAGGCCGGCATCTTCATCTACGCCCGGCAACGCGCGGGCGAGTGGCAGGCGCTCTACATCGGCGAAAGCGCGAACATGAGCGCCCGGCTCGCCTTCAACGAGATCGCGGCTGACGCCCTGCTGTCGGGCGCAACCGACATCCATGTCTTGAAGCTCGACGCCGACGCTAAGGACCGCCGCGACCTGGCCGACCGGCTGATCCTCACCAACCGCCCGTCGTTGAACGAGGAAGAGCTCACCCGCCTCGAAACCGTCAAAGGCGAAGCCGCGCAAAAGGCGGCGAAAGACAAATCGCGCGC
Organism: Alphaproteobacteria bacterium; assembly: GCA_034440355.1. Taxonomy (GTDB): domain Bacteria; phylum Pseudomonadota; class Alphaproteobacteria; order Micropepsales; family Micropepsaceae; genus SZUA-430. The sequence goes on from JAWXBY010000175.1 coordinate 13,419, forward strand.
CGCCTGAAGTCTATTTACGGCGCGCAGACCGCTTGCGCCCAAGCCCGATCTGCTTCGCCAGGCGCGAGCGATGCGCCGCATAGCTGGGCGCCACCATCGGATAATCGTGCGGCAAGCCCCATTTCGAGCGGTATTCCTCCGGCGTCATCTTGTAGGACGACCGCAGATGCCGCTTCAGCGATTTGAACTTCAAACCGTCTTCCAAACAGATGATGTAGTCGCCGGTCACCGATTTTTTGATCGATACTGCGGGCTTCAGCGGCTCACCGCCCCCGCCGCCATCGTGACGGCCCCCGTTCGACAGCGATAGCAACGCCGAGTGCACCGCCTGGATCAACCCGGGCAAGTCCTGCGGCATGAGACGATTGTTGGAAGCATAGGCGGCGACCAATCGCGCCGTAACATCAACAGGACTTGTACCTTCGGTCATCAAAAACTCGCCGCCCCTGAATCATTGCTCTCAATGAAACTAAGAACGGCACACAAAACGATCAAGCGCAGTCAGATGATTGCGACGAAAAACAACGCCCGATTGAATTTGAAATCGCAGAGAAACACGCGCGTCTATCAATCGAGCTGCAACATTTCTTGTGCACACGCAATTGACGCGAGGTCGACGGTCGGCCAAAGCGCACATTTGCGCTTCACCCAGACGCTCGCTACCACTGCGTGCAAGCACACCGGGGGATTGTTGTGACGCGCGCTTCCATTTTGTCGACGTCTATCGGGCTCGCAGTCGCAGCCACGCTCGCTGCCACGTCGTCGGCCGCCGCCGCGGAAACAGGCGCACCGCACCTCGACGGCGCTTCCCTGAGCGTCCTATGGGCCGTGCCGTTTATCGGCCTGCTGCTCTCGATCGCCGTGATGCCGCTCGTCGCGCCGCATTTCTGGCACCATCACTACGGCAAAGTGTCCGCGGCATGGGCGATCGCTTTCCTGGCCCCGTTCGCCGTCCTGCAAGGAGCCGAGATCGCAACGTTCGAATTCCTGCACGTCATGCTGCTCGACTACGTGCCGTTCATCATTCTGCTCTTCGCGCTCTACACCATTTCGGGCGGCGTCTACATCGCCGGCGACATCCACGGCACGCCGTTGACGAACACGGGCCTGCTCGCCGGCGGGACGCTGATCGCAAGTGTCGCAGGCACCACCGGCGCCTCGGTCCTCCTCATCCGTCCGCTGTTGCGCGCAAACGATGATCGCAGCTACAACGTTCACGTCGTCGTGTTCTTCATATTCTTGGTGTCGAATATCGGCGGCTCGCTGACGCCGCTCGGCGACCCGCCGCTCTACATCGGCTTCCTCAAGGGCGTCGACTTCTTCTGGCCGACGATCCATCTGCTCGAAAAGACGCTTCTCCTCGTTGCCATTTTGCTTGCGGTATTCTTCGCCATCGACAGCTTCATCTATGCGCGCGACCGCCGCCGCAGAACCGACCCGACGCCCGACACGCACCCGCAGATCAAATTCAACGGCTGGCGCAACATAATGCTGCTCGGCGCCGTCATCGCCGTGATCCTGGGCTCCGCAATGTGGAAGACCGAGGCCGCCATCGACGTCTACGGCGTCCACGTCGACTTCCCGAACATCGCACGCGTCATCGCACTCTTAGGCCTTGCGGCACTATCGTTGTGGCTGACGCCCAAGACATATCGCGACGGCAACAGCTTCACCTGGGGCCCCATCGCCGAGGTCGCCAAACTCTTCGCCGGCATCTTCATCACCATCGTCCCCGTCATCGCGATGTTGAAAGCAGGCGAAGCCGGCGCGTTCGCACCGATCCTTGCGCTGGTGACCAACGCCGACGGCACGCCGAACAACGCGATGTACTTCTGGCTGACCGGCGGCCTATCGAGCTTCCTCGACAACGCCCCCACCTATCTCGTCTTCTTCAACGCCGCCGGCGGCGACCCGCAAGAGCTGATGGGCCCGCTAGCCGGAACCCTCGCCGCGATCTCGGCCGGCGCCGTCTTCATGGGCGCCAACACCTACATCGGCAACGCCCCGAACTTCATGGTCAAAGCCATCGCCGAAGAGGCCGGCGTCAAAATGCCCAGCTTCTTCGGCTACATGCTCTGGTCGATCGCCTTCCTGCTGCCATCCTTCGCGCTAGTCACATGGCTGTACTTCGTCTGAAACCTCAACCGCCAAACACCACCTTCCACATCACGCGCCCCGGAATGAACGCGAACGCGCCCGCGATGATCAGCCCGCCGACATAGAGCCCGATCATCGACCCCGCATGCTGCCGCACGTCGCCCCGGCGGATGCCGGTCAACCCCGCCCACAGCGACACGACCGTCACCGCCGTAAAGACGTGCAGCGCGTTCACGCCCGTTTTCAAGTCGAAGATCATGGCGACGGATGTGGCCGCGACGACGACCATCGAGCTCACCCATGTCCACCCCAAGGCGCGATGGAAACCGGTGCCCTTCGGCAGCAGAAAGATGACGACCCCGACAACCAGGGCCAGCAGCGCCGCCGCCACATGCAGCTGCACGGAAGGCGGCGTCGCCAGCAACGGCGCGATGTTGAACGACGGGGCCGGCACCTGGACCCGCGACCAATAGCCGAGGATCGCCTCCCGCTGCCCCTCGGGGATCGTGTAAAGCCACGCCGCGATCACGGCCAGCGTCGCCCCGAACCCCAACGCCAACCGCCACAAAAACCCGCGCCAGAAGACGCGTCCGATGACTTCGCTGTGGGCAGACTGGTTGCGATCGCTCATAAAGTTTCGGGTCCCTTGTGATGCCGCCGACGGACGCCATTGCCTCGGCAGCGCGCATGCGGAATAGATGCCGCGATGGGCGACGAACCGCACCCGCAAATCCGCGAAATACAGCCCGTTCTTCGTGAACGGCAGGCGGCTGCAATTCACGAAGCGCCAGCGGCAGCCTCGATCTGGGAGCAAGTGTGGGAACGCCCCTGGCTCGCCTTCGCGGTCATCGCGATTCTGCCCGGCTTCGTACTCAGCCTCCTCGGGCCGTTCGGCTCATACAGCGCCCCGCTGGAGATGCGCTTCGCCTTTTGGATGCCCACGATGGCGATCGGCGCCATGGTCGGCGCAGCCCTGTCGATTGCGGGAGAGCGGATCCGGTTCTTCTGCGGCCGCCCCGCCCTCCGAGCCGTCGCGGTCACGACCGCGATGACGGTCGCGATGACCGGCGTCGTCTGGAGCATGGGATACCTGATCTTCGGCCCCGGCAAAATCGCCTTCGGCCTCACCTTCGTCTTCTACGTTTGGATCATCACCGTCATCGTCGCGATGATCGGCGCCATCTTGCGCGCCCGTCGCACACGCATCGCATTCGCCGCCGCCCCGATCGCGGTCACAACCGCACCCACGCCAGCATCTCTGGAGGCGCGCCTTCCGGCAAAAATCAGGGGCAGCGCCGTCCTCGCGCTCCAAGCCGAAGACCACTACGTCCGCGTCCACACGGAGGCGGGATCCGATCTCATCCTCATCCGCCTTGCCGACGCCATCGCCGAGATGGGCTCAACCCCCGGCGCCCGCACGCACCGCTCGTGGTGGGCTGCCAAAAGCGCGGTGAAGTCGGTCCGGCGCACCAACGGCCGCGTTGCTCTCGTCCTCGCCAACGACACCGAAGTCCCCATCAGCCGCGGCTACATTTCGGAACTACGCGAAGCGGGCTGGCTGACCGAACGCGAAAGCCAGCCGTAACGCAGACGCCGATGTCAGCAGCGCTCCGTTTCACCGCCGTCATCAAGCTCCAGGGCATCAATCCCTACGTCTTGGTCTCGTCGGATCGCGCGAGCGAACTGAAGGCCGCCTGGCGCAAGCCCATGCCGGTTTGCGTCCGCATCAACGGCATGCCGAAGACGCCGTGGCGCATCAACATGATGCCGACGGGCAAGGGCAGCTTTTATCTCTACCTCCATGGCGAGGTACGATCCGCGTCGAAGACGAAGGTCGGCGACCGCGTCAATGTCGAGCTGCGCTTCGATCCCGCCTACCGTCGGCGTGTGCGCCCCGCCGCCGCGATATAGGCGTCGATCCGCCGCTCCAGCACCGGCAGCGTCACGCCGCCGCTCTCCAGCACCGCATCGTGAAACGCGCGCAGGTCGAACTTGTCGCCCAGCGCCGCCTTCGCACGCGCCCGCAATTCGATGATCTTCAGCTCGCCGATCTTGTAAGCCAGCGCCTGCCCCGGCCATGAGATGTAGCGATCGACCTCGGTGCGGATCTCGTGCTTCGACAGCGCCGTGTTGTCGGCGAGATAGGCCAGCGCCTGATCGCGCGTCCAATCCATCGCGTGCATGCCGGTGTCGACGACAAGCCGGCACGCACGCCACATCTCATACGTCAACCGCCCGAAGCGCTGATACGGCGTGTGATAGACGCCCATCTCCTCGCCTAGCTTCTCCGCATAAAGCGCCCACCCTTCGCCGAACGAATGCGGATAAAAGTTCAACCGGAACGTCGGCACCGCGCCAAGTTCGCGCGCAATCGACCCCTGCAAATGATGCCCCGGCACCGCCTCGTGCAGCGTCAACGCCGGCAGCACATAAAGCGGCCGCGTCTCGAGCGCAAAGGTGTTCACCCAATACTCGCCCGCCGCCCCCATCGGCCCGGGGTTGTAGCGCCCGGCCGTATAGTTCGGCGCAATCGCCTCCGGCACCGGCTTCACGCCGTAGGGCATCCGCGGCAGCTTGCCGAAATATTCCGGCAGCTTGCCGTCGATCTCCTTGGCGATGAACGACGCCTCGCGCATCAAATCGCCCGGCGTCTTCGGATAAAATTGCGAATCCGTCCGCAGGAAGTCGATGAAGCCCGCAAAGTCGCCGCGATACTTCACCTCGCGTACGATCGCCTCCATCTCCGCGCGAATGCGATTCACCTCGGCCAAGCCCGTGCGATGGATGCCTTCCGCCGTCGCATCCGGCAGCGTCGTGAAATAGCGCACGAGGTCCGCGTAGTACTCGCGACCGCTCGGCAGCGCCGTCGCCCCGATCGTCTTGCGCGCCGCGCCACGATACTCCGCGTCGAAGAACCGCTTGAACGCGGCATAGGCCGGGATCACCGACTTGCTGAGCGCCGCCTTCCCCGCCGCCGCTAACCGCGCGCGGTCGCGTTCCGGCACGCCGTCTGGAAACGCCGCAAACGGCTTCCAGAACGGCATCTTCTCAGGCTCGCTGTACTGAGCGCTGTCGACGACACGCGCCACGCCGTCGAGAATAGCGGACGGCAACGTGAACCCATCGCGCATGCCTTCGCGCAAATTCGCGACGTTCTCGTCGAAATAGCGCGGCACGTCGTTCAGCCGCGCGATGTAGTCCTCATACTGCTTCGTCGTCTGCGGATCGACCAGCGAATGCAGCTGCAACAGATCGGCGAAGAACCCGCTGTCGCTGTTGAACGGAATGCGCCACTCCTTGTGACGCGCCAGTGCAACGCGGCTCGACACCATAAATTCGAAGAGGTCGTAGCTCACCTGCTGTTGATGCGAGAGCCGCGTCCGCTTGATCGCACGCAGCCGCTTCAAGAACGTCTCATCAGCCTTCAACCGCAGCGCCTGCGACGCGGGCGTCACCGACGGCAAGCGGTCGTCATAGTCGCGCACGCCATCGCCCGTCGCCGTCAGCGGATCTTCGCGCCACACGAACGCTCGCTCATCCGCGAACAGTTTGGTCAGCACCTTCGACGGCGGCGCGGCAAGCGAAGGTGAAGCAGTCAGCGCCATGACGAGTCCAAATGCGACGGCCAGCAACGGCAGTTTCATATCTCAGGTCCGATCGGAAGAAACTCACTCACACGCATACGTATAATCGCTGACCGTGCAACGCTTGCAGCTCAACACCAACCGCTTCTTCCCCGACCGCACGCTGCCGTCGTCGTTGGTGTAGCGTTCGTTCTCGTGCCACTCGGCGGTCTTACCCGTCGTGAAGAACACGTAGTTGCCCGGAAGGTCGGAGTCCTCGTACCAAATCCGCAGCACGCCGTTGTTCGACAGATACGTCTTCGTCTTCCACCATTCCGTGGTGAAGGGCTTCGGCATGTTGCCCGTGTTCTGCCGCTCGAGCACGCCGTCGACGACGCGGAAGCGCGACTTGAATCCGGGAATGGTTGGATAGCACCAGTCGTCTTCTAGCCACGTCAGCTGCTCCGCCGACGCGACCTTCCACACCTCGCCCGGATAGCTGCCGGGCAAATCGACCGAGCCCCAGCTCTCATACTTGCCAGCGAACCATTTGTAGCCCTGCTCGACCTGCGCCGGAAACGCCAGCAGCGCCACGACCGCCGACACCACACTCGCCGCCGCAAAAATCCAATTGCGCTTGCGCCGGTCGCCGGCGCCTTTCTCGTCAGCCATAACTCACCCCCGAAAGTCTCGTGCCATTCTTCAATCCCGCCGCTCACGCTGGCAAGCGCAAACGAAAATGCCCGCAGCGCCGAACGCCGCGGGCAACGCAACAATCCAAGCCAGGGCCGCTATTTCTTCCGAGCGTATTTCTTGCCGTCATAGCGATACTTCGGGAACGGCCCGGCGCCGGGCCCGCCCACCTCGATGTCCTTCCAACCGCTCTTGCTCTTCGTGTCGAGCGGCAACGCCACGCCGACCTCATCCAGCAGGATGTTCCACGAACCCTTTGCGTCCTTCGACAGCAGCACGAACGCTTCGGCGGTATTGCCGTAGCAGAACAAACTGCCCTCGCGCACCCACGCCTCGTTGACGCCGTCCCCGTTCAGATCTTCCACCTCGATGAAGCCCGTCTGCGCCGATTGCGTGGTGTCGTCCTCGCAGCGCACCCACTTGTCGCCCTTGGCCTTGAACCCAGCCGCCTTAAAGATCGCCGCCTGATCGGCCGCGCTCATGTCCTTCGCCGGCACGGCCTCAGCCATCGCAGGCGCCGCGCTCAACACGCTCAGCGCCGCCACACCCAACCAAATCGCCCGTCTCATCGCTGTCTCCCGTTGCGGTTCGAGCGTTAAGGTTTACGCCACCGGCCGCGCCGATCCAAGCCGCCCACGAAGAGGGCTTGCACCACTTCGGCACAACCGCGGCGGAGTAAGGAAAACAAGCGGGGATTTCTGCATCTGGCCTCGAACTTGCGGATCAGCCTGTCACTGCACGATGGAGTCGCCCCCATGTACAACTCGCTCATCAACTGGATCGGTTCGAAGACCTGCACCGCCGCCGGTGACATCAGCAGCCTTCTGGACGTCAACTACGGTTGCGCCAGCGGCCAAGCATTGAACATGGGTTTGATCGTCCTCGGGTTTCTGGCTTTCAGCGTCCTCGTGATAACTATCAACGCCCGCCGCCGCCAGCGCCGCGACAACGACTAACCCTGGAACGTCGGCAACTCAGGCGCCGCGATCTGAAATTGCTTCAGTCCCAATTCGAGACCGCTCTTCAACAACGCCAGCACCAAGACCGCCAGCATCGGCTGCCCGATTAACAGCACCGGGATCGTCGCGATGAAGATCGTCATGTGCAACACGACGATCCGTCCATAGGGCTCGAACATCTGTCGCAAAGCGTCGGTTTCGCGCCAGCGCCGCCCGCCGACCCAGAAAATCGCAAACGCCCCGGCCTGCACGACGCAAAGCGCCACGACGCTCCACATTAGATCGGCGTCCGTTTGCAGCATCCAAAACACTCGCCCGATAAGGTCGAACGACTCGGTCGTCGGCGCGATTCCCCCATGAAAGGCTTCGCTCATGGTGAACATCGCGAACACGAAGATGCCGTGGACGAAGCAAAACAGGCCGTAGTGAAGAATGAAAAACGGCACGAGAACGAACCCGGCGGTCCGCTGCACAAAGTCGCCCTTCGTCAGCCCCGCGACGAGAATCTTCGGCACGTTGACCGCGCCGATAACGACATTCTCGATCCAATAGAAGACGAGCAGCGGCAAGGCCTGCCAGCCGAAGAACAACACGCCCGCAACCGGAATCGCATTCGACGCGACAATCCAAGCCGCATCTGGCCGCCGCAACGCTTCGCCGATCGTGTTGAAACTCGCCATCCTGTCGTTCCCCTATTCCGGCGACAGGATAATACCATCAGCCGTCCGTCAAGGCCCGCCGCGGAAACGGTATGATCAGCGCCTGATGCGGCGCCACGGTCGGCTCACCCGAGAAATCGTCTGCTTCAGACGCTCCTTGCACGCGACGCGACAACGCTGAAGCGCCGAGCCCGAACATCAATGCGCCGGGGATCAACAGGACCAGCGCCAGCAAACCCGAGAACATCTGATACGTCGCCGGCGAGAAGTATGTGTAGCCGTCAACGCTCAAGCCCACGACCGCACGCGTCCTCCGCCCATAGGCGCGCGTGTCGTAGATGACGCTCACCTGCGCCGCATCGTAGAGCGCCTGCACCGTGGGATAAGGCAAATTCGGCGTGGTCAGAACAAAGCGTTCGTCGCGCCCGTCGAACATGATCGCGTGCCGCCCCTCGATCGGCACGACGCGCGCGACCTTGCCCGCGACGACGCCCGTCTCAGGCAAATACGCGCCCTCGAACTGCGCAATGCCGACCCACAGCACCAACGCACCGACGACAGCCAAAACAGCCGATGAACCCCAACCCCGCATAACCGCAAAGCTACGCCACCACCTCTCAAAGCCAGGTAAACTGTCCCCGATTGGCACAACGCGCCGGTTCCCTCACGGTGATTCGAGCATCTGGGGCGCGCAGATTCGCCCGCCGTCAAGCTGGCTCCCCTCACCGAATCACGGTCTGATGCCCCCGGAACGATTCCCGTGCCCTTTGGCAAGGGAACAAATTACGGGGAGGAATTTTCCATGGACTTCGCAGCCATCGTCGCTCGTGTGCAGCGCCTGCTCCTGTCACCCGCCACCGAATGGGACGTCATCAGCGGCGAAGCCGCCGACGTCCAAAAAATCTACATGAACTACGTCGGCCCGCTGGTCATCGCTGCCGCGCTCGCCGCGTTCATCGGCATGTCCTTTGTAGGCATCGCAGGCTTCCGCCTGGGACTCGGCGCCGGGTTGACGCAGTTGATCCTCCAGATCGTGCTCGGCCTGGTGATGGTCTACGTGCTCGCTTTCGTCATCAACGCCCTCGCACCGACCTTCGGCGCCACGCCGGACATGGGGCAGGCTTTCAAAGTTGCCGCCTACTCGCCGACGGCAAGCTGGGTCGCAAGCCTGGTGATGATCATTCCCGCCCTTGGCATCATCGCTCTCCTCGGCGCTCTCTACTCTCTCTATCTACTCTATGTCGGACTACCCAAGCTGATGCGGCCCGCGCAGGACAAAGCGGTCGTCTACACGCTCGCCGTCATCGGCGTAATGATCGTGATCGGCGTCGTAATGGCTATCGTGCAATCGAGCATGATGCCTACCATGACCCCGATGATGGGCAGGTAGAGAGCCGCCTCTCCCAGGTGACGGAAGGGGCGTGCGCTACGCCGCCTCCTCCGTCACGAACCCCTTCCAGTTCCGCATATAGGTGACGAACGGATCGCTGAGTCCCTCCGCGCGCAGATAATCCGCGCTGACCGGCAACGCCACCGGTACGAACGCCGGTTCGCGCCGCACGCGCATCGGAAAGTCGTGATGCAGGATCGCTGCGCGTCCGACGACGACGAAATCCGCACCCTCGGCCAGCGCGCGCTGCGCGGCTTGCCCCGAATTGATCTTGCCGGCGCATCCAAGCCGCACCGCGCCACGATCGAGATCGGTGAAATGAGAGAGCAGCGTGCGCCCGCTTCCCTTCTCTTCCTCCGGCTCCTTGAACACGTCCCACAGCGACATATCGAGATAATCGATCGCACCCTCGCGCAACAAGCGCTGCGCCACCTCGCGCATCTCGCCAAGCTTCAGCCCGAAACGTTCCGGCGACAGCCGCAGTCCAACGTTGAAATCCGCGCGGCACCGTTCGCGAATGCGCGCGATAATGTCGAACACGATCCGCGCGCGGTTCTCAAGCGAGCCGCCGAAACGATCCGTCCGCTTGTTGATTTCACCGCTGAGAAATTGGCAAAGCACATAACCGTGCGCGCCGTGAATCTCGACGCCGTCGAAGCCCGCACGCTGGGCGCGCATCGCCGCCGCCGCAAAATCCTCGATCAATTGCTCGACCTCGCTTTCGGTCAGCGCCCGCGCGCTGGTCTCCGCATTGTCCGACGGGCACACCGGTGTCGTACCGATAAGCGCCGCCGGTGAGCGCATCCCCGCGTGATGGAGTTGCGCGACGGCCAAGCTGCTCTCACGTTTGATCGCGCTGGCCAACCGCGTCAAACCCTCAAGATGCGCATCCGAAAAGATGCCAAGCTGGCCTGGAAAGCCCTGGCCCCGTGCCTGCACGTGCGCCGCGCAGGTCATCGTCAAACCGAAGCCGCCCTTCGCCCGCATGGTAAGCCAATGAAATTCGCCGTCGGACAGCGTCCCGTCGGCATGACTCTGGCAGTTGGTCAGCGGCGCCAGCATGAAGCGGTTCTTCATCGAGGGGCCGCGCGCGAACCTGAGCGGTTCGAACAAGTCCGTCATGTCATTTCATCCGATGTTTGAATGGATAGATGCGTTGAGACCTAGCCATATCGACCCGACCCAAGAACGCTCCACGACCCCATCAATCGCGCCGCGGTCGAGCACCGACAGGCCGCGGTTGGGCACGCGCGTTTTCATCCAGCTCAAATTTCGGCGCGGACTTCGGCGAGAGCTGACGCTCTCACCGAAGCACGCTCGCGACTAGGAATAGACCTCGAACAAACCCGCCGCACCCATGCCGCCGCCGATGCACATCGACACGACGACCTTCTTCGCCTTGCGGCGCTTGCCTTCCATCAGCACGTGGCCAGTCAACCGCGTACCGGTCATGCCGAACGGATGCCCGATCGCAATCGACCCGCCGTTGACGTTGTACTTCGCCGGATCGATGCCCAGCTTGTCGCGGCTATAGAGACACTGGCTCGCGAACGCCTCGTTCAATTCCCAAAGATCGATGTCGTCGACCTTCAACCCATGCCGCTCCAGCAGACGCGGAATGGCAAACACAGGCCCGATGCCCATCTCGTCCGGCTTGCAGCCGGCAATCGCCCAGCCCTTGAACGCGCCCATCGGCTGCAGCCCGCGACGCTCGGCCTCTTTCGCTTCCATGATGACAACCGCGGCCGCGCCGTCCGACAGCTGGCTCGCATTGCCGGCCGTGATGTATTTGCCGGGACCCTTCACCGGCTGAAGCTTCGCCAAGCCCTCCAGCGTCGTATCCGGACGATTGCATTCGTCGCGGTCGACGACCGCATCGACGATCGACTCCGCCTTCGTCACCTTGTCGACGACCTTCATCTTCGTCTTCACGGAGATGATCTCGTCCTTGAACTTCCCCGCCTGCTGCGCCGCAGCCATACGCCGCTGCGACTCCAACGAATACTCGTCCTGATATTCGCGGCTGACTTTGTAGCGTTCCGCCACGATATCGGCCGTATCGATCATCGGCATCCAGAAGTCCGGATACATCTCGGTCAAGCGGTCGGACGACCCGCCGCCACCACCGCCCATGTAGCTAATGGAGTCGACGCCGGCACCCACGACAATGTTCGCGCCTTCTTCGACGACATAGTGCGCGGCGTTGGCGATCGCGTTCAAACCCGACGAACAAGCGCGGTTCACAGTCGCCCCTGCCGTGGTGATCGGCAACCCGGCCAGCAGCGCACCCGCGCGCGCCACATTGCCAGACGCCGCGACGCAGCCGGACACGACATCCTCGACTTCTTTCGGATCGACCTTCGACCGCTTCACCGCATGGCTGATCGCATGCCCAAGGATGTCCATGTTCGACGTATTGTTGAACCCGCCGCGTGCCGCCTTGGCCAGGCCGGTACGCGCATAAGAAACGATCACTGCCTCACGCATATTTCACTCCCAAGTGCGTTGATTGTCGTTGAAACCATACTGGCACGCTTCCGCGGCCGCTGTCATCCGGCTCACTGGGTCCGATAGGCAGGCGGTCGCATCCGATCGATACAGGCCGCATCGAACGCCTCCACCCGTACGGCATCCATGAAGGCCAGCACCTGCGCATCGAAACACGCGCCAATGTCCGACAGCCCATCCAAGACGTGCGCGCCATGGGGCACAATCACGACCCGCCCTTTGGGAAACCGCTTCACAGCTTCCAGGGCCCACGCCGGCGACGCCACAGGATCGAACTTGCCTGCGATGATCAGAACAGGCACCTCAGACACCGGCGCGTCGAACAAGTTCGCGTCCGCTGGCGCGTCCGGCCAGTGTGCACAGGCCGCGCGCTGCCGCTCCAAACGATAAGCGCCGAAGGGCGAAGCAATCGATTGCTCGATCGCCTCGGCAACATCAATCCGTGCAAACGTCTCGCTGCACGTGATCGAAAGATAAAGCCCGTCCGAGAACCCGGCATCCCCTTCGCCGGGTTTCGTCGCTTCATCAAACGCGGCGAAGTCGCCGACGGCGGCCCGACTGAGCAGAAACGGCACCTGCCGCGCACCGGCGGGCGCGTACATCAACGTGCGCAGCTGCTCCATGAAGACCGCGCGCGCAAACCCGCCTGGTGCATCCAGCCGCGCAATCGCCTCGGCCAAATCCGCGCGCGGATTCGGGAATGCCTGATGGCAGGCCGCATCCAAGCCGCAATCCGCAATCAACAGATCCAGCGCCTGCGCGGCCACAAGCGCGTGGTTGCGCGGCGGCGTCCGATCCGCCGGCACCGGCCCCAGCAAGACCGCCGACTGCACGTGCGCGCCGAAGTCGGCAATATAGCGCAGCGCCAGCGTCGTCCCATACGACAGCGCGAACAGGCTGAACTGCTCATAACCCAGCGCTTTACGTATCTCGTCGATATCGCGCGCCGACGCCGCCGTCGTGTACTGCGTCAGATCATGCGCCTTCGACAACGTCGATGCGCAGTCTTTGACCATGTCCGCCGGATAAGTCGGCTGCGCCGGACGTTGCCGGTCATACGCTTCAATCGACGGACAGCGAAGCGCACCCGACCCGCCGGTGCCGCGCTGATCCGCAAGAACAACGTCGCGCGAGCGGCGGAACGTGGCACCCTCGCTCAGATAAAACGCCGCCCCCTTCGTCGCGCCATATCCCGGCCCGCCCTCAAGATCGAATTCCGCTACCTTCGTTTGCGCCGATCCCGTCGTGCGCAGCACCACGACGTTCAGCGCAATCTGTCGCCCATCCGGAAGGCCGTAATTCTCCGGCACGCGAACGACGCCGCACACGACCGTCTCGCCCTTCACGTTCGCCGGACATTCCCCCGCCTCGAACAGCGGCTCCGGGGGAGCACACGCCGTGATGCCCGCAAGCACAAGCGCGACACAGGCGATCCTGAACCCGCCTACCGAAAGGTGTCCCCACATCGGCACGGCTTAGACGAACTGCCCGTCGATCGGCGGCGGCGCATCTTTGAACACCATGCCCGCGCCGAACGGCCCGCCCGGACAACGCACCCAGCCGAACTTCTCATAAAACAGCTCGCGCCCCGTCAGCGGCTGCAGCGTGATGCTCGCGCCGGGCTTTGCGACACGCCGCAAATACGCGCCGAGCGCGTTCAGCAACGTCGCGCCATGCCCGCCGCCACGCAGCTCCGCCGACACCATCACATCCGACACGGCGAAGTAGAGGCATCCATCGCCGATCGCACGAACCACGCCGACCAGGCGCCCCTCACACCGCAAGCACGCCGAAAAACAGGCGCCATCCAACGTGCGCCGCGCCGTTTCGTCGTCGATCGTCCCCCACCCCATCGACTCGCGGAGCACGATGTACTCCGCGACCGATGGATTCTCTTCGGAAAGAACGACGTCGCTCATGCCGTCACTTCAAATCTTGAAACCGCTTGCCTTCGCCGGCCAATTTTTCAAGCAGCTTCGACGGCGCGAATTCCGCCCCCATCTGCCCTTCGAACTGCTTCATCTTGGCCAGCACCTTATCCAGCCCGATCGTGTCGCCGTAGAACATCGGCCCACCGCGATAGACCGGCCAGCCATAGCCGTTGATCCAAACGATATCGATATCCGACGAACGGATCGCTTTCCCCTCTTCGAGAATCTTCGCGCCCTCGTTGATCATCGGATAAACGCAACGCTCGAGGATTTCCTCGTCCGAAATCGTGCGCCGGTTGATCCCCTTCTTCGACGCGAACTCGAGGATCAGCTTCTCGACGACCGGCGACGGCTTCGCATTGCGCTCAGCGTCGTAATCGTAGAAGCCTGCCCCGGTCTTCTGCCCGCGCCGATCCATCTCGCACAGGATTTCGCGCATGGTCGAACTCGACGATTTCTCTTTCGACCAACCGATGTCGAGACCCGCGAGATCCGACATCGCAAACGGCCCCATCGGAAAACCGAAATCATAGAGCACACGATCGACATCCCACGGCATCGCGCCTTCCAAGATCAGCTTCTGCGCCTCACGCTGCCGCTGCGCCAACATGCGGTTGCCCACAAACCCCGGACACACGCCGACCAACGCCGCGATCTTCCCGATCTTGCGCGCCATCTGCATCGAGGTCGCAATGACGGGCTTCGACGTCTTATCGCCGCGAACCAGTTCCAACAGCCGCATCACGTTCGCAGGCGAGAAGAAGTGCCACCCGATCACGCTCTCCGGCCGCTTGGTCGCCAAAGCAATCTCGTCGACATTCAGATAGGACGTGTTGGTCGCCAGGATCGCGCCGGGCTTCACGATCCGGTCGAGCTTCCCGAACACCTCTTTCTTGATGTCCATATTCTCGAACACCGCCTCGATGACGAGGTCGCGGTCGGCGAGTTCATCGAGCGACAAAGTGCCCTTCAACATCCCCATCCGTTTCTCGACATCGGCCGTGGTCAGCCGCCCGCGCTTGGCCGTGTTCTCATAGTTCTTGCGGATCGTCGCGAGCCCGCGATCGAGCGCGTCCTGCTTCGTCTCCACAATCGTCACCGGGATCCCGGCGTTGAGGAAGTTCATCGCAATGCCGCCGCCCATCGTGCCGGCGCCGATGACGCCGACCTTCCCGACGGGGATCGTCTGCGTATCCTCAGGCACATCTGGCACTTTCCAAACGGCGCGCTCGGCGAAGAACACATAGCGTTGCGCCGCCGACTGTGTTCCGGTCATCAATTCCATGAACAGCTTACGCTCGGCCTTCAGGCCTTCATCGAACGGCAGGTTCACTGCTGCTTCGATGCACTTGATGTTCGACTCCGGCGCCTGGAACCCGCGGAACTTCTTCGCGTTCGTCTTGCGGAAGGCGGCGAAGATCTCCGGCTTTCCACGCGCTGCCTCGACCTTCTCGTTCATGTCGCGTACGCGCTTGAGCGGTCGCTTCTCCGCGACGATCTTGCGCGCAAACGCAATCGCTCCGTCGCGCAGCTTCCCCTCGTCGACCAGCGAATCGACAAGCCCCATTTCAGCGCACTGCTTCGCGCCGACATGCTCGCCCGACGTCACCATCTCCAGCGCCTTCTCGACGCCGACGATACGCGGCAAACGCTGCGTCCCGCCCGCGCCCGGCAACAACCCGAGTTTCACTTCCGGCAACCCGCACTTCGCCGACGGCACCGCAACGCGGTAGTGACAGGTCAACGCGACTTCCAAGCCGCCGCCCAAGGCCGTCCCATGAATAGCGGCAACAACGGGGATCGAAGCGCCCTCGATCGCGTTCAGCGCATCGAACAGGCTCGTCCCCTTCGGCGGTTTGCCGAACTCCGAGATGTCGGCCCCCGCGATAAACGTCTTGCCCTCGCAGATCAGCACCACCGCCTTGACCGCGGGATTGCCCATCGCCTGTTTGACCCCCAGCGCCAACCCGTCGCGTACAGAGGCGGACAACGCGTTCACCGGCGGCGAGTTCAGAGTCAAAACGGCAACCTCACCGTCGATGACAAGCGTGGCGACGTCGTTGAGAGCGGTCATGGGCACGGCCTTTTCAATTGCGAAGGCCGCAAGCTAGAGCCTGTCCACGGCCTTGGGCAATGGCCACTCTCACACAGTTGTGAAGCCCGGCCCCTCGCGACCACGCGCGAACCGGTGTCCAATACCCGGCGCACGGGCGGCAAAGACCCGAAGCCGGGGAACGAACGCTAATGCCAGCCATGTCCGCGCGCCGCCCGCTCATCGCTCTCGTTGCGATGGTCAGCCTGTTCATCGCCGGCCTCGCGGAGGCCCGCACCGAAGTCTATGGCGCCGCCCCGCTTGTGCGCCTCGCCAGCAACCGTCCGGCGGTTCTGGTCGTCATCAACGAGCGCGGCCCCTTCCTGTTCGTCGTCGACACCGCGACCACAAACACCGTCCTGACGCCGGCCCTGCAGCGGCGCCTGCGCATTCCGCCGCTGCCCGGACCCGCCGTCGACGTCGTCTCGGCCGCGGGCTCCGTCCGCTCGCACTACTACCGCGTGGCCGAGATCGCGCTCGCCGGCGTCATCGTCGAAGGCGGCCGCGCGGTCATGATGGATCTGCCCGAGGAAGAGGGCGTCATGGGCGTGCTGGGCGCCGAGTTCTTGTCGAACTTCAAGGTCGACCTCGACATGCCCGCCAAACGCATGGCGCTCTACCCCGACCGTGCGGCCGTGCTCGCGCCCAATCACTTCCGGGTGCAAGGCAGGCTGACCGAGCACGGCATCATTGTCGTGCCGGCGCGGGTCGAGAACACCAACGTCTGGGCGGCGTTCGACTCCGGCGGCCGCCGCACCATCGCCAACTCCTGGCTCGCCGGCGCCACCGGACACTACGACAGCGCCAAGCTGCGCAACTACGAAAGCTACGTCCGCGACGCCGCGAGCCGGCGCTATACCGGCGTCAGCGAAGACTTCACCCGCATCCAGGTCGGCCCCGCCATCTGGAGCAACCGCGACGTCCTCATTTCGGACATCAAAGTCTTCGAACAGATCGGCCACGGCACGAAGCCGATCATGTTCATCGGCATGGACCTGATGGCCAATCGCCGCGTCATCATCGACTACGCCGACGCCTCGCTCTGGCTCTCGCGCTGAGCTAGTCGGCGCGCCCGCGCAAGCACGCGCAGTCGCCCATCACGTCCGGCGGGAGCTTCTCGAACCACTGGTCGAGCGCCTCCGACACGATCTCCTGCACCGGCCGCCGCAGCAGCGCCGCCGACAGCTTCAGCTTCACGAAGCGCTGCCGCTTCAGCCGCAGGTTCACATGGAAGGTCTTCGCCGCCTCTTCCGGCGACGGCCCCGGGCACGCCGCGCAGCTGTTGTCGGCGTGCTCTTCTTCCTCGTGAGGCGGCACGAGCGTGAGCGCGGGCGGCGCCGGCGGCTTCACGACCGCCTCCGCCTCCTGATGCCGCTGCGCCTCCAGCACCGCGCGCCGGCCGAACGTGCCGAACACCGATGCGTAAGCGTCGTTGGGCTTGGCCGTCGTATGCAGCTTCAGCCCTTCTTCCTTCGGATAGGCGCCCGGCTCCACATGCGTATGCACGTGGGAGTGCATGGGCGTGAGCGCGCGGATGTCCGACGCCGGCGAACCGACGCGCGTAAGCAACTGTTCGGCGAAGGGCGTAGACGTCGGCTCGGCTTCGCCCTTGCGCGCAAGAAGCCCCGCCGTCAGCGATGCAAATTTCGACATAAGCAATAGCCTCGTTAGCGAGGATCGATTAGACCGCGCGGCGCCCGAACACAGGCACCTCGCGCCCCAGCGAGTTCATGTTGCGGAACAACGTCGTCGCCTGCACGACCTCGCCCGTTTCGTTCTCCGTCGCGTCGAGACGCATCAAACGCTGCTGCAGATATTCCCAAAGGCCGCGGATCTCCTCCGCCGATTTGCCCTCCGGCTCGATCTCCATGACCGTGCGCCCGTCGATCATCGAGGCCGCGAAATCGGTGCGGTTATAGACCGTGACCGGCGCCACCGTGCCGTGCTGAGACAAAGCGACGGCCGCTTCCATCGTGATGCGCGCCCGCGGCGTCGCCGCGTTCAGCGCGAAGATCATCGGTTTCTTCCGCGCGTCGCAAATGTCGATCGTGGGACCGACGGCGCGCAGATCGTGCGGCGAAGGACGCGTCGGCAGAACGACGAGATCGGCGAAACTCACGACCTCCGAGATCGCCTTCGTCACCGCCGGCGGCGTGTCGACGATGATGAGCTTGAACCCCTGCGCGCGCGCTTCGTCCAAATCGTGGACCAGGTTCGTGAACGCGGAATGCAGGAACGCCGGCGTCGGCGACTCCCGGCAATTCCACCATTTGGCGAGCGACCCTTGAGGATCGGTATCGATGAGAGCCACCGGCCCCGCCCCGCTCAACTCCGCTTGCACGCCGATATGGCCCGCCAGCGTCGTCTTGCCTGATCCGCCTTTTTGAGACGCGAAGACGATCACGCGCATGTTCTGCGACATCCCATTCTCCTCATCGGCAACCCCGCTATCCCCGCACGCCCAAAAGGAGCGCACGTGGACCGGAGGCTTTGCGTCACGCCGTCACCGGCGTTTTGCCGTTTCGTAGGTCAATTCCACCGTCGACCTTAGCCGACGCAAATTGCCCCGCGTTTAAACTCACCCGCGCGATTTGCCTCGAATTGTCGAAGCGCGCCCGTCGTTTCGCTGCGTCGCAAAAAACGAATGCAATCCGATCCGTCACACCGTCACATCCGCAGATTTCAGCCATTTCTGCCATCACATACCCGTCACACTGCCATCACATGTGACGCCAGCCGTCGCGCCCGCGGCCCAAAACCACAATCAGAACAAATATAGAACATACACCTCAATTCTGCAAGCAAACCCGATCGTAAACCCCACCGCCTCAAGACACGCGCTAGCCCTGGGACCGCGGGCGTCCTCGCCCGCATGCGGCCGAGCAAAGCGAGGACGCACGTCCAGCCGACACAGACCTCGACACCTCAAAAGCGGAAGGCGCTGATGGCGGCGCAGATCGCCAAGGCTATACTTCACCGCTGACGGCGCGCGAGGACGAGATGAAGGAGAGCCGCTTCTTCGAAATGCTCTACGGGATAATGCTCGTCCCGATTGCTGTGATCATTGGCGGCACGATGTGGACCTTCCTATTCCTCGCCGCGCAATCGAACCCCAACGCACTTCTCGCTTGGGCAGCAGCTTTCATCGTGTGGCTGGCGTTAGCGCTTGAAGGCCTCAACAGGATGATCTTCAACCGCCAAGCTCTGCCTTGGTTGCCGCTGCCTGGACCAATGATGCCGCTTGAGTTTCGGTTCGCAGCGCTGGTGCTCGCGTACGGCGCGATCGGCTTTGTCGGTTACAAGCTGGCGATGGAGCCCTGGTAACCGACCACCATCGCCAAGCCGCGCTACACGCTTAGGAATATG
Organism: Alphaproteobacteria bacterium; assembly: GCA_034440355.1. Lineage (GTDB taxonomy): Bacteria > Pseudomonadota > Alphaproteobacteria > Micropepsales > Micropepsaceae > SZUA-430. Next base: position 32,677 of record JAWXBY010000175.1, read on the forward strand.
CTACCAATCCGCATCCTGTGCGGACGCTTCATCCAAAACATGCGCCGGTCGCAGAGACGTGGCTTGGAGCCTTAGGAAACACCGTGGACACGACCATGCTCTGGCCGATCGTCGTCTTCGTCATCAAGCTGATGGTCGTCGGCGCCACGGCGCTCATGATCGCCATGAACCTCTGGATGCTGGACCACGCCCTACGCCACGGCGCCGTCTTTGAAGCCAACCCCGGCCGTATTCGCACTCGCGCACAAACGCCGCTTCGCTACTGGCTCTACATCGCCTCGAACGTTCTTTTCGTCGCCGCCTCCGCAGTCATGATCCACGTCTTCATCCAACTCGGCGAGCCGCGCGGGCAGCCGGCAACGAACACGCGCGAAGAACAACGCTCGCCGTCCGCGCCCGTACCCGCCAACGACGAATCCTACGACCGCGCGGACGCAGATGTGTCCCGCGCTCCGTCGGCGACGACGTCGCAGCGCTTGCCCATCACGCCGTGACGATGCTCATCTTCATCCACTCCGGCTCACGCTAGATCGGCGCGGCAATCGCATGTGCGGACGCTTCACCCAATACTTCACCTACGCCGAGCTCCACCAATTCTGGAGCATGTTCATCAAGTCCGACGCCCCCGCGCCGCTCGGCAACTTGCAGCCGCGCTATCACATCTGCCCGACCGATCCGATCGTGGCCGTTCTGCAGACGAAGACGGGGTTGAGCTTAGAGCGCGTGCGCTGGGGCCTCGCCCCCTTCTGGTGGAAGCAGCCGTTGAAGAAACTGCCGGCGACGTTCAACGCCCGCACCGAAACGGTGGCCGAGAAGCCGATGTTCCGCGAGGCGTTCAAACAGCGCCGCTGCATCATCCCGGCGTCCGGCTATTACGAATGGCAAGACCGCGCCGACGGCAAACAACCCTGGTACTTCACCGCCAAGAACGGCGATCCGATCCTCCTCATCGCGGGCCTGTGGGAGACGTGGAAGAACCCCGAACCCCCGCACGACACCGTCCGCTCCGCCACCATGGTCATCACCGAACCGAACGCGTTCGTCGCAACTCTCCACGACCGCATGCCGGTGCTGCTCACGAAGGAAACGATGGGCGACTGGCTCACAGGCGCAAAAGGCCTGGATCTGCTCAAGCCCGCACCGGAAGACGCGGTGCAAGCCTGGCCCGTCGCGCGCACCGTCAACTCATCAAAAGCGCCCGACGAGCCGGGGTTGATTGAGAAGATTGCGCTGTGACGAAGCGCGCGTTCTTTGCGGCGGTCGCGCGTTTCTGTGAGCTTTCGTCTCAAATTTCCCCCACGAAGCGAAAAACCGCGTGGCGACGGCGCAACGCTCAGTGCTTGGATCAAACCTGCACTTGCAATCGGCTTGGCGTATGGCCCTCGTCGTGCATGATGGACTGTCCACGGCAACACCATCATTCGAATGTTATTATCCGATCAAAATGAAGTTCTGCTTTGGGGTGCCGTTGCCTTTGGCGTTCTCCTCATTGTGTTCTTTTTCTTCATTCCCAGAAAAGAACCGCATCCGCTCATCGCGCTGATCTCCCATGCGCTGCGATCGAGTATTTTCGGGCCGACCGACATTCGCTTTCGTCATCGAAGCAAACGAGAGTGTACAAATGCCGAGCGCGGAAGGCTCGCGGAAATCCATTCGGTCGTCGATGCGCCCGAAGGTTCGGCACGGCAAGGGCTGGCTCTTCTAGAAATGCCGCCAGTGTATCGACGAGATGCGGAAGAGCCGCAAGACATCGCGTTTGCCGGAGCCGACATTCCGGCTGGCCTAGGCAAGCTACTGCACGCGGCTGCGAGCACCATCGAGGTTTCGGTCAAAATACCGATCGGGGATTCGGACGATAGCGCTCCATCGCTTCAGCTTTCGCCTGCCGCAATCGCAGGCCAGCGCGTTAGGCTCATGGGCGAAATGAAGGAAATGGAACGACGGCTCGTCTCTCGAGTCGTGGACGCGTGCTTGTGGCTACACCTCGATAAGTACTTCACTCTAAAGGAATCAAATCCTACCTTGCGTCTCCACGAGGTGCCGTATTTCTTCGACCGAGTTTTTTTTACGAACGAGCGCGAAAGTTCGCTTGCGGCAAAAACGCTTGGCAGCATCCTTTTTCCCTCCATTTATCCCGGCCGCGTGGTAATCGAAACCGACTTTCCCGAGGACTTCATAAAAAGGTTCAGCAACGAGGTCGACCGCAGATGGTTCGGCTGCGGAATTGAGCTACGTCCTTCGCCTGCAGCAAAGCCTTCGCCGCAGGGCGCTGCCCAATGCAGAACGACGCACGATCGCGGGCACTCGCGGGTCGACGGCGGCGTCACGATCACTCTTCAGAACAGCGCGGGCGTGGAAGCGCGCGAGAACTTCTTTCTCACGTGCGAGCACAGCGTGCAAACTGCGTGCCCAAGCGTCGTGTGGTCGGCCACGCCCGATTGGATGGGTAATTGCCCCGACGTGGCTTTTCTGCGACCCGCCGCCAAGTGCGGACCGAAACAAAACGGGTGCGCAAAGGCCTTCGACACTACCCGAAAGGCGGAACATGTTCGCGTAACGGCGCTCGACGACGCGCTCGGCAAGGCGGTCTATTTGTTTTACAAGGGGCGCCGTCGCTTCAGCCTCGTCAACGAAACAGTGCGCGACAGCAGTTACACCTATAGGCGGGCAAACGGTGAACTAGGCGTCATGCGCTTCCCGCATTTCAATGTCACTGGGCCCTTCTTCAGTCGCGAGCGCGATTCAGGCGGATGGGTTCTATCGCGCGACGGCGACGAGTTCGTGGGTTGGGTGACGCACGGGCCGAGCGAAACGAGTGGCGGAGGGGACACGAAGGTCCATGCAGCAAGTAGTCTCGTGTCCTATTTGGAAGAACTCTTCAAGCGATCCTCCGCGTTTGGTGCAGCGCAGTCACTCGGCGCGGGTCGTCGCACCGCACCCGAATTTTGGTTGATCAGGTGAACGATGGAAACATTGCTCGATTGGAAAGTGCTGATGTTGGAGCCAAGCGAGCTGCTGCCGAACCTGGCGGCGGTGGCGCTTGTGGCCGTCGGATCGTATGGGCTCTATTGGGTGACAGGGATTCGTTCGCCGCTGATACCACTCGCGTGGTCGATCGGGATCATTCTAGCTGTCGCGCTCCACACTGGATATTTGAGTGTGGACCTGGCGTCTAATACGCCGCAGTCTTGGGGCATGGTGGCGCTGAGCTCATTCGGCTTGTTCCTCAACTTCTTCGCCCCGAACGACGTGTTGGCGATCCTTGTCGGCACCGGCGGCCGCGTCACTCACGTTGGTGGAAAGCGACCCGTACTCATTCGATGGGTCCTGTAGCCTGGCGGTAGAAGAATTTGAGTGAATAGGGGGACGTGAATAGGGGGACTGAATAGGGGGACTGAATAGGGGGACAGCATACGTATTCCCGCCGTTGCAAGTCGTGACAGGCCGGTGCGCTGTCGCGTTAGGACCCGCCGCACCCCACCTTTGCGACGCGGCGGTCGCGATCGGCGAGGCGTTCGATTTCCTCTTGCAGCGCCGTGACCTCAGCGGGCATGCCGGCTGCGCGGCCGTCTTCGCGGCGGATGCGTTTCTTGTGGCCGTCGAAGGCGATGGAGATCCAGCCGTAGGGCGCATGTTGCATGTCGCCGGTGTAGCTGTCGTGCAGCCAGAAGAAATCGGCCTGGCGGAAGCGTTCGACGAGCGCCCGGACGGCTGCGGGCGGCAAGTGGTCGGTTTCGCGCATATGGTCCCATTCGGTTAGGCTGTGGCCGCCGCGCCGGTATTCGCCCTCGAAGATGAGGACGCCGTCGCCGGCGATCTCGATATCGGTCCCGATGCAGCCCATATAGCCCGGCGACATCTCCAATCGGATGCGCAGCGTCGCCCAATCGCGCACGACGGGGAAAGGCACGCGCAGTGCTGGGCGCGGATTGCGCCAGCGTACGTCGACGCGCTGGCCGAACCAAGCGGCGATAGGCTTGCCGTTCACCAGATACGGTTTGAAGCGCCACTGCCTGGCGAGCGCCAGAGCCTGTGGCTTCAGACGATCCTGTCCGTACTCGAACTGCACGCATGCCATGCGCCCAGTTTCGTCGAGCGCGAGCTTGAGTTGCACATCCTCCGAATCGTTGAGCGTTTCGTCGTCGATCAGGAGCACAGGCGACGGGCCCGAACGCATCGCCTCGATCTCGTGATAGCCCGGCATCTTTCCACCGGCGACGTAGCAATCGTCCGCCAGGGCCGGTGTAGTGAGAGCAAGGGCTGTGAAGACGATGTAAGCGCGCATGCCGGCATTCATTAGCCGCGCGGCGGCCCTTTCGCCAGGGAGAATTGGCCGTTCAGCCATCCAACCACCTCTGCGGATCGCCCTCCGAGAAAATACAGGGACGGCATACCTATTCCCACTTTTCCGGCCAGCTAGGGGGAATAAGTACACACTGGACGGATCGCGTCTTTTTTGCACCGTCACATTGAGTGTGCTGATGCAGGTGGGTCCGCGATCTTCCCCCTTTTCCGATTTGTGCAATAATCTCCCACCCTCGGGGGAGAAATGACATGTGTGGTCCGCGGCGGCGATTGGCGGTTCTTTTCACTGTATTGGTGACCGCTTCGGCGTGGCCCGCTTTGGCGGCCGACCCTTGCGACGACGGAGACGGCATCACAAAGCCGCCCAAACGGCTGGAGCTGGATATGCGCTATCCAGGCGGGCCGCTGAACAATGCGGGCGAAGGGTGGGTGAACCTGCAGTTCACGGTGACGCCGGCAGGGACGGCAGAGAACATCTCGGTGGTGGATGCCATCGGCAGTGATCTCTTCTCGCGCGAGTCCGCGGCCGCCATCGCGAAGGGCAAATGGGAGGCTCAGCCTCAGGCGCACCACTTCGCGGCATTCCACGCTCAATACTTGATCACCGGCGACAACCGCTCCGGCGTGCACAATCTCGCCGACCGGGACTACAACCTTGCTCTCGCGAACCGAAAGCGCGGCGACTACAAGCGCTCGATCGAGATCCTGCAAAACACGATGACGATGCCGCTCAACATGTACGAGTTCGCGACGACCTCGTACGGTTTGACGGTCAGTTATCTGGGCCTTGGCGACTGGCGACGTGCGCTGCGCCATGCCCGGCATATGGCCCTCGGTGAAGGCGAATTCGCCGACAAGGGACAGCGGCGCAGCACGCTGGCAATGGCGGCCGACCTTGCCGCGCAAGACAACAGCTTTCACGAAAGCCTTTGCTACGCCTCGATCCTGAAGCAGAAATATCCGGACTTTGTCCCAAGTGCCCGGCTGAAGGACGCTCTCGCGCGCGCCGAACGCGAGATTGGCCAGGCCACGCCGGTGCGCACGGATGTCGAAATCGTCGAGCCGGTGCGTGCCGGTTTACGGCCTGTTTGGTCGCACCGCGTCCTCCGGCGGTCGCTCGCATTTGGACCGGTTCAAGGCGTGCTGAAGAACGCGCGCGTTGTTTGTCCGCGCGCCATCGTCGACCGACCGTTTCCGATCACCGCACCGATCGATGTCGATACCAGCGGCGGCACGTGCTTGCTCTTTGTGTACGGTGAGCCTGGCACCCGGTTCGCGCTCGAGGAACGCTAATAGACGACCACGTTACACAATTCTTCAGTGCACCGATCGAGGGCTGTCCTCGTGCGCAAATTCCTTCGCGACCTTGTAGTTGGAACGGCCGCAGGCTTCGGAATGGCTGTTGCGGGGCTGATGGCTCTATCCTTGTATTTGGCGTGGGGCGCCACGCCATGGGGCGTCCCTTGGTAGTTTGGTGCCTGCCGCTGCGGCGGTGCTCGCTGTCGTCGTGCGTGCGCGTCAACGCGTCGCCGGCGCGAAAAGCCTAAGTCACGCGCCGACCACGTTGCGAACAGCGCCTAATGATGGGCGAAAGCTGGCTCGCGTCCGGTCACTGCAAACCAAATCTGCCCGATGATGTAGAGGATCGCTGTCAGCACGACGATGCGGGCAAAGAGGAACATGAAGGCCATCGTCACCGTGTGATCGGTGATGATGGCGCCGGCGAGAATGTCGACGGTATCGCTGCCCCTGGCGCCCACAAGATCCAGGAGCCACTGACGCGTGCCGCGTGCGCTCTCGATGACCGCGGCCAAAGCCTCGGGATAGTAGAGCAGCGAGAAGATGACGAGCGTCCATGCGATGATGACGCTCACGACGCTGCGCCAAGTCTGTGCCAACAACTTCACAAGCATGGGATCGCTCCACCAAAGATAAAGGTCGAGCCCTTCGCTCGCCCCTAGATCGTGCGAGCGGGGGGCGGCCAAAGTCAACGCGCTTCCCCAAAGTGTTGATTTCATGTGGCTTTTCTGTTGCGTTCCTGGCGATTGCATGGGTCGATCCCAGGACGAACGAGCCTGGTCCGACCCAACGGCGACCTGCCCCTCGAAGCGACCTGCCACGGCGCCGCACCTGCTGGCGCGCTGATACATGTTCCCGCTCGTGGCCAACTTCATCAAGGCCGCCAGCCCGGAACGGGTTCAGCTGAAATGCTGGCGAAGCTGATCCGCTGTCGCGTCGTCGAGCCGATCGCGGCCCTGCACGAAGAAGCGGTAGGCGAGCGAAAGATAGGTCGCGGCTAAGCCCACCAAGAGAAACCAACTGCCGACGACGACTGCCGTGCGCAGAAGATCGAACGCTACGCCCCAACCGCCGAACAGACCTGTGACGACATTTGTTGCCAACCGCCCCGCGATGAGCACCGGTCCGCAGACCAAGAGAGCCCCGCCGAGAAAGCGCCACGACGATCCGCGCATGGACCGCCACGACGCCACGAAGCCAAGCCGCTCGCCGGTCGCGGCGGCCGGCAACGCCAGGCTCAGGCGCGCGGCCGCGAGGAGCGGCACGAAGAGCAACGCCACCGTGACCAGCGGCATATAGGGCATGAACTCGGCCGGGTCCGCCATCGCCACGGCGAACGACCACATGACCAGAGCGTTGATCAAAGCCCGGGGAAACAACACGACTCCGATGGTCAACACGGCGACACGGCCCAAATAGCGCAGCAACCCCGCCAGTTCGAACAGAGGCGCGTCATTCCAGCGTTCGAAGAGCACCGCCCGATGCCAGGAATTGGCCACGCCCGCCGACAGCACCGTGAACAGGATCAAGACGGCCATCATCCCCACCAGCACCACGAACATCCGCGCGCTGGCATCGCTGGTTTGCTCCGGCGCCAGAAACCGCAGGGCAAGCGCCGCAACACATCCGAGGATCGCCCAACCGACAGCGACCCGAAGGAATGTTGGGCCTTTGCGGAACATCAGCTCGTAAGAGCGTGTCACGGCTAGCAGGGCGGGAAATGACCGGCGCACGCGCGGCATCGCCTCGCCTCCGTTCTGCGCCATGCTCCATCACCCGTTCGTTTGACCGTTCACAATAGTATGACGCTCAAGCGATGAATACCTAAGCGACGTTCCCAACCAGACTGAATGGTGTGCCTACCGCCCCTGCGGATCGCCCTCCGCAAACACCCGCACATAGAAACAGCGCGACTGACACGCCACGCAGACGAGCTTGCGCGCGAAGGCGTCGATCGTTTGCGGCATCAGCGGCTGCGGCTTTCGCTCGCGTTTCATCCACGGCCACGGCCACACCGCGATGTGCTCGCAGTCGCTGCATCGAAACGTGAGCGAGACGCCCGCGTCGGTGAGCTGGCGCAGCGTCCGTTAACGGCAGACAGCCGGCACAACGATTCCCAAGTTGTGGCTGGCTCGGCAAAATTCAGCAGCATGTTTGTGCTCGTCTTGGCCGCCACGGGAGGGGTGTGCGAGATGAGATGGGTTGCGGCCGGGGTTGTTGCTGCAGTGTTGGGGTTGCAGGGATGCAGCAGTCTGGGATTGGGCGGCGGTTCTCGTCCGCCGCGGCCCGACGCGCCACGGGATTTTCGCCCTCAAGGCTCGCCGCTGTTGGCGACGCTTGCACGTTTCGACGCCAACGCCGATCAGGAAATCGCCGTCGACGAATTTGAAGCTGTGCTGAAAATCGACTACGTGGCCGCCGACGCGAACGGCGATGGCAAGCTCGGCTACAGCGAGACGGCCGCGTTGAACCGCACCCTCAACGGGGAAACCAAAGTCTCTCCCATTATCGATTGGAACGGGAACGGCCACGTCGAGTTGGAGGAGTTCGGTGCGCAGTGGCGCACGCTGTTCAAGCGCGCGGATACCAACGACGACAAGGTCTTAAGCCAGGCAGAGCTTATGCGGCCAATGCCGCGCGATGTGCCGCCACCGGCCGGCGGCCCGCCGGGCGGCAAACCGCCGGGTGGCGGGCCACCGGGCGGCGGTCCACCAGGCGGCAAGCCTGGTGGTGGTGGATTCTAAGGTTCAACCGACGCCGCTACAAACGTATCGCCAGCGTGAGAAGCGCACGGTGCGCCGCGTAGCCGTCGGATTGCCATTGATAGTCATAGACGCCTTCGACCGACCACGCGTTGGCGTTGTAGAGCGTGACCCCGCCGCCGACTTCGTACATATCCGTCCCCGACGACATGCCGTCGATCGTGAACGCCGCGCCGCCGCCCGTGAAGGCCGCGGTGTTCTGCATCAGCTCGTCGCTGAACGAATGCAGCCAATTCACGTGCACCTCCGGACGCAGCACATCGCCCCCGGCGTAGAGGACGTCATGTGCGAGTTTCGCGCCGAGGCCGGACTGAAAGAACTCATAGTCCTGCGCGTTCACGATGAGATTGAGGTCACCGGCACCGCTTTCCGTATAGCCGTCCACATGCAGCTCCGTGTACTGAAGCCGCACGCCGGGCGTGAGAACCGTCAACCCGTCGTCGCTGCGGAAGTGATAGCCCGTGGCGCCCAGCGCGGTGAACTGGTCGCCGTCGTAATCAGCCCGCGCCGTTGCATCGACGCCGGTAAAGGCGATGTGGCGCGTGTCCGAATAGTCGTCGATCCCGTACGTCACCGAGCCTCTCAGAAACCAATCGCCGGGCGCGTAACCGATAAAGGCGGTCGCCAGATACGACTCGATGTCGCTCTGGTTGTCGTAGACGTTCGCGTCGAGCGAGGTGCTCATGTAGGTCAAGGCAATGCCCGTATGCGTCCGGTCGCCGAGGGAAATATCCAGCGCCACCACGCCGCCATAGGTGTCGAAGTCGTACCCCTCAAGCACACCCGCGTCGTCCTGGTCGCCGAAGAAGCCGGCCGCCGTCGCCCAAAAGCGCGCGCGCCTGTCGTCGGCTTGGCACATCGCGGCGTTCTCGTGGCGCGCCGCACGCTGTTCGTCGTGCCGCTCTTCATCGCAGTCGAGTTGCGCCAACAAGCCGTTCGCAAAGCGCTGCGTCGCGCGGAATCCTTCCAGTGGCGAGTTCAAACTTGTCGTGCCCGGCGCAAGCTGCGCAATCGCCGCGGGAATTTCGTCGGGCGGCAAGTCGTCGATCACGGGGATGACGTCCGGCGGAATAACGTCAGGCGGGATCACGATGAGCGGGATCTGCGTCACGGTGATGCGGACCAGGCCGTTGGTCGTCGGCGCTGCTGAGAACGCGTAGTTGGCGGTGTTGCTCGTCACGTTGACGATGCTGCCGTCGGTGCCGCTGGTCGCCGCAACGATGTCGAAATTGTTTCCGACGGCGATCAGTCCCGTGACGGTCACGTTGACCTGCACCGTGGCGCCTATCGATGCCGCGCCGACAGGCACAACCTGCCCGTAGTCGAGCGCGCTGAAAATCGTAGTATTGAAGATGCCCGCCGTCGGGATCGCGAAGGCGCCCGCGACGTTCAGCGTATTGGTGCCCAGCGTATAGATGCCCGAATTCACCTGCCCGGTGATGGCCGCGTTGCCGCCCAGGACGGTGATCTGCTTCAGTCCGCTCGCCGCGCCCACCGCGCCGTCCACGATGCTGTTGGCGTTCAGCGTCAGCGTACCCGTTAGTGCGCCGGCGGAATTGGTGATCGCCGCGAGGACTGTCTGGCCCGCGCCGACGTTGATGAAGCCGTCGCCCGCGAAATCCATCGTCGAGCCGGTGTTGCTGGTGAAGCCGCCGTTGAAGTTCACGGTGCCGGTTCCCGCAACCGAGAACGTGGTCGAAAACACCGGCCCGCTGAAGGTCACGATCGTGCCGTTGGCGCCGGCGTCGATGTCGAGGAACGTCGACCCCACTTGCCCGACGAAGCCCGTCACCGCCGATGAATTGTTGAACAAGATACTTGCCGTGTTGGCCGCGGTGGTCGTAATGCCGCCGCCCGCGTCGTTGGCGGTATTGATGTTCTGCGCGCCGACGGTAAGCGTCCCCGGACCTTGCGTATCGACGCCGTTCGTAACGCCCTCCGCGCCGACAACGCCGGGCAAGACGACGATTTCGCGAGCCATCGCCGACGGCAGCCAAACCGCCATCGCCAACCCGAGCAGCAGGAAGACAATGACACTCTCAAGAGAATGGTGGTGGTGCGGTTTCATCACAAAGGCTCCGACGGATTGAGCGCGCGAAATTGACCGCCGATCCTTGTGCGTCACGACTTCAGGTAGGGTTAATTTATCGTTGCGTAGTAATACCTAAGTAGAACCACGCGGCGCCGTCAGCTGGACCGCTTTCTCAAGACGAGTCGGACAAGGTCCGCCGTGTTCTTGGCGCCGAGCTTCTGCATGATATGTGCGCGATGCGCTTCGACGGTGCGCGGGCTCAGCCCAAGACTGCGTCCGGCTTCTTTGTTGGAAGCGGCCGCCGCTATCTCGGCCAGCACTTCGCGCTCGCGCTGACTCAATCGCTCGACTCCGGGAAACGCCATCGAACGGCCGCGAGAATTGTCGCGCCATATCTTCCACGCTCTCATCAGTGTGCGCGTGTGCTTGACGATGGTTTGCGGATCGTATGCCTTCTCGATGACGTCGAACGCGCCCAGTTTGACCGCTTCCACCGCGATCGGAACGGTGACGACGCCGGACAAAACGACGACAAGCGCATCGTGGTTCGCGGCGTCGATCTCCTTGAGAATTTCAAGACCCGAACGTTCCGGCATATTGACGTCCAGGATCAAACACGCCGCCGGCTGCGCCCGCGCCGCGCCGATGAACAGGTCGCCATCCTCAAAGGTCGTGACACGAAAGCCCTCGGACCTGAAGGCCGCGGCCAACGGCTCGCTGTCTCGGGGATCGTCATCGATGATGAGAATTTCATCACCCGAATCTCGCCCCGACATGCTGCTCTCTTTCCGTCGCAGGCTGGGGGGAGACACCCCCCAGCCAAGCCTGACACGTCCGATCGGCGCGACACCCAATCTTACCAGGGAACAAAAGCACGAAGTAGGAAAATGATCTGCGCGAACAACGAAGCCGCAATCATGTAGGTTCCACACCAATCCAATTCGGCGGCGGGAACCTTCGTTCCCTCACGCCGCTTCTCTGAAATCGCCCAGCTGCGCGTCGAGAGCGCGCTTGAACGCGGGGCGCGCCGTGCAGCGCGCCACATAGTCGGCGAGCCGCTTGTCGTTCTCGGTGATCTGCGGAAGGATGCGCAACACGGTCGACATCATGAGATCGCCGACGCTGAAGCGGTCGCCGTCGAGGAACGGCTTGTCGCCGAGCGCCTTCGACAGCGCGCTCGTGCGCTTGTTCATGAACTCGGTCGCGCCGGGCAAGCGCTGCTTGCCCCATTCCTCATTCGCATAGAAAAGCTCGATCAGCGCGACGTTCATCACGAACGGTTCGATCGAGTTGAGCGCCGAGATGACCCACTGCGTGGCCCGGGCGCGCGCACGCGGTTCCTTCGGCAACAGCGTTTCGCTGCGCTCCGCAATGTAAAGCACGATGGCGCCCGTCTCGAACAGCACGAACCCGTCCTCTTCCAGGATCGGCACCTGGCCGAACGGCTGCAGCGCGCGATACTCGGGCTTGTCCTGATCGCCCTGCCCCAAGAGGCGCGTCTTGTACGTCAGCCCCGCCTCTTCAAGCGCCCAGCGCGCGCGCAAGTCGCGCACCTGGCCTTGAGCGAACGGCGGCACCCAACGGAAAGCGGAAATCGTGATCATGTGGTTTTCTCCTTGGCGATTTTTTCGGCGTAAGCGACGAGCTTGTCGAAGCAGCTTGTCCAACCGCCGACATGGCGGTCGCGCGCCTCGACGCTTGAGAACGGCGTCTGATGGAACATCTGAACGGTCTTGCCGTTGCGTTCGGTGAGGGTGATCGTGACCAGCGTTTCGACGCGGCCCGACGGCCCGGCGTCCCACGCGAAGGTGAAGACCAAACGGCGGTGCGGCACGATCTCCCGATAAACGCCGCCGAACCAATTCTCCTCGTTCGAAGGCGACTTCATCATGGCGCGATAGGCGCCGCCCACGCGAAAATCGATTTCCGCAAGCGGGCAGACGTAGCCCTTCGGCCCCATCCAGTGCTTCATATGCTCGGGCTTCGCCCACAAACTGAAGACGAGCTCGGCCGGCGCGTCGAATGTATGCGAGATCAGAAGTTCGTCATCTGCCAACACGGCGCTCATTTCCGTTTTCCTTTCTTGGGTTTCGACGCCTCTTTCGCTTTCAGCTCGGCGATGTAGGCATCCATTCTGTCGAAGCTCTGCGTCCAGAACCGGCGATACCGCGCCAGCCAGTCGTCGACGCCTTTCAAGGCATCGGCCTCCAGCCGGCACGGCCGCCACTGCGCCTCGCGCCCGCGCGAAATGAGTCCCGCCGTCTCCAGCACCTTCAAATGCCGCGACACCGCGGGCAGCGAGATATCGAACGGCTCGGCAAGTTCATTCACCGTCGCCTCGCCCCGCGACAGGCGCGCGAGGATCGCCCGCCGCGTCGGATCGGCAAGCGCAGACAAGGTTGCGGAGAGGGGGTCGAGGGCCTGCATTTAACATACTCTGCAATTAACACGATCGTTAAATACGACCGACCGGCGGACCTGTCAAGCGCCGCATGACACAGAGAGTTGAGGTGGAAAGCGCACGCTTCCCGTTGACAGAAAATCCCGCGACGCGCTCAGGTTTCGATGCGCCATCGGGGGACACGCCATGAAGAAACTGACCGCCATAGTATGGGGCGGCCTCGCGGCCGGCGTGCTGGACATCATGTACGCCTTCATCGTCTACGGCCCGCTGAGCTATCAACTCTCGCCGATGCAGGTTCTCCAATCGGTGGCCGCCGGATGGATCGGACGCGGCGCCGCGGCCGCCGGCGGCTGGGACACCGCGATGCTGGGCCTATGCACGCACTTCATGCTCGCGACCATGTTCGCGGCGGTATTCGTCATCGCCGCAGCGCGTCTACCCACCCTGTCGCGCCACGCAATGATCTGGGGCCTGCTCTATGGCTTCGGCCTCTACCTGATGATGACCTACGTCGTCGTGCCGCTATCGGCCGCCAATCAGCTGCAGCACTTCGCGGCCGACGCGAACGACGCCCTCGCCCGCTTGACCGAGTCGTTCAGCACTGTGAGGCCGAAAGACCCATGGCAACTGCTCGGAACGATCTTCACCCACACCGTTCTCGTCGGCGTCCCCATCGCGCTGATCAACAGACGCATCACCAGGTAACGCGAATGCCCGCCGACACCGTGTGCGTGGTGATGTCGCTGTTGAGGCCGCCGTCGTAGTCGACGAAGACGGACGTCGAGTCCGACAGCGGCACCGTGATCCCGCCCCCGACGACGACCGTGTCGCGCGAGAACTTCTCGCCGCGCACGACGCTGGGCACCGGCGGCTGGCCCTGGATGGTGGCGACGAACGACGCCTGATCGTCCATGAACTCGTGCGCCCAAGCGAGGCGGAATTCCGGCACCATCTTGCGCCCCGAATCCAACTCGATCGGGAAGCCGACGCGCGCGCCGACCATGCTCTTCAACGAGTCGAACTCCGAGCCCGAAATGTTGAGCTTCGTCCCCGTCCCTGTTTCGCTGTAGTCGTTGGTTTCCAGATGGCTGTAGCTCAAGGCTAGAAACGGTTGGATGCGCATGTCTTGCGTTTCGAACGTCTTGCCCACTTCCGCAAACGCCGAGTACGTCAAGCCGTCATACGACCCGAACGCGTTGCCGCTCGGCGTGAACCGGTTGACTTCGATGTCGTGCCAAATGACGCTGGCGTTCGCGTTCAGATAAAGCCGGGTGTCGCCGTACGACATGTAAGCGCCGGCCTCAAAGCTATCGACCTGCGCATTGTCCGGCCGCCCGTTGAAATCGACATCCGTCGTCGTCCACTGCGCCGCAAGGCCCGCCATCATGGTGGGCGAGAAGACGTGGTCGATACCCGCGATCGCGCCGCCAACCCGGAACTCCGTGCCGAGCGAACCCGCGTAGCCGTCCGTCTCGCCGAACGCGCCGATGACGCGCCCCCAGACGGCGGTCTCGCCTTCCTTGCGAACGCCGGTGCGCAACCACTGGAACGGATCCTGCGGCGAAGCATCGGTCATGACCTGCGTCGCGCCGGGTTCGTTCGCCGCAAACTTGTTGAAGCACCAGCCGTCACCGGCCAACCCGCAAGACCCCGAGCCCAAGCCGTTAGATCGGTCGCTGACCATCGCATCGAACGGCCCGCCGGTGTTCACGATGATGCCCGGCAGATCGCCGATATTCAGCGACGTCCGCGTCACGGTCATATCGACCGAGTTGCCGTCGATAATGTCGTCCAACTCGAACAACGACGAGTCCGCGATCAGCGCGACGGTCGTGAAGTTACCCGACACGCCGCCATTGGCCACGATCACGTCTTCGTACAAAACCTGATCGAGCCCCGGATTGGCATCCGCAAACGCCGGATCAAGGAAGCCGACCACCGCGCCGTCCAGCGTCACCGTGCCGTTGACGACGATCTGCCCATAGTCGCCGTCGCCGGCGACGACGTTGCCCGTGAGATTCTCAAAACCCGAACCGCCCGGCGCACCAAGATAGAACTCAAGCGTTCCGCCCGCCTGCTGCGTGAAGTTGTTGTCGACGACCAAGGTCGTCGCCCTGTCGACATAAAGCGTACCGCCGTTGTTGACGGTCAGATTGTCGACGTTGCTAAACGCGTAGCCGCTACCCGCAGGATCGCCCTCGAACTGCGCGCCCATGAACGCCGTCGCGCCGCCTTCGACCACGAACGACGCGAAGTTGCTGGCCGTGCCGCCGGTAAAGATATGCGACCCGTTCTGTACGGTGATGGTGTCGTCGTTGGCCTCGCCGCCCTCGCCGATCAGATCACCGTCGATCCGGCCGTCTTCCGCAACGAAATGATAGGCCGCGTCACCGCCGAACACGACGTCGCCGGTGATCAGTCCGCCGCCGGTGTTCGTGAACGTGGCGCCATTGCCGATCGCAAACGCCGCTGCAACACCGTTCGGCGCGGTCGCCGTGATCGTGCCCGTGTTCACGACCTCGCCGTCCAGCTCACCGATCTCGAGATGCAGCGCATTCGACGGCGCATCGAGCATATCATTGTTCACGACATCGCCGACGAAGCTTCCCGCGATGATGTGGAGACCGGTGTTCTGTCCCCCGCCGCTGATCTGCCCATTGTTGACGAAGTCGCCATAGACCGTCCCGGCATCAAGCAGGAACCCGGTCTCGCCGCCCGTGATCACGCCCGTCGCCGCGTTGACGATATCGGCCCGTGCCTCCGACGTACCCCAGTTGGTGACCTGAATATCGACGCCGTTTCCCGTCGCACCATCGATCGAACCGCTGTTCGAGAATCCGCCCGACGCTTGCCCCAAGGCCATAACGACGCCGTTGCTGCCGCCGGTGATGTCGCCCGAGTTCGCGAACGGCGCATCAAACGTGTCGGCCGCAAACGAAGCGCCGGTCGTACTGCCCTCGATCAACCCGTCATTCACGAACGCGCCATGCACGGCACCCGCATCAAGCGCAAACCCGGTCGCGCCGCCCGAGATCACACCGTCCGCCGTGTTGGCGATATCGACCCGCGCAATCGTCGAGCCCCACGTATCGACCGTAATGGAGACGCCGTCGACGGTCTCACCCACGATCGAATTGCCGTTGGTGAAATCGCCGTTCATTTGCGCAAGGTCGAAGACCGCCCCGCTGTCGCCGCCCGCAATCGTGCCCGTATTGACGACGTCGCCGTCGAGAAGCCCGCCCTCGACCACCAACGCATCATGCGTCGCGTCGATCGCCTGGTTGTTGACGACATTGCCGGCAAACGTATCGGCGATGATGTGAACGCCTGTCTCTTCGCCGCCGCCGGTGATCTGCCCGTCATTGATGAAGTCGCCGTAGACCGTCCCGGCATCGATGAGAAAGCCTGTTTCACCGCCGGTGATCACGCCTGTCGCGGTGTTGACGATGTCAGCCCGCGCCGCAGCCGCACCCCATGTGCCGACCGTGATGGCAACGCCATCGCCGCTCACGCCGTCGATCGATCCGCTGTTCGTGAACGCGCCGGTCACAGTCGCCAGATCGAGCGCCACGCCCGTAGCACCGCCGTCGATATCGCCCGTATTGGTGAACGCGCCGTCGAACGTCCCGCCGCTGACCAGCACGGCAACGTTGCCGCCCCCGATCGCACCGTCATTGTCGATGTCGCCGTGCATCGTGACGAGCTCAAGCGAAAAACCGTCCGCGCCGCCGCCGATCGTTCCGTCCGCCGTATTGAGGATGTCGGCGCGCGCGCCGA
>JAWXBY010000176.1:0-10217 GCA_034440355.1 Alphaproteobacteria bacterium
AACCGAACAACGTCGGCGAACGCTTCCGCGAACTGAACAGACCACAGGGCCTCTTGATCGAAGGTTGGCAAGTCCGCCCGTCGCTTCTGCTGCGCGGCGGCTACGACGACAACATCACGCTCAGACGCGGCGACGGTCCCGCAAGCAGCGAATTCGCAATCCGCGGCGCCATCGATGCCGACCAAGGCATCGGGCCTTATCTCCTCAACCTCGCCGGCGCCGTCGAACAAACCTGGTTTCCGGAGTCGCGCGACAACGACGCGACGGAAGTCGAAGCCCGTGCCGCCGCAGTCTTCGACGGAAGACCGTTCAAACTGCACGGCTCGCTCGCCTATCTACAGGGCGTCGAACGCGCGATCGACAACGGCATCTTCGTCGACGGTGTCTTCGCGCCATATGAAAAGCGCCCCGAGTTTCGCCGCATCCCCGTCGAGATCGGCGTCGACTACACCTCCGGCATCGAGCTGAAAGGCACGCTGCAGGTCACGGCGGTAGATTACGAAACGCAAACAACAGTGTCGGGCCTCAGCGTCCCGCAGAACTTCCGGCGCGGCACAGAGAGTGAACTCCGTATCCGCGGCAGCTATGAAGTCTATCCCGGCTTATCCTTCTTCGGCGAAACGGCAACGACATGGGGCCGCTATCGCGATTCACAAGGCGACCGCGACGCCTGGCGCGTCGCCACCGGCAGCTCTTTCGAGTTCTCGCGCCTCTTGCTCGGCGAAGCGAGCGCAGGTTTCACGCAACTGTCGCTACCGAACGGCGGCGAAACCTCCGGCTTCACCTATGGCGCCCGAATCCATTGGTTCGCCACCGAACTCGTCTCGCTCACGCTGAACGCTGAACGCCGCTTCGACGGCGAAGTCACGACGACGGCGCTTGGCGTCACCTCCGCCACGCCGGTCACGCACGAATTGATCAGCCTACGCGCCGAATGGGAACCGCTCAGACAACTCCTGCTCTACGCGCAAGCGGGCTACGATCAAGAGCAACGCGACCAACTCGGCCAAACGAACGACTTCACGTCGCTCGGTGCCGGCGCCACCTACGCTCTCACGAGAACGTTCAGCTTGGTCGCAGATGCTTCCTACGAATTCGGCACGTCCGACTTCTCCAACGACGTCGAACGCTACCGCATCGCCATCGGCGCCATCGCCGCCTACTGACCGCCCAGCACCCGTCAGTGCCGTTTCGGGATCATCGTCATCATCGACTCGTAGCCCCGCACAAACGTCGAGTAGGTCCGTTTGGGCTCGCGCGTGACGATGATTTCCGGAAAGCGTTTCATGATCTCTTCCCAGATGATGGTCAGCTGCAACTCGGCCAACCGATTACCGACGCAACGATGGATGCCGAAGCCGAACGAGATGTGCGTGCGCGGACGCTCGCGATCGATGATGTAGTCATTCGGCCGCTCGATCACCTCGTCGTCGCGGTTGCCCGACACGTACCACATCACGACCTTGTCGCCGGCGCGGATCTTCTTGCCCTGAAACTCGATGTCCTCGACCGCCGTACGCCGCATATGCGCCAGCGGCGTCTGCCAGCGGATCGTTTCCGACACCATCGAGGAGATCAGCGACGGGTTCGCGCGCAGCTTCGCGTATTGGTCGGGGTTCTGATTGAGCGCCAGAACCGAGCCTGAAATCGTGTTACGTGTCGTGTCGTTGCCGCCGACGGTCAGCAGCACGACGTTGCCGAAATACTCGCGCGCTTCCATGTTGCGCGTCTGCGGATGATGCGCGAGCATCGAAATCAAGTCATGTCCCGGCGCAGCGTTGACCTTCTTGTTCCACAGACTGGCGAAATACGCGTTGTACTCGCCGAAAATCTGCATCTTCTGCTCGAACGTTTCGACCAAACCGCCCGGCATCGGTACCGCCGTCACGACATCGGACCAATAGGTGATCTTGCGCCGGTCTTCCTGCGGCGCATCGAACAGCGTGGCGAGCGTCATCGCCGTCAGCTCCTTCGACACCAGATCAACCCAGTCGAACTCTTCGCCGATCGGCAGCCCGTCGAGAATGGTGGCGGCGCGCTCGCGAATCTCGACCGCCATCAGGGCCAATGCCGGCGGCGCGACCGCGGGACTTACCGCCTTGCGCTGCACGTCATGGCGCGGGGGGTCCATTGCGATGAACATCGGCAGCGGCTCCATATTCTGGTTGCTGCCGCCCGCGATCGTAATGCCGCCACGCATATAGTCGGACGAGAAGACCTGGTGGTTCGTATCGACCGCCATGATGTCGTTGTATTTCGTGATCGACCAATAAGGCCCGAACTCGTGCTCGGCCGTATAGTGCACGGGATCTTCGCGCCGCAACCGCTCGAAGGTCGGCCACATCGTGTCCGACTGAAACAGTGCCGGCTGCGCCGGATCCAATGCCGCAAGCGGCTCGGCATAAGCGGCCGCGCGCGCCGCGTCCAAGTCGGCCTTGATCGCGATGTTCATGGACTGAGACTCCTAAGCTTCGACCAACGACTGCAACACCGCCGCCGTCCGTTCGATGAAAACCTTGCGCTCGCGCCCCTCAAGCGGCTCGTCGCGGATCAACCGCTCGACAAGCAAGCCGATGAACACGGCCGCGAAAATACGCGCGCGCGCCTCGACATTCGGCCCGCCGATCCACGCGCGTATGGGACCCATGAAGCGTTCCTGCACCGCTGCGTTCACCAGGGGCGCCGTCACCGGCGACGTCGCCGCTCGCAGCAGAAACTGAAACGCATGGGTGCGGTCCATGTCCTGATGCGCGTGACCGGCCATCATCTTGGCCATCTCGACCGCGAAGGTCTCGCGCTGCCAGTCGTGAAAGGCGTGCGGCCGAATGGAATGCTTCAGCGCCGCAGCGAACAATCCATCCTTGCCGCCGAAATACCGGTTGATCAGCGCCGCATCGACGCCGGCATCCGCCGCGATGTCGCGCAGGAACGCACCCTCATAACCGGACCTGGCGAAATGAATCTTGGCCGCCGCCAAAATGGCGGCCTGCGTCGCCTCGGCATCGCGTTTGCGCACGATGGGACGATCCGAAACAAGGGCAGCGACCTTTGTCATCCTGAAATGACAAATGCCCCCTACACCGCCCCATGTCAACCGGAAATGACATAGCTCCGGCGCGCGTCGTAAAGGGACGCCGGTATCACTGTCGCAAACCTCATCGAAGCGGCCGAACGCCGCGCTTGCACGCACACATATGGACCCCCGACGACGAATCTGAAACGGATAGCCCAACACGTCGAGGCGTGCCCGGTGCGATGGCCGCCGATCCCCCTGTTCTCGAGAGGTTCGCCCACTCGAAAAGGCCTTTGGGATTGATTTAGGTCAACGTCCCGCGCCTGCCAGAACGGCATGTTGCGTCGCGACAAGCGGCGACTTCATCCGATCGCGAGGGGCACTATGCAGCCAGTTTCCGGTCCACGACGGGCTCAATTCGATCTCTTTCTCGTCCCCGGCCTCTTCATCTTCTTCCTGTTTCTTGGATTTGCCGTCGCATCGCAGACCCACGATCCGCTGATGTCGATCCAGGCGTGGACGTTCATGGCGGGGATAGGCATTGCGCTCGCCTTTTTCGTCAAGCGCTACAGCGAGGGCGTGCCGGCGGACGACGCCGGCGCCTATGCCGACGACGTCGTCAAGGCGGGCGTGATCGCCTCGATGTTCTGGGGCATTGCCGGCATGCTGGTCGGCGTCGTCATCGCGCTGCAGCTTTCGTTTCCGCATCTCTTCTATTTTCCGGACATTCCTGAGAGTTCGTTCGGGCGCCTTAGGCCCTTGCATACGTCGGCGGTAATCTTCGCCTTCGGCGGCAACGTGCTGATCGCGACCTCGTTCTATGTCGTCCAGCGTACATCCAAGGCGCGGCTCGCCGGCGGACTTTGGCCTTGGTTCGTGTTCTGGGGCTATCAGATCTTCATCTTGGTCGCGGGCACCGGCTATCTGATCGGCGTTACGCAATCGCGCGAGTATGCCGAGCCTGAGTGGTACGCAGATCTGTGGCTAACGCTCGTTTGGGTCGCCTATCTGCTCGTGTTCCTGGGCACGCTGTGGAAGCGAAAAGAGCCGCACATTTATGTCGCGAACTGGTTCTATCTCGCATTCATAGTGACGATCGCGATGCTGCACATCGTGAACAATCTGGCGATGCCGGTATCGTGGGTAGGCATCAAGAGTTACTCGCTGTTCGCGGGCGTGCAGGACGCACTGACGCAGTGGTGGTACGGCCACAACGCCGTCGGGTTCTTCCTGACGGCGGGGTTCCTCGCGATCATGTACTACTTCATTCCGAAGCAAGCCGAGCGGCCGGTCTATTCGTACCGGCTCTCGATCATCCATTTCTGGTCGCTGATCTTCATCTACATCTGGGCGGGGCCGCATCACCTGCACTACACGGCGTTGCCGGTGTGGGCGCAGACGTTGGGCATGACTTTCTCGATCATGTTGTGGATGCCGTCATGGGGCGGGATGATCAACGGCCTGATGACGCTGTCGGGCGCATGGGACAAGCTTCGCACCGATCCCGTGCTGCGCATGCTGGTCGTCTCCGTCGCGTTCTACGGGATGTCGACCTTCGAGGGGCCCGTTATGTCGATCAAGGCGGTGAACGCGCTCTCGCACTACACCGACTGGACGATCGGGCACGTGCATTCCGGTGCGCTCGGCTGGGTCGGGTTCGTTTCGTTCGGCGCGCTCTATTGCCTGACGCCTTGGCTGTGGCGGCGCGAACGGCTTTACTCGCTGGCGCTCGTCGAGTGGCACTTCTGGGTCGCGACCATCGGGATCGTCTTCTACATTACGGCCATGTGGGTGTCGGGCATCATGCAGGGCTTGATGTGGCGCGCCTATAACGACTTCGGCTTCCTCGAATATTCGTTCGTCGAGACGGTCGAAGCGATGCATCCCTATTACATCATCCGCGCGCTCGGCGGACTGCTTTATCTCAGCGGTGCGATCATCATGGCCTACAATCTCTATCGCACGGCGCGGGGCGACGTGCGGGTGAGCGAACCATTGGCTCTTAAGCCGCAACTGGCCACGGCGTAGGAGGCGACACATGCTCAATCACGGGACACTCGAACGTCATTCGCTGTTGCTGGTTGCCGGTATTCTGATCGTCGTGGCGATCGGCGGTATCGTCGAAATCGCGCCGTTGTTCTATCTCGAAAGCACGATCGAGAAGGTGCAGGGCATGCGGCCCTACACGCCGCTGGAGCTCGCCGGGCGCAAGATCTACGTGCGCGAGGGCTGTTATCTCTGTCACAGCCAGATGGTGCGGCCGTTGCGCGACGAGGTCGAACGCTATGGGCACTACAGCTTGGCGGCGGAGAGCATCTACGACCATCCCTTCCAGTGGGGTTCGAAGCGCACAGGACCGGATCTCGCGCGTGTGGGCGCCAAGTACTCGGACGAATGGCACCGCGCGCATCTGGTCGATCCGCGCTCGGTGGTGCCCGAGTCGGTAATGCCGCCGTACAAATTCCTGGAGACGACGCCTCTGTCATTCGACGACGTGGCGGGCGAGTTGACGGCGAACCGCATGGTCGGCGTGCCGTACACCGACGACATGGTCGCGAACGCCAGGGCGGACCTGATCGCCCAGGCGACGCCCGACGACGAGGGCCAGGACGCGTTCAAGAAACGCTATGCCAAGGCCGAGGCGCGCGATTTCGACGGCGATCCGAAGCGGATCACCGAGATGGACGCGCTGGTCGCCTATCTGCAAATGCTGGGCACGCTTGTCGATTTCAAAACCTATCAGGCGGATGCGCCTGAGAACCGGCGGTAGGGGCCATGGACTACGACACGCTCGCCACGTTTTCGCGCAGTTGGGGCACGGTCTATCTGATGCTCGTGTTCTTTGCGCTGTGCGCCTATGCGCTGTGGCCGCGCAACAAGGACAAGTTTGATCGCGCCTCGCGCATGCCTTTGGATGAGGACGACCGCTGATGGCCAAGCGCAACGAGATCGACAAGGCCACCGGCACCGAAACCACGGGGCACGAGTGGGACGGCATCAAAGAGTTGAACACGCCGCTGCCGCGCTGGTGGCTATGGGTGTTTTACGCGACGATCGTTTGGGCCGTCGGCTATTGGGTGCTCTACCCGGCTTGGCCGATGGTGACCGGGTACACGCAGGGTGTGCTCAATCATTCGCAGCGCGCCGACGTGGCGCAGGCGGTGACGGAGATGAAGACCCAACGCGCCGTGCAGGGCAAGCAACTGCAAGGCGCGACGCTGCAGCAGATCGAAGCCGATCCCAACTTGCTTCAGTTCGCGCGCGAGGCCGGCAAGTCGGCGTTCGGCGATAATTGCGCGACGTGTCACGGTTCGGGCGCGCAGGGGTTCAAAGGCTATCCCAATCTGAACGACGACATCTGGCTGTGGGGCGGCACGCTCGACGACATTCGCCACACCATCCAAGTAGGCGTGCGTTCCGCGCATCCGGAGGCGCGCGTGTCGCAGATGCCCGCGTATGGGCGCGATGCGTTGTTGGAGAAAAACCAGATCGGAGACCTGACGCAGTATGTTCTGAAGCTGTCGGGTCAGAAGGCAAACGCGGCGGCAGCCGCGCGCGCAGAGCCGGTGTTTAAGGAACAATGCGCCGCGTGTCATGGCGACGACGGTCGCGGCAAGCGCGAGTTCGGCTCGCCGAATTTAACCGATCGCGAGTGGCTCTACGGCGGCAGCGCCGACGAGATCCGCACGCAGATCGAACAAGGCCGCGGCGGCGTGATGCCGACGTGGGGTACGCGCCTCGACGCAATGACGGTCGATGCACTGGCGGTTTACGTTCACAGTTTGGGGGGCGGCGAGTAAAGCGCCGCTCCGAGGGTCCCGTGCGCCATGAGTGCGCCGATCATGTCAACCTTGAAAGCGGTCGCTGCGGAAACGCACGCGCTTGCCGCGGACGGCGTGCAGCGCAGCGACGCGCGGGCCACGAACAGCGCCGCCGTGCGGCGGGACTACGTCGCGCGCGTGCCGATCTATCCAAAGCTCGTTCACGGCAACTTCCGGCTTCTGAAATGGGTCGGGATGGCGGTGATGTTGGGCGTCTATTACGTCCTGCCCTGGCTGCGCTGGGATCGCGGTCCGAATGCGCCGGACCAAGCCGTGCTTGTCGATCTCGTGCGCGAGCGGTTCTATTTCTTCTTCATCGAAATTTGGCCGCAGGAGATTTACTACGTCACCGGGCTTTTGATCCTGGCTTCGTTGCTGCTGTTTCTCGTGACGTCGCTGTTCGGGCGCGTGTGGTGCGGGTATGCGTGTCCGCAGACGGTCTGGACCGATCTCTACATCATGGTCGAGCGTTTGATCGAAGGAGACCGAAACGAACGAATCCGCCTCGACAAGTCGTCGTGGACTGCGGAGAAGGCCGCCAAGAAAACGGCAAAGCATGCGGCGTGGCTTTTGATCGCCGCGCTCACGGGCGGTGCGTGGATTTTCTATTTCCACGATGCGCCAACCTTGGCGGCGAATCTATTCCAAGGCACGGCCGACACGACGGCGTATCTGTTTCTCGGGATACTGACGTTCACGACCTATTGGCTTGCCGGGCACATGCGCGAGCAGGTGTGCACGTATATGTGCCCGTGGCCGCGTATTCAGGCGGCCCTCGTCGATCGCGATACGCTGATGGTGACCTATCGCAGCGCACGCGGCGAACCCCGCGGGCCGCACAAGAAAGGCCAGCCGTGGGACGGGCGCGGGCACTGCATCGACTGCAACCAGTGCGTAGCGGCGTGCCCCATGGGCATCGATATTCGCGACGGCGATCAGCTTGAGTGCATCAATTGCGCGCTGTGTGTCGACGCCTGCAACGACGTGATGAAGCGCGTGGGGTTGCCGCGCGGATTGATCGGCTACGACTCGCTCGGCCACATGGAGCAGAAGGCGCAGGGCGTGACGGCGCGGTACCGATTCCTGCGGCCACGCGTCGTCGTCTATGCGGTAGCGCTGGTCGCGGTGGCGGCGGTGATGCTGTTCGCGTTGAACACGCGGGCGACGATCGATCTCAATGTGTTGCGCGACCGCAACCCGACCTTCGTGCGGCTTTCCGACGGATCCGTGCGCAACGCCTATACGGTCAAAGTGATGAACCGGGCGAATGTGCAGCGCGATTTCACGCTCTCGATCGACGGGCCTAAGGGCTTCGACGTCAAGATCGTGGGCGTCGAACAGGTGCGGCTGCCCATTTCGTTCGCCGTCGACAGCGACCGCTTGCGCACGTTGCGCGTTTTGGTGACCGTGCCGACAGCCTCGCTGACAGCGGAGTCGATGCCGATCACGTTCGCGGTCGCCGACGGCGCTGAAACAAAGTCGACAGAGACTGTCTTTCTTTCGGATGGAGACGAGCGATGACGTTCGAACTGAAAGGCTGGCATGTGCTTGTCATGCTGCTGACGTTCTTTGGCATCACCATCGCCGTGAATGTTGTGTTCACGACCTATGCGCTGTCGACGTTTTCGGGCGAGGATGTGTCGAAGCCTTATCTTCGCGGGCTTGAGTACAACAAGACGCTCGCCGCGCGCGCCGAACAAGCGAAGCTGAAGTGGACGGCATCGATCGACGTCGCGCGCGAGAGCGCGTCGGACGCAGTCATCACCGTATCGATTGCCGGTGCGGACGGTCAGCCCGAGGGCGGTCTTACGGTGACGGCGCTATTGAAGCGTCCCACCGACGCCAATTTGGACACGACGGTCACGCTCGATCCCTTGGGCGGCGGGCAGTATCGCGGTCGCGTTAGCGATGTCGCGGCCGGACAGTGGGAGGTCATTGCGCGCGCCGGGACGGGCGATGTGCCGTCGTTCGAGGCGCAGCGGCGGGTGATGTTGAAATGACCGCGGCGACCTTCAGCCAGGCTTTGCGGATCGACCCGACGCCCTTCGTGCGGCGGGAACGGCAGGGTACGTCCCGGCTTGAGCTTGCGGTCAAGGGCATGCGCTGCGCGGGCTGCATGGCGAAGATCGAGCGCGGCGTCGGTGCGCTGCCGGGGGTCGAAGAGGCGCGGGTCAATCTGTCGTCGGCCAAGCTTGCGGTGCGCTGGCGCGAAGGGCGGACATCAGCGGACGCGATCGTCGCGTGCGTCAACGCGCTGGGGTTCGAAGCGTTTCCATATGATCCCGATGCAGTCATCCGTCATGAAGACGAGGAAGGC
This sequence comes from Alphaproteobacteria bacterium, assembly GCA_034440355.1. Lineage (GTDB taxonomy): Bacteria > Pseudomonadota > Alphaproteobacteria > Micropepsales > Micropepsaceae > SZUA-430. Next base: position 9,152 of record JAWXBY010000176.1, read on the forward strand.
CGCTTCCTGCTGCGCTGCCTTGCCGTTTCCGGATTTGCAGCGTCGAACGTGATGTTCCTATCGATCTGCATCTGGGCGGGTCTCGACGGCGAGATGGGCGAAGGCACGCGCTCGCTGCTGCATTGGATCTCGGGGTTGATCGCGATTCCCTCCGCGCTCTATGCCGGGCGGCCGTTCTTCCGCTCGGCATTGGCCAGCCTTGCGCGAGGTCAAGCGAATATGGATGTGCCGATCACCCTCGGCATCCTGCTCGCACTGGGCCTCAGCGTGTTCGAGGCGATGGCCGGAGGACGCTATGCGTACTTTGACGCCGCGGTCAGTCTGCCGTTCTTGCTGCTGATCGGGCGGTATCTGGATCACCTGCTTCGCCGCAAGGCGCGGGCGGCGGCGTTGGATCTCGCGGCCATGCAGACGGGAACGGCGACGCGCCTCGCGGCCGACGGACGGACGGAGCCGGTCGCAGCGCGCGACATCGGTCCGGGCGATCGTTTGCTGCTGGCGGTGGGTGATCGTGTGCCGGTCGATTGCACGGTCGAGGCGGGCTCGGGCGATGTCGACGTCTCGCTGGTGACGGGCGAGAGCCTGCCGGTGCTGGTGGCGCCGGGGGCAGCGATGAAGAGCGGAGCGCTCATCATCGGTCGGCCGCTGACGGTGCGTGCGACGGCACGCGTGCAGGATTCACTCGTCGCCGAGATGGCGCGATTGCTGGAGGCTGGGCAACAGACGCGCGGGCGCTATGTGCGGTTGGCCGATCGGGCTGCCGCACTTTACGTACCTGTTGTGCATGGCCTTGCAGTAGCCGTGCTCTTGGGCGGGTTGGCGTTTGGCCTTGGGTTTCACGCGGCGATCACGAATGCGATCGCGCTTTTGATCATCACCTGTCCTTGCGCCTTGGGCCTGGCGGTACCGGCGGTGCAGATCGTGGCGACAAGCCGCCTGTTCCGTGCGGGGCTGTTGGTCAAATCGGGCGATGCGCTGGAGCGGTTGGCCGAGGCCGACGTCGCCGTGTTCGACAAGACGGGGACACTGACGCGCGGGTATCCGGTGTTGACGAATGCGGCCGCGA
>JAWXBY010000177.1:0-4004 GCA_034440355.1 Alphaproteobacteria bacterium
GACGGCGTATACGCCGTCTTCTCGAACCCACTGAACGCGGTTCGTGCAGCAATATCGGCGCAACAGACTCTTTCGTCCTCGACGTGGACGTCCGTCGGTGGGTTGCTGGTTCGCATCGCGATCAACTTTGGATCGGCCTCCAAGAAGGGAGGCGACTATCTCGGAAAGGGCGTCAACCGCGCGGGAAAACTGTTGCCCCTGGCGCACGGCGGCCAAATCCTAATCAGTGAAGAGACCAAGGCGGTGGTGCGGGGCGAAGATAGCACCGTCGAGCTTCGCAAAGTGGGAGCAGCGATTCTTGATGACCCCAAAATATTGGTCGAGATTCATCAGGTTGTGGCGAAGGGGCTCCGTCAGGACTTCCCGCCGCTTCGCTCCGCGCAGCTTCAAGCCCCTAGCGGTCCGGTAGTCACACCAGACGGGCGCACCTATCGCATCAAGAGGCGCTTCACGAAGGCCGATGAGAGGGAGTTTCGAGCGGCCGCGTTTCGCGTGTTCCAAGAGCGCTTCCGCAAGCGCATCGATGGCCTGGCTACTGTCCCCGGCGTCACGGCGTCGATGGAGGACATGGGCGCGAATGCCTTCACCTGCACGATCATCAACCATGCACACGACCGTGGTGTCGCGCCGATCACCGTGCATCGCGGTTCCGACGGCTTCTCCATGGGGGCCATCAGCTATTCCTTCTCCGAGAACGCGAGCGCGAACACGGCGAACGGCTGGTTGAGTATTCAGGCAGACGACTACGAACAGTATCTGAGTGCCAACTTTGGGCTTGAGCGCCGAGAACGGTTGTCGCCCAGCGAAGCTGCGGAGTTGTTATGGAACGAATTCGTCAAGAACGCGAAGATCTCACATGACCAAGACATCCCGGTTTAGATGCTTGAACTGCGGTAAGCGTTTCGAAGAAGAAGTGCTAACTGAGGAAGAGGTACGCGAAGCGCACCGTCGAGCCCGCCCTACCGGGCAAGTCCGCTGTCCGAGTTGCGGGCGATCGGACTACCGCGAGGGCTGGGACTAGCGATTGTCACCCGCACCGCCTTGCCGACCACCGGAAGAAATAGGGGACATGATGCATACTTCCACCGCCGCGGCGGCCTGGAGTAAATGATCTCGCTGCATCGCTCAGGAGTTTGTACGTGTCCCTGGAACCCTACGACTTCCGCGCGGCCATATGCTCGGCGAGTTTGTCGAGCGTCTGAGCGCCGAATTCGACGGCGCCGAAGCCGATGCCCGCGTCGCGATGCGCGCGCGTTGGATGCATCTGACGCAAGGTGAGAACCGTCTTTCCGTCCGTCTGCGCGTCGAACGTGACCAGCATTCGAAATTTGCCCGGGTCGTCATCCTTGTCGGAACCGTGATCGACCTCGATCAGACGCGGCCGCTCGATCCGCAAATAGGTCATTCGATTGTCGTAGCGAACGCCGCCCGGAGCGACCATGTCGAACCGCCACACGCCGCCCACGCGAACGTCGATCTCGTGCGTCTCGATCGTCATGCCTTTGGGGCCAAACCACGCCGCGAGCTGCTCGGGGTCGGTCCACGCGTCGAAGACGCTCTCACGGGGCGCATCAATGACCCGGGCAAGGACGATTTCGCGATCAAGCGGCCAGGCCGCCCATGCCGAGCCTGCCTTTGCGGAGCTGTCAGTCATCTCGTCGTGTCCTTCTTTTTGCGGGATAGGTGCGCCTCCAACCGATCGAGCCGGCTTTCCCACGTCGCGATGTGGGTGCGAAGCCAACCGTCGGTGCTTTGAAGCGCGCCGGGGGTGAGGGAGCATGTTCGGACGCGCCCGGACTTTTTCGACGAGACGAGGCCGCCGCGTTCGAGCACACGAATGTGCTTCAGCAGGGTCGGCAGCCCGATCTCAAAAGGCTCGGCAAGCTCGCCCACCGGCGCGTCGCCGCTGCACAAGCGAGCGACGATCGCGCGCCGCGTCGGATCGGCCAAAGCCGCAAACGCAAGGCTCAGCCGGTTCTCAAAGTTTTCCATATGGCAAACTAATTCGAGCGGCGCTTGGAAGTCAAGATTACTTTGCCGTCCGGCACACTTTGGGGCGAGGAGACGTGGGGCCTGCAATCCGTCTAGGATCGCTCACGTTCGGCGGGGAGAGTGAAGATGTTGTCTGTGGCGGCGCGCGTTGCGGCCTTTGTTTTGGTCGCGCTGATATGGTCGGGCCAACCGGCGTTCGCCGCGCCCTACGCGGTCGAAGAAAAATCCATCGCCGCGTTGCAGGCCGACCTCGCGAGCGGCGCGACCACGTCGCAAGCTCTCGTCGAAGCCTACATCGCCCGCATCGAGGCCATCGACCGCGCCGGGCCGACCTTGCGCAGCGTGCTCGCGCTCAACCCGCGCGCGATGGACGACGCCCGCGCGCTCGATGCGGAGCGCAAAGCGGGCAAGACGCGCGGGCCCCTGCACGGCATTCCGATCCTGCTGAAGGACAACATCGACACGCTCGACCCCGTCGCGACCACCGCGGGTTCGCTCGCGCTCAAGGACAATCTCGCCGGCCGCGACGCGCCGTTCGTCGCGCGGCTGCGCGCGGCGGGCGCCATCATCCTGGGCAAGACCAATCTGTCGGAGTGGGCGAACATCCGTTCGTCGCAGTCGAGCAGCGGCTGGAGCGCGCTCGGCGGCCTCACGCGCAACCCCTACGCGCTCGATCGCAGCGCCTGCGGTTCAAGCTCAGGCTCCGGCGCAGCAGCCGCCGCAAGCCTCGCCGCCGCGACCGTCGGCACGGAAACCGACGGCTCGATCACCTGCCCCGCCTCCGCCAACGGCATCGTCGGCATCAAGCCGACGGTCGGCCTCGTCTCACGCACGCACGTCATCCCGATCAGCCACGTGCAAGACACCGCCGGTCCGATGACGCGCACCGTCGCCGACACGGCGTTGCTCCTCACCGTGATGGCCGGCACCGATCCCGCCGATCCCGCAACCAAAGACGCCGACAAAAATAAAGCCGATTACGCAGCCGCGCTCGACGCCAACGCGCTTACCGGCAAGCGCATCGGCGTCCTCGCGTTTCATTCGGGCTATCACGCCGCAACCGACCGCGCCTTCGCGCAGGCCGTTGAACAAGTGAAAGCCGCGGGCGCAACGCTGGTCGAAATCAAGCAATTCCCGAACCGCGAGAAGATCAACGAATACGAACTCGTGGTCCTGCTCACCGACCTCAAAGCCGACATGAACGCCTATCTCGCGAAGGCGCCCGCAGCGGTGACCGTGCGCTCATTGAAAGACGTCATCGCCTTCAACGCGCGTACGCCCGCCGAAACCGCCCTCTTCGGCCAAGACCTCTTCGAAGCGGCGGAGCAAACGAAGGGCCTGACCGACCCCGCCTACATCAAGGCCGCATCGGAAGCGAAACGCCTCGCCGGCCGAGACGGCCTCGACCGTCTGCTGAAGAAGCACAAGCTCGACGCCTTCATCGCGCCGACGGGCGGCCCCGCCTGGATGATCGACGTCATCACCGGCGATCACTTCCTCGGCGCAGCATCCACGCTGCCCGCCGTCGCGGGCTATCCGCACGTCACCGTGCCCATGGGCGAAGCCAGCGGCCTGCCGCTCGGCATCTCCTTCATCGGCCCCGCCTGGTCGGAAGCCAAACTACTCGCGCTCGCCTATGCGTTCGAACAGAAGACGAAGGCGCGCAAACCGCCGCGCTATCTACGCAGCGTCGAAGACACGGACGACATCCGCCGCGCCATCGCGCCCGGCAAGTAAGGATCAATCGTCGTCGTTCGCACGATCGACCGGCGACGCCACCCACCCCTTGACGCGCACCACGTGCGCCGCAACCGCAACGGCCGCGAGCGCAAGCCCCGCCGCATCGGCCCAAGGGTCCGCATAGAACAACGCCAGGCCCGCCGCGGCAGCGACGACACGCTCGCTGAGATTGGCGGCCTGCAATATCCAGCCACCGAACGCCGCAGCGAGCGAGGCCACCGCGATGCAGGCCGTCAGGAAGGTCCATGCAATCTGCGCCGCATCGCCTTGGA
>JAWXBY010000178.1:0-10182 GCA_034440355.1 Alphaproteobacteria bacterium
CGCACGGCCGTGCGCGTCAACGTGTCGAGCTCGTTCTTATCGAGTCGCGCATCCTCGAGGAACGGGTCTTTGATCAGCTTGACGAGATTGATCGACCCCAACAGACACGCACCATACGGCGGCAACGGCTGCTCACCGCACGGATTCGTCGCCGAGATATATTCGTTGTACCAAAGATTATTGCGCCGGTTGATCCGGTCGATGAACACGACGCCGGGCTCCGCATAAGCATAGGTCGACGCCATGATGCGGTCCCAAAGCCCGCGCGCCGACACCGTGCGATAGACCTTCTTGTCGAAGACCAGATCCCACGCACCGTCCGCCTTCACCGCCTCCATGAACTTGTCGGTGATGAGGACGGAGAGATTGAAATTGCGCAGCCGGTCCTTGTCGCGCTTGGCCTCGATGAAGGCCTCGACGTCCGGGTGATCGCACCTGAGCGTCGCCATCATCGCGCCGCGCCGCGAGCCGGCCGACATGATCGTGCGGCACATGGAATCCCAAACGTCCATGAACGAGACAGGCCCCGACGCGTCCGCGCCCACGCCGCGCACCATCGCGCCCGCGGGACGCAAGGTCGAGAAATCATGCCCGATGCCGCCGCCCTGCTGCATGGTCAGCGCGGCTTCCTTCAGATTGTCGAAGATGCTCGTCATGTCGTCGGCGATCGAGCCCATGACGAAGCAATTGAACATCGTCACCGACCGCCCAGAGCCGGCGCCCGCGATCACGCGCCCGGCCGGCAAGAAACGGAAATCCGTCAGTACGCGGCGGAATTCGCCCGTCCACTTCGCTCGCACCTCGGGCTTCTCCGCCCGCGCGACGGCGGTCGCCACGCGCTCCCACGTGTCCTCGATCGTGTCGTCCTGCGAAACAACGCCCGCGCCCTTCAGCCGATACTTCAGATCCCAAATCTGACGCGAAATATCAGGCAAACGTTCCATGCGGCGGCATTCCTCAAGCGGGGTCAGACACCCTAGCCGACAAGTGATTCGCACGCAAGAATTTGTTCTCGCTCCGTTCGCAAACGATTCGATCTAACCAATTGATAGATATTAAGAATTTAGGACGAAGCAGCGGCCGCATTGGCCGGCGCGCCCTGAAATCCGCCCTCGGCGAGCAGCCGCGCCGTCGCCCGCTCGATCCGGCCCTCAAGTTCCGCCATGAACGCCTGCCGCTTCAACCCGGGCGGGATCGCAGGCAGCACCTCGACGATCACCTTGCCCGGTTTCCGCGCGAACCCGCGCCGCGGCCAGTAGAGCCCTGAGTTATGCGCGATCGGCACGCACGGCACGTCGAGCGCGCCATAGAGCGCCGCGATCCCCGGCTTGTAGTCGGCGCTCGCATCCAACGGCCGCCGTGTGCCTTCCGGAAAGATCACGACCTGCCTGTTGTCGGCGATCGCCGCTTTCGCATCCGCGATCAGCGAACGGATCGTCTTCGCCCCGCCCTCGCGATCGATCACGATCATCTTCGCCGACTTCGCATACCAGCCGTACCCCGGCACCCACAGCAACTGCCGCTTCATGACGATGGCGGGATCGGGAAACAGGACATGCGTCGCCACCGTCTCCCACATCGACAAATGCTTGGACGCATAGATCGCAGGCCCGTTCGGAATATTCTCCCGCCCACGCACCTCGTAATCCATGCCGGCGATATGCTTCAGCCCCCAAAAACTAACGCGCGCCCAAAGCGCCTGCCCGCGAATAGTCACGCGCCGCGGCATCAACAACGCCGGGATATAGGCAAGGTTGATCAGGACCGACCACGTCCAGAAGAAGATTTGGAAGAGAAGCGAGCGAAGGAAGGTCAAGCGGGTATCTCAACACTCGTGCGCTCGCCCACGCCTGCAGCGGCTAGTTTGCTCAGGACAAACACTCCCTTATCCGTCATGGCCGGGCTTGACCCGGCCACCCAGCCGCCTTCGCTAAAGCTACGGCGGCCCATGTTCAACTGCGAGCCCGCCGAAGCATTCTGCGTAGGCGGGTGGTCGCGCGTCAGCGTGACCGTGAAACACAATTGCGCCGCGAGTTTACTGATCATTCGAGTGAGTCTCCAGCGCGCACGGACGTGCGCGCACTGGGTGGCCGGGTCAAGCGCGGCCATGACGGAAATGGGGCAGGGGGCTCAATAACTCGTCGGCCCGTCTTGGCCCTGCGCCACGGAATCGCGCGGCGAGCCGGGTGCGCTTTCGATGATCGCCGACCGCGGCGGCGGCAGGGACTGCGTGCCGAACCGTGTCGCCACGGCCAACCGAACCGATGAGCCGATGAATTTCAGATACTCGCCCGCCAGCACGCCCGTCGTCTCCGGATCGCTCCACCATTCCGACAACCGCACCTGATCGGGAAACACGGGGTAGGCCACCAACTGCGTCCCCGGCAGCACCGCGCGCAACTCCATCATGCTGCGCGGCATGTGATAGCTGGCCGTCACGACGATCACCGAACGATAGCGATGCCGCCCGACCCATGACGCCGTCTCTTCCGCATTGCCGATCGTATCGGCCGCACTGCGCCCCAGGTCGATGCAGCACGACGACCGCGCCGACAGCTGCCCGACTGCCGCGAACAATTCCTCGCGCGACGTCCCCTCATGCACACCTGAAATCAGAAGCCGCTGCCCCTTGCCCTGATCGAGCAACTCGATGCCCGCCAGCAACCGCCCCTCACCACCGGTCAGCGCGACGATGCCGTCGGCATAGCCGGGGTCCGCGGACGCGCGGGGCAGGGACCAAACGAAAACGGGAAAGCCCAGCGCGGCGACGACAAACGCCGCCACGGCCACGCGAAACGCGAAGCCGGCCCATGCCAGACCAAGGGACTGCCCGGACTGCACCGGTACGTACTCCTTCGTGCAGCGACCGCTGTTACCGAGGCGCCAAGAGCGCCTCGACCGCCCCGTACAAGGAAACATAGACCGAGACCGGTAAAATGTCCTGCGGCAGCCCTTTTGCCTGGGTTTCCGCGCCTTTTCCGGTGCGCACCAAGAGGGGCGTGACCCCCGCGGCGCGGGCGGCCCGCAGGTCGCTCAACTGATCCCCGATCATGACCGCCTCGTGCGGCGCCAGTCGGAAATGTCCCAGCGCTTCCCGCAGCATGCCGGGACCCGGCTTGCGTCGATCGCTGGCCGCCCAGGGTGGATCCGTACACGTTAACAAAAGGTCTAGCTTTGCGCCCTTGGCCGCCAGCTCCACGCGAAGCTGGTGATGAATGCGCTCCAGCATCTCGGCCGAAATAATCCCGCGCCCGACAGCCGACTGGTTCGAGACCACCGCGACTTTGATCCCGGCCCCATTGAGTCGCGCACAGGCTTCCGCCGCCTGCGGGATCATCACGAGTTCGCCCGGGTGCTTGATGTAGTCCGCGCGGTCCTCGTTCAGGACGCCGTCGCGGTCCACCATCACGAGTTTCATGGCATGCGGCCAAGCACGCGCAGCACCGTGAACCGCGCCGTGTACATCGCGATGAGCCCGATCACGACGGGCACGAAGAAGAGCCAGATGTAATGCTGAGGCGCGGTCACGAACTGCGGCATGTACTGCGCCCCAACCGGCGCCTCGCGGCTGTCGACGAACAAACTGCTGCCGAGCAGCGTCGCGATCGCCAGCGTCAACCCGATCAAGCCGCCGCGCAAACCGAGCCACAAGAAATGCCGTTGAAACTCCGACGCGATGAACACGTCGCGCGCGCCGATCATATGCACGACCTCGACAATCTCGCGATGCGCTTGCAAACCCGCTTGCGTCGCGTAGATCACGATGGCGAGCGTTGCCACGCCGATGAGCAACAGCACCGCCCACCCAACGGCTTCCGACGACGCCGCAAATGAAGCCAGCTCTTCATTCCATCGTTTATGATCGTCGAGATGAGCGCCCGGAACACCATCGGCAAGCGCCTTGCCAAGCCCCTCGAGCTCAACCGCCTTGCCCGGCGTCAGCGTCACTTCGATGAGCTGCGGCACCGGTAAATCGCCGATTACATTGCCTTCGCCGAGCCACGGCTCGAGCAACTTCTCCGCTTCCGCACGTCCCAAAGGCTTCGCGGCAAAGATGCCGGGCCACTGCTGCACGAGGCGCAGCGCCTCCTTCATCTGATCTTCCGGCGAAATCTGCGGCGACGGTAGCAACTGCACCGTGACCGATCCCGACAACCCTTCGGTCCAGTCCGAAGCGAGCCGGGATAACGTCAACACCGCGCCCAGCGTCAAGCACGCAAGAAAGCTCATCACCGCCACGATCGTGTGCAGCGTCGCGCCCGAAGCGCTGTCGCCGGGCATCAATCCTGAAGAGGCAGTGTTCACGCGGATTTGGCCTCGGCAAGAACGGCATCGGCCGCATTTGCCGTCGTCAGCCGTCCTTCCGCAAGCCGGAAAAGACGCTGCGCCGGCACGCGCTCCATGATGCGCTGATCATGCGTCGCAATGAGGACGCTGGTGCCCAGCTTATTGAGCTCGATGAAAAGCCGCATGATGCGCCCGCCGATGTCGGGATCGACGTTGCCGGTCGGCTCGTCCGCCAGCAACAATTCGGGCTTCGCCACAACGGCGCGCGCAATGGCGACACGCTGCTTCTCGCCGCCCGACAACGTCGCGGGCTTCGCGTTTAAGCGATTGCCGAGACCCACCCACGACAGCAATTCTTCCACTTCCGCGCGATAACTCGACTCCAGTTCGTTCATCACCCGCCTCGGCAGTGCGACGTTTTCGAACACGGTGAGATGATCGAGCAGGCGAAAATCCTGAAACACGACGCCGATCCGGCGGCGCAGCGCCGGCAGCTCTTCACGCGGTGTGGTTGCAATCTCGCGGTCGAACATCCAAATCGCACCGCGCGACGGCCGCTCGGCGAGGTAGATAAGTTTCAACAGAGAAGTTTTGCCCGCCCCAGACGGTCCGGTGAGCAAATGGAACGATCCAGGCTCCAACGTGAACGAAACGTCGCGCAGAATCTCAGGCCCAAGCCCATAGCGCATACCGACGTTCTCGAACCGAACCACCAATTAATCCTTTTCAGTTAATGGGTTAGAACACGACCCTACGACCGGGCTTGCTTGCAGGTGCGAATGGGTTGTGCCAAAAGTCCAGAATCGACACGGGCAATAGCCTGGAATGATAATTACCTGCCCCCGCTGCGCAACTCGCTATCTGCTTGAAACCGGTGTCGTAAGACCGCCCGGCAGGCAGGTTCGCTGTGCGCGTTGCCAGCATACCTGGTTCCAGGATGCGCCGCTCGATTTGCCGACGCCCATCCCCGTTCCAATTGAAGAGCCGGAGTTCCCCGCGGGGCCGGTGACCGACAAGTCGCGCATGCTGCCGCCGCCCCCGGGCTCCATCGCACAGCCTCTGCCGCGCTTCGAGATCCCGCCGCCGCTGACGCACCCCTCGTCGCAGTCGTCCTCGCCGTCGCTGTCGATTCCGGGCTTGGGCATGAGCGACCGCATGCGCGCCCGTTCGCGCAGCATGGCGGGCATCTTTGCGCTGGTCGCCTTGGTCGCGGGCTTCCCGCTGATCTTCTTCTCGCTGCCCGAACAGATCGTGCAGCTCTGGCCCGAGTCGGCGAGCCTCTACGAATGGCTGGGCCAGCCGGTGAACGCCCGCGGCTTCAAAATCATCGCGACGCATTCGCAGGAGATGAACGGCTCTGTCCCCACCATCGCGATCAAGGGTCAGATCATCAACGAGACCGATCGCGAACTCGCCGTACCGAAGATCCGCCTCTCCGTGCGCGACAAGGACAAGAAGGAACTCTACCACTGGACCGTACTAGCCGATCAGCAACGCTTAGGTCCGCACGAAGAGGGCAGCTTCACCGCGCGCCTGGAAAGCCCGCCGCCCGCCGCCGCCGATTTGGAAGTTCGATTTGCCAAGGCGGGTGAGTAACGTGGCTCACTTGGAGCCCTTGTATCCCTCAGACGTGATCGCGACCCGCCTTGAATCGCTAAGCAGCGATATCGCGTCGCGCATGGCCCCCGACTTTGCGCTCGTCGCGATTCTGAAGGGCAGCTTCGTCTTCGCCGCCGACCTGATCAGGGCGCTGGCAAACCACCGCGCCAACCCCGAAGTCGATTTCATGACATTGGCAAGCTACGGCACGGGAACCGTTTCCAGCGGCACCGTTCGCCTGTTGCGCGATGTCGAAATCGAGGTTTCCGGCCGCGAAGTGCTGATCGTCGACGATATCTTGGACTCGGGCCGCACGATCGCCTACGCCCGCCGCCATTTGCTGGAACGCGGCGCCACCGCCGCCCGCGTCTGCGTTCTCCTGGACAAAACAGCAGGACGCACGCCTGATCACGCCGAACCTGCCGATTTTGTAGGCTTTTCCTGCCCGCCTGCCTTTGTCGTAGGCTACGGGATGGATCATGCGCATAAATTCCGTGGACTGCCTTTTGTCGCTATTCTAAGTGAACAAGCGACCCTGGGTACGGAGTGATGGCTAAAATCCTGATCGCGGAGAATGAACTGGCGCTCAGGGAATTTGTCGCCCGCGGGCTCGAACAACGTCGTCATAAGGTGACGATGGCCCAAGACGGTTCCGAAGCCCTCGAACACCTGAAGAAGACGAAATACGATCTTCTCCTCACCGACATCGACATGCCGATCATGGACGGCATCGCCTTGGCGCTCGCCGCCGGCCGCGACTATCCGAAGATGAAGATCATCATCATGTCGGGGCACGAACACCAAATCGAACGCGCCCACGGCCTAAGCGACCTCGTCTACCGCGTGGTCTCAAAACCCTTCACCATCGCCGGGATCTGCGCAACCGTCGACGACGTCCTAGCGACGAAGAAGGCGAAATAGTGGGTCAGCGTCCCATCTGCTTGGGATCATAGAAGAACGTCTCGGTCGCGATCTTATCGCCGCGCCACGTCTGCCAAGCGACCTCTTCCATCGAAGCTCCCGCCCCGCCCGCCTTGGGCACAAGCGTAAACCGCCACCGGATCACGACGCGGTCGCCGTCAACCAAAGGCGGCGCCAACAACTCGGTATCGACTCGCTCAACCCGCGAAAGCGCCTTAGCCTCGTGCGCCATCAACAGAGCGCGCCCCACACGCGGCGCACCCTGGTTCTCCTGCATCCAAGCATCGTCGGTGTACCAGTCGCGAATAGCGCCGACATGATCGCCACTGACAACTTGTGCGATGAAGGCCTCGACCGCTTGAAGGCTCGGCATCAGAACCGCCTGAGCAAGCGTTCGATATACTCAAGCTCCGGCACCGGACGCCCGCGTTCGGCCGCGCGCCGTTGCAGTTCTTCCAGAATCTCGCGCGCTTTCTGAATGTCGATCTTGTCCGGCACCTTCACCGAGTCGCCGAACGACGGCCCGAAGGAGGAACGCGGCCGCCCGAACGGATCCTCGTCTTCGCCCGCGCCTTGTCCGTCGCCGGTGCCCGTGCCTTGTCCCGCCATCTGCTGCAGCAATTGCTTCGCCAGCGCCTCGCCACCCTTGCGCATTTCGTCCAGCGCCTGCTGCTGACTGTCGCCGGCCGAGCCCAACTCGCCGGTGCCGAGTTGATCGGTGGCCTGATCCATCGCGTCTTGCGCGCGCATCAACGCCTTCGCGCCGTCCGAATCCGGCTTGCCGCCGCCCTTCTTGATGATGTCCGACAACTCGTCGCTGAGCTTGCCCTGATCGCCTTTGAGCGGTGAAGCCTTGCCCTCGCGATCGCCCGCTTCTTCGTTCGCCTGCTTCTCGCGGAACGTCTTGTCCATCAGCCCGCGCTGACGCGCCATGATCTGGCCCAACTTCTCGAGAGCCTCGGTCTGCGCCTTCTGCTCGGCCGTCATCTGACCGCCGCCCGGCGCCTGCAAATTCTCAAGCAAATTCTGCAGCTGCGCCAGCATCTGCTGCGCCGCCGCGCGCGAGCCCTGCCGCGACAGGTTCTGAATCTGCTCCAGCATCGACTGCAATTCCTGCGGCCGGATCACGCGTCCGCCGGGCATCTGCGGCATGTTCGGCTGATTCTGAGCGTTCTGCGCCATCGCCTTGACGGCGCGATCAATCGCCGCGCGCAACTGCGCCATCAGTTGCTCGATCTCTTCTTGGGGCGCACCGTTGGCCAGCGCCTCCATCAGTTTCTGCTGGATCGCGCGCAGTTCGGCCTGCGCTTGCGGCGCATCGCCCTGCTCGACGCGCATGGCGAGGTCCCACAGCAATTGCTGCGCGCCCGTGACTTCTTCGCCGGGCCGCGTCCGCGACACCATGTAGAACGCGGTGCGCAAACCCAGATAGACCCGCGCATCCGGCATGAACCGCTCCGGCGCAATCGACAGCGCGTCCAGCGCCTTGGCCACCAGCGGCGCCGACGACGCATCGCGCGCCAGACTGCGGCGCTGTTCGATCAAAGCCCGCGCCAGCGGTTGATTGAACTTCCGCTCCGGCAGCGTGACCTTCACCGGCTTCGACACGCCTTCGTGTCCTGCCTCATCCGTCGCGTGCAACGTGATGGTGACGGGCAGCCCCGCCCACACATGCGCGGTCAAATCCTTGAAGACTGTCGCGTCGCCGTCGCGCGCAGGCGCGGGCGGCAACGGCAGCTCGAACGTGATGGGTTCCGGCGCTTTGCGGTTCGACGGCGTCGGCACATGGTTCAACGAAATCCGCGCCTCGGCCGACGTCACGCCGTAGTCGTCTTTGACCAAATAGTTGAAGCGCAGCGATTGCGCCTGCGTGATCGCCAGCGGGCTCTTGAAGGAGATCGTCGGCTTCGTGTCGCCCTTGGTCGTAAAACGCCAGTTCGCCGCCTGCGAAGCATTCAGCGACACCCGCACCTGCATCGACGTGTCGATGAGAAGCTTCGCATCGCGCGCATCGCCGCCCGCGGGAACAAAATCCGCCCGCGCCTGCTTCGGCACCGATCCGCCAAATCCGTTGACGCGCAGCACGGCCGAAGCATCGCCATGCGTGCGTACGGTCAGCGTCGATCCTTGCGGCACGTCGATGGCCACGTTCTGCGTCGCCGTCTCGGACGTCAGATGCCGCGGCGGCTCGCCTGTATAGGACGGCGGTGTCACCCAAGCTTCAAAGGTCGCGGGCACATTCCCCTGCGCCAAACCCGGCGACATGGCAGCCGCCAGCCGCATCGGCACCTCGGACCAATTCGCGACGACCAGCGCCACGATCACCAGCACCATCGCAATCCGCAGCGCATGCGGGTCGCGCGCCGCGAGCGAAAGCTTCGGCCACGCAACGGTCAGCCGGTCGATGTGATGCATCACCCAGCGCCGGTGCGCATGCCACAGCCGCGCCGTGTCGTCGTCCGTGCCCGTCGCAGGCCGGTCTTCCAGCGCGCTCAACGGCCGATGCTGCAAGCCGCTCGACTGTTCCAAATGGCGCACGGCCTGATCGCGCGTCGGGACCGACGTCCGCTTCAGCGACCACATCACCGCCGCGACCAACGCACCGCACAGCGCCGTCAGAACGACGAGGTGCAGCCACGCCGGCAGGTAAACAAAAACGTTGGCAAGCGCGAGAATAAGGAACAACCCGACGACGCCGCCCGCGGGCCACAACACCGGCCACAGCCTCTCCGCGCCGAGCGACACCCAGCTCAGCAACACGCGCCGGTTCACCGCCAAGGGCAAGCCCGGCCGGTCATCGTCGTTCACGTTGTGCTCGTTACCGCTCACACATCACTCGAGGGCCTGAACACCCGTCGTCTCACAAGAGCCAGTCAGGCCAACGCTCTTGCGCGATCATTTCGTCGACAGTTTGGCGCGGTCTTGTGACCGCAAATTGGCGGCCCTTAACAAGCACTTCCGGTGCCAAGGGCCTGGCATTGTAGCTTGAGCCCTGAACCGCGCCATAGGCGCCTGCAGTCAGTATGGCCACCAGATCGCCTGCCGAAAGCGGCGGCAGTTCACGATCCCGTGCGAACAAATCCGCGCTTTCGCACACGGGTCCGACGACATCGTAAACCCTACGTTGAGCGCCTTTGGCTTCCTGCACCGGCACAATGTCGTGCCACGCATCGTACATGGCCGGCCGGATCAGATCGTTCATCCCCGCGTCCAGGATGATGAATTCTTTTTCATCGCCCTTCTTCACCGTGATGACCTCGGCCACGAGGATTCCCGCATTGGCAACGATCAGACGTCCGGGTTCCACAACCAGCTGCGCGTCCAGACCACCCAGCGCCTCCCGCACGACCGCGCCATAGCTCGCCGGATCCGGCG
>JAWXBY010000179.1:0-77793 GCA_034440355.1 Alphaproteobacteria bacterium
CGCCCATCATCTTGGCGATGCGTTTGAAGAGCGGGTTGCCGTTGACGAGGATCGTGATCCAACCGTCCTTGCACTTGAAGATGTCGGACGGGCCCGCGGTTTGGCCGCGGTTGAGCGTGGCGACGCGGTCCTTCTTCAGCACGGCTTGTTCGACCAGGGTTTGGCTCATGAAGGTGACGGCGGTTCTGAGGAGCGCGCCTTCGACGTGTTGGCCGCGGCCGGTTTTTTCGCGCGCGAAGAGCGCGGTCATCGTGCCGAAGGCGGCGAGCGAGGCGGTGCCGAAATCGACCCACGAGGCGGCGGCGCGCACGGGCTGCTCCGGCGTGCCGGCCATGTAGACGGCGCCGGACATCGCTTGCGCCACGCCGTCGAAGCCGAGGCGTTCTTCGTATGGGCCGCCGCTGCCGAAGGCGCTCGCGGTGGTGAGGATCGTGCGCGGGTTGATGGCGTGGACGCTCTCCCAATCGAGGCCGAGGTGGCGCAGTGTTTGCGGCGGCAGGTTCACGACGACGACGTCGGCGGTCTTGATCAGGCGTTTGACGATGTCGCGGCCCTTCGGGTGCGCGGGGTCGAGCGTCAGGCCCTTCTTGTTGCGGTTCATCTGCAGGAAGAGCGCGCCGGCGCCGGGGCTGCCGTCCTCTTCGTGCATCACGGGGATGAGCGTGCGGTCCTCAGAGCCCTCGCGCTTTTCGATGCGGATAACCTCGGCGCCCATGTCGGCGAGCAGCGCCGCGCAATAGGGGCCGGCGATGTAGCGGCCGAAGTCGAGAACGCGGATGCCTTCGAGGACGGATTTCATTTTGCTTCGGTGCTCTTAGCGGGGGCCGCCGCGGCGGCAGCAGCCGGCGATGACGTTGTGGCCGGAGATGATCGCGATCGCGGAGAAGGGATAGCGGGTGTCGGACATGCCGTCGCTGCAAACTTCGTGGCGGACGATGAGCGACATTTCTCCGCCCGGGCGCGCGCTCGCTTTGATGTGCCAGATGTCGCTGCGATTCATCGCGTTCTCGGCGCGGTTCAGTTTGAAGAAGTAGCGCTTCTCGGCGAAGATCAGATCGGCGCGCGCGATGTTCGGCATCACGGCGATCGACCAGAAGGGTTCGGTGCCGCTGCAATCCATGTAGGCGGGCAGGCCATAGCGGCCGGTGCCGAAGCCGAGGAAGCGCGCGTTCACCCAGCCGCGTTTGCGGTTGTAGGTCGCCTCGACCCAGTCGCCGGGCGCGGACTTGCCGGTGAGGCCGATGCCGGTGCCGTCGTGCGGGATCGTGATTACCACCGGCGCGCGCGGATCGGGGCGGACGCGGACGTTCAACGTGTCGCCGGGACGCACGTCGGCCACGCTGTAGACGACGTCGGCGCTGGCTGCCGCAGCGGTGAAGAGGCTGGTCAGAAAGAGGATCGCGGCGCGCATCGCGTGGCTCCTATCGCATCGAAGCTGCACCTTCACCGGCACCGGCGCGTGGGTCAATGGGATCGCGTTCCGGCGCAGCGTGGCGGCCATTCTTCTCCCCTCGCCCTCCCACTTCGGGAGGGAGAGGGGTCGGGGGTGAGGGAGGGCGCACCGCATCTCCATCGTCGACGCGTTGCGCCTTTGCGTGAATCGCGTTTCTTGCCTATGAGCGGGTGGAGCGGCCATCCCTCACCCCCGGCCCCTCTCCCTTCCATTCGGAAGGGCGAGGGGAGAAGGAGTGCGCATGAGTTCAAGCGAGTTTCTTCTCGATCCGCGTCTCGCCAACGATACCGCGTTCGTTTGCGACTGGGCTTTGTCGCGCGTGTTGCTGATGAACGACACGCGCTATCCGTGGCTGGTGCTGGTGCCGCGGCGGGCGGGGGCGGTGGAGGCTTTCGATTTGTCGCCGGCGGATCAGGCTTTGCAGTGGCGCGAGGTGGCGCATGCGGGGTTGTTGTTGAAGGGCGCGAGCGGGTGCCGGAAGGTCAATGTCGGGGCGCTGGGGAATATCGTTTCGCAGCTGCACATCCATATCGTTGCGCGCAACGACGGCGACTTCGCTTGGCCGGGGCCGGTTTGGGGGAAGGGCGAGGCGGTGCGCTTCGACGCGGTGGCGCTGTCGGCGGAGGTCGCGCGGTGGCGTGGGTTGCTTCGTCCGCCTGCGGATTAATTTCTTGTTTACCTCGCTGGCATGCGGCTTGCGAAGTTGGGAACCGGATGCATACGAACCCGACCACTGCTGCGCCTGGCCTTCGGCCCACGATCCCGCCAAACACGGAGAACGTGTTGTCGGCTTTGCGCCGTGCGGCGGACGAGACGGGGACGGATTTCGGCTATCTTTTGACGACCGCCATGCGGGAATCCAGCCTGAATCCCAAGGCTCAGGCGGCGACATCGTCGGCCACGGGCCTCTTCCAATTCATCGAGCAGACCTGGCTCGGCACCATGAAACAGCATGGGTCGGAGCATGGGCTCGGCAGTTACGCCGATGCGATTACGGTAGGCAATAACGGCCGGTATACGGTCGCCGATGCCGCCATGAAGCAGGAAATTCTTGCCCTGCGCAAAGATCCGACGACCGCCGCGCTGATGGCCGGCGAGATGACCAGTCAAGTGCGCGGCGACATGGAAGCCGCGTTGGGGCGGGGGGTGTCGGCGGGGGAGCTTTATGTCGCTCATTTTCTGGGTCCGAAGGCCGCGATCTCGATGATCAAGGCCGCGGAGGCGACGCCTAAAGCTTCCGCCGCCGACATGTTTCCTGCCGCCGCGTCCGCCAACCGCAGCATCTTCTACGCGGGTGGGCAGGCGAAGTCGGTGGCCAGCGTGCTCGCGTCGCTGACGTCCAAGCATGGCGGCACGACGGTCGGGGACACGATGATGGCGGCCGCCGAGGTCGTTGAGCCTAAGGCTGTGGCCGATGCACCGGCGCAGATGCGGGCCGTGACGCCGTTCAGCCATATGATGGAGCAGGCAACGATCCTGGCGCCCATCATGGTGCAGCTGCTGGCCTCGCTCGATCCGATGCCGGATTTGGCCGCGTCCGTGCTTGACGATGAGCCGCAGTTGCGTCGCACCTCGGGTGGCCTCATTTAAGGGCGGATGATCCAAGTTCTCCGCCTGTGGTGGCCGCTTCTTATCGCCATCACCCTGATCCAAATCGGCAACGGTATTACCGGCACCCTCGTCAGCGTTACGAGCGAGGCGCGCGGGTTCGATCCGCTGGTCAAGGGCCTCGTCCTCTCCGCCTTCTACGCGGGGAGCCTCATTGGCGCGTGGGGTGCGCCGCCGATCATCGGGCGGCTGACGCATGTGGCGAGCTTCGTCGCCTTCACATCGTGCCTCATCGCCTCGACCGCGGGCTTTGCGGTCAGCGACGATCCTTACGTCTGGGCGGGCTTGCGGTTCGGCGCGGGGTTCGGGATCTCGGGGATGTTCGCGACGGTCGAGAGCTGGTTGAACCTCGGTACCAAGGATGCTTGGCGGGCGCGGGTGTTCTCGCTCTACATCATGGTGCAGTTGGGCGGGCTTGCGGCGGGGCAGTTGTTGCTGAACGCGCGGGGCGCGGGCGACCACGTGTTGTTTGTCGCGGCGGCGATGCTCGGTGTGTTTGCGCTGTCATTCTTGCGGTTTGAGACGGTGCAGAATCCGGCGTTCGAGCCGCCGCAGCGGATATCGTTTGTGACGCTCGCGCGGCGGTCGCCGCTTGGCGTCGCTTGCGTGACGTTGGCGGGGTTTGCTTGGGCGGGGTTGATGGCGTCGGGGCCGGCGTTGGTTCAGCTGGTCGGGCTCGACGATTTCGCGAAGTCGATGTTCATGGCGCTGGCCGTCACGAGTGGGATGTTGGCGCAGATGCCCGTCGGGTGGCTTGCCGATCATGTGGATCGGCGGTTCGTGCTGGCGGGCATGGGTGTCGTTGCGGGCGGCGCTGCGCTGTTCGGCTTGGCGGGTAGCGAGACGTGGGTGTTGCTGACGTTTGCGGCGTTGTTCGGGGCGTCGACGTTTCCGCTCTATGCGGTCGGTGTTGCGCGGGCCAACGATAGTTTGCAGCAGGGTGAGCGGACCGCGGCAAGTGCGGCGATGATCGTCTACTTCACCGCGGGCGCGATCGCGGCGCCGCCGTTGCTGGCGTACGGCACGGCGGTGGCGGGCGCACCCGCGTACTTCATTGTGATGGCGGTGCCGCATTTGGCGTTCGCCGTTGCCGCCATCGGTGCGTTGCGGCGGCGGGCGGTTCAGTCTTCGTAGGGCGGCCAGACGTCGCCCCAGGCGGCGTCACGCGCGTCACGATATGAGGGGCCGTCACTGCGGGCGACGGTGACGCGGCGGAGACCTTCGGCCGTGCAGAGGTCCAGGTGCACGTGGCCGGCGTTGCGCATCGGTTTGCGGACGATGCGGCCGGTGCTGAAGCGGCGTGGCGGTTCGCGGGTTAGGATGACGAAGCTGAACTTCTCGTCCTCGAACCCCAGTTGGGCTTGCTTGGCGCCGCGGTGGGTGGCGGAGCGGGCGACGCGTTCGGGGCGGTGGCACCAGTCGGCGACGCTCATAGGGCAGACGGCGTCGTGGGTGCAGGGGGCGGCGGCGTGGGCGGCTTGTGCGAGCAGGGCTTCGCGGGCGCTGCGGACGACGTCGAAGCCCTTTGGGGTGCCGGGTTCGATTATGATCAGCGCCGTTTTGGCCGCCCGCCACAACGTGTCGACGACGGCGGCGCGTTCGGGCGGCGGCAGCTCGTTGAGGGCGTAGCAGGCGACGACGATGTCGTGCGGGTCGAGCTTGGTGTCGCGTGTGAGGGCGGCGTGTTTGATCTCAGGGGCGACGCCGATGGCGGTGGCCAGGCGTTGAGCGGGGGCGAGCCAGCCTCGGTCGCGTTCGAGATAGGTGTAACGTGTCCCCGGATCGACGATGTCTTGCGCGGCGAGCGCGGCTGTGCCTGGGCCGGCGCCGATGTCGAGCACCGAGCGAATGCCGTTCATGGGAATCACGTTGGCGAGTTCGTTCCAGACGGCTTTAGCCACGGCAAAGGTTGATGGAAACCTAACGGCGAGATAGGCGGCGCGGTCGGCGGGCGACAAGGCGCTGCCGAGCACGGTTTTTCCCCGATATGCGCCGCTTAGCGCCGTTGCGGCGGCGCGCAGGACGGATGCGGGGATGCTTGCGATCTCCGCTTCGATGGCGCGCGACAGGGGTTCGGGAAGCGTTGCGATCATAACTGCACTTTAACTAACGGAACTTAGGCTCACCGTTATGTCGACGAATGATAATAACGGCAAATCGACGGTGGGGCTGCGCTTTCAAGATGTGGAAGCGTTGCTGGCCGATCCCGCACCCGCTAGGCGTGCGAAGGTCGTGCAGCAGCTTGCCGTGGAGATCAGCACCGAGCGCTTGAGCGGGCCGGAATGGACGCTGGCGCTCGACATCATGCGCACCATGGCTGCCGACGCCGAGACGATCGTGCGTCAGGCCGTCGCCACATCGCTTCGGCATTCGGAGCATCTGCCGCGGGACGTCGCCCTCGCGCTGGCGAACGACGACATCGCGGTCGCTCAGCCTATCCTCGAGAGTTCGCCGGTTCTGACCGACGACGATCTGATGGGCGTGCTTGCCGAAGGCAACGGCACGAAGCAGGTCGCGGTTGCGAAGCGCCCTGAGGTTAGCGCTACGCTTGCCGCTGCTGTGATCGACACCGGCAATGCCGCCGCCGTCACGACGCTGGTCGGCAACGAAGGCGCGGCGCTCAATGAAGATTTGTTTCAGCGTACGATCGAGCGCTACAGCCGATTTGAAACGGTGAAGGCCGCGATGGTTCATCGCAGCGAACTTCCGGTGACGATTTCGGAGCGGTTGGTTGCGCTGGTTTCCGACCGGCTGAAGGTCGTGTTGGCGTCGCGTCATGCGCTGCCGGCGGATATGGCGGCGGACATTCTGCTCGATGCGCGCGAACGGGCGACGGTTGGTTTGCTCACCAAGGGTTCGTCGGAAGATACGCAGGCGCTGGTTTCGCAGCTGCACGCGCGCGGGCGGTTGTCGCCTTCGCTGGTGCTGCGCGGGCTATGCCTCGGCGATGTTCGCTTCTGCGAGGATGCGATGGCGGAAATCGCCGGCATCAGCGCGGAGAAGGCCGCGATGCTGATTCACGATGGCGGGCCGTTGGGGCTGAAGGCCATCTACAAGAAATGCAATTTTCCGGAGTCGATGTATCCGGCCTTCCGCGTCGCGGTCGACATGGTGCATGAGACTGAGCTGGAGGGCGGGCCGAGCGATCGCGAGCGTTTCGCGAGCCGCGTGATCGAGCGCATCCTCACCAAATACCAGGAGATCGAAGCGGCGGATCTCGACTATCTGCTGTCGAAACTCAGCAAGCTGAAAGCCGCGTAGGGCGTTTGCCCCGCGCGGCTTCTCGCGATCGTCATCCTTAGCTTGGACGGTTGGCCTTGTAGTCGGCGATGTCGGCTTCGAGGTCTTCGAGTTCTTCGCAGCCGCCGGGGCATAGGCCCTTGAGAATGGTGAGTTGCTCTTCGGCCTTCGCGAGGTCGTTCATCTGCAGATAGAGTTCGCCGAGATATTCGTTCGCCCCCTTGTGCTTCGGGTCGATCGCCAGCGCCTTTTGGTAATAGCCGAGCGCGTCCTCCTTCTTGCCGAGTTTGCGGCTGCAGAAGCCGAGGTAGTTCCAGGCATCGGCGTCGCGCGGATTGTCGGCGACGACCTTTTGCAGAAGCGGAATGGCTTCGTCGCATTTTTCGCCCTTGATCAGATACTCGGCCTTCTGGAAATCGGTTTCGCGCGCTTCTTCCTTTTTGTTCTTCGACGACGGCCGCGGCGATTCGATTTTCGGGATGGGGCCGCCGCCGGGCGCGGCCATCGCTTCGGCGGCGAATAGGCCTGCGACCGACAGGGCGGCCAGGGTCAGAATCGTCTTGCGCAAAACGGTCATGAGAGCGTCTCCCTCCTCAAATCCGGGGCGGAGAGTGGACCTGTTAACCCTTGGGCTGCAAGGAGGGAGCGCTCACGTTCGTGCGAGTTTCGCGTGCCACGTTGACTTGGGGGCTTCGGCGTCCCAATCCTGCGGTCATGAGCCAATCCACCGCTGACGCGCCGGACGGCGCGCGCGGCGCCAAACGCAAGCAGGAAAGCCGCAGACGCCTTCTGGCGGCGGCGCGCCAGTTGTTCGTGGCGCGCGGTTATCACGAGACGCGACCGCAGGATATTTCCAAAGCTGCGGGGCTTGGGCACGGCACGTTCTATTTGCACTTCAAGGACAAGCGCGAGTGCTTTTTGGCTTTCGTCGATGAGGCGCGCGCGGAGTTGGACGCCGCCGTCATTGCGCGGACGGTTGGGGCGAAGAACCTGTCGCAGATGGTCGAGGCGGCACTGACCGCGATCTACGACTATGCGGAAGAGAATGAGGGTGTTCTGGCCACCGCGATGACGGACGAGGCGGTGATCGCGTCGGGCGGCGAGGGGGCGGCGGACACGCTAACCGAACGGTGGGGCGAGGAGTGGGGTGAGCTTCTGCGCCAGCAGGCGAAGGATGGGCTTGTCGCGAAGGATTATGATTTTTCGATCTTGGGCCAGGCGGTCGTCGGCGCAATCCATCAAGCGTCGAGTTACAGCTTTCGGCGGGGGCGCACGCGCGCCGCGCTGGTGAAGGCGCTGACACAGTTTTTCGTGCGAGCTTTGACGCCGAAAGGGTGATCGTCCGTGTACGGATGAACCCCCTTTTTCTGTCATCCCGGGCGAGCGCAGCGAGACCCGGGACCCAGGAGACCGGGCGCTGACTCTCAGCGTTGGCAGTCAGAGCCCGGTCTCCTGGGTCCCGGATAAGTAAGTCTCGCAAGACCGTTGCTCCGCAACGGGCTCGCCTAACTTTCCGGGATGACAGATTTTATGGAGCGGACAGATTGTTATGGCGCGGCGCAGTAAATCGGGTGGCTTGTGATTGACACGCGTCGAGAACTGACAAATTATCAGTTCAAATCATAAACGGGAGGTCGTCATGGCGCGCGTTGTGTTTTCGCGGGATGAGATTATGGCCGAGCACGACTATGCGCGGCCGCAGATTGAGGCGGGCTATCGGTTGCATGGCGGGTTCGATGCGAGCGGTGCTTATGTTTCGCCGCGCACGTTGAACCGTTGGCCGGCGGTTCAGGCTTGGCAGGCGCAGCTGACGGCGCGTGGGTTTCCGTTGATCGATGCGACGACGCGATTGCTGAAGCGCGAGGCGTATCCGGGGATCGACCAGCAGAAGTTTTTGCTCGGGCACGGGATGGGTGAGACGCTTTGGAATGCACTGACCATCACGGGCGTAATCGAGGCGCGGGGGCGGGCGCTGTGCGATGCGACGGCGCCGGATTTTCAGGCGATCATCGAGGAAGACGTTTCGGCGACATCGATCGGGCATTTGAACAAGGGTCTGCTTTACGCGCACGGTTTGGACGAGGGCGGCAACCCG
The DNA here is from genome assembly GCA_034440355.1 of Alphaproteobacteria bacterium. Classification (GTDB taxonomy): domain Bacteria; phylum Pseudomonadota; class Alphaproteobacteria; order Micropepsales; family Micropepsaceae; genus SZUA-430. The sequence continues at coordinate 8,397 of JAWXBY010000179.1, forward strand.
GCGGGCGGTCAAGGCGGGCATGACGCGAGTTGGTATGCGGTGCGCGACGCGCTGTTCGGCAAGGATGCCTATCCGTTGCCCGAGGTGCCGGCGAGCATTGCCCGGCCTGAGATCGGGCGGCTGATGCCGATGATCGACAAAGTCTATGAGGAGTGGATCCTGTTGCTCATGAACGTCCTCATGATCGAGGTGCGGGCGGAGTCGTTCTTTTCGTTCTGTACGAATCTGATGCGGTCGCCGGATGTGTTTCGCGATCGGCGGCCGGCTGCCATGCATGCGGCGGAGTTGGTCGAGCGGATCCGCACCGACGAGGCGATCCATGTCGCTTATCTGCAGACGTTTGTGTCAGAGATGCGCAGCTTCACGATCAAAACGCTGGACGGCGGGCGGATCAAAGGCTCGCAGATGATCGACCCGATCTGGGAAGGGATGATCCATTGGCATTCGGTGACGCAGGCGGATTTCTCGCGCGATCAAAGCCGCGAGGCGATCGTCGCGCGCATCACGAAGCGTCCTGATGGGCGCGCGCTGCTTTGGCAATTCGATTCACTGGAACATAAGGCGGCTGCTTGATGAAAGAACTACGTGACAAGGTGGCGTTCATCACTGGCGGGGCGAGTGGGCTTGGCCTCGGCATGGCGAAGGCGTTCGGCCGCGAAGGCATGAAGGTCATGATCGCCGACATCGAAGAGGCGGCGCTTTCGCGCGCGGTGCAGGAGTTGCGCGACTCTCAGGTCAAGGCCGAGGGCGTGTTGTGCGACGTGTCTTCGCGCGGCGCATTGCGTGAAGCGGCGCTGAAGACGATCGCGACGTTCGGCAAGGTTCATGTCGTTTGCAACAACGCCGGCGTCGCGGTGGGTGGCCCGATCGGCACGGTTTCCGAACGCGACTGGGACTGGATCATGGACGTGAACCTGATGGGGGTCGTCTACGGAACGGAGGTGTTCACGCCGTTGATCGAGAGCCACGGGGAAGGCGGGCACTTCGTCAACACCGCGTCGATGGCGGGGATGTTGGGGATCGCGAACGCCGAGCCCTATTGCGCGACGAAGTTCGCGGTCGTGGCGATGTCGGAAGGGTGGGCTGGGCAACTCGCCGGCAGGAACATCGGGGTGTCGGTGCTGTGTCCCGGCTTCGTGCAGACGCGCATCCACGAGAGTTTCCGCAACAAGCCGTCGCGCTATGGCGGGCCGGATAGCGTGCAGGTGGGCTTGGGCGACTCGCGCGCGCAGACGGCGGCACTGGTGAACGCGGGCATTCCGATCGAGCCGGTCGCGAACCGCGTCGTCGAGGCGGTGAAGGACAACGATCTTTACATCTTCACACATCCGGAATTCCGCATCGCGGTCCAGATGCGCTTTGCCAACATCATGTCGGCGTTCGACAAGAGCGAGAAAAGCGCGGCGCTGTCGGTGCTGCCGAAGCGCGATCTCGTGTCGCTGACGCAGCAGAACTGACGGCTATCTGAGGCCCGTCAGAAATTTGATCTCGTTCATCGCGAGGTCCGGCAGTTGGGTCAGCATGCCCAGCTGCCAGAGGCCAACGAGGACGGCGACCACTGCCCCGACGACGAGGCCGCGATGGGCGAGCTGCAGTCTGGTGAGCGCCTCGCTCTGCGCTTCGGCGATCAATCGCCATGTGCCGATGAGGCCGGCGACAATGATGAGCGGCAGCACCGGATACGTGGGCCAGGCTTCGATCGGGATGCCGTAACTCGCCCATGTGTCGACGATGCCGGGTGTCTCGACGATCGACGCCGCGACCGGATAGGCCCATGCGATGAGGCCGAGCGCGGTGAGCGACAGCCAGAACGACGCGCGTTGCCACCACGGTGCGTGTTGAGCCACGGGGCGCCGCGCGACGGCGCCGTAAGTCCACGCGGCGGGCCAGAGAACCGCGGAGAACAAGCCGATGAGAAAGGCCCACGAACTCACGGGCAGAGCGTCGGGACTCAATGCGAGCTGTGCGTCGAAAGAGATGACGCCTGTGGCGAAGATAGGATCGCGGCGTGTGGTGACGCAGGTGAAATCGAGTTTCGCGTCCGGTGTTTTGAAGAACCTGGCCACGATACTTTCGGTGCACGGGTCGTACATGGTCACGCCATGCGCGGCCTTCGGCGTGATCAAGAGTTGGGCTTTGGCGCCGAGGCGTTCGGCCGTCGCGCGCGCTTGTGCTGCGGGGGTGACGGGGTCCCAGGCGCCGCCAACGACGAGCATGGGCGGCGCGACGCCTGCCGGGGTGGACCAATTCTGTGTTTGCTTTGCCGGCCAGAGCGCGCAGACCTCGAAATAGGTTTCGACGGAGACGGCGCGAGCGATGTTGGGCCAGCGTGCGGCCTGGTTCTTGAGGTCGGCGGTGCTGTCGAACGGCGCGCGGTCAAAGCACTCGGTTGCTAAGTAGGCGCCGTTGCTGACCAGGCTGATTTCGAAAAGCATGTCGCTGAAGGCTGAGTTCAACACGTTGGACGGCTTGCCGTCGCGCGCGTCGGCCATCATCAGCGGGACAACGGGCCAGGCCGCGGTTTGAAGCGCCCGGCCTTGGACGAGGGCGAAGAGGGTAGAGCTTGAGATGTGGCGTGTCGTCACTTTGCTTGTCGACGGGTCGACGACGCGTACCGGATGCGGGGCCTTATCCAGCGCGACAATGGCCTCGTCGAGGAGCTTGCTCAGGTCGCCGAAGCGGGCCTTGCAACGGGGTTGGCTTTCGCAGACGCGGTTCATGGCGTCGATGGCGCTCATGCCGTCGGGTACGATGCTTGAGAAGCTCGGCATCTCGGGCGGGTAGACGGAATCGATGACGGCGGCGCGGACGCGATCGGGGTGAGCGGCGACGTAGGCGAGCGTCACCGTCGTGCCGTAAGAGACGCCGTAGAGGTTCCACTTCTCGATCCTCAACGCTTTACGCAGAGCTTCCATGTCGGCGACCGTGCCCGCGCTGCCGTAGGCTGTAAGGTCGACGGCGTCTTTGGTCAGGCTGTCGACGCATTTCTTGGCGTCGCTCAGCGTGCGCGTCTTGATGTCGGCGGACGACAGTTTGTCGAACGTCGGATCGTCGACGTCGAGGAAGCCGCAGAGTTTTGGTTTGGACTTGCCGACCGCGCGGTGGTCGAAGATGACGAGCGGACCCTCGCCCGCGAAATTCAGCATCGCGACAGACCACCAGACGTCGACGAGCGCGTAGCCCGGACCGCCATGCACGAACACCGTCGGCGTGCGTTGCGCGTATTCGGGGTCCGATGGAATCGAGACCACGACCGCAACGTCGACGGGCCGGCCGGTGCCGTCGGCGCGCTCCGTGGTTCGCAACGAGCCGCAATGGCGGACGCGTGTCTTGTTGACGTAGCCCTCGTCGGAGGGGCAGGGGAACGGCTTCAGCGCCGAGACGTCGATCGCGCTGCGCGCTTGCGCGGTCGCCGTCAGGGCGAACCACATAGCGACAAACAACGCGATGCGGCAGACGGCAGACATGGGATTCCCCTCGGCGGTCTCGCCAGAATAGGCCAAACGGCGGCCACAGGCGGTGAATTTGTTCACAGCGGCTGGGTCTTGTCGTACCTTCCGGCGCTATGGATATGTTGTTCGCGGTTGCGTTGCTCACAGCTTGTGAGGCTTGCGATGAGTTGGCCAAGAGCGGGCCGGCTCATCCGTTTGCGATAAACGCGGGGTGGCGGCCGAAATGCGATGTGGCCGACGCGCGGTTTGTCGAGGCCGACCCTTGGCCGCACGCGGGCGAGGTTCGGCGCGACCAGTTCACGCGCGACTGCGCCGATGTTTTGCTGACGCGCGTGTTCTTGGATGCCGGCGACGGGTTTGCGGCGGATGAGATGTTCGCCGGCTCGTTGATCGAGCGGAAGGTGGGACGCGGTGTGACGGCAATCCGGCAGCAGGAGTTTGTCGGGCGGGCTGGGCCGTTCAGCTATCGCTATTCGTTTGGCGCGGACGGGCAGAAGGTTTCGGCGTCGATCGAGTCGCCACTGATGACGTCGCACCTTGTCAGCATAGTGCTTGCGCCGGCGGTGCGCGTGAATGGCGGGGCGGTGCAGAGCATTTCTTGCGAGGTCTGGCGGGCGCGGTGCGAGGTGCTGACGCGGCGGACGGCCGATGACGTGGCGATGCCGTTCTTCACCGTGCAGTTCGACGAGGCTCATCCGGACGGGAACGTTTGCATTGACGTGCCGCCTGAAGCGTCCGTCGTCGTGCGCGCCGGCGATACGGCGGTGGTCGATGGGCTTAAGGCACCGGCCGGTTCTTACAACGCATGCCTCGGCGACGCATCGCGGGCGGCTCTGGATAGGATGGCGAGGGCGCGGCGCGTGAGCTATCGCGTGACGCGCGCGCCGGGTGATGAGGCGACGCCTTGGGACAGCGGCGAACTCGCGACGGCGGGGTTGAGCGAAGCCGTCGGGCTTGCGCGTTTCCTTTTGGAACAGGCGGTTTTGGCGGATACACGCCGTGTTAAGGCTCAGAAACTGCGCGCCGAGGCCGAGGTCTTGCTCGACGGGGCGGCGATCCCCAACTAAAAGGCCCGTCAAGGGTCGCGTGTTATGGTGACACGACCCTTCGAGTCGGCAGGAGAGACACGCCTATGGACGGTTACGGCATTTGGATTGTTCTCGCGATCATTGCGCTGATCGTGGTGTGGATCATCTCGATCTACAACGGGTTGGTGGCGATGCGTCAGCGCGCGAACCAGGCCTTCGCCGATATCGACGTGCAGCTGAAGCAGCGCCACGATCTGATCCCCAATTTGGTGGAGACGGTGAAGGGGTATGCCGGCCACGAGAAGTCGACGCTCGATGCCGTCATTCAGGCGCGCAATGCCGCCGTCTCGGCGCAGGGGCCGGCGCAGATGGCGGCGACCGAGAACGTCTTGTCGGGTGCGCTGCGGCAGTTGTTTGCCTTGTCGGAGGCTTATCCGGATTTGAAGGCGAGCGCGAATTTTCAGCAGTTGCAGCGGGACCTCGGCGACGTCGAGAACAAGCTGTCGGCGGCGCGCCGGTTCTTCAACAACGCGGTGTCCGAACTCAACGCGGCGATCGAGTCGTTCCCGGCGGTGTTGTTCTCGCGGGCGCTGGGCTTCTCGCATCGCGAGTTCTTCGACGTCGGCGACGACCGCAAGACGCTGGAAGTCGCGCCGCAGGTGAAGTTCTAATCGCCGCCCTCCGGTAGAAGGCGTTCACGATCATGGGCGAGGCCTACGGGCTCTATTCGCACATCCGAGCGAACCGGTTTCGCTCGGGTGTGCTGATTGTCGGCCTGCTCATTCTGGTCTACCTGCTCGTGTTCGCGTTCGTGCTGGCGTTCAACGGGTTTATGATCGGGGACGAACCGCTCGATTACATTCTGTCGGCATCGGTCGAGCAGTTCGTCTATTTGCTGCCGTGGGCCACGTTGGCGACCGGCATTTGGACCTTCATCGGGTTTTCGTTTCACCAACGCATGATCGATGCGTCCACCGGGGCGAAGGACGTCACGCGGGACGAGGAGCCGCGGCTCTATAACCTGCTCGAGAATTTGTGCATCTCGCGCGGCATTGCGATGCCGAAGCTGCAGATCATCGAGACGGACGTTCTCAACGCCTATGCGTCGGGCATGAGCGAGAAGCAGTACAAGGTTGCGGTGACGCGCGGCCTGGTCAACACGCTCGACGACGCCGAGCTTGAGGCGGTACTGGCGCACGAGCTGACGCACATTCGCAACGGCGACGTGCGGTTGATGGTGGTCGCGGTGATTATCGCGGGTGTCGTGACGTTTGCCGGCGAGCTTGCGTTTCGCGGCTTCTTCCGCGGCGGGACGAGCGGCACGCGCTGGAGTTCAGGCAGTTCGTCCGGCGGCGGCAAAAAGGGCGGCGGCGGGGCGATCGCGATCGTCATTGCGCTCGTGATTATCGCCGTTGCTTGGTTCTTGTCGCTGGTGATCCGGTTTGCGCTGTCGCGGTCGCGCGAGTATTTGGCGGATGCGGGCGCCGTCGAATTGACCAAAAACCCGGACGCCATGATCGGCGCGTTGCGCAAGATCGAGGGGAAGTCGGAGATGCCGTCGGTGCCTTCGGGCATCATGGAGATGTGCATCGAGAACCAGAAGAACTCGATCGCCGACCTGTTCTCGACGCACCCTTCGGTGCAGAGGCGCGTCGAGAAGCTGGTGGCGGTCGCGGGCGGCCGCGACCGCGTGGCGGAGACTACTTCTCCTTCTGCGTAAGAAGCTTGTACGCGGCGCCGATAGCGTAAAACACCAGGCCCAGCATAACGTAGGCGGTGGTGCGCCGGTCCAGGGGCAAGCCGAGGCTGCCGACCGTATTAATCCACCAATGCCAGACATTCGTCGCAAGTTCGCTTGTCATCGCGGGAACTCCTCTTCACTTGGCACAACGGCCCGCGTCGACGGAGTGTGATAACCTCACATGAATGCGCCGCTAAGCGAATGGATCGGATTGTACGCGTCGCCCTTTTGCGTGCGCCGTTTGGGCATAGGCTTAACGCCAGCCTTGCGATGTCGGCAAAACTGACAGCTGTTGTTGCGCGATCAGGTACTCGAAACGGCGTGGCCGCTGATGCGTTTGCGCGGGGCCTTCGGGCGGCCGGCTTTGCCGAGGCGCGTGACTTTGCGCAGCGCGGCGCTGGCCAGGCCCATCCATGAACCCAAGCGGCGTTCGAGTTGCTCCACATGCATGCGTTCGAAGCGCAGGTCGTCTTCGACGCGATGGCCCCCGCCGGGGACGAGGGCGGGCAGGCCGGCCGACGATCCTTCTTCGTCCGCAGTCGAGGAGACGACCACGGACACCGGCTGGTGCTGTTTGCCGGCGAAGCGACTGCCGGTCATCGACCAGGCTTCGGCGAGTTCGGCGCGCAGTTCGCTGATCTCGGCTTGCGAGGTTCGGTCGTCGGCTTCGAGGGCGGCGACGCGGTTCTTCAGCGGCGCCAGGGCCTCTTGATGGCGCTTGGCGTCGGCGGCGGCCTTGATCGCTTTGGTTTCGAAGGTGTGGGCCTGTTCTTTGGCGGCGGCGAGATCTTTGGAGAGCGCCATCGCGTTCTGCATGGCGGCCTTTAGTTCGGCGCGCGTGGTTTCGAGGTCCGCGGTCGTCTTGTCGCTTTTCTTCAGCTGCGTTTTCAGCTGGCCTTCGATGAGTTCGGTGCGTTCGGTCAGGCGTTTGGCCAGCGTCTTGAGTTCGGCGGCGTCGGTTGTGACGCGCTTCATTGTTTCGTGCGCGACGCGGTTCTTTTCCAGGTCGGCGACTTGCTTCGTCAGCGCGGCGGCGCGGCGTTCGGCCTCTTCCGTGCGCTGCTGATAGTTGCCGGCGGCGGCGAGCGCGGTTTCGAGGTCGTGTTTCGCACGCTGCAGTTCCGTCGCCTGCGCCGCCGTCTTGGCGAGATCCTTTTCGACGGTTTGCAGGCGTGCGGTCAGTTCGTTCTTGGTCTCGCGCGTCTTCGCTAGATCGGCGCGCACGGCGTCGGCGTCGTCGGCACGCTTCTTGGCTTCGGCGGTTTCGATCTGGGCTTGCTTCAGCGCCGCGGTTTGGGCGAAGGCTTCGACGCCGAAAATTTTTGCGCTTTCTGAGAAGGCGTGGCGGACGCGGTCTAGTTCGCGTTTCGGTTCGGCGCCCTTCGGTTCGTCGCAGAGTTGGGTCAGCGCGCGGTAGGCGGTCTTCACCCAATTCGGGACTTCGGTGTGGGCTTCGAGTTCCGCTTGCGTGGCGCGGTGGTTGTGAAGTTCCAGATCGAGGAACTCGCGCACGTCGTGGCCGGCGTCGCCTGGTTGGCGCGGCCAGGTGATGCCGAGGCGGCCTGCCGTTTGGGCTGCCAGAAGCTTCCAGTCTTCGAGCAGGGCGTCGAAGGTGACGATGTTGCGGGCGAGGTGGCGCGTCTCAAACTCGGCGTCCAGCATGTGGCGCAGCCAGAGGAGCATCGCCTTCTCGAACGACATGCCGTCGCGCGCGCGGAGCGACTCCGCGACCTCGAGCGGGTTGCGCACGATGATCACCGGGGCCGAGCGGATGCCCGACTTCTCTAGGATCGACATCCAGTAGGGCAACGTGCGGCAGATGCGCGGGTCTTTGAGGACGATCAGCGGTGCGTTGCCGTATTCCTCGTCGATGGCCATGCGCAGGCGGCCTGCGAACCGGCCTGCAGCATCGCTTTCCTTCCAGCGGCTGCCCGGCGTGCGCCAGTCGTCCCACGAGGAGTCGAGCGCGGCCAGCAGTTGATCATGCAGCGCAACAAGCGGGGCGGATTCCCAGTGGCCGCGCGGGTTCGCTTTGTTCGCCGGCAGCAGGTGGCGGGGCATAGCCGCGCCCAGGAAGTTCGTGATGCGGGCCAGGGCCGATGTGCCTGACCGATGCATGCCCAGAACAAGTATGGCGGTGCGCAGCGCGTTTGTCGGTCTGTCGGGCCTTTTCGCAATCGCCATACACGCGTCCCTTACATCGCGTCGTGTTTCGCAAGAACCTTCGGAAGCGTCCTCCCTTCCGCCTCGCGCACGAATCGCAATCGATGATGCAGCATCGGACCGCGTTCTGCTGCGCATAACCTCGCTTTCACCCGCGCATGTGGTCAAGGGTCCACAGTGCGATTAACGAAAGTTTCAGCGTGCGGGATGTGCGTGCGTCTGCCGAGAGTTGAGTCAGACTCTTCCTTTGGAAGATGAAGCTCGAACCGGCTACGTGCAGTTGCACGGACCGTCGCGGTTTTGACAGTTGGCGGGCGGACGCTGCGTGCTCATTCTGCCCGGCCCGTTGGTGTGGTAGAAGCAGCGCGCGATGAAGATCGAAACCAAGACGGCTTTGGCGACGGCGTGCCTGCTCGTGTTCATGGGTGCGACCTCGATCCTGTCTCTATCCGGTGGGGCGCCGAAGGCCGCCGTGCGCGCGCTGGAGCGCGTCGCGGTGCAGAGCGTGCGCGAGCCGATCGGGCGGCGTGAGCTGATCGTGCCGATCAAGGGCGTCAGCGTCGCCGGTCTCGTCGACACATGGGGTGCGCCGCGCGATGGCGGGCGGTATCATGAAGGCATCGACATCATCGTTCCGGCGTGGACGCCCGTGCGGGCGGCGGCTTCGGGCACGATCGTCAAGCTGTTCTCGAGTTCGCGCGGCGGGGTCACCGTCTATCAGCGCGACGCGAGCGGACGGCTCATCCTCTATTACGCGCACCTGAACGGGTATGTTCCGGGCTTGCGCGAAGGGATGCGCGTCAAACAGGGACAAGACATTGCGTTCGTCGGGCAGACCGGCAACGCGACCGTGCCGCACCTGCACTTTGAAGTTCAGCGCGCAGGCGCTCCCGGGCAATGGTGGCGGGCCGAGGCGGTCAATCCGTATCTCGCGCTGCGCGACGGCCGGGTCGGAGATCCGGTGCAGGCGCAGCCGGCGCAAGCGTCACTCGGCGGGCGGGGTCACGGGCGCTAGGCCTGGCGTCTCGGCGCAGTTCGCTTGGATCACGACCGGCTCGACCAGCAGCGTGCGGCCGAAGAAGGGTACGAAGCGCGGGACGCGGACATACCAGCCGTAGGTGCGTAGGTCGCAACGGCCGACAAGCGGGATCTGCGCGAACATCAGGTCGGGCGTCCAGTTCCAATAGACCCAGCTGTCGGTGATGTTGAAGGCCATGTTTTCGCGCTGGCCTTGGGCGTCGGTGTGGTCGCCGAAAACCAGGTAGCGGTCGCGGTCGATGATTTGCTTGAAGGTGACTTGCACGTGATGGAAATCGCGCTGCGTTCCCAGCACGTAGTAGATTTTGAAGAGCGGCCACGCCACAGCCAGGATCACGGCGGCGATCAGCAGGCGGCCCGTCAGCGAGAGACGGCGGCGACCGTCCTTGCCGGTGCGGTGCGATATGGCGACGATGAAGGGCCAGATCGCGCCCATCCAAAGGCGCTCCAGTGCACCGAATCCCATGCCGAAGAAGTGTGCGGTGCGCGGCAGTCGGCGGGTGAAGAAGCCGGTGATGGCCGACACCGGGCCGCCGAAGTTGCGCTGCATAAAGGCTCGGAAGCGTTGCCAGAGGCGGCCGTACCAGCCGAGTTGTTCTTGGGCTTCTTTGCGGCGCCGTTTCTCTTCGTCTTCGCGTAGGCGGCGGGCGGCGCGGGCGGCGGCCTCGGCGCGGTCGTCGGCGTTCGTGGAGATATCACGCAGTGAGTCGTCGGGGTTCAGGATTTCCCGTTTCGGCGGCTCTTCGCCTGACGGTTTGTCGCCGCCCATGCGTTCAGCGCGCGCCGTTCAAGTCGAGAGAGTCGAGCTTCATCGTCTTGGTCGTTGATGCCGCGGTCGATCCGGCTTGACGGAACGATGCCGCGAATTCGTCGGTCGCGCGGTCGAAGGTGACGATGATGCTGCCGCCTTGTGTGGTTTTCGCCGCGGGCGTTTTTACGCGGCGCAGTTCTTCTTCCAGAACCAGTTCGCTGACCAGCTTCTTAATAAATTTGGAGAAGAGATTGTTGACTGGTCTCGCGCCGTAGCGTGGGTTCATGACGCGATCAACGGCGTGGCGCAGGTGGTCGTCGGCTATTTCGACCGTGACGCCCTTTCCGTCGAGCATCTTGTTCACGCCGGCGAGGTTCTTCTTGCCGATTTTGAACAACAGATCCGCGTCCAGACGCTTGAAGAACTGAATGTCGGTGAAGCGGCCTAAGAGTTCGGGTTTGAAGAAGGCCTTCACGTCGGTGTGGGCCTTTGCCACCGCCTCGTCGTAGCTGAGCGTTTCATCGACGAAGTGGCGCGAGCCGACGTTTGATGTCGCGATCAGCGTGCATTGGCTGAAGTCGATCAGGCGGCCTTTGCCGTCCGTCAGGCGGCCGGCGCTTAAGATCTGCAGCAGGATGTTGAAGACGTCGGGGTGGGCTTTTTCGATTTCGTCGAAGAGGACGATCGAGTTCGGCTTCTTGCGCACTTCGTTGGCCAGGACGCCGCCTTCGTCGTAGCCGGCATAGCCGGGAGGGGCGCCCATGATCTTCGAGACCGTGTGCTTTTCGCCGTATTCGGACATGTCGAGGCGGATCGGTTCGGCGTCGGCCTTGCCGTCGGTGTAGGCGGCGAGGGCACGGGCGAGTTCGGTTTTGCCGACGCCCGAGGGGCCGATGAAGAAGTAGGCGCCGGCCGGTGAGCTCGGATCTTTGAGGCCGGCGGCGGCGTTCTTCACGGCGGCTGCGATCGAAGCGATCGCGCGATCTTGGCCGTAGATGCGTTCCTTCAGCGCTTCTTCCAGTTTGATGACGCGTTCGAGTTCGCTTTCGCCCAAGGTCGCGACGGGGATGCCGGTGCGCTTCGAGAAGGTGCGGCGGATGTGTTCGGCGGTGAGCTTGTGGTCCTTCGGCATACCGACGTTGAGTTCGGCGAGCTTCTGGTTGATGCCCGAAAGCGCCGCGCGATACTTGTCGAGCAGGGCGTCGTTCTGGCGGATGATCTCGCTGGACCGGCCGGCGCGCTTGGCCGCTTCGTTGTCGGCCTCGAGTTTTTGCAGTTCGCCCGAATAGGTGCGCTTTTGTTCGAGCAGCGCCTTTACGCCGTCTGTCTTTTTCAGCCAGTCTTTGGACAGCTCTCGTTCTTGCGCCTCGAGTTTCGTCACCTCGGCGCGCAGCTTGGCGGTCGCGATGTCCGCTTGATCGATGCCGGAGCGTTCGACGGCGGCGATGCGGTTGCGCAGGTTGATGAGCTGATCCTCGATGCGGTCGAGGTCGGCCGGCTTGCTCATGATGTCGGCGCGGAATTCGGAGGCGGCGAGGTCGAGCAGGCGCAGCGGTACGCGCGGCAGGCTTTGGTCGTCGAAGGCGCCGCGGAATTTGGTCGTCAGCTGAGCCACGGTTTGCAGCGCGTCGTCGGTGACGACGATGCCGTGCATGTCTTCATACACGCCACGCACGCCGCGCAGGATGCTCAAGACCTGATCGGCGTCGGGCTCCTTCAGGTCGATCGCAGTGAAGAATTCACGGAAGCCCGAATGCTGTTCGACGATCTTGGCCTTTTGGCTGTCGTTCGTTGCGATGATGCATTGCGTGCGGCGACGATGAAGCACCGACATCAGGCTGCTCAACACGCCGTGCGCGCCCTTGGCCTGAAGGCCGTTCAGGAAGTTTGCGAAATTGTCGATGACGAGGACGCTGTATTGCGCATCTTCGAGGTAGTCGACGATGCGCAGGAAGTCCTTGTTGATCTGCGCCGGATCGTCGCCGGCGAGGAGGCCTTCGGCATCCAAGCGAAAGAAGCGGCGCTTGATGATGTCCTGCGAGATGTCCGCCTTGCGGCGGCGTTCTTCGATGCCGTTGATGAGTGCGGTTTTGCCGACGCCGGTCGGGCCCGTCAGCATGACGTTGCGGCTGTCGCGCAGCGTCAGGACTTCGCAGACTTGCCGGATCTCGGCGTCGCGGCCGATCAGCGAGAAGTCCGCGTCGAAATCCTGGTCGAGTTCGAACAGGTGGGGCAGTACCCCACCGGTCGCGCTTTCGGCCGGTTTGTCGGCAACCGCGTGCATCTTAGTTTTCGAACAGGGCGTCGATGCCCTTCTTCGGCGCTGACGAGGCCGGGCGTCCCTCCTTGACCGGGGCCGCCGCCGGCGCGTCCTTCTGTGCGTCGAGTTCGGCGCGTGTGCTTTCAAGGGTGATCTTGTTCAGCTCTTCGGACGAACGTTTCACCTCGTCGGCGAGCGTCTTGGTTTGCTTCAGGACGTCGATCAGCGTCGCTGTCGTCTCGCTGACGGCTTCGCTCAAATCTTCGATGTCCGAGATCTGGCCTTCGAGGGCGCCGCGGCGTTTCTTCAGGAGGTTGGGGGTCGCGCGGATTTCGTCGGTGAGCACCAGGCTGGCTTCCGCGGACATGTGATCGAGCGCGTCCTCGATGAGGCCCGCCTTTTCGGTCAGCACCGTGTTTACGATCGCGTTCAGGAGCGTGACGACGCGGGTCGAAGTGGTCGCGATGGTCGCGAACGGATACTCATGGCGTAGTTGATGGCCGACGAATTCTTGCGCTCAAGGTCGGTGATGACCGCGCCTTGCTGGCTCATTTCGCCGACCGAGCGGGTGAGGTTGATGTCGAGATCGCCGAGCCGAGCCAAGAACCGGTTCATGTTCTGGATGCGGTTGCGCCTTCGTGCGTTCGATATCGGCGGTGATGTCCTGCTCGGTCGCCGCGGCGTCCGGGTCGCCGAATTTCTCGATCAGGCCGCCGACCGTTTCCTTGTTGTGCGCCGTCGCCATCTCCAGCGCCTTGTGAATCACGGCGAGCAGCACGCTGACCTGATTGTTCGCGTAGTTCAGCTTCAGAATATTGTCGCGAACCTTGGAGAAGGCTTCGATCGACTGGCCGATGCGTTCTTCGGCGTCCTTGATGAAGGCGACGCCGCTTTCGGCGGCCGACTTCATGTTCTTGCCGAAGAGTTCGCCGCCGATGTCGAGGACCTTCAGGATCTCAGGGTTCTGGCGTTCCATGTCCAGAATCTTCGCGTCGATGGGCGTCGTCGTGCCGGGCACGAACAGCGGCGCCGCCTTCAGGTCGGCGATTTTGGCGGTGTATTCAGTGCCGAGCTTATCGACTTCGGCGATTTTCGCTTTCGTCTCGTTAAGCAGGCGGGCGCGGAAAATGCGGCCGAAGAAGGTGTCGTTTTCCTTCAGCGTTCTATCCAGTATCGCCCGGTCGGTGCCGGCGTTATGCATCTTGAGATGGAAGCTGGCGATGTCTTGCTCGCGGATGCGGCGCGCTTCTTTCAACAGCTTCTGCTGCTGGAAGGCGTCGTTGATTTGTTCGATCACCGACTTCTTGCCGGGGCCTTCGGTCGAGCGGAATTTTTTGAGGAGGCCCAGCACCTCGTCCAGGGGGCCGAGCGAGCCTTTGAACGTGTTCAGCTGTTCGAAGACGCTGTCCATGTTTTGCTTGAACGTCGCGTAGGCCTGGTCGCCAACCGTCGTGATCTGGCCGAGCGCCATGTTGCGGCGTTGCAGCTGAACGTATTCGAAGAACTCGCTGAGGATTTCGATCTTCTTGTCGTTGTCGGTGTCGGCCGGATCGAATTCCAGGAGCTTGGCGATCTGGCGGACCTTGTCTTCGTGGCTGAGGGTGCGGTCTTCGAACACCTTGAAGATCGGGTTTTCCTGTTCGACGCGCGCGGCCAGGCGCTGCTTGTCTTCCTCGGTCGCCGGGAGGGTCTGCGTGTCGCCCGCCTGATCGACGCGGCGTGTGCGCCGGGCGGCTCTGCGTTCTTCAAGTGAAAGCGAGGCTTCGGGAACAGGCGTCGACATTTCTCGTGGGCCCTTCGATTGCGAGACGTCATTCACGCATATATGAACTCTAACCCGAATTTGCAGCGTTTACTGCAGGTCAAGTCCAGTGATTTTCGCGTCGAGCCGTTCGTTTCTTGGTTGTCTTGGGCTTGGCGTCTCGCGTTAAGGATTGGCCGTCTCAGTTCCTGCAGCGTTCTTGTCGGCGTCGGCGAAGGCGGCGCGCATGAATGTCAGGACGCGCCAGATATCGCGGCCCGTGAGGTCGTTCTTGAAGGGCGGCATGTCGGTTTTGAATTCGCCCCCGCCCTCGCTGATGCTCCAGTAGAAGAAATCGTCCTTGTAGAGCGGCTGGCCCAGGCTGCGGCCGAGGTCGGCGGGCTGCACGTCGAGCGTTGCGCCACCGTCACCGTCGCCGACGCCCATCATACCGTGGCATACGGCGCAGCGCAGGTCGTAGAGCCTGGCGCCCTCGACCACGTTGGCGATCGACGCCGCCTGAGGGTTTTTCTTGTCGCGATAGGGCTCGGGCGCGCCGGCGCGCATGTAGAGCTTGTGACGCTCAGGGTTTTGCACGGTCGGAGCGGTGGGCTTGGTGCGGTCGATTGTGCAGATGGCGGGGCCAAAGAACGTCGCGCAACCGATGCCGACGAAGGCCGCGATGGCGAGAGCGGCGACGATGAGGCCGCTCAGAGCTGATTTCCACATGCCCATTGCCCTTTGGTTTCGGGGTTCTGATAGTCTGCCGTTAGGTCCCGTGCTTTGCGCCAGGTCAAGAAACTTGGGCGCGGAGAGCGTCTTTGCGGCATCAACAGGGATTCGAGACGATGAACATTAGAGTTGTTGCGGCCGTCTTGGCACTGTCGCTGAGCGGGTGCGTTGACGAGACGACGCCCCTGGCCAGGGACCCAAGTGCGGATGCGGCGGCGCAGGCTGCGTTGGTCGAGGACGGGCTTGCCGTCGCGGAAGCGAACTGTGCGTCGTGTCATGCCATCGGTGCGACAGGCGAGAGCGCGAACCGAAAGGCGCCGATCTTCCGGGCGCTGCTGGCGCGGTATTCGGCGGAGACATTGGAGACGGAATTGGCCGAGGGCATGCGCGTGGCCCACGCGCCGATGCCGCAGTTTAAGTTCAAGCCCGAAGGCGCTGCGGCCTTGGTCGCGTATCTGCGTGCGGTGCAGACGCGCGATCCGGGACAGGCCCTGGTCGAGCAGCGGTGTGCGCAATGCCACGCTGTGGGCCGCGAGGGCACGAGCCCGTATCCGGGCGCCCAGCCGTTCCGCAATCTGGGGCGGCGGTGGTGGCGCGGGCAACTGCGCGATGCCTTGCGCACCGGCATCATCGCAGAGCACGACCGTGCCGACGTCCGCCTTCCTCTGATGAAGCTCAGCGACGCGGAGATCGATGTGTTTCTCGCTTATCTGAAGACGATCGCGACGCCTGCAAATCCGGCACCGAAGGCGCCATAAGTGAGGACTAAGGGTAGGCGGTGTATTTTACATCGCAGGTGTAGGTGAACTCCCACTGCGGGTCGTAGATGAGGCTGCCGCCGGTGACATCGCACTTGCGGCCTTGGCGCTCCAGATAGGCGGCGACGGCAGCTTCGATCGTTTCGCGCGCTGTGGTGTTGTTATAGCGGTCGAAGGTGACGTTGCGGATGACCGTGTCGCTGACGGCGGTCGCGAGGCTTGGCGTGACGATAAGTTTGCCGGCGCTGGGTTTGTCGAAGATGCGGTAGCTTTGGTTCTCGTGCGCGAAGGTCGTGAGCGGTATGTAGCGGTATTCGTCGTTGACGTAGCTTGGGTAGGCGCAGGCCTGAAGCGCGGCGGCGAGCATTGTTGTCGCGATGATGGGGCGAAGCATTGCGAGCCTCCTCACGGGGCAAATGTGTAGCGCACGCCCAAGGTCAGCGTGTGCTTGGTGAAATCGTCGAAGCGGATAACAAAGCCCGGGTCGCTTCGTTCCTCGAACTCGGGGTCGAGGACGTGGAGATAGCGATAGGCGAGCGTGAGTTCGGTGCTGTCGCTGACCGCGACGTTGATGCCGGCGATGCCCTGGTAGGCGAAGTTCAGGTCGGTGTCGTCGAGGCCCGCGATTTCCAGCATCGCGTAGTCTAGGCCCACGCCGCCGCCGAGCGAAACGCCGACACCGCCGCCGAGCGGGAGTTCGTAGGTCATGTTGTACATCGCCGTCAGTTCATCGAGGCTGCCCGTCGATGGTAGCGCCGGGGTGGTGAACTGATCCTTATCGTTGCTGCGCCAGGCGAGTTCCCCTTCGATGCGCCAGCCCTGTAATGCGTAGCCCAGCGTCGCGACGACGGCCCAGCCGTCATCGAAGCGGCCAACGGGACTGTAGGCGAAGGTTGTGAGACCGCCGGCGGTCGAGCCGAAGTCGGCGTCGGTGTCGGTGATCGAACTCGCGCCGGCTTCCAGGCCGATGTACCAGCCCTTGGCTTGCGCTGCGCCGGTGAGGGTCAGGGCGCAAACGGCTCCGAGCAGGGTCACCTTGAGCGGCATGGGTCGTCCTTTCGGCAGGGTGATTCGCCGTTTGGAATTGTCGTCCGAGCGGGTGCGCAATTCTGCAACACGCGGGCGCAAAGCTCCGGTTCCCGCGGTGTTTGCTGGGGACGAGGCGGTTGCCGTTTGCGCCATTGTCGCGCGGCGGCGGCTGCGTCTAGGTTGGCCGCTGACTCGGCGCTTTGGGATCGCGCCGTGCTGGTATGGGATCGGATCATGGCGGAACAGTCGGCGGCAGCGAATGAAGGCGGTGGGTTCCGTATCCCCGCGAGTTCTCAGGAGATCTGGGCGCTGGTGCTTTCGCTGCTTGTGGTTTTTCTGTTGGTGCAGGTTGGCGCGCCGGTCATCCGTGAGTTTGAGTTTTTGGATCCGAAGCTGCGGGACTATTTCATCGGCATCAGCTTCGCTGCGTTTCCGTTGGTCCATCGCCAGTGCAAGCGCAGCCTGAGCGGCTTCACCACGCAGGCCGACACGCATGTCGATCTCACTCCTTGGTACGTCTCGGGGGCGTTTGCGGCGGCGTTGCTGTTTGCGTGGAACCAGTTCGTGTCGGGATGTGCGGGATTTGCGATCGGTGTGCTGCATGCGCAAATTCCGGTGGGACAGATCAGCGACAGCGAGTTCCTGGAAGCGTTGGGACTGAGTCTGCTCGCCATGTCGATCCCGATGAGCGCCTTCGCCTCGGTGTTCGCGGGGATCTTGCTCAACCGGTATACGCGCTCGCACGTGTTTCTGGCGCTGGGTACGGCGGCGGTCCTCTATCTGCTGTTCAACATCTCGTTGAACTATGCGTTGCAGCCTGAGTTTATCGGCGCGCAGGTCGCCAACGCGTTTTCTCAGGGGATTGCGGGCGTGGTCGGGTTCTTCGTCGGTATGGGACTCGTTGCGCTGGTCGTGTTGATCTTCGGCGGCATCGGCGTTGCGATTTCGCGGTTCAATCGTGAGCGGTCGCTGGGGCGGATCGTCGACGGGGCGCGGCGCTTGTCGCCGGCGGATCGCGATTTGGTCGCCGCGGAAATTTCACAGCGTCTTACGGCGGCCATTCAGCAGCCGCAGGCCAGCGCGCCACCGTCTGCATCCGCGTTCGTGTCGGCGCCGGTGGTTCAACCGGGGCCGACGCAGCTGCCGACGGCGGCTGAGCCCTAAGCGTTGCGCGCGGGCGTTATCATCGTCAGACGTTCCAATCGACGCTGAGACCTTCGCGTTCGTTGTCCCAGATCATCGACATGATCCGCCAATGGCCTGCCTCGTCGCGGTAGAGCTGGATCGAATTGATGCCGCGGCGTTCGGGGGTCGTGTCGTGTGGCGCGCGGCGCGCTTCGTAGATGCTCCAGGCGTGGGCGATGTTGCCGAATTCGTGGACGCGGCGCGCGATCTCGATCTCGAAGAAGTCGTTCGAGGCGAAGAACGCCTTGGTGTCGGCGACGTAGTCGTCGAGCGCCATGATCTTGATCCACGGTTTGCCGTCGGGGCCGAGGCCGGTGCGCATCTGGCGCGCGTCGGGATGGAAGACCTTTCTTTGCAGCGACCAATCGCGTGGGCCGGCTGGTCCTGAGACCATTGCGTACATCGCGTCGATGACGGAGCCGACGACCGTGGGATCGAGTTTTTGTGTGTTCATTGCTTCGAACTGCCCCTGTTCAGCGTTGTTTAGCGGGGTGTTCTCGTGCGTGAAAGGGCCTAGGTTCCCGTGCGCCACAATCCCGCCATCTGGCACGGTGAGGGTGGCCTGGTTGCGATTGCTGATGGAGGTGTGGCGTGACTTTATCCCTCAACGCGCTCGGCAAGGGCGCTGCTGCTTTGGCCGTGGTGACGGCGTTTGCGGGCGAAGCTCTGGCTCAACAGGCGCAGACGCCGTCGATATCGGGCAACTCGTGGGTTGCGATTGCGATCGTCGGGGGGCTCGTTCTCTTGATCTTCCTGCTCATCGGCGGTGCGCTCAGTCTGTCGAAGCGTGACAAGAGCGACGCGGAAGACACCGGCATCGCTATCATCGGTCCCGACGAAGACGACGACAAGTAGCGCGCAAAGCCGAACGCAGCGCTAGAAGAACGCCTGTATGCCCGTTTGCGCGCGGCCGAGGATCAGGGCGTGAACGTCGTGGGTGCCTTCGTAGGTGTTGACCGTCTCGAGGTTCATCACGTGGCGGATGACGTGGTATTCGTCTGAGATGCCGTTGCCGCCGTGGATGTCGCGGGCCTGGCGGGCGATGTCGAGGGCTTTGCCGCAGTTGTTGCGCTTGAGAAGCGAGACGGCGGGCGGGGCGGCTTTGCCGGCTTCGATGAGGCGGCCGAGTTGCAGGACCGCGGCCGTGCCGAGGGTGATTTCGGTTTGCATGTCGGCCAGCTTTTTCTGGATCAGCTGTGTCGCCGCGAGCGGACGGCCGAACTGTTTGCGATCGAGCGCGTATTGCCGGGCTTGATGCCAGCAGAATTCGGCGGCGCCCATCACCCCCCAGGCAATGCCGTAGCGCGCGCGGTTGAGGCACGAGAACGGGCCGCCGAGGCCGGTGATGTTCGGCAGCAGGTTCGCTGCGGGGACGAAGACATCTTCGAGCGCGATTTGACCGGTGATGGAGGCGCGGAGTGAGAATTTGCCTTCGATCTTCGGTGTGGTGAAACCTTTGAAGGCGCGCTCGACGATGAAGCCGCGGATCTTGTTGTCTTCGGTTTTGGCCCAGACGACGGCGATGTCGGCGATGGGGGCGTTCGTGATCCAGTTCTTGGCGCCGTTGAGGCGGTAGCCGCCGTCGACCGCCTTCGCGCGTGTGACCATCGAGCCGGGGTCGCTGCCGTGATCGGGTTCGGTGAGGCCGAAGCAGCCGATCATTTCGCCGCTCGCGAGTTTGGGCAGGAAGCGGCGGCGTTGTTCTTCGGTGCCGAAGGCGTTGATGGGGTGCATGACGAGCGAGGACTGCACGCTCATGGCCGAGCGGTAGCCTGAGTCCACGCGTTCGATCTCGCGCGCGGCTAGGCCGTAGGCGACGTAGCCCAAGCCCGCGCCGCCGTAGGTTTCGGGGACGGTGATGCCGAGCAGGCCCATCTCGCCCATCTCGCGCATGATCTCGGGGTGGAAGTGCTCTTTGCGGTTCGCCTCCAGCACGCGGGGCATCAGCTTCGCTTGCGCATAGGCGGCGGTCGATTCACGGATGA
Organism: Alphaproteobacteria bacterium; assembly: GCA_034440355.1. GTDB lineage: Bacteria > Pseudomonadota > Alphaproteobacteria > Micropepsales > Micropepsaceae > SZUA-430. The sequence continues at coordinate 28,260 of JAWXBY010000179.1, forward strand.
GGCGTTCTTCCTCCGTGAGCTGATCATTCAAGAGAAGGGGGTCTTCCCAGTTAAAGCTGCCGGCGTCGAGGTCGGTCTTGTGCTTCTTTGTCGTCGCCGGTTCGGCCATTGCGCAGTCTCCCGTTCGCACGGGCGCATTCATATGGGGTGCGTTCGCGGGCGTCCAGCTTGCGCGGCGTCAGGACGCGGCGGCCGTGGCTTGTGCCGGCCATTCGACGCGGTCAGCGGGCAGCGTGACGCGGACGATCGTGCCGTCGCCGGGGGTGCTTTCGACGGCGAAGGTGCCACCGTGAAGTTCGACGAGGGTTTTGGTCAGGGGGAGGCCCAGGCCCGTGCCTTCGTATTTTCGGTCGAGGCCGGTGTCGACTTGGCCGAACGGCTGGAGCGCTACGGCGATTTCGGCCGCCGTCATCCCGATGCCACTGTCCCTTACCTGCAGCGTAAGAGCGCCGTCCGCTTCGATGCGTGCGGCGAGTTCGACGCGGCCGCCGCGCGGGGTGAACTTGACCGCGTTGGACAGCAGATTGATCACGATCTGCTTTACGCGCACCGGATCCGCACGCAACGTGGGTAGACGCGGCGGCAGGTCCGTCGCAATGGTCACGCCCCCGCTGATGGCGCGGTCGCGACAGATCAGCGTGCAACCGCCGACGATCTCTGCCAGGCAGATGCGGTCGTCGTGCAGTTCAAGCTTGCCGGCTTCGATGCGCGAGAGGTCCAGTACGTCGTTTATGAGCGACAAGAGATGGCGGCCGGACTCGTGGATGTCTTGCGCATAGGAAACGTAGCGCTGGTTGCCGAGGGGACCGAACAGTTCGCCGTTCATCGTTTCCGAGAAGCCGATGATGGCGTTCAAGGGCGTGCGCAGTTCGTGGCTCATGTTGGCGAGGAAGGCCGACTTGGCGCGGTTGGCTTGTTCGGCCTGGTTCTTGGCTGCGGCCGCCGTCTTGTTCGCTTGCACGAGTTCGGTGATGTCGGTACCGGTGGCGCGATAGCCTATGAAGGTGCCGGTGGAATCTACGATGGGTCTGCCCGACAGCGACCAATAGCGCTCGCGGCCGTCCGTCGAGATGTGCCGCATGCGATGGCCCCGGAAGGGGCGGTGCGCTGCAAGGTCGTCGAAATGCGTCGGTGTCTCAATCTTGATCCACGGGCGGCGCGCGAGGGTCGCCCACGGGTGGCCGATGACCAACTTGTTCGGGACGCCCGTCGATTCCTGAAAGCGATCGGACAGGTATGTGATGTTCAAGTTCTCATCGAGTTCGCACAGCCAGTCGGATGCGATTTCGGTGAAGCCTTCGAACCGGTCTTCGCTGACGAGAGCGCGCTTCTCGCTGTCGGCGCCTTGGTGCGAGATGCGCCAAGCACCGATGAGCCCGGCGGCCGCGAGCAGCAAGGTGCCCAGAAGCACGAGGGCAAGCGCAACGTCGCGAATGCTCTGCGCGGCCTCGCGCATGCGGGCGGCGAAGGCGCGTTCCAAGTCCGTCAGTTCTTCGTCGATCGCCGCTGCGCGCGCCAAATCGGCTGCGATTTGATCGTGCGGCGCGCGTACCGCGACAGCTTTGCGCACCTTGTCGCCGGTGGCAGCAAGCTCGGCCATCCGCGCGTCCGCTGTCTGCCAAAGCGCGACGGCGTCGGCGAGCGGGCCGAAGTCCTTAAACAGCACGAACCCGACGTTCATTGCGAACGTGTCGCTGCTATCGATCCCCAACTTGATGAAGCCTGCGGAGGCGGCGTCGAAATCCGGGCGGGGACGTTCGAGAGCTTCGCGCGCGTCGCCAGCGGCCAACGCGCGCGCCATCTCGCGGTCGAACGCCTCGATGTGCCGAGAGTCGCGGGAGGCTTCGAACTCGAGCAAGCTGATCACGGCAGACTTTTGCGCCTCGGCGTAGAACGCAGCGCCCGAAGCGAAGGAGCGGGCGACATCGACGGTGCTCAGCGCCATCCATGACAGCAGAACGATGAGCAGCTGGACGCCCGCGAAAATCGCGACGAGCCGACGGAAACGATCGCGGTGTGCAGCGACCGCGTTGCGGCTGCGGCGTGCGAACATCGCAAGCATGACGGTGCGAACCTCTGCCTTCGTGCCGTTTGGCGGCCCTTAGACCCAATAAGACCATGGGGCGGTTCAACAATCGCTAAATCGCACCTGCAGAGGACGGATTTCTGCGCGCCAAATTTGTCTGTCTGGCGCACGAGCGGCATTGCGCGCGGCCGATTAAGGTTTCCTGCGGGAACCGAGAAAGGGTGAAGAATTACTTTATTCTCACCGACGCTATCCGGCGGTCAGTCGTTTCGCCGCCGCTGCAAAGGGCTTTGCGGATTTGGCGTAGTCGGCCCACGCCTTCGACTTCTTCAGAAATCCGGGGACGGTGTGCACGTTGAACTTCGTTGGGTCCAGGCCCGCCTTTGCTTGGGCCCAGGTGATGGGCATCGAGACCGGCGCGCCAAGTCTCGCGCGCGGCGAGAAGGCGGCGACGGCGGTGGAGAGGCGGTCGTTGCGCAGATAGTCGAGGAAGATGCGGCCGCTGCGGTCTTTCTTCGCCATGGTCGTGAGGTATTTCGCCGGCGTGTCGGCTGCGATTTGGCGGCAGAGTTCGAGGGCGAAGGCTTTGGCTTCGTCCCAGGTGAATTTCGTTTTCGATTTGGCGAAGGGGGTGACCACGTGGAGGCCTTTGCCGCCCGTCGTTTTGCAGAAAGCTGACAGGCCGATCGCCTCGAGGCGGTCTTTGAATTCGTGCGCGGCTTCGATGACGCGCGCGAAGGGTACGTCGGGAGCGGGGTCGAGGTCGAAGACCAGGCGGCCGGGTACTTCGGGATCGTCGGGTTCGCAATTCGTCGGGTGGAATTCGATCGCGGAGATTTGAGCGGCGGCGAGGATGGCCTCCAGCGTGTCGAATTGGACGTAGGGTTGTTTGTCGCCGCGCACTTTGACGAGGGTGATTGCTTTCGATTGGCCGCGCATTTCGTGGCGCTGGAAGAATTGCTGCGCGCCGATACCGTCGGGGGCGCGGATGATCGAGCAGGGGCGGCCCTTGATGTAGTCGAGCAGGTGGTCGCCGATCGCTTCGTGGTACTTTGCCAGGTCGAGTTTGGTCACCGCCTTGTCGTCGCCAGCGGCGGGCCAGAGTTCTTTTTCCGGATGGCTGATGGCGACGTTCATAACGCGTGGATCCTTGCCCGCGCTTGGTGAGACGATAACGTCGGGTAGTTTGCGCGGTTCCTCTGCGCCTGCCGGGCGGACGTCTTCGACGATGACTTCTCCGGGCGGCTTGTCTTCGCGGATACCTTTGAAGGCGCCTTGGCGGACGAGGCCGTCGCTGCTCCAGCCGGCGAATTCGATTTCGGCGACGAGGGCCGGTTTGGCCCAGCGAATTTCGCCGGTCTTCTTCGGTGCGGTCGCGCCGGTGAAGGGGCTGTCGTCGGCGGCGACGGCACTCAAGCGTTTATGCAGGCTCTGCGCGGTCTTGACGTCGAAACCTGTGCCGACGCGGCCGAGATATTGCAGGCGGCCGCCTCTGTACGCGCCGACGAGCAGGGAGCGGAAGCGGGCGCCTTCTTCTGCCCAGCCGCCGATGACGACCTCTTGGCCGCCGCGCAGTTTGGTTTTCTGCCAGCTGTCGGTGCGGACGGATTTGTAAGGTGCGTCGAGGCGCTTTGAGACGATGCCCTCGAGATTCATTTTGCCCGCGGCTTCGAGTACCGCTTTGCCGTCGTCTTCGATGTGTTCGACGTAGCGGATCATCGGGCCGGCTTTGGCGATGCGTTTGCGCAGGCGTTCTTTGCGTGCGGCGAGTGGTTGGGGGCGCAGATCTTCGGCGCCGTCCACGAGCAGGTCGAAGGCGAAGTAGATCAGCTTGTCGGTCTTGTTGTTCGCGATCGCCGCTTGCAAGGCGGAGAAGTCCGGGCTGCCGTCCTTGTCGACGGCGCAGATTTCGCCGTCGATGATGCAGTTCGGCAGTTTCGAGCCGACGCGGGCGAGGGATTTGAACTTGTCGGTCCAGTTGAGGCCTTTGCGCGTGCGGAGTGTCGCTTCGCCGTCTTCGACGCGCATCTGGATACGGTAGCCGTCGAGTTTGACCTCGTGGCCCCAACCGGACGAGCGCGGCGGCGAGGTGACGGATTTGCAGAATTGCGGATGGATGAATTCGGGCAGTTCGCTGAGCGGTTTTGCGGGCGCGGCGATGGCAGGCTTCGCGGGCGCGCGCGGTTCGTTGCGGTCGATGCTATGTTCGCGGTTGGCGCGATCGGAATTCCAGATCGCGTCGCGGGCTGTGCGCGCTTTCAGCATGAAGGGTTTTGGTGCGCGGCCTTTGCCGGCGGCGATTTCGTCGAGTGTGCGGGAGGAGGCTACGGACGTGTCTTCGTCTAGGATTTTTTCGCCATGGCCGTTCTTTGCGTATTCATCGCGGTGTTTGATGAGGAGCCAGTTGTCGTGGCGTTCGCGCTCGCGGCGCTTCATGCGCACCAGCGCCCATGAGCCGTGGAGTTTTTCACCGGCGAGGTTGAATTTGAAGTCGCCTTTGCGCAGCGCTTCTTGGGGTGTCAGGTTGCCCTCGACTTCCCAGAAGCCGCGGTCCCACAGCATGACCGTGCCGCCGCCGTATTGGCCCTTCGGGATCGTGCCTTCGAAGTCGCCGTAGTCGAGCGGGTGGTCTTCCACTTCGACGGCGAGGCGTTTGTCGGCCGGGTCGAGGGAGGGGCCGCGGGTCACGGCCCAAGACTTGAACACGCCGTCGAGTTCGAGGCGGAAGTCGTAGTGGAGGCGCGTCGCGGCGTGTTTCTGGATGACGAAGCGCAGGCGCTTTGACGGCGCGACGGGGAGTTCGCCGGAGGGCTCGTCCGTTTTCGCGAAGTCGCGCTTGGCGTGATAGGCGCCGAGTTTTTTCTTCGTGTCGCGGGCGGGCATTGCGCCGCTCTAGCTCACCGCTTGGCGCGCTTCTTCGGCGCTGCGGCTTTGGTGGGCTTTGCGGCCTTTGCTGGTTTCTTGGCCTTGGTCGCGCCGCCTCCGCCCTTCAGGCTCGCTTTCAGCGCGTCCATCAGGTTGATGACGTTGGTGTCCTTCGGCTCTTCGGCGCGGGTGATCTTGTGGCCCTTCTGCTTGCGCTCGATGAGTTCGCGCAGGGCGTCTTCGTAGCGGTCGTTGAACTCCGACGGGTCGAAGTCGGCTTCTTTCTGGCTGATGATTTTTTCGGCGATCGCGATCATTTCGGGATCGGGGCGCGCGTCGGGGATGTCTGAGAAGTAGTCTTTCGTGGCGCGGACTTCGTCGCGCGAGCGCAGGATCGTGGCGACGAGTCCCTTGTCGCGCGGTTCGATCGCGATCAGGCGTTCGCGGGACGACATCACGATACGGCCTAAGGCGATCTGGCCCGAGCGCTCCATCGCTTCGCGGATGACCACGAAGGGCTCGGCGGCCATCTTGCCGTCGGGCACGAGGTAATACGGGTTGTCCCAGTAAAGGCGATCGATGTCGTCGGAGGGGACGAAGGTTTCGATGTCGATCGTCTTCGTGCTCTCGAGTTTGACCGCGTCGATTTCGTCTTGGGTGACGATGACGTATTCGCCCTTGGCGATCTCGAAGCCTTTGACCAGCGACTTGCGTTCGACCGGTTCTTCCGTTCCGGCATCGACCGTGATCATGCGGATGCGGTTGCCCGTCTCCGGATTGATCATGTTGAAATGCACGTCGCCGCGCGGGCTGATCGCGTTGTAGAGCGCGACCGGGCAGGTCACGAGGGACAGTTTCAAATGACCCTGCCAAGAGGGACGAGCGGCCATGGAAAGAACACCGGTTGCAGGGTGGGAACGCGGATGCTTGTCCGGAGGCTCCCGGGAACGCAAGCGGAAGTTGTTTAGCGCAGGCGGACTTAAGGATCACTTCCCGGTCATCAGGCCAGCCGGGCCATAGCGACCACACCCCAGGCGACGCCGCGCCTTCGCAGGTTAACACCAGTGAAACGCGGCGCGGGATTTCTGAAGCGCAAGGTGGAACGGGGGAGGCTGATCGGCGTTTGGATTGATGCGTCCGGCTTGGAGAAACCAGTCATGCGCCTATCGATCAAGCGACCCCTAAAACTGGTGGCGACCGCAGTGGTGCTGCTGTCCCTGGGCGGCTGCGTCTACTACGACGATCCTTACTATTATGAAGGCTATCGGGGCGGTGGCTATTACGGCGGTGGTCCGTACGGCTATTACGACGGGTATTATGATGGCTACTACGGGCCGTATATCGGTGGGTATTGGGCCAGCGACGGGTACTTCTATTATCGCGACCGCGGGCATCGCTATTACCGCGATCATGGGCGGCATTTCCGGCGCGATCATTTCCGGGGCGGCAGGCCGTTCCGCGGCGAGCGCGGGTATCGCGGCGGGCGGCGCGGCGGCCGGCACTAAGCGAGTTGACCGCTTCCGTTTTGCGTGAGATTGCCTCAGTGCAATTCATGCAAACGGGAGACGTACCATGGACCTCTACACGAAATCGGTGCTGACGGTGATCGCCGTGGCGCTTGTTGTGCTGTGCGCGCAGAACATGACGATGAGCGCGCAGGCGGGCGCGGACACCGTGCAGAAGGTCACGATCTGCGTCGAGAGCGGTTCGCCGGCTGCGTATGTTTGCAACTACGGCGCGGGTGACCGGCCGTTGAAGCTCACGCACTAGGGTCGCCGTCATTACGCCGGCGCCTATCAAGTCTCAGATTACGATCGACGATTTAGCGAAGATCGATGTGCGCGTGGGCACGATCGTATCGGTGCATGACGTTGATGGCTCGCGGAAGCTCGTGCGGCTGGCTGTCGATTTCGGCGACGCCGTCCGCAATGTCGTTGCCGGGTTGAAAGGCGAGCGTGCCGATGTCGGTGCGCTTGCCGGGCGGCAAGCGCTGTTCGTCGTTAACATGGCGCCGCGGACGATGGCGGGTGTCGTGTCCGAGGCGATGCTGTTCGATATCGGTTATGCCGACGGGATTACACCGGTGCTCGCGGTGCCTGAGGCGGTCGTGCCGAACGGCGTGCGGGCGGGTTTAGTCGAGTGCGACGGCGAAGCAGTGGGTTTCGCCGGTCTCGCAATCCGTCACGGCGATGTTCGCCGACGGTTTGTCGTGCGTCGCGCAGGTTTCAGCGAAAGCGAGCGCGGCTTGCAGGAAGTCTTCCGCTTCGACGGCCTCCGTGCAGGCCGAGCCGTCGCTCAGCTGCGCCACGAAGCGGCGTGTCAGTTCGGGTTTGATCGGCCGGCCCTTGATGGGGCGGAGGGGTTCGTAACCGGCCTTGGGTACGGCGACGCGGCGGTCACGGGCGACAGCGGGCATTGCACACAACCTTCAACTGAGTAGCCTGAAGCCCGACAGCAACGCGGCGGGACTCATGGCGGACAAGCGAATCACTTCGCGTACGAAAGTCTACATTACGCGAATCGGCGTGCGAGACTGGCTGGTGGCGGTCGATAGTCAGAAGGCGGCGCTGAAGGCCTGGGACGTTCGCCGGGACCTGTTTGGCGAGGGGGCGGCGCGTGTAACCGACGATCCCACGCACGTGAAATTGGCCATGCGGACGCCCGGGGTGCCCGTGGCCGCGCCGGGGCAGGCGACCCTGCCGCTGGAGGGCGGGAGCAAGGAGCGGAAGAAGGCCAGGGCCGCGCCGCCGGAAAAGCCCTCGAATGTCGTCGCCTTTCCGGCGCATCGCCGGTCGGATGTTGAACGGCCTAAGCCGCCTGCGAAGCCCGTTGCCGATCGTTCCAAGCTCGAAGCGGCGGAGCGGGAATTGCGGGAGTTCGAGCGTGAGGCGCCGAAGGGGCGTGCTGCGATCGAGAAGCGCTTGCGTGCGGTGCAAAGTGAGCTGGACGCTTTTGACGGCGAGACCGGTCGGCGGCGTGAGCGGTTGGCCAAGCGGGTGGAGCGGGAGCGCGCGGCGCTGGACGACTGACGGTTATTCGGTCGCAGGGGTGGTGTGCGTTGGCGCTCTTCCCTCATGCCGCGCTTGCGGGATTAATTCCGTGCAGATTGCGCGGTTCACGCGCGATCAGAAAAAGGATCACGAGAGATGAAACGTCTTCCCGTTGCTTTCGCCGCGGTCGTTGCCGCGTGCGTGCTGGTGCTCGCGGCGTGCGGGCCCGGCGGTCATGAGGCCGATGAAGCGGCCATCCGCGAAATCAATAAAGCCTGGCAGGACAAGATCGTCGCCAAAGACGCCGCGTCGATCGCGCAGAACTATGCCGAGGATGCGCAGTTCTTGCCCCCGAACGCTCCGAAGGCGGTCGGGCGCGAAGCGATCCAGAAAGGCTGGTCCGAGATGTTCGCGATCCCCGGCGTAGCGCTGACCTTTGAATCCGAGAAGATCGTGTTCGCCAAGAGCGGCGATCTGGCGGTCGACATTGCGACCTACAAGTTCTCGATGGGTGAGGGGGCAGCGATCGTCAACGACAGTGGCAAATCCGTCGTGACGTGGACGAAGCGCGACGGGAAGTGGCAGGTGTTGACCGACATGTTCTCAAGCGATTTGCCGGCCGCGCCGCCGCCAGCGCCTGCTGCAGCACCTGTGCCGGATGTCGTGCCTGCGCCGGTCGACGGTGCAACGCCGCCGGCGACACCGGAAGGGACCACGCCCGCGCCGGCGACGCCCGCAACACCTGCGCCCGCGACGCCACCGGGGACACCTTAACCGTCTGAGCGCCTCGTTCTCTTCGGTGAGAACGGGGCGCTTTCAGTTTGATGCGGTCATCTTTGTCGCGAAGTGTAACGCGCGGCTGATTTGCGCGAGCCAATTCGACGCAGTGCCTGTTCGCCGTGGCACTAATTCAGCGCGAGAGCGTTTAGCGCTGTGAGTTCCTCCAACAAAAATAGGCGAACGACGGATGAATCGCGGTTCAGCTTTGATTATTGCCTTGTCGCTGATGAGCGGTACGGCGGCGATGGCACAACCTGGTGGTCAAGGGGCGCCCGGTCCACAGCCGTCTTGCGGTCAGCCCGGTCAGCCTGCGTGTCCTGCCGGTCAGCAGCCGGGTCAGCGACCCGATGGCGACCGCGGTGATCGTGGCGACCGCGGTGATCGCGGCGACGGCCAGCCGGGTCAACCCACGCCGCGCGTGCCGGGCGGACCGGATGCGGATCGACCTGCTGCAGCGCCGCCTCCCGGTGCAACGTCTGAGCGTCCCGGTTTCAATCGCGACGGACGGCGTTGGTCGAGGGGCCAGCGCGTGCCGGCGCAGTATCGCGACAAGCGTTATATCGTGACGGATTGGCGCCGCAACAATTTGCGTCAGCCGCCGCGCGGCTATCAGTGGATCTGTCAGCCGGACGGGAATTGCTTCCTGGTCTCGCAGCGCAACGGCGAAATTCGCGAAACGCGCTTCCGCGACGACCGCGAGAACAATTGGCGCCGCCGCTATTCGCGTTCGTACACCTATAACGACGACGTCTATTACAGCGAATGCCGCGATCGTCCGGATCCGGCCGGCGTTATCGCCGGCGGCATCATCGGTGGGTTGTTGGGCCGTGCGCTCGGCAACAACGACGGCGGCTCGACGGTGGCCGGCGTGATCATCGGCGGTGCGCTGGGCGCGACGCTGACGCGCGACATGGACTGCGACGATCGCAGTTATGCGTACAAGTCGTATTACAGCGCGTTGAACAGCGGTCGGGCCGGGACGGTCTATCGCTGGAGCAATCCGCGCAACGGCCGCCGCGGTGAATTCCGCGTGCGCAGCTACTACTACGATCAGGACGGTTTCGCTTGCGCGAACTACCAGAACGTCACGTTCTACCCGAACCGCCGTCAGGTGCGCGGGCAGGCGTGCCGTCAGCCGAACGGCGCCTGGGTGTTCATCAGCTAGATCGTTAGAATTGCTTGCCAAGCGGCGGCCCTCATCGGCCGCCGTTTTTTTTGTGCCCGGCATGGCCCGGGTTCGCCGCGAGGCGCCGAGAGGGCGGACAGGATCGCTCTTTCTTGGCTAGAGTCGGTGCGGTAACTTCGACTTCCGAGGGAGATGCACCATGGACAGTATCGAGACGCCCGACATCGTCGTAGTCGGCGGCGGCATTGCGGGCGGCGCGTTTTCGGCGGTGATGGCGCGGGCGGGGCATTCGGTGTTGATGCTCGAGATCACGGAGCGGCACCGCGACGTCGTGCGCGGCGAGTGGCTGGCGCCGTGGGGCGTGATAGAGGCGCAGCGGCTTGGGCTTTACGATCTCTATCGGTCGCATGGCGCGCATCACTTGAAGCGTCACATCAGCTATGACGAGGACGTCGACCGTACCGAGGCGGAAGCCAAGGCGATGGCGTTCGAGGCGATTATTCCGGGCGGGCTTGGGCCGTTGACGATCGGACATCCGCGGTTGTGCGGAATTTTGGACGATGCCGCCGTCGCTGCAGGGGCGCGGTTTGTGCGCGGCGTGCGCAAGACGCATGTGACGCCGGGCGACCGGCCGACGGTGACGTTCGAGCATCAAGGCGTTGCGCATGAGATCAAACCGCGCCTCGTCGTTGCCGCCGACGGGCGGCATGGCAAGACGGTGCAGCAGATGGGGTTCAAGGTCGAAAGCGATCCGCCGCATCATTGGTTCTCAGGGATGCTTGTCGAGAACGCGCATGGATGGCCGGACGATCTGCAGTCGATCGGCGTTGCGGGCGACATGAACTACTTCATCTTTCCGCAGGGCGGCGGCAAGGCGCGGCTCTATCAAGGCGTGGCGCTGGATCAGAAGGCGCGCTTCATGGGCGATGATGCGCCGCAGCGGTTTGTCGAAGGATTTCGACTTGCGTGCTTACCCGATGACGGCGCGGCGATCGTGGACTCCAAACCCGCGAGCCAGTGTTTCGTCTATCCGAACAACGACACGTGGATCGACGTTCCCGTCGGGCCTGGTGTTATCGCGATCGGTGATGCGGCGGGACACAACGATCCGACGATCGGGCAGGGGCTTTCCGTCTCGCATCGCGACGTGCGCGTCGTGAGCGATATTTTGAACGCGAACAATGATTGGTCGCCGGCCGCACTTGCGCCGTACGCGGAGGAACGGCGTGAGCGGATGCGGCGGCTGCGGTTGTCGGGACGGTTGCCCGCGGTGCGTGACTGCGAGTTCGACGCGGCGGGACGAGCGCGGCGTGAGCGGCTGCGCGGGAAGTTCATGGTCGATCCGCTCATCACGGGGCTGGCGCTTGCGACGTTGATCGGACCGGAGAATGTGCCTGCAGAAATTTTCGACGCGCGGGCATTGGAAGCTGCGCTTGGCTAAATCGCCGTGCGGCCAGCCGGTTCCCGATAGTTCCGTGGGAACTTTATCCCCGCGGACGTGGAGTCTGCCCTGATCTCGCGGACTGGTTGTCGCCAGAGCACATGAGTGCGTTGTCTCTGCAACAACTGGGATCAACTCACAACTCGACGGAACGCATTCGCTGAAACAGGATTATGGTCGAGCGGTTGCGCGTAAAATTTTGAACTGGGGGGGTTCATCACATGACAATCAGAACAGTGCTGCTTGGTGCCGTCGCGTCTCTGGCATTGGCCGGATCGGCGAGCGCGGCGAATTTCCACGGCTGGTACGTCAGCTTGGAAGCGGGCGTGAATTTTGTCAGCGACGCGGATGTCGACAACGACACGATTGATCCGACGTTTCTTGGGGGCTTCCCGCCGACGACCGCGAGTTTCGACACCGGGTGGGCAGGCATGCTCTCCATGGGCCATTCGTGGGGTGACCTTCGCGCGGAAGTCGAACTCGCCTATCGCGCCAACGATCTCGAAAGCTTTAACGTGCAAGGCACCGAGTTCAGCGGCGGCGTGTTCGAAGAATTCGCGGTGATGGGCAACCTTCTGTACGACTGGCGCCTGGGCGATCGCTGGTCGCTGTCGCTGGGCGGCGGCATCGGTATGGATCAGATCCATTACGACAACGAAAGCGGTTGGCACACCGTCCCCATCCGCGACGTGGAGTGGGTATTTGCCTGGCAATTGATCGCCGGCTTCAACTACGAGATCGACAATCAGAATTCGCTGTTCGTGAACTATCGCTACTTCAACGCCGGCGATGCCGAGTTCACGGAAGTGGACGGGTTGGGCGATGTGCACAACGACTCGTATGACGACATCACGAAGCACGCGGTTACGATCGGCTGGCGGCACGACTTGATCGAGGATGAGACACCGGCCGAGCCGGCGCCGCCGGTGGAAGCATCACCGCCGCCACCGCCGCCGGTACGCAACTTCGTCATCTATTTCGACGCAGGCAAATGCAACCTGTCCGGCGAAGCGGACGCGGTGTTGAGCGAGGCGGCGTCGTCGGCGAAAGCGACGGGAAGCGCTTCGGTGCGCGTCGTCGGTCACACCGACACGGCGGGCGCGGGCGGCGCCAACCAGAAGCTGTCCGAATGCCGTGCGGATGCCGCGAAGTCGAACCTGGTCAGCAAGGGTATTCCGGCCGGTTCGATCGCGGCCTCGGGCCGCGGCGAAGCTGAACCCGCGGTACAGGCCGGCGACGGTGTGCGCGAGCCGCAGAACAACCGCGTGGTCATCGACCTGCAGTAAGGCACGTTGTCGAACGTAGTGACGCTAAGGGCGGAGCGAAAGCTTCGCCCTCAATCTTTTGCGCTGGTCAGGTGTAGCGCTTCGACGTCTTCTGATCGAAGTCGTTGGGCGCGGTCTTCTGCGCGCCGGCATATCCCGTCAGGCTGTCCGCCACGAAGGGGTTGGTCTGGCGTTCGCGACCGAAGGTGGATGTCGGGCCGTGTCCGGGGACGAACGTCATGTCGTCGCCCAGCGGCCAGAGTTTGCCGGTGATCGAGTCGATCAGTTGCTGGTGGTTGCCGCGCGGGAAGTCGGTGCGGCCGATCGAGCCTGCGAACAGAACGTCGCCGACGAAGGCGATCCTGGCTGCCCTGTTGTGGATCACGACGTGGCCGGGCGTGTGTCCCGGCGTGTGCGCGACGTCGAATTTAACGCCTTCGAGTTCGAGCGTGTCGCCGTCTTCCAGGTAGCGGTCCGGCGTGACGTTGCGGCCGCCCGTGATGCCGTAGCGGCGTGAACTGTCTTCGATCTGGTCCAGCCAGAACTGGTCGTCCCGGTGCGGGCCCTCGACAGCGACGCCGGTGCGTTGGCGCAGGTCGGCGGCGGCCCCCGCATGGTCCAGGTGGCCGTGGGTCAGCCAGATGCGTTTCAGCGTGAGGCCGAAATGGGCGAGGGCGCCCAGCAACTTGTCGATGTCGCCGCCGGGATCGACGAACGCGGCGTGCTTCGTCGCCGTGTCCCAGATGAGCGAGCAATTCTGCTGCAGCGGCGTGACCGGCACGATGCGGATTTGCAGTTTTGGCTCGGGCGCGTTCTGGCTCATGCCACTTCGATGGCAATTTCCGACGGGTCGCGCAAGGCCGGGCGTCAACCCCACCGACATTGGTCGCGTCATTTCTTTGGGGCGGCGTGTAAGAGCCGCGGGTGACCGGAGACTATTTCTCCAACGACGTTCGTTCTTGGGGGAGAGATGGCGCGCATAGTTACTGCCGTTTTGGCCGCGCTTGCCGCAAGCGCGGCCCAGGCCGCGCCGCACAACGAAACGCCCTGCCACCTCGATGGATTCGAGACGCCGGTGAGGTGCGTGTCTGTCGCCGTACCGCTCGACTATGCGGTGCCCGAGGGCGCGCAGATCAGGGTCACTGCGGCGATCGTGCCGGCGACAACGGCGCGGCCGGCGGAGGATCCGTTGATCGTGCTTGCTGGGGGGCCGGGGCAGGCGGCGACCGGCATGGCGCCGTGGCTCGACTCGGCGTTCAGACCGGCACGGCGTGCGCGCGACATCGTGCTCTTCGACATTCGCGGCACGGGGCTTTCGGGAAGGATCGATTGCGCGTTCTCGCTGACGGCGGCGTTTCGCGGCGCGGAGCAGGCGCGGCAGGACGGCGCCGCGTGCGCGGAGCGCTTCGGCGCCAGCGCCGCGTTCTTTTCGTCCCGCGAGATCGTCGAGGATCTCGAGCGGTTTCGGCGCGCGATGGGATATGCGCGCGTCAATTTTTGGGGTGGATCGTTCGGCACACGCATCGCGCAGCACTACACCCGCGCGTATGGCGGGCATGTTCGTGCATCGGTTCTGGATGCCGCAACGCCTGTCGGTACGACGATTGTCGAAACGGCGCCTCAAACCGGGGAGGCCGCGCTCGCGCTTCTCTTCGCCGACTGCGCGCGCGACGCAGCCTGCAACGGCGCGTTTCCCAATCTCAAAACCGATCTGACGACTCTGATCGCGCGGGCGGAACGCGGCGAGATTTCATATGAGGCGCCCGATCCGCGCGAAGGGCGGCTCAAGACCGGTTCGATCGACTGCGATGGTGTGGTGGTCCTCGTGCGCGGCGCGCTCTACGTCGGCATGACGCGTGCCCTCGTGCCTTACGCGATCAGCCAAGGGGCGCGGGGCGACGTGAAGCCGTTGTTGGCGCTTGGATCGGCGACGGCCGAATGGTCGGTCGAGACGATGTCGCTCGGCTCCATGCTCGGCATTATCTGCGCCGAGGATTGGGCGCAGGCCCGCAAGCTTGGGCCTGCGGCGGTGGAGCGGCCGTTCATGCGTCATTCCTTCTATCACTACTTCGAGGCCGCCTGTTCGGGATGGCCGGCGCGTGAACTGCCGGCGTCGATGTTCGCGCCGCTGTCCGCGAAGACGCCTGCGATGGTGATTTCGGGCGAGGCCGACCCGGTGACGCCGCCGTCGCTGGGTGCGGCTGCGTTGAAGCAATTCGCGGGCGGGGTGCATGTCGTCATTCCGCATGCCTTCCATACGAACAGTTCGAATCCGTGCATCGCCGAGCTGATTGCGGCGTTTCTTGACGATCCGGCGCAGGGCGGGCGCGATCAGACTTGCGTGAAGCGCGTGGCGCCGCCGCGTTTCATCACGTCCCCGAACGCGTGAGAGTTCGATGATCGAGGCGCATGATTTGCGGAAACAGTTCGGCGCGGTGAAAGCGGTCGATGGGCTGTCGTTCGCGGCGAGAGAGGGCGCGATTACGACGCTGCTCGGCGGCAACGGTTCGGGCAAGACGACGACATTGCGGATGATCGGCGGACTGATCACGCCGGCGTCGGGGCGGGTCGAGATTGATGGCGTCGATGTGCGACGTCATCGAACGAAGGCGCTCGCGCGGCTCGGCATGCTGCACGATGAGTTCGGGCTCTATCCGCGGCTGACCGTGGAAGAGCATGTGCGCTTTGCGGCGGAGCTGCACGGGCTCTTCGGTAGAAAGCTCTCCGCGGCGGTTGGGCGCGTGCTCGACGAACTCGACTTCGGCGATCTTCGCGGGCGGCTGGCTGCGGGTCTAAGTCACGGGCAGCGGATGAAGGTCGCGCTCGCACGCACCATCGTGCATCGGCCGCGCAACCTGGTGTTTGATGAACCCACGCGCGGGCTCGACGTGTTTTCGGTGCGGGTTCTGCGCGATCTTCTCATGCGATTGCGGGCCGAGGGGGCGTGCATCTTGATGTCGAGCCACGCCATGGGTGAGGTGATGGAGCTGTCGGACCGGCTGGTGGTGATCCACCGCGGGCGCGTGCTCGCCGAGGGCTCGCCGATGGAGATCATCGCTCGTGCCGGGGCAAAGGATTTGGAGAGCGCGTTCGTGACGCTCACCTCGCGCGGGGAGGCGCTCGCGGCATGAAGGCGGCCACGATTTTTCTCAAAGAGATGACCGACCTGCTGCGCGACCGGCGGTCGTTGTTTTCGGCCCTTGCCTATGTGTTCTTCGGGCCGGTCGCCGTGATGTTCGCGGTCGGCATGCTGGCAGCGCAATCGCGGGAGGACGCGCTCGCTCCGGTCGCGCTGTGTGGGCCCGGTGAGGCGCCCGCCCTTGTGCAGCACCTGACGGCGGCAGGCTTGTCGTTCGATCGCAAAGCGAAGATCTGCCTGAATATTGCAGAGGATTTTGCGGCGCGGCTTCAGGATGGGCGGACGGTGCGCGTCGGTATTCTCGCCGATCTCGCGACGAGCGGACCGACGGTGCGCAGGCTTGAGCGTGCGGTGCGCTCGTTTTCGGCGCAGCTTTCGAACCAGCGTTTGCTGGCGCGAGGCATCGCGCCGTCCGTCGGTTCACCAGTCGACGTCGACACGCAGAGCACGAACGCGGTGTCGCGGCAGGCCGACGTCGTGGCGCGCATCCTGATAATCTTCTTCGTCAGCGCGCCGTTCTTCGTGAGCCTTGCGGCTGCGGCCGACATGACGGCAGGCGAGCGCGAACGGCGGTCGCTGGAGACGCTGCTGGCGCATCCAGTCGGCGCGTTGAGCATCGTGTTCGGCAAGTGGCTTGCCGCGGCGACTCTGGGCGTGTTCGGGACGGCAGCTTGCGTCGTCGGCGGCTTGCTGTTGCTCGACCGGTCGGCATTGCCCGAGTTGGGCGTCCGGCTCGAGACCAGCGTCGAGACGGGTCTTCACGTGGTGTTGTTTTTGATGCCCCTTTGCGGTTTGGTCGCCGCGGTACAGCTTGCTGTGGGCTTGTGGGCGAAGAATTTTAAGGACGCACAGAGCTATCTCACACTCTTGTCCTTCGCTCCCGTTGTCGCGGGTTTCGTCGTGACCGGTGAACGATTGGCGCAAGCGGGGCTCTATCCGCTGGCGTGGGAACTGAATGCACTGGCGCAGCCGCTCCTTAGGTCTTCGACACCGGTGGCCCCGTTTGTGCAGCTTGCCGCGGTCGAGATCGCGCTGACCTTCGCCTTGCTGCTAGTGTGCGCGCGGCGCTTGAGGAGCGAGAAGATATTGTCGCAAGCATGACGGAACGCGACGCCGCCTTCGCCGACCTTGCGCGCACGCACGGCGCGCTCATCGCACGCATTGCGCGGTCCTACGAGGCGAACGCGGCGCTGGCGGAGGAGCTTGTACAGGACATCTATCTGAACGTCTGGCAGGCGCTGCCGTCGTTTCGCGGCGACGCTTCGTTGCGGACCTTCGTCGCGCGGATCGCGCACAACCGGGCCATCAGTCATGTTGCGCGGCAAGCGCGCGCGCCGCGGTTTATGGAACTCGACGACGCATTACCTGCGGGCGCTGCGTCCCCGGAGGATGTGGTCGCGCATGCGGACTTGCGCGCGAAGCTCGAGGCGGCGGTGCAGCGGTTGCCCGTCAATCAGAAAGTCGTGGTGACCCTGGCGCTCGAAGGCTTTCAAGCGGAGGAGATTGCCGCGGTGCTTGGCCTCAATGTCTCGGCGGCGACGGTCAGGCTGCATCGCGCGAAGGCGGCTTTGCAGGAATTGCTCAAAGGATCGACATGACGGACTGGGACGACCTCGAACGAGTATGGCGGAGCTTGCCGGCGAAGGCCGCGCCGGCGGCGGACGAGTTGCGGCGGCTGGCGCGCTGGCGCTGGTTGTCGACGCTCGTCGTGTGGAGCGAGGTGGCAACGGCCATCGCCGGCGCCGCGGTCGGCGTTTGGCTGTTGGTGCAAGACGACTTCGTTCTCGGCGTGGCGACGCTCGCTTTTGTCGCCGCTGTGTCCTGGTCGTCGTGGTGGGCGCGGTCGTTGGCCCCGGCGAAGGCGGACGATCCCGTGATGCTGGCGGTCGAGCTCGCGGTGCGGCGCGCGCGGATCGGCACGCGCCTTGCGTTCGCGATTCTATGGTCGGTTGCGGCGTCGCTTGTCTTTGTCGCCGTGTTTGTTTTGCTCATGGATCACGCCGTGCCGCTGGGCCGCTCATCGCTGGCGATCCTAGGCGTCGTGCTCATTTGGCTTGCGGTTTGGACCGGAGGGACGCTTTTTTATCTGTTGCGGCGCATACGTGATCTGGCGCGCCTGGAGGCGCTGAAGGCGTCGCTGGTTCAGGAGGATTGAGGGCGAGACCACGCGGACCGTTTAGCGCGGCGAGCGGCGACCTTGGTGAGGCGTCGCGGTCTTTTTGGAGCCCGCTACCAAATGCAGCGCCTCCTCGTACGGGCCACCGAAATCCACTCTGTCTATCGCGGTGATCGAGTATCGGCTGGGTTTGCTTTCCCACTTGGCGTCGGGCGTGACTTCCAAAAGGTGGACGTCGCCCTTGGATATGTCGACGACTTTCCCAACATAACACACGTTCCCAATGTGAAGACTTACAAGTGGAAAATCGGCATTTGCGCCTAGCAGCAGCGAGGTCAGCGATGAAAGGTCGAGGTTCGGGTCAACGCCTCTCGTCAGCTTTCTAGCCTTCAGCGCTTTTTCGATGAAGCTGGCGCCCGGCGCCGGGCTTTTGCACTCAGTTACGTCGATGAAACGCATGCAAGAGTAGCCGCCGAGACGGACGCCCTCATCAACGACCTGCAATGCGAAGAAATCGGGCCCGAGCGCGACTACAAATCCATTAAACCACCCGGCCTCCAGTTCGGCGCGCTTCACACGCACGGGATGTCCGCTCCGTTTTGCAAGCTCCAACTGACGTTTGAGGGCGATCGGCTGTTTCACGGCTCATCCTATGTGGCGCAGCGCGGTAGGCACCGCGGCCGATCTTCTTCAAGTCGGCTTTGCCGTCGGCAGGCGAGCCGGGTCGGCGCGGCATCGCGCCGGTCGCGATCGCTTACTTTGCTTTTCCGGAATCGGCGTCCACCATCAGCGACGAGACGTCCACGGCCTCGAAGTCGGATCCCGAGACCTTGCGAAGTTCTCGAAGTTCATCGTCGTTCCAGTCGGGATGCGGCGCTCCATTTAAGAACCAGGCCGAGCCATTGTCCGCGAGCATCATTCCATAGGTCTTCAGGGCTCGAAGGATGATCTGGTTGGTCTTGGAGAATTTTGAGATGTCGAAGTCCGCGCGCAGACGAAAGCGCTGGCCGAGCGGGGGCAGAGCTTCGTCTATGCTGCGCGAAGCGGCGTGACGCGCGGGCCAGACATAAGCCTTTCGCGTGCGCGGCACCGTGAACCGCAAGGCGTGCCGGATCTCGCCGGCTGCGATTTCTTCGGCGCGGACGAGGCCGGGGAAGATCGGCAGGCCGGCGGCATCCGCACTTGTCCAACTGTCCCTGCGCAATTCATGCCCTTCGAGATCAAACTTGGCGGACCCCACCGTGCTCCAGCTACCGTCGGCGTTCGGAACGGCTTTGTAGATTTCAAACAGCGTGCAGCTGCCTTCCTGGACGACGATGACGTGGCGGTCGTCCTTGCTGTCGGGGCCACCCTCGATCGGCGCGTTGCTCGGGATCGGGTAGGGTCCGGGATCGCTTTCATCGGTCGCGGGCTCTTCATCCTCGAAGGCACGAAAGTTTATCGCGACCTTCGGCTGCTTCATGGGAACGACGACAAACGGAATGCCGATCGGCGCTCCCTCATAGAGCCCGGAGCCAAAGTCGGCGCGCAGCGGCTTATCCGCACCGATCGTCGCGATGTATTGCTGCGAGCGCGGGTCAACCGGCATCTTGTCGACGGGTGTGTTCCAAATGTGGTCGGCCGGGAAGACCGGACAGCCTCCAACCCTCGGGCTGGCGCTCTGCGCCGGCGAGATCGCCGCGCAACCGAATGACAAGGCGGCGACCGACAGGGCAACTCGTCCCACGTTTAGAAGTGCCATGGCACCGACTCCTTATTGCATTTGCGCTCTGCGCAAATGAGCGCGTTTCCTGCTGACTTTAGTGATAGCCGGTACAAAAATACAACCGTCACACCGCCGGCCGCGCTTGATCTCCCGCGACCGCTGCGGCTTGATCCATCGAATTGGCGCCGGTTCACTGTGTCTCCAAGACATAAGGTGACGGTACTCCTTTGAGGGATTCGCAAAACGATGATCGGTCACCTTCGACAAGTTGGTCTCACTCTCCTCCCGGCGCTCTCGTTGATCGCGTGCCTCGCCGTTGCCGGTCCGGCGAACGCAGCCAATCCGAGTGCATGCGGCTTGCTCGAACCCTCCGAAGTCGAGGCCATTGTCGGGCCGCTTGCGGGCGCGCCGTTCCGTTCGACGAACGGCTTTCCTGACGCGACCGGAGACGAGTGCCGTTATGAGACGAAAGAGTTGCGCGCCGTCACGCTGCGCGTCGAATGGTCCGACGGCGCCCTCACATATGGCGTTGTCAGTTCAACGCAAGACGCCGTCGCGAACGCGGGACTGAAGGGTGTGCTCAAACTGTCCGATGGCACAAAACTGACGGGTGCTTGGGATCAAGCGCGCGTGTTCATGTGCTGTGAAGTTCACACGCTGACCGGCAAGCGGCATCTCGTTGTCGATATCAGCGGATCGCGTGCAACGATTGCGCAAGCCGCGAAGCTTGCGGACGCCGCGAACAAGCGACTGGCGAAGCCGCTCACGCCGGACGATGCCGCAGCATTGGCGGCGGCGACGACGCGCAACAACGCGCGGCCGAAGGCGCGTTCCGTCTGCGAATTGCTCACGCGCGCCGATGCCGAAGCGATCGCCGGAACGGCCCTATCGAGTGCGCCGAAGGGCGATAACAATTCCTGCACCTACTCTTGGAAGCAAGCGGACGGCACCGAAAATGACCTAAAGCTGGCGGTGACGTGGCGCGGCGGCTTCGGCGAGTATCGTCTGGCGCAGTCCGCGATCGGACAAAGCCTGGATAGCTTTGCCGCTCAAGGCGCCGATTTGAGGATGAAGCAAAAGGCGACCGGTCTCTTCGACGAAGAGTCATCGAGCATCATCGGTGAAATGGCTGTCAAAAAAGATGTTATGCTCACGGTCGAAACGGGCGCTTATTCAACCGACACGTCAAAAGCGTTCATGGCCAAAGCGGCCGAGAAGCTGCGGTAGCCGACATGAAACGCAAACTCGTTCTCCCAACGCTACTCATCTCGGCATTCTGTTGTGGCGCGGCCGGCGCCGAGTCAGCGCCCCGGGCCGTGGAGCGTGCGCGCACCACCGCCATTCCCGCCTGCACCGCCTTTGTGGATGCGGCGAGTGCGGCTGGTAAGGGAACGGCGCAGCAACCGCATCGGACGATCGCCGCGGCCGTTGCCGCCGCGCCGGAGGGAGCGGTCATCTGCGTCGCGGAGGGCGTTTATGCCGAAGCCTTAAGCCCGGGCGAGAAGGCGTTCACGCTCGCCGGCGGCTTTCAGCGCGGCAAGAATTTCACCATTCGCGACTCGGCCGCATACGTATCGAAGGCGCAAGGCAAAGGCGGTTCGTTCATCCGCTACGAGGATCCCGGACCCAAGGGCGACCAACGAACGGTGATCGACGGGTTCGAGATCACTGGCTATTCGCAAGCTATTCTGCGCGATGTTTACTATTCGCAGAAGTTCGACGTCACCAACAATTACATCCACGACAACAAATGCGCCGATCAATCGTTGGCCGGCGGCGGCTTTGCCCTGAACAATGTCTCAGGGCGCATCGCAGGCAATGTGTTTAAGAAGAACGCATGCGGCCGCGGCGGCGCCGGTTTCCTCAATGACTCCGCCAACGAAAACAGCGTGGTGATCGAGCGGAACCTCGTCGACGCCAATGCGGGGACCGAACCCGAGGCGAGCCACGGCGGCGCGCTCTATCTGTTCGCGAACAAACTTCAGGTCACGGCAAACACGTTCACTCGCAACACCGTCACACGCTGGGGCGCGGGTCTCTATGTCGGCGCCTCTGTCGGCAGCGGGCAGAAGACGACCGCCACGTTGAGTTGGAACGTGTACATGCACAACAGCGCCGGCATCGCCGGCGGAGGTATGTTCTGTGACGACGGTGCTGCGTGCATCAGCGTTCACGAGATCTACTACCGCAATTGCGGCGGCAACGTTTTTCTCGATAGCGGCGGCTTCGGGGCGACAACGGCGAAATTCGATCACATGACGAATGTCGGCGCGCTCGACGTCGGCTGCAAAGCGCCGGGTGCGGGCGTCGTGATCGAGCGGGCCGCCGAAGCTCCGGACGCCTATTCGTTCGTCAACTCGATCTTCTGGGGCAACGCGCCCGGCATGGACTTCGCCGTCAGCTGCGACGCCAATTGCGGCAACGTGAAGATCAACGTCAGTCACTCGCTGGTCGAAACGAAATACATGAAGAACGGCGACCTCGGCATCACGTTCGGCGCTGGCGTTGTTGCGCCCGTGGATCCGCTGTTTGCAGATGTGGCTGGCGGCGACTTTCATCTGAAATCGGCCGCTGGACGCTGGACGCCGAACGGCTACGTGAAGGACCCGGTCACGAGCCCTGCTCTGGGTCAGGCTGCTCCGAAGGGCGGCAAGCGCAGCGAGCTCGGCGCCTTCGGCAATGGCGCCGAGGCGTCACAGGCGCAATAGCGTTTCGATCGGTGAACAAGATGCGGCCGCGCTCTGTTGAGCGCGGCCGCCGCTATATCGACTCGTACTAGCGAGTGATGACGCCGGACACGCAGCAGTCTGCCGGTCGTGCGCTCGGGACGCTGTCCTTGAGGTAGCACTGGCCCTTATCGCCCTGCACACCCTCTTGCACCCATGTCCAGGCTGCGCACGTTTTGTCCTTCAGACATTTCGCTCGGCATTTGACCGGGTCGTCCGAATTCGTTTGCGAATAGTCGTTGCCGGGGCGATCCGTCTGTTCCTCGAGCGTCGACGTTGCGGGCGGGGCGCTCGTCTCCGAGGAGCTTGATGTCGACGACGCCTTCGCTCCCTCCGGCGCGGCGGGTGCTGGCGGCGCTGAAGATCTCCCACCGTTCCACGCGAACTTTTCCTCCTGCATGTGCACAGCGGTGCCCTTCAGCGTTTTGCCGTCGGACGAAAGCGTGAAGAAGCCGGTGCCGGCAGCCTCGAGACCCGGTTGGACGTACGTGAAGTTCAACGTGGTCGACGGGAACATCGCGGTGCCTTGAAGCGTGCCGTTGAATTGGCGCGCGCCGTCCGTGCTCACGAACTGACCGATGAATGCAATTTGCTGACCCGGGATAAGGGGGCCGGCGATCTGTGGCGTCAGAACAAGCGTGAAATGCCTGTTTGCGCTCGTCGTGGTTTTCCATTCCCCGATAAGGCTCAAGGTGCTCGTGGACGGTCCCGAGGACGCTGTGGACGTCGTCGAAGGCTTCGGCTTCGATGAAGCGACCGGGGGCGCGGCTTTGGGAATGACGAGGGTTTTGCACATCAAGCCCAATGCGTTGACGTACTTTCCAAAACGAACGTTGAGACCCGATCCAATCTCACCGTCGGGGCATTCCTTGTAACCTTGGCTCGATCCCGCGAGCGTTTGCACACCGAACTTGACAGTTTCGGCAATAGATTCGCCGTCGCGTGGCCGATAGCAGTTGAAGTGTATGGAGGTTACATTGAGGTTGTTTCTGACATAGATCTTCATTGCCCAAACGTAGCTATCCGCAGGGCAAGTGAATTCGGACCGAGAGCCTCCCGTTCCACCAGCGAATCCATTGTCATCGGTGACCGTACCGCGCTGCCCATCTGGCGAGATTGTCGCGCACAGGGGCCGGATTTCATCTATCCAATTGCCCGTGCGCCCCTTGAAGCCCACTAGGTACTCATCGTCGCCACAGTTGAGCTCTGTCGCCGTACCGTTTCCGCCGGCGGCCGGATATGTGGTGGCCCCGGCCGGAACGCATGTGGCAATCACCAAAGCGACTGAGCACGCGTATTTAAGAACTCTAGGTAAAATCATGGCGGCCATTCCTTAATTGCGTTTTTTTACGAGCCGCACGGTCGCGGCCCGCCCAAGGACCGAAGCAATCAAGCTGACCTGCGAACGCGTTTCTCCCTGAAGCCGGGACGGCCAAGCCGCAACACCAACCCCGTTGGCAATAGAAGCTGCGACTCGCGGCAAGTCAAACGACGGTCATCACAAGGCTGTTGAAGCAAACTCTGCGAGTCGAATCGCGTGCGTTGCGTTGAACCTTCGTTAACGAACTCGAGGCCAGCCCAAGAGCAAATGCTGGTCCGCCGTCTCTCATTTACGCGCAACGGGCAGTTGAAACAATCGGCGCCAATAATCGCCACAACAGAACTCTTGTGGACAGTTTGCGGCGTGCCCCGAGACCCCTATGGTGGGCATTGCTTGTATCGCCTTGTGGATTGCAGTGGCACACGCTCGTCATGCGCCGACCTGATCAATCTATAACTCCGCCCATCAAATGCACGCGCGACTCTGCGTGTGCCTCAGGAGATCGTTGAGACATGCGACGCGCCAAGCCGCCGATCCATCCTCTGGTGCTTGTGGCCGTCGGTCTTGCGAGCAGCTTGGCTTTCGTTGGCAACGCGCGTCTCACTTTAGCGGAAGGTCCAACGGCATCGCGGCCGCAAGACTTGGGGCTCAGTCTGCAAGCGGCCGAACTCGCTGAGCTGCTGGCGCCGCGCGATCGTTGGGACGCGGACTTCGTCGTCTCCCGCGTCGGCAAAGATCCGAAAAAGCTGTTCGATTGGGTCCGGGCGAACTCGTATTGGATTCCGTATCAAGGCGCATTGCGCGGGCCGGTCGGCGTGCTCATGGACGGGCGCGGCAATAGCCTCGACCGTGCGCTGCTGCTTGCCGATCTGTTGAAGCGCGCAGGCCACAACGTGCGCCTCGCGCGCGCAGGTCTATCCAAGCAAGAGGCCGTGAAGCGCCTGGACGACCTCGTCGCGCGCGAAGCATCGGCGACCGACGAAATCGACATCGCCGGTTCGAACGTCGGCACCGCGCTCAACGCCGCAACCGTGCAGTTCGCGCGCGGTCCCGGCCAGGCGACGAGCGCGCTCGCGCAGCAGGCAAAAGAGACAGCGCAAAAGACCTCCGCGATCGAAGCGCGCGTCGGCGCACAGACGAAGCGCCTGCTCGCGCTCGCGCCGGCGAAGGATGCTGGGGCCGAACAGGACGCCCGCTTCGGTGACGCGATAGAGGCGCTACAGGACCATTGGTGGGTGCAACGCGAATCGTCGTCGGGCTGGCTCGACATGGACGCGTTCAGCGCCGACGGCGAAGCGATCGCATCTGCTGACTCGACGGCCGAGGTCAAGGAAGTCGCCGAGCTGGCGCTCTATCACCAAGTCACGCTGCGCCTGATCGTGGAACGCTGGCAGCCGGGCAGCCTGACCGAGCACGTCGCGATGGTGCAGCCGCTGCGCCCCGCCGACCTCATCGGCCGTTCCGTCGTCCTCCAATTCTGGCCCACCGCGCCGTTCAAAGCTCTGACGCCCGCCGGGCGCCTGGAGTTGAAGGAGGCGAAAGGCGGCGAATGGGCGGGGATGTTGTTCATCGACAGCCAATCGGTGAACGCCGGCATCCTGCAGGAAAGTGGCACCGATCCCGATGCCTCGCCGTCGCCGGCTGGTGGCGGTGGTGGTTTCGGTGGCGGCGCGTTCGGCGGGGCATTTGGACAACCGGCACAGCGGCCGGCGACGGGCAAGTCGAGCCTCAGCGCCGTCTGGCTCGAATACGAGATCCGTGTGCCCGGTGAAAAGCCGCAAAAGATCCGCCGCGAAATCTTCGACCTCGTCGGTCCTGCTCTCCGCGCCGGAGGCGCACCGAAGCAGTTCGCTCTCACCGACGCGCAGCGTGCGAAGCGCGATCAGGCGCTCATCATGCGCAACGAGATACTGCTCGTTCCGACGCGCATCGCGCCGGAGTTCGTGACGCACCTTGTCTCGCAGAGCCTGCTTGCGAACGGCGAACTGCTGACCACCGCGATGCAGCCCAAGGTTACGACAGAAAAGGTCGTCGAAACGGCGCGGCGCTCGGGGCCGACGGCAACGGCGCTCTATGGATTAGCGCTGTCGGCGACGGCTGGTCAGGGCAACTCGACCTATGTCGATCGTCCGATGGTTTTCACCAATCACTCCTATCCGAAGGCGGACGGCACGGTCATCGAAGCGACCGACATCGTCGCCAACGACATCGGCGTCAGCCTTGCGGTGCAGAACGGCTACGCACTCAGAATGGCTGAGGGCGTGCGGCACACGAGTGCGGAATCGCTGCTGCAGCGCGTGCCGGTCTCCGGCAATACCTCGGATGCGTTCGCCGCATCGACTGCGTGGGTCGCGGTCAAGGCGGGTGACGAAGCGACGATCGAGGGATTGAAAATTTCCGCCGATGCCAAGCGGCGCATTCTGCAAGACGTCGCCAACGGCAACGTGGTCGTCGCGCCGCGCTCGGCCACGACTGCCTCATGGTGGCGTATCGATCCGGTGACGGGCACCACGCTCGGCATCGGTGAGAACGGTTGGGGCACTTCGATGGGCGAACATGGTTCGCAATCGGCGCGCGCGGGTGCAACGGCGCAATTCTTCAAGAAGGCGTTCGGCCGCTTCGCATCCGGCTTCATCGGCGCATATGGCTGGTGCGTCGCGCCGAAGATCACCGACAATCTCGAGACGCGCGGCTTTACGGGGCTAAAGCTCACGATCTCGAACAGCGCCGGCCAATGCGCGGCAGAGGGCGTGTTCTGGGGTGCCTTCGCGACGTTGCCGCTGGTCATTCTGACGTACAATCGATCGCGGGCGCCGCGCGTTCCGGAAGTGCCGCCGCCCGCTGAATTGCCACCCGGCCCACCGCCCGAACCGCCATGCCCTGTCGGAACGAAAGTGATGCCAAAGCGTCCCGGCGCCGGCAACACGCAGCCGATGGAGCCAATCGCTCCGAAGCCGCCTGCGGCGGCGGAGGAGGGGCCATTCCAAATGTCGAAGGAGAATAAGGATTGGCATCGCGAGGGTTATGCGGATGGCCATCCAGCCGCGTTAGCTATGGGCGATCCTGCGATCTTTGACTTCGCAGATAGGGCCGCAGCGAGCACATACAACGGCGGCCGCGCGAGGGGCATGAGCCACGCCCAAGCGCTTCAAGCGTCGAAGAACATGTGGATGGCCGCGGTAAAACAAGGACAAGGCACGACGCTCGTGGTCGAGGGTTTGACGATTCCCTCCGGCAAATTCGGGACGACGGTGGAAATCGCCGCGGTGCCTGGGTCAGGTCCCACCCCGCCCCTGCCGCGCGGGACACAACCAATGGGTCCCCCGCTGGGGAGTCCACCGCCTGGCAGCTCACCTCCGCTCGGTAGCCCACCACCCGGCAGCTCTCCTCCCCTCGGCAGCCCACCGCCTGGAAGCTCGCCGCCGCTCGGCAGCGCACCGCCTGGAAGCTCGCCTCCGCTCGGCAGCCCGCCGCCTGGAAGCTCGCCTCCACTCGGCAGCCCACCACCTGGAAGCTCGCCTCCGCTCGGGAGCTCGCCGCCCGGATCGATGAGATCGCCGATGGCAACGACTATGTCTGTGCCGGCTAGGCCTGCACAAAGTTCGGGCGGAAGCTCGCCGCCTGGATCGATACAATCGCCGAATGCATCAAGCGGTCCGGTGCCCGCAACGCCGATGCAGTCGCCGAATTCGTCGAGCGGACCGGTGCCGGTAAGGCCTGCGCAAGCGCCCGCTGGTGGCGGACGGCGCATCGATCCGATTTCAGTGCCAGAGCCGCTCCTGACCACGCCGCAGAAGCTGGCGGAGCTACCGGCAGATCTGCTCGAGTCGATGATTGATGCAAACCATCAAGAAATCCGCGATATCGCGCCGGCCCTGCGTGAAGCGCGACCGGTGACTCAGAAGGCGACCGAAGCGTACGTTCGTCATCGCGCCAACAAGCCAAACCCGGGACGCGATTGGCCGGGCGATCCGGACAACTACAGTCCCGCCACCGATCAAAAACTGCGCAACGAGATGGAGGCCGCGATGGATACCAGCTTTCCGTTGTCGCGCCGCACTGCGGAAGCGCAAGCACGAATCGAAAAGC
The DNA here is from genome assembly GCA_034440355.1 of Alphaproteobacteria bacterium. Lineage (GTDB taxonomy): Bacteria > Pseudomonadota > Alphaproteobacteria > Micropepsales > Micropepsaceae > SZUA-430. Next base: position 55,849 of record JAWXBY010000179.1, read on the forward strand.
TTATGGAGGCTCGCGATTTGCAGCGCGCGGCGGAGCACAATGCGATGTGCGGTGGCCAGTGATGATGCGGTATCGCCTTCTTGCGACCGCCGCCGTCGCGTCGTTTGCGCTCATCACGCCGGCAACCGCGGAGACGTCCGACGGCTCTATCCCGCTGTGTCCGGGGCTGACCATCGTCACCGCGATCACTCAAGTCCAAGGCGACTACGAGTCGATCAAGATCATCGAGGCGATGGACGAGACCAGCGTCAGGCTGAAATACGCGAGCGAAAGTCCGGTGAATGACGTGCCGGGCCAGACGAGAACGCGGCGCCTGAACGTGAACCGCGTCATGCGCCCCGCCGATCTCAAGGCCAGCAGCAACTACCTGCAGCAATTCCACTCGGGGGCGCCGGCGTCGGTGCCCGGCACGACCGCGATCGGCGTGTCGGCGGCGGTGTTGAAGGACCTGAAAACCAAAGGCGAGGCCGAGCTCAACATCTTCGATTTGCCGACGGGTCCGCTCTCCGCCGATCCGGATCAACATCCGAGTATCTTCGACTACCAACTGAAGGCGAAGCTGAAGCGCGAGGGCGACGCGCCCGTGATGATCGAGCTCATCGTCAACGGTGAGAAGCGGAAGCTGCCCGCCATTCACGCGACCGGCGCCTTCTACCGGGAGAAGGCCGAGTTCTACTTTCTCGATGACGAGGCCAATCCGCTGACGCTGCGCTTCCGTCTCGGCATCGGCGCGAAGAAGTCGGCGGAAGGCGGCAGCGCTTCCGACCGCGACACGTTGCGCGTGGTCAAGATCAAGTACGATTGCAGCGCGCAGGAGGCGGCGGCGGAGAACGCGCTCGAACGCGCTCTCGAAAAGAACGGCCGCGTGGACATTCACAGCATCTATTTCAGCTTCAACAGCGATCAGATCCGGCCGCAGTCCGAGCCGACGCTGCGCGAGATCGCGGACATTCTGAAGCGCCATCCTGATTGGAAGCTTGCGATCGAAGGTCATACGGATGCGATCGGCAGCGACGACAGCAACCAGGAGCTTTCGAGCCGGCGAAGCGCGGCGGTCAAGGGTGCTCTTGCCGGGCGCTACGAGATTGACGGCGGCCGCTTGACGACGAGCGGGCGGGGTGAATCCGCGCCAAAGGACACAAACGAAACGCCGGAGGGTCGCGCGCACAATCGGCGCGTCGAACTCGTGCGGCAACAATGAGGACGAAGGGAACGACCATGTTGGCATCCAATACTTCGCGGCTATTCATCGCGCTCGTCGCCGTGCTGATCGGCGCTTCGCTGGCGCGTGCCGAAACGGCGGCGCCGACCGGCGACGAGATTTGGAAGAAGACCGTCGCGACCTACGGCGAGATCAAATCCTATTCGGACACCGGCACCGTGACGATGGAGATGCCGGGCTTGACCGAAAAGCACTCGTTCAGGTCGCGTTACCAGGGGCCGCGCAGCTACTACTTCGACTTCCTGAAGGAGGGTGGGGTTGATCGCTTCGTTATCTGGAGCGATGCGCAGGCCTTTCACACCTGGTGGATGACGACCCAACTTGAAGAGGAGTATCCGAAAGGCACGGGCGTGAACGCGTTCAGCCAGGCCGGGTATTTGACGAAAGGTTCGGCCTTGATGCTCGCGCCACTGTTCTTCAAAGGGTCGGGATTGCAGGGGTCGTTCTCGAACTACGCCGATATCGAACTCGAAGGTACCGAGAAGATCGGCGCGAACGAGTGCTATCGCATCGTCGGCATGGGGCGCGATATCTATACGGCGACGCAGCGCGAAGTGAACATCCGCCAGATCACCGTGTGGATCGACGTGAAGACGAACATGATCCGCAAGGTCGTCGAAGACTCGCCGAAGGGCACGCCGCCCGCGCTCGCCGGTCAGTGGACCATCACGTTCGACCCGCAAGCCAATCCCAAGCTCGACGCGAGCGCATTTCTGTTCGAACCGCCGGCGGCAAACTAGGTCTCATGCCCATGTCACGATCGATCCGGCTTGCGCTCTTCGCGACGACATCTCTTTGCGCGTCCGCCCTGCACGGCGCGGCGCATGCCGCCGACGCGCCGCGGCTCAAACTGTGCCCCGGGTTTACGATCGTGACTGCGATCAACGAGTCGTCGCGCGACTACGAGTCGATCAAGACAGTCGTGGCGATGGACGACGCGACCGTCCGCCTGCGTTACTCGTCCGAAGCCTACGTCTACAACATGTTCAAGTACGGCCCCGGCGAGCTGACGAAGACGGTGACGACGAGGGTCCTTCGCAACGAAGATATGAAGTCTGCGAAGCTCTATCTGCAGCACTTCGGCGACCAACTCCCCGACCTCGTTCCCGAGACGACGGCGGTCAGCATCTCGAGCCAGATGTTTCGGACGCTGAAGGAAGAGGGCAAGGCCTGGTTCGGCGTCTTCGTCCCCTTCAACGTGGATAAGCCCACCATCGACCGCGATACGCATCCGAACGTCTACGACAACCAGATGGTTGCGGAGGTGACGCGCACGCCGGACCCGCCGCCGATGAAGGTGGTGATCAACAACGATCTCGTCGATGTTCCGGTGATGCGCTTCGAGGGCGACTTCTATGGCGACAAGTCGGAATTCTATGTGATCGACGATCCCGACCTGCCGCTCATGCTGAAGTTTCGCATCGGCATCGACGCCATTGCGCCGCTGACGCAGGACGAGATCGGGATGCGCCAGTCGCAAGGCTTGCCGCTGACGCGCAGCCGGGACAGACAGGTCTTGCAAGTCGTCAAGATCATCACGCCCTGCAAGCCCGCGCAGGTCGTCGTCGCGCCGGCACCGCCCGTGCCGGTCGGGACCGGCGACTTACCTGAAATGACGGGTGATCTGCCCGACGGAGACGGATCCACGCCTGACGGAGGCGGGCCAACGCCGCTTCCGACCGCACCCGAGCCTGCCCCGTCTTCACCGGCGCCGGCGCCTTCGCCGCCACCACCTCCGCCTCCTGCCGCTCCGCCACCGCCCCCCGCGAAGGTTGAACCGCCGAAGAGCGCTGTCGAAGTAACGAGCGCCGCGCTCGAAAAGGCGGTCGAGTCTGAAGGTCGCGTAAACATCGACGCCATCTTCTTCACGGTGGACAGCGCAAATCTGCGTCCCGAGTCCGACGTCGCGCTAAGCGCGATCGCCGACGTGATGCGGCGCCAGCCGACGTGGAAGTTCAGCGTTCAAGGTCACACCGACTCGCAAGGTGGCGGTCCGCACAATCTCGATCTATCGAACCGCCGCGCCGCCGCTGTGAAGTCAGCACTCGTATCGCGTTACGGCGTCGCCGCAGATCGCCTAACCTCCGTCGGCTACGGCCTCACCAAACCGGTCGCCAACAACGCAACCCTCGAAGGACGCGCGCGCAACCGGCGGGTCGAACTCGTACGCGTGCCATAGGTCTGCGCCCCTAGTCGCCCGAGGGGCACCGGACCACGATCCCGGTTGGATCGGGGTGGTCGATTGAAGCGATGCCGTTGACCGATCTCAAGAGTGGGGTCTACCGACGAGGTGCCGATCAGGTCCGTCTGCTCTGCGTATGGGACTCTCAGCATGGTTGGAAACGTGGTGCCGGATGTCAGATTTGAACTGACGACCTACCGCTTACAAGGCGGTTGCTCTACCCCTGAGCTAATCCGGCGGCATGAGAGGCCGCGGGGTTCGTAGCGCAGGCGCGCGCCGTGCGCAAATCCGGTGCCCGATTGGATGCATCGTGCTCGCATACCCGCCGCTTTGCGGCTGCGCGCGGTCCTTGCGGGGCCGATGGGGGTGGTCAGTTCGCGACGGTTGTTGGAACCGCCTGCAAGACAAGCCTCCTTGAGAGCAATTCCACCCAGACGCTTCGCCAAGATGCGGCGGAAAGACGTTCGTCAAGACTCTGCGCCAAGACTCTGCGCCAAGACAAAACTTTGTCTTGGAAGACATTCTGGCGATCGACGCCCGATGCGTCGTGGATCCGTTGGGTCGTCATTGGATTTTTCTTGATTTTTTCGGCGGTTTCGGCGATATTCGGCGCTATCCAAGCATAGGTTGGGGTATTGCGCCGGGCGCTCTGCGACCCGGCTTTTTCATTGACGCCGCGGCAGCACGTTCGCATCCCATCGCCCGGCCTCGATCTCCTCACCCCGAAGTTCAGAGAACAGCCAAATCGCTGCGCATCGCAAACGTTCGATCGAAAAGGATCGGGCCTTCTTGGCCGCGATCGCGCGCGGCGAGCCCGTTCGCATCGCCTGCCGCGCGGCGGGTTGTTCGCGCCAGGCGCTCTACCGGCGCCGCATCACGGACCTCGCGTTCGACCGAAACTGGCGGGACGCCGAAAGCGCGGCACGAACGCAGAAGGAAAAGTCGCGGCCACGCAAACGCATCGGCGCCACCTTGCCGGTCTTTGCTCCACGCGGACCTCGCGGGCACAAGAGAGTCCTGTCGGACGGCTTGCTTCTTGCCCGGCTGAAAGCGGTGCGCCCGCTCTATCGCGACAGGCTACCAGGCGGCGCAACGGCCGCGAACGTTGTGGCGGCCGGTGACGACGATGCCACGATCCAGCTGTTCCGGCACCTCGTGCACGAACGTAAGGTCTCGCTCGCGGAAGTGCCTGCGCGCGTGCGTTTGCACTGTCGTGCTCTTGAGGGCGGTTGCATTCCGTCCGGCAAGCGGGACAATGATGCGGGACACTTCACCCCTGTGCACCATGTCAACCTTCGGTTGGCGGAAGCCCGCGATTTCTCGCTAACATTTGTGCTTCTTAAGGGGCCGAGAGGTCTCACTATCCGGCAAGCCGTGCTGCGGCGCACAGAGATGCTCCGGCCGCTGTGCTAGGCTCGCCCCATGTTCTTTGCTTGCGTACGGATGGCGCTTCGGGAGTTGCGGGCGAATTTGCTGCGTACGGGGCTCACCACGCTTGGCATCATTATCGGGGTTGCGGCCGTCGTCATCGTGGTGACGATCACGCAGGGCGTTTCCAATCAGGTGCTGGACGACATCGCTTCGCGCGGCAAGAACGCGATCCAGGTCGAGGCGCGGGCGAGCCGGACGGGGCCTGTGTCGCGCTCGCGGCCGTTCCGGATGAGCGACGTCGAGGCGATCAGCGCGAGGTGACGGGGCTTGATGGGGTCGCGCCGCTGTCGCAGTCCTATCTTCTGTTCACCGCGGGCGACCGGAACTACGAGACCGGCGTCTATGCGACGACCAATCCTTATTTCGGTATTCGACGGTGGGAGATTGGGGCGGGCCGCGGGTTCACCGAGGGCGAGATACGGCGTGGCGCTCCCGTTTGCATCTTGGGTGAGACGGTGCGCCGGCAGTTGTTCGGCATGCAGAATCCGGTCGGCGCGACGGTGCGGTCGGGCTCGTTTTCGTGCGAGGTGATCGGCGTACTGCGGCAGAAGGACGGCTCGGCGCTGACCAACGACGTGAACGACGGCATCTTGATGCCGATCGCGACGTTTCACCGGCGGCTCGCCGGCGGCGAGTGGGTCGGACAGATCTGGGCAGGTGCGGCGAACGGGCACGACATCGACCGGCTGAAAGAGAAGATCACGACGTTGATGCGCGAGCGGCGTGGTTTGCGCGAAGGCGACCGCGACAATTTCCGCGTCAGCGACGCGCGCGAGATCGTGAAGATGGTCAGTTCGACGATGGGCTTGATGTCGATGGGCATCTCGGGCGTCGCTGCGATCAGTCTCATCGTCGGTGGGATCGGCATCATGAATGTGATGCTGGTCGCCGTGACGGAGCGGACGCGCGAGATCGGCATACGCCTGGCCATCGGTGCGCAGGCGCGCGATGTCGCGTTGCAGTTTTTGGTCGAGGCCGTGGCGCTGTCTGCGGTCGGTGGGGTCGCGGGAGCTTTGATCGGGATCGGGGCCGCCTATGCGATCACGGGGGCGATCGGTGTACCGTTCTCGGTGGGCGGCGAGATTGTAGCGCTGGCGCTGGGTGTGCCCGCGGCGATCGGGGTCACGTTCGGGTTCTTCCCCGCGTTGCGTGCGGCGCGGCTCGATCCGATCGAAGCGCTGCGGTTCGAGTAGCCTGCTCCCAGAGTTCCGCGGGGTTACCGGACGCGAAGGCGCCGCTGCATTCACAAAGATGTCAGGCACCCAGAACCCGCGCCTAAGCTCGGTTTTCAGCGACAAATTGCGACAATAAAGGAATTGCCACCGCCTCCACGTGTGCGTTCTTTCGTTGATGGACGTTAACGCTTGATCGCAGTGTGGCACGATTGCTTCACGCCCGCGCCGTATAGTGCGGTGGGGCAGTCTGGCGCGACGCGCTGACGTAATGACACGCGATTGACGTTTGGCGATAGCGCACAAGTTTCTGGGTCGATGAGAACTCTCGGTACTCTTCTGTTCTTGACGGTGCTCGCGGCCCTAATGGGCGGCGTCGGCTATCTTTGGTATTTTGCCGGAGAAGACGGCGGGGGCGAGCGCGGCGGCGCAGGGCGCCAACCAGCGCTCGTCACCGTTGCGCCGGTCGCAATGCGCGAATTCGTCGATGTGATCGAAGCGGTCGGCACCGCCAAGGCGAAAGAGAGCATCGACCTGACGGCAAAGGCTGCCGATACCGTCAGCGCGGTCAATTTCACGGACGGGCAGAAAGTTCCAGCAGGCTTCGTCGTGGCGGAGATGACAAGCCGCGAACAGTCTGCCGATCTATCGGCGTCGCGCGCGGAACTCGCTGAAGCGACAAAGGCCTATGAGCGTATTCTCGAATTGTCGAACAAGGGTTTCGCGACCAAGGCGCAGCTTGAGGCTGCGTTGTCAGCACGGGACAGCGCAGCGGCGCGGGTGCGTGCCCTTGAATCGCGTGTGGCCGATCGGTTGATCCGGGCGCCCTTCGCCGGCGTGCTCGGTTTGCGGCGTGTCAGCGTGGGCACGCTGGTCAAGCCCGGTGACGTGATCACGACGCTGGATGACGTGTCGATTATCAAGGTCGACTTTACCGTACCGGAGTCGTTCCTGGCCGCGCTCTCGGTCGGCATGTCGGTGCGTGCACAGGTCGCGGCGTATTCCGGCCGCACGTTCGACGGCATTGTCGCCGGTATCGACAGCCGCGTTGATCCGGTGTCGCGCTCGGTCGCAATGCGCGCGGAGATCCCGAACAAGGAAGACTTGCTGCTGCCGGGGATGTTGATGACGGTGTCGCTGCTGAAGAACCAGCGGACGGCGATGGCGGTGGCTGAGCAGTCCTTGGTGCCGGTCGAGGACCGGCAGTACGTTTATGTAATTTCCTCCGATTTGAAGGCTGAGCGGCGCGAAGTGAAAATCGGCGGGCGCCAGCCGGGCTTCGTCGAGGTTCTCGGCGGTCTCAAGGTCGGCGAGAACGTCGTCGTCGACGGCACAATCCGCCTTCGGCCAGGAGCGACCGTGCGGTTCGCGGGCCCTGAGGGCGACAAAGGCAAACCTCGCGAGCGTAAGCGCGACGGCGCCGCCGCGGCGGGCGCGGGTCCGCGCACATGATTTCGGATATCGCGATCAAGCGGCCGGTTTTTGCGACCGTCATCAGCTTGCTGATCATCGCGTTCGGGGTGTTGTCCTTCCAAAGCTTGCCGTTGCGGGAGTTGCCGGACATCGATCCGCCGGTCGTGTCGGTGTCGACGGATTATCCGGGGGCGTCGGCTTCGGTCGTCGAGACGCGGGTGACCCAGCCGGTCGAAGACTCGATTGCGGGCATCGAAGGCATCGACACGATTTCGTCCGTGAGCCGCGACGGATCTTCACAGGTCACCATCACATTCCGCCTGTCGCGCGATATCGAGGCTGCGGCGAACGATGTGCGCAACTCCGTTTCGCGCATCTTGAACAACCTTCCGGACGAGGTCGAGCCGCCGCAGGTGCAAAAAGCCGAAGCGGACTCGTCGCCGATCATGTTCATCAACATGACATCGACGACGATGAGCCGCATGGACCTTACCGACTATGCCGACCGGTACATCGTCGACCGCTTGTCGACCGTGGACGGCGTGGCGCAGGTGCGGGCGTTCGGCGAGACGAAGTCGCTGCAGATTTATCTCGACCGGGTCGAGATGGCCGCGCGTGGGCTGACGGCCGCCGACATCGAAGATGCGCTGCGGACGCAGAACGTCGAGCTGCCCGCCGGGCGGCTTGAATCGACGCAGCGCAATCTGACGGTGCGCGTCGAGCGCGGGTATGCGACGGACATCGACTTCCGCAACCTCGTCGTCAAGCGCACGCCCGACGGTCACCTTGTGCGACTGGGAGAGGTGGCGCGGGTCGAGATCGCAGCGCAAGACCGGCGCAACGACTTCCGGGGTAACGGACAGTCTCAAGTCGGCATCGCGGTCATCAAGCAGTCGACGTCAAACCAGTTGTCGGTCGCGCGCGACGCTCGCGCCGAGGTGGAAAAGATCCAAGCGGGGTTGCCGGCGGGAACGAACCTTGTCGTCGCCGTGGACAATTCGGTCTTCATCGAGGAGTCGGTACACGAGGTCTACGTGACCTTGGGGATCACCGGCGCACTCGTTCTGATCGTCATCTATTTGTTCTTGGGCGATGCGCGCGCGGCTTTGATTCCGGCCGTGACGGTGCCGGTGTGTTTGATCGGATCGTTCGCGCTGCTTGCGGCGTTTGGGGCGTCGATCAACCTTTTGACTTTGCTGGCGCTCGTGCTCGCCATTGGCCTTGTCGTGGACGACGCGATCGTCGTGCTTGAGAACGTCCAGCGACGGATCGATCTTGGCGAACCGCCGTTGATCGCCGCTTACCGCGGGACGCGGCAGGTGGCGTTCGCGGTTATTACGACGACGGCTGTTTTGATTGCCGTGTTCGTACCGATCATTTTCTTGGAAGGCACGATCGGGCGGCTGTTTTCGGAACTCGGCATTGCCATGGGGTCAGCAGTCGGCTTATCCGCGCTCGTTGCGCTGACGCTGTCGCCGATGATGTGCTCGAAGTTTCTGCGGCCGGTTGAGCGCGAGGGCGTGCTGTCGCGGATCATTCATACGACGACCGATGCAATGGCGCGTTCGTATCGCGCGATGCTGAATTTCACGCTCGATGCGCCGATTGGGATGTTTATTCTGTTCGGCGTCGTCATGGCGTCGACCGTGCTGCTGTTCCGCCTGGTGCCGGGCGAGTTGGCGCCGATCGAGGACCGCGGGCAGTTCGACATCAATATCTCGATGCCGGAAGGCACCGGTTACGACGCCTTGCACGCACAGATGCTTGAGGTCGAGAAGGCTCTGTTGCCGCTCGTCGAGCAGAAGGCCGCGACGCGCATCATCATCCGTGTTCCCGGGAGCTTCGGCGCGACGTCCGACTTCAACACGGGGCGCGCGATCGTGGTGCTGGGGCCGTGGGGGACGCGGCCGCCACAGGACGAAGTGATCAAGGATGTGAACGACCGGCTGCGCAAGTTCGCCGCGATCCGCGCGACCGCGATCGCGCGCTCGAGCTTCGGCCGCGGCGGCGGCGGCGGCAACACGCCGGTGCAGTTCGTGCTCGGCGGCCCAAGCTTTGCCGAGCTGGTGCAGTGGCGCGACAAGATGCTGGCGCGAGCGGAGGATTATCCCGGGCTCGTGAACGTCGATTCCGACTACAAGGAAACCAAGCCGCAGTTGAACGTACAAATCGACGAGACACGAGCCGCGGAGCTTGGCGTTTCGGTGGCGACGATCGGGCGGACGCTTGAGACCATGCTGGGTCAGCGGCGTCTCGGCACGTTCGTCGAGCGCGGCGAGGAATACAACATCTACGTCCAAGGAGCGGAAGCGAACCGACGTCAGCCAAGTGATCTGACGAATATTCTCGTGCGCTCGGAGCGGACGGGGGCGCTGATACCGCTGTCGAACGTGGTCAAGATGCGGGAAGGCGCAACGGCGCTGAGCTTGAACCGCTTCAACCGCCTGCGCGCGATTACGATTTCCGCGAACTTGGCGCCCGGCGCGACGTTAGGGCAGGCGCTCGACTTCCTGGAGCGGGCGGCGCGCGAGGAACTGCCGTCGTCGGCGCAGATCGACTACAAGGGCCAGTCGCTTGAGTACCGGGAGTCGAGTTCGACCTTGGCCTTCACGTTCGGTTTGGCGCTGTTGGTCGTGTTCTTGGTGCTTGCGGCGCAGTTTGAGAGCTTCATCCATCCGCTTGTAATTATTCTCACCGTGCCGCTTGCGGCTGCCGGTGCGTTGCTGGGCCTATTCCTGACCGGGGCGACGCTGAACATTTACAGTCAGATCGGCATGGTGATGCTCGTGGGCCTTGCGGCCAAGAACGGGATTCTGATTGTCGAGTTCGCCAACCAGCTGCGCGACGCCGGGAAGGATATTCGCGAGGCGTTGGTCGAAGCTTCGATCACGCGCTTCAGGCCCATTCTCATGACGTCGCTTGCGACGGCGATGGGCGCGGTGCCGCTCATGGTGTGGGAAGGTGCGGGCTCGAACAGCCGTTTTGCGATCGGCGTCGTGGTGTTCTCGGGCGTGCTCGTGTCGACGGCGCTGACGCTGTTTATCGTGCCGGCGTTCTACAACCTGCTGGCAAAGTACACCCGCTCCCCCGATGCGATCGCGGCGGAGATGGAAGCGTGGGAGCGCCAGAACCCCGGTGTGGTCGCGGGCGACGAGGCGCACGCGGGCGGCGTAACGCTTCGCGAGAAGCTTCTGGGCATCAGAAGGCGCCAGCAGCCGGGCGAATAGCGTCGATCAAGTTCCGGTGCGCGGCAGTTCGATCGGTTTCGGTTCCGGGCGGTGCGAGTAGGTGATGGTGTCGGGGCCGACGACGCCGCCTGAGATGATCATCGCCATCGCCTGATCGGCCGACATGTCAACGGCGATCACGCGGTCGGACGGGACGATCTCCAGATACCCCGATGTCGGGTTCGGCGCCGTGGGCACGAACACCGCAGTCAGTTCTATGCCGGTGGTCGTTTCCGTGAAGGTGCGCATGGCAAAGCCGATCGCGCGCATGTCGGCGTTCGGGAAGTCGATCAGAACCACGCGCTGGACGTTTTCGGCCTTGGGCTGCAGCGCGGCGATGACCTTTTTCGTCGACGAATAGATCATGTGCACGAACGGCACCTTTTCCAACAATTGCTCGACGCCTTGGAGCAGTTGTTGGCCGATGACGCGCGCGGCGAGCGCGCCGACGAGATAGAGCACGAAGAGTGCGAACGCTGTGCCGATCACGTAGAGGAACAGCGAATTGCCCAGCACGGCTGCGATTGGGGCGGGCAGCATGGGGCCGAATTGCTGCGACGTCCATTCGGCCCATGGGCTGCCGAAGTAGGACAGGGCGTCGAAGATCAGTTTGAGCACGAACCACACCGCCGCCAGCGGCAGAATGGTCAGTACGCCCGCAATAAGGTTTTGCTGAATGTTCAAGGCGGCGCTCCCCGCCAAATCATCGAGGAGCTTAGATTAGCTCCTGAGTCGGGTCGGGGGCAAAGGCTGGCAGCGCTTATCAACACGCATCCGCTTTGCCCGACATGCGGCGGATTGCGCCTTCTTCGGCCATGACAGCGTAGAGGCCGAGGGAGACCCAGGCATAAGCGCGGCCGTCCTTAAAGCGCAGGTTGGCGCGGCGGACGGCGCCTTTGACCGATTCGTCCCATTCGCTAACGCTGGTATGCGAGCCGGGGCAGCCGTATTTGTTGCCGATCATCTCGCGCTTGCCTTCGTGCATCTTGCCCAGCGCGGTTTGGATAGAGTCCGGCTTCTCGCCCTTTTCGGCGATTCCTTTTCTCGCCTTTTCCTCCGCTGCGCGGCGAGCGAGGGCGAGCGCCAGCTGCTCGACTTGCGGCGGCGCTAAGTTCAATTGGCACTCGCGCGCGGCTTCGACGGCGGCGTTCGGGTTCGGCGCGCCGAAATGGAGGGTGAAGCCGCCATCGCCCAACTCGACCTTGAACTCGTCGCGGAGACGGCTTTGCTCTGCCTCAGGGAGTTTCCCCCATGCACACGCCAAGGGCGAAAGATCCGGTGCGCCTTCTGCGACCGCTGGCGCGCACAGTGCAATCGATGCGAGAATCCAAGGCGAAAACAGTGCAAACCCGCGCATGACCTAGCCCCCTCAAGCGTTGCGTCGGTTTGCACTTATGGGACCCTTCGTGGCGGTTCAATGGCAATTGAGCCAGAATCCGGTAGGGTCACGCGAGCGTGATCCGGCTCTTCCTTGTGGTGAAGGTGATCGTGTAGATTCGCCGTCCACGCCGTTCTTGTGCTCGATGGGTTTGTCATGACATTGCGAGATTTCGCACACACGGTCGTTGCGGCCGTTGCTTTGATGTTGGCCTATGCCGCCCCGGCCGCGGCGCAGCCGGTCGATCTGTGGACCGTGTCGAATGTCCCGGTCGACGCGACCGGCGCCAGCCCGTCGGCGGCCAAAGAGGCCGCGCTGGCGCAAGGCCGGCAGAAGGCCTGGACCGAGGTGTTCCGCCGCGTAACGCCGTCGGGCGAATGGGCGCGCCAGCCGCAGCTGACGCCGCAGGAGCTCGAGCCGATGGTCAAGAGCTTCGATATTTCGGGCGAGAAGCATTCGAGCACGCGCTATCTCGCCACGGTCACCTTCGTCTTCAATCCTGTGCAGGTGCGCTCGGCCTTGCGCAGGAGCGGAACGCAGTTCAGTGAGTCGACGGCCAAGCCCGTACTCGTTGTGCCGCTGTCGGGAACGGCCTGGTCGCCTGAGTCGCCCTGGGGCCGCGCGTGGGCGCAGCAGGCGCGGCGCGGCCGTCTTGTGCCGGTCGCGGTGCCGGTCGGCGACGTGCAGGACATGGCGGCGCTCGCCACGATTTCGTCAGCGGCGGATTGGGGCATCGTGCGCACGCTTGCGGATCGCTATGGCGCGAGCTCGGTGCTGGTCGCTTCCGCGGGCAAGAGCGGCGCGTCGCTGCAGGTGACGATGACGATGATCAAGCCGGAGGGCCGCAACCAGCGCAGCAGTTCGTTCTCGCCGCAGGGCGCCGAAGACGAAGGGACGCTGGCGCTGCGTGCATCGGGTTCTGTCGCAGACGGCTTGCAAGAGGATTGGAAGCGCACCACATCGGTCGACTATGGGCAGCAGAGTTCGTTGAGCGTGACGATCCCGTTCAGTGGTTTGGCCGAATGGGTCAGCATCAGACGCCATCTGGAGAGCACGAAGCTCATTCAGGTTGTCGCCATCGAAGAGGTGAACATGGGCATGGCCAAGGTTCGTCTCGACTATGTCGGCAAGGTCGATCAGTTGCAGACAGCCCTGTCGCAAACGAATTTGTTCCTCAATGCCGACGCCACCGGAAACTGGACGCTGAGCCGCAATGCAGCCGCCACCGCAGCCGCCCCGCCCGGCTGAGTCCCGGTGGCTTAGGCCGTCACGCTATGGGCTGACGCTTGCCAACGGCGTGACGGCGATCCGCGTCGTCTTGGTGCCTTTCATTGCCATCGCGATGCTCGATAAGCGCTTCGATCACGCGTTCTGGATGATGATCGCCGCTGGTGCGTCGGATGCGGTCGACGGCTATATCGCCCGGGCGTTCGGGCATAAGACGTTGGTCGGCGCGTATCTCGATCCGATGGCGGACAAGCTTCTGCTGCTTACGACGTTCGGTATTCTGACGTACGAAGGACATCTGCCGATTTGGCTGATGGGGCTCGTGCTGGCGCGCGATATCGCGATCGTCGTGACCGTTGCGGCGTTCACGTTGATGAAGCGTCCGGGCTTGCGGATGCAGCCGCTGTTCATTTCGAAGCTGACGACGTTTGCGCAAGTTGGGCTCGTGCTTGTCGTCGTCGCCAATCTGGCGTTCGCGCTTGAATGGGACGCGTTGGTGCGAGGTTTCATTTGGGCGGTGGCGGCGGCCACAGCTGCGTCTTGGGTCGCCTACTTCCTTGAAGGATTGCGCGCGTTGCGCACCGCCGAGGCGCGGCCCTCGGCCTGACGCCCATGTCGCGAACACCGTCCTCTCAATTGCCGCTCGCGTTTGAAGCCAAGCGCAGCTATGCGCGCGACGCTTTCGTGCCGGGGATCGCCAACGAGGAAGCGCTGACGTTGATCGAAGCGTGGCCCGCGTGGCCTGGACGAGTGTGTGCCGTGTGGGGCCCTCAAGGCAGCGGTAAGACGCATCTGGCGGAGATTTGGCGTGCGCTCGCGCAGGCGACAGCCTTGTCCGCGCACGCGTTGACGGTTGAGGCGGTGGCAGATCTTGCGGGCGCCCAAGCCTATGTCATCGACGACGCCGACGCCGTTGAGGGTGGGCCGGCGCTGTTTCATTTGCTGAACTTCGTCAATCAGTCGGGCGGGTGGTTGCTGATGACGGGGGCCGAGCCGCCGCAGCGGTGGCGCACCCAGGTTCCCGATCTTCATTCCCGGTTAACGGCTGTGCCAGGCGTTGCCTTGCAGGCGCCCGACGAGGCGCTGATTGCGCGGGTGCTTTTGAAGCTTTTCGGGGACCGGCAGCTTAAGCTTCCCGAAGCCCTGATCGATTATCTTGTTCCCAGGTTAAGGCGGTCGTTTGCCGACGCCGAACGGATCGTCGTTTTGATCGACACGCTGGCGCTGCAACAAAAACGTAATGTTTCCGTGGAGATCGGAGCGCAGGCCCTGCGGCTTTTGGAGGCGGAGCAGGGCGGCGGTTCGGCTGACAACGGAGAGGGTTTGGTCTAGGGTCCGGGCGCGAAGATACCCGCGTTTTCACTGGGAAAAGTAAGTCACGCGTCGATGGATACCACCTCACCCAAGCGCGAAGCCGCTGCGACCGCCGCCGCCACGCCCTCATCGCCGGCGCCGCGTCAGTCACGCGCCGCCAAGACCATCGACCCCACGTCGAAAGACCGGCTGATCAATCGCGAGCTCTCGTGGCTCGCCTTCAACACACGCGTTCTCGAGGAAGCGAAGAACGAGCGGCATCCGTTGCTGGAACGTTTGCGTTTCCTGTCGATCTCCGCCGCCAACCTCGACGAGTTCTACATGGTGCGCGTCGCCGGCCTCAAAGGCATGGTCAACGCGCATGTGGCGACGCTGTCGGACGACGGGCTCGGACCGCAGCAGCAGCTTGACGCAATCAACGCGACCGCGTCGGACCTGATGTCGGAGCAGCAGCGCACGTGGCTCAATCTGAGCGCTTTGTTGCGCAAGGCGGGCGTTGCCGTGGTGGAGCCAAAGGAGCTCACCGACGCGGAGCGGCAGTGGCTCGACACCAAATTCATGACGGACGTCTACCCGGTGTTGACGCCTCTCGCGATCGACCCGGCGCATCCGTTTCCGTTCATTCCGAACTTAGGCCTTGCGCTTGCCTTGCATCTGAAGCGCAGCGATGGGCGCGAGATGGACGCGCTGATACCAATCCCGGGTCAGATCCCGCGCTTCATTCGCCTGCCGCAGCCGCCGGCGAACGGCAGCGCGGTGCCGACGGCGCGCTTCATGACGCTGGAGAAGGTGATCGGCGAGTTTATGGATCGCCTGTTTCCGGGTTACGAGGTCCTGGGCAGCGGATCGTTCCGTGTGCTGCGCGACAGCGATATTGAAGTCGCCGAAGAAGCCGAAGATCTCGTGCGCTCGTTCGAGGGCGCGCTGAAACGGCGCCGGCGCGGCAGCGTGATCCGCCTCAAATTCGAGGCGTCGATGCCGGACGAATTGCGCGCCTTCATCACCGATCAGATGGAGTTGATCGGGCGCGAGCCGGTGAACGTCGAAGGCATTCTGGGTCTCGCCGATACCAGCCAGCTCATCATCCACGAACGGCCGGATTTGACGTTCAAGCCGTACACGGCGCGCTTTCCCGAACGCATCCGCGAGTTCAACGGCGATTGCTTCGCCGCCATTCGCGCGAAGGATCTCATCGTCCATCACCCGTTCGAGACGTTCGACGTCGTCGTGCAGTTCCTGCGCCAAGCGGCGGCGGATCCGGAAGTGTTGTCGATCAAGCAGACGCTCTATCGCACGGGCAACGATTCACCGGTGGTGAAAGCGCTGATCGAGGCGGCGGAAGTCGGCAAGTCCGTGACCGCGATCGTCGAGTTGAAGGCGCGCTTCGACGAAGCGGCAAACATCCGTTGGGCGCGCGACATGGAACGCGCGGGTGTTCAGGTCGTGTTCGGTTTCATGCAGTTGAAGACGCACGCCAAGCTGTCGCTGGTCGTGCGGCGCGAGAGCGGGGGTTTGCGGACCTACACGCATTTCGGCACCGGCAACTATCATGCGGCGACGGCCAGGATCTATACCGACCTGTCGCTGTTCACGGCCGATCCGGCGCTGGGGCGTGACGCGGGGCGCGTGTTCAACTTCATCACGGGGTACGCGGAGCCGTCTCATCTCGAGAAGCTGACCGTTTCACCGCTCAATTTGCGTGCAACGCTGCTTCAACACATCAGCGACGAGATCGCTCACGCCAAGGCGGGGCGGCCGGCGCAGATTTGGGCGAAGCTGAACGCACTAGTCGACTCCAAGGTGATTGACGAACTCTACCGTGCAAGCCAAGCGGGCGTGAAAATCGAACTCGTCGTGCGCGGCATTTGCTGCTTGCGGCCGGGCGTTCCCGGCTTGTCCGAGAATATCCGCGTCAAGAGCATCGTCGGCCGGTTCCTTGAACACGCGCGTATTGTCTGTTTCGGCAACGGCAACGGGTTGCCGCACCCGGACGCGAAAGTGTACATCTCCTCCGCCGACTGGATGCCACGCAACCTCGACCGCCGCGTCGAGGTTCTGGTGCCGGTCGAGAACCCTACGGTTCACGAGCAGGTGATGGGCCAAATCATGAATGCAAACCTGCGCGACGTCGCGCAAAGCTGGTATTTGCAGAGCGACGGCAAGTACGTTCGCGCACCAGGTTACGACGCGCCGGACGCACTGAGCGCGCACGACTACTTCATGACCAACCCCAGTCTGTCGGGCCGTGGTACAGGCTTGACCAAAGGCAAGGGCAAAGCGGTGCGCAGCCGCTCGAAGGGTCAGTAACGTCAGATGACAAGCGCGACCACCGAGACGGCCCGCCGACCGGCGGGGTCGTCCGTCGGCTCAGGCGAAGCGCCGTTCGCCGTGGTCGACATCGGCTCGAACTCGGTCCGTCTCGTCATTTACGACCGCTTGTCGCGCAGTCCGGTGGCGCTGTTCAACGAAAAGGCGCTGTGCGCGATCGGGCGCAACATGGTGACGACGGGGCTGCTCGACGAAGAGGGCAGCGACGCCGCCATCGCCGCGATGGGGCGCTTTCGCGAGATCGCGAGCGGCGTCGGCGCGCGCATCGAAGCGGTGGCGACGGCGGCGGTGCGCGATGCGAAGAACGGCAACACGTTCGTGGCGCGGGCGCGCGATGCGCTGGGCGCGCCGATCCGCATTCTGACCGGCGAGGAAGAGGCGCGGCTGGCGAGCGAAGGCGTCTTGGCCGCCATCCCCGACGCCGACGGCATTGCAGGTGATCTCGGCGGCGGCAGTCTTGAGCTGGCATTCGTGTCGGGGGGCAAGCAGTCGACCGGCGTGACGCTGCCGTTCGGGCCGCTGCGCCTGATGGACATGAGCGAAGGCAAGATCGAGCGGGCGCGTGCGATCGTCGACCAGGGTCTTGAGAAGATTCCGGGGCTCGACAAGCTGAAAGGCAAGGCGCTCTACGCCGTCGGCGGCGTGTGGCGCAACATTGCGCGCATCCATATGGAAGACGCGCAGCATGAGATCCGCGTGCTGCATCACTACGAGATTTCGCGCGAGCGAGCGGTTGGGTTCGCGAATTTTCTCTCGGGCCTGTCGCGCCGTTCGCTGGAGGCGATTACGTCCGTCTCGCGCCGGCGCGCGGAGGCCATTCCCTACGGCGCGGTGGTGATGGAGCGGCTGTTAAAGGCCGCAAAGCTCGATCGGGTCGTGATTTCGGCGTTCGGTTTGCGCGAGGGCGTTCTGTTCGCGCGGCTCGGCGCGGAGGAGCGTGCGCGCGATCCGCTGATCGCTTCGTGCGAGGATATGGCGACGCGGCTTGGGCGCGATCCGGGCTTGGGACGCGCGCTGGACAAGTGGACGGCGCCGTTGTTTGCCGGCCACGACAAGTCGTTCGACCGTCTGCGGCGGGCGGCCTGCTATCTGGGCGATACGGGCTGGCGCGGGCATCCCGATCACCGGGCTGAGCAGACGTTCACCGATGTGCTCAACGCGCCGTTTATCGGCATCGACCACGACGGGCGGGCGTTACTGGCGCTGACGATGTTCCATCGCTATGGCGGCGAGTACGAGAAAACGATCAGGCGTATCCAGAAATTTGTCGGCGACGACGCGGCGCGCACGGCGCGGACGCTGGGATTGGCGCTGCGTGCGGCGCTCGTCATGGCGGGGCCGGCGCCGGATATCCTGAGTGAAACTTCCGCAAAGATTACGCCGAGTTCGCTGCTGATCACGATCCCGAAGGCGCATCAGGCGCTGGTTGCAGAGGCGATTACCAAGCGGCTGCAAGAACTTGCAGGCGCCCTCGACCGGACGATGCGGATCGAGTTGCGCTAATTTTCTTGCGCGCATGGTTTGCGCGCGGGCCTTGTCAGGCGGCGCGATCGGTTCATACTTCCACTCCATCAAAACAAGAAAATACGGTGGAGACCCCCTCATGAAAGTGAAAGACGTGATGCATCCGGACGCGACGTGGGTCGGTCCGGAAACGCCGGTGACGCAGCTGGCGGCGAAGGTGCATTCAGGGCAAATGGACTGCGTGCCGATCAGCGAGTTCGATCGCTTGGTCGGCGTGGTGACCGCGCGTGAGTTGCGGCGGCCGGACCGAGACGGCTTGACGGCGCGCGACGTGATGTCGAAGCCGATCATCTATTGCTATCCGGAAGAGGATGCGGATGACGCGCTGCACATCATGCAGAAGCATGCGGTGCATGCGCTGCCGGTGGTTAGTCACCAGAAGCGGATCATCGGGACGGTGACGTTTGACGATGTGGCTGGGCGGGCGAACTAGCACACATGTCCGTCATGGCCGGGCTTGACCCGGCCACCCAGTGCGCGCACGTCGGTGCGCGCTGGAAACGCGCTTCATTCGCCGACGCGACAGAGAGCTTTGACGCCGCGCAGACGCGCGGCGACTGGGTGGCCGGGTCAAGCCCGGCCATGACGGATTTTTTTTTGCGCTATTTGCGTTTAGCTGCCTGCCGCAACGACAACTGCTTTGCGGTCGCGGATGGAGAGGGCTATTCGGCCGTGTTTCAGTTCCAGCGCGGCGTCGCCGAAGATTTCTCGGCGCCAGCCTGACAACGCGGGCACATCGGCTTTATCGTCGGCTGCGATTTGATCCAGGTCGGATGAGGACGCGATCAGTTTTTGCGCGACGCCGTGGGCTTCGCATTGGATCTTGAGCAGTACGCGCATCATGTCGCCCAGCACCGGCGGGATGGCGGGCGGCGGGCCGCGGTCGATGTCGGGGATGGCGGAGGCGGGGAGGGCGAGACCGGCTTTCACCGCTTCGATCAGGCTGGCGGCGGCGCGCGAACTTGCGAAGCCGCGCGGGATGCCGCGTAACGAGTCCAGGTCTTCTTGGTTCTGCGGCGCTTGCGCGGCGATTTCGAAAAGGGCTTCGTCTTTGATCACGCGCGAGCGCGGGACGTCGCGTTCTTGCGCCAAGCGTTCGCGCCAGGCGGCGATTTCCATCAGCACCCCGGTGAAGCGGCGGTTGCCGCCGCGCATCTTTAAGCGGCGCCAGGATTCTTCCGGCTTCAGTTCGTATGTTTCGGGTGCGCGCAGGACGTCGAGTTCTTCTTCGAGCCAGTGCGAGCGGCCGGACTTGTCGAGTTGGCGCTTGAGCGACTCATACACACGGCAGAGATGCGTCACGTCCGAGAGCGCGTAGTTCAGCTGCTTGTCGTTAAGCGGACGGCGCGACCAATCGGTGAAGCGCGAGGATTTGTCGATTTGGGCGTGGGCGAGTT
Source organism: Alphaproteobacteria bacterium (assembly GCA_034440355.1). GTDB lineage: Bacteria > Pseudomonadota > Alphaproteobacteria > Micropepsales > Micropepsaceae > SZUA-430. The sequence continues at coordinate 75,664 of JAWXBY010000179.1, forward strand.
CGCGGACCAGCGTTTCGTACGCGGCGCTGTCGCCGAAGCCGCAGACCATGGCGGCGACCTGGGTGTCGAACAGCGGGGTCGGGATCAGGTGCGCCTGATGGAAGAAGATTTCGATGTCTTGGCGCGAAGCGTGGAAGACCTTGATGACCTCAGGCTTGACCATCAGCGCGTTGAAGGACGCCATGTCGAGGCCGGGGGCCAAGGGGTCGATGACCACGCCGAAACCGGGGATCGCCGCCTGGACCAGGCAGAGTTTCGGCCAGTAGGTCGTGTCGCGCATGAACTCGGTGTCGATGGCGACGTAGGGGGCCTCGGCGAACTTGGCGCAGGCCTCGACGAGATCGGCAGTCGTGGTGATGATTGTGACCATTGGTGCGGTGCTATAGCCCAAGATTCGCGCCCTTGACAGGTGGCTCGCGGCAACGCCACAAGGTTCGCCCTTAAAGCGGCGTTTGCCCGAAACATCAAGGAATTCCCATGCATCGCTATCGCACGCACACCTGCGGCGAATTGCGCGCCGCCCATGTGGGCTCGACCGTGCGCATCTCCGGCTGGGTCCATCGCCGGCGCGATCATGGCGGGCTCGTCTTTATCGACCTTCGCGACAATTACGGCCTTACGCAGTGCGTTGTCGAACCCGACAGCCCGTCGTTTGCTGCGGTCGATACGTTGCGCGCCGAGTTCGTGGCGACCTTCACCGGGCGCGTGGTGGCTCGGCCGGGCGATACGGTTAACAAGGATCTGCCCACCGGCGAGATCGAGATCCGCATCGACGAAGTGACCGTGCAGTCGACGGCGGGTGAGCTGCCGCTGCCGGTGTTCGGCGATCAGGAGTATCCGGAAGAGACGCGGTTGACGTACCGCTTTCTCGACCTGCGCCGCGAGCGCATTCACAAGAACATCCTGCTGCGCTCGAACGTGATTTCCAGTTTGCGCCGGCGGATGATCGCCGAAGGGTTCACCGAATTTCAGACGCCGATCTTGACGGCGTCGTCGCCGGAAGGCGCGCGCGACTTCCTGGTGCCGGCGCGCAATCATCCGGGCAAGTTCTACGCGCTGCCGCAGGCGCCGCAGCAGTTCAAACAGCTGATCATGGTGGCGGGGTTCGACCGCTACTTCCAGATCGCGCCGTGCTTCCGCGATGAAGACGCGCGCGCCGACCGGTCGCCGGGCGAGTTCTATCAGCTCGACTTGGAGATGAGTTTCGTCACGCAGGACGATGTGTTCGCCGCGGTGGAGCCTGTGCTCCACGGCGTGTTCCAAGAATTCGCCAACGGCCGCACCATCAACCCCGGACCCTTCCCGCGCATTCCGTATGCGGAGTCAATGTTGAAGTATGGGTCTGACAAGCCGGACCTGCGTAACCCGATCATCATCGCCGACGTGAGCGCGGAGTTCGCGGACGCGAGCGTCGAGTTCAAGGCGTTCAAAAGCGTTGTCGCCGGTGGCGGCGTCGTGCGGGCGATCCCCGCGCCAGGTGCGGGATCACAGCCGCGGTCGTTTTTCGACAAGCTGAACGACTGGGCGCGAGCTGAGATGAAAGCGCCGGGTCTCGGCTACATCACGTTCGAGGAAGACGGCGGGAAGCTTGTCGGCAAGGGGCCGATCGCGAAGTTCATTCCTGAGCCTGTGCTGGCGCGTATTGCGCAGAAGACGGGTGCTAAGGGCGGCGACGCGGTGTTCTTCTCAGCCGGTAAGGCGGACGCGGCGGCGAAGCTTGCGGGCGCGGCGCGCATTCGCATCGGCAACGAGTTGGGGCTGAAGGCGTCGCCTTACTACGACTTCCATTTCTGCTGGATCGTCGACTTCCCGATGTACGAGTGGAACGAGGAAGACAAGAAGATCGACTTCTCGCACAACCCGTTCTCGATGCCGAACTTCGACCATGAGGCGTTCCTGAAGCTAGACGCGAAGGACGAGAAGACGATCCTCGGTATCACCGCGTTCCAGTACGACATCGTGTGCAACGGAATCGAGCTGTCGTCGGGCGCAATCCGGAACCACAAGCCTGAGATCATGATCAAGGCGTTCGACATCGCGGGGTATCCGGCGGAAGTTGTCGAGCAAAAATTCGGGGGCATGCTGAACGCGTTCCGCTATGGCGCCCCGCCGCATGGCGGCACGGCGCCG
>JAWXBY010000180.1:0-4080 GCA_034440355.1 Alphaproteobacteria bacterium
CGCGGTGCTTCAGGACGGCGGCTCGCTCTTGGTCTTCGGCGAAGCCGGCGTCCAGACGCAGACGCTCAAAGCCAACCCGGCGGAGATCGAAGAAGCGCCACCGCCCCCACCGGCAGCGCCAACCGAAGCCGCACCGGCCGAAGCAGCACCCACCGACGTCGCACCGACACCGGCGCCGGCCGCACCGGCAGGCAACGGCGGTTGACGCACTGCAGCAAAGGCTGAATTTCTGAGTTCCTTGACGCGCTCATCACCATGACGTGCGCGTCATTTTTCTTGGCCGAGACCTCCGTTCGCCTTACCATTCTTCCCAACAACGCTAAAAACATACGGGAGGAATGCAAATGTCCGAACTCAAGAACATCACCAAGGATCCGGCCTACAACGCGGTCGATCCCGAAGACTTCCCCTCGATGATGGACGTCGACCGCTACAACGCGCGCTCGACCGCGTTCGATAAAATCATCTCCGCGACCCACGACCACTTCTGGGATCCGCTCGACAAGAAATACATCGACTTCTCTGAGCCCTTCGACATCGAGAAGGACTACATGGTCGACCCCGCGCTGATGACGGAGTTGCGCACGGCGGTCGGCGACAAGCTCGACGAACGCGGCAAGATCAAACTTACGAACTTGAACACGCTCTGGTCGTTCTCATCGATCCTGCACGGCGAACAAGGCGCGCTCTCGCTCTCGGCTTCGCTCTGCCACATCCTCCGCGATCCCGGCGCACAAGAATACGCCGCGAACCAAACGCGCGAAGAAGCACGCCACGTCACGGGCTTTGCGAAATACATCCAAGCCCGCTGGGGCAAACCCGCACCGGTCGGCCCCGCACTGGGCTCGCTGCTCACAGACCTCGTCCTCTCGCCGCTCGTCTGGAAGAAACTCGTCGGCATGCAGATGCTGGTCGAAGGCCTCGCGATGGGCGCATTCGCGACGTTCTATCAAAAGGGCAACGACCCCCTGATGGTGAAGCTCTGCCAGCTCGTGATGACGGACGAAGCCTTCCACCACAAATTCGGAAAGATCTGGGCCGACCGCACGATCCCGCATCTGTCGGCCGGCGAAGCCGAGAAGATCGAAGACTGGGCCTGGGAAGTGTTCCAAGTCCTGCTCTTCAACCTCGCAAGCCCGGATCAAAAAGGTTGGATCTACCGCGAACTTGGCCTCGACCCGGTCTGGGTGCAGCAGGCGTTCATGGAAGCGCTGACCGACGCGGAGATCCGCAAAGAGCTTCAGGAATCGACCAACATTTTCCGCGTACTGATCAAGACGCTGTTGAAGGCCGGCATCATCACCGACCGCACGCGTAACAACTACGCCGCCTATATCGACATGGCCGAACTCCACAACGAAGGCGACCGCATGGTCGGCGACGACATCGCCGAGGAAGGCATCAAATATCTGATGCAGCTGAACGGCGGAAAAATCCTGCGCACGCCCTCCAGCATCGCCGCCGAATAGGGAGCCGACAGATGGAAAACAACATCACCAAGGACATCGCCTACGACGCTGTGGCGCCCGACGATTTCCGCTCGATGATGGACGTCGACCGCTACAACGCGCGCTCGACCGCGTTCGACAAGATCATCTCCGCGACTCACGACCATTTCTGGGACCCGCTCGATCCCAAATACATCGATTACTCGACGCCGTTCGACATGAAGAACGAATACATGATGCCGCCGTTCCTGAACCTCGATCTGCAGACGGCGATCGGCGACAAGCTGGACGAAGGCCAAAAAATCCGCCTGGTGAATTCGTCCGTCCGCTGGGGCCTGTCCTCGATCCTGCACGGCGAACAAGGCGCGCTCTCGCTGTCGGCCTCGCTCTGCCACGTGCTGCGCGACCCCGGCGCGCAAGAATACGCCGCCAATCAAACCCGCGAAGAAGCCCGCCACGTCACGGGCTTTGCGATGTACATCAAGGCCCGCTGGGGCAAGCCGCTCCCCGTCGGCCCCGCGCTGGGCAATCTGCTGTCGGAAATGGTGCTCTCGCCCTACGTCTGGAAAAAGCTCGTCGGCATGCAAATGCTGGTCGAAGGCCTCGCGATGGGCGCCTTCGCCACCAACTATCAGTACACGAACGATCCGCTGCTGAAGCGCCTCTCCCAACTCGTGATGACGGACGAAGCCTTCCACCACAAATTCGGAAAAATCTGGGCCGACCGCACGATCCCGCACCTCTCGCAAGCCGAGCGCGACCTGATTGAAGACTGGGCCGCGCAAGTCTTCCAGGGTCTGCTCTTCAACCTGGGCAGCCCCGAACAGAAGAAGCCGATCTACGCCGAATTCGGCATCGACTGGGAATGGGCGCAGAACGCCTTCCGCGAAGCCTTCACCAACGCCCGCGTCCGCGAACGCATGAAGGACTCGACCAATATCTTCCGCGTCCTGATCAAGACGCTGTTGAAGGCCGGCATCATCACCGACCGCACGCGCGGCATTTACGCCGCCTTCGTCGACATGGCCGAACTTCACAAAGAAGGCGACCGCATGATCGGCGACGACATCGCCGAAGAAGGCATCAAATACCTAATGCAACTAAACGGCAGCCAAGGCCGCACGCCCATGAGCCTAGCCGCCGCCGAATAGAAGCAATCACGTTGCTATCCTCCCCCGCTTCAGCGGGGGAGGGGGACCGCGTCAGCGGTGGAGGGGGGCTGAAGCTGCCCCAAACTCGAAAACCAACCCGCATCGTCATCTCTGGCTGCTCAGCCGGCGGCAAATCAACGCTGCTTGCCGAACTAGCCCGCCGCGGCCACCGCACCTTCGCCGAACCCGGACGCGACATCGTCAAAGCGGAGCTCGCATCAGGCGGCGAAGCACTCCCATGGACCAACCCGCAACACTTCGCCGAACGCTGCATCGCGCTCGCCATCGAACACATCAAAGCATCGCAAAGCGAAACGCGCGCCTTCTTCGACCGCAGCCTGATCGACGCCGTCAGCGCCCTCGAACACCTGAACCTACCCATCCCCGAAGCAGCGCAACGGGCACTCGAAGCAAATCCCTACGCTCGCCGCGTCTTCATGGCCCCACCATGGCCCGAACTCTTCGCCACCGACACCGAACGCCGACACACCTTCGAAGATGCAAAAGCCGAATTCGACCGCCTACTGACCAGCTACGAAATCCACGGCCACGACATCGTCCTCATCCCCAAACAACCCGTCGATCAACGCGCCGACTTCATCCTGCAAAACCTGCCCACGCCATGATCGCCGCATTCATCTCGCGCGGATACGTGTGGCTAAGGTCTTCGATCTCGCGATATGTGACATCCGCGCCTGCCGCCGAAAGCGCCCGCTGTGCCTCGCGCGCCATCGTCGGCGGGAACATCCAATCCTGCCGCCCGTGAACGATATGGATTGGCAACCCGCGCAAACGTTCCGCATCAACCATCTGCGCGAGCAACGGATGAAACGCAGCCGACACCGGCGCCAAATGCGTAAACGGCGACGCCGCCTCAAGTCCCGAAACATAGGTGAACGTGCCGCCATCGCTCATGCCGGTGAGCGACAACCGCGCCGCATCCACCGACCATTCCGACCGCACGAATTCCAGAATGCGCAACAGATTCGGCGTATCCACGTCATCGCCGGTCAACGACCACGTGCCCTGCACCGACGTCGGCGCAACCAGGATCGCGCCGCGACTGCGCGCATCGCGCAACCAACTCCACAAGAACTGCCGCCCCGCCCCGCTGCCGCCATGCAGTGCCATCACCAGCGGCCAGCTGCGATTGGGCGAATAATGCTCCGGCACATAAAGCCAGAACCCGCCGCGCTCATCCTCGCCCGCACCGAACTCCATCACCCCGACGCGATCATGCACCGGCGGACGCATGAAAAGCGCCTGAAGCCCCTCATCCGATCGCAGCGCCGGATCAAGAAAGAACCGGTTCACCGGCGGCAACAAACCGGCGAGCGGATAAAGCGCCTCCAACCCCATCGGCACAAACCGGAACGCACGAAACGCCGCGCGAATATCCCCCGACCCATCCTCCAACCCACGCAACACCGCAAACGCCTGAAGCGCAGCCTCCCCCGCCGCCTCCAGCGCCTCGTTCAACC
>JAWXBY010000181.1:0-7625 GCA_034440355.1 Alphaproteobacteria bacterium
CGAACGTTCCCGCAGTGACAGCTACCTTTGTACGTCTTGATCATCCTGCGTCCTCCTTGCTGACTGCCGCGAGATATCGAGATATAACGCGCGGCAGTCCGGAAAATGGCAGCAGCCTGGCGGGAACCTGCCTCAACAACTCAAAGCAGATCGCCGCCGCAGGCGCCGGCCGTCGTGCCGTGCTCCTTATAAGCCTTGATCACGTTACGGCCGGTGGTCCAGCGGTGCACCTCGTCGGGCCCGTCGACCAGGCGCTGCGAACGGATGTGCGTGTACCAAGCGGCGAGCGGCAGATCGCGGCTGTAGCCCAGCGCGCCGTGCAGCTGGATCGCCGTATCGACGACCTTATGGACCATGTTGGCCAGGAACACCTTCGCGATGCCGTTCTCCTGCCGCAGGTCGAGCTTGTTCTCGGCCTTATAAGCAATGTGCATCAGCATCAGGCGCGCGATGTAGAGCTCGCTCGCGCAATCGGCCAGCATGAACTGCACCGCCTGCCGCTCGTCCAGCTTCTTGCCGAACGTCGAACGCGTCGTGACGTGTTTGGCCGCCATGTCCAGCGCACGCTGCGCCATCGCCACATTGTGCATGCCGTGCCGCAACCGGCCGTAAGCCAGACGATGCTGGCCCATCGCAAAACCCTTGCCCTCGCCGCCAAGCAAGTTCTCCGCCGGGATCTCAAGATCCTTGATCTCGATCTCCGAATGCCCGCCGCCCAGGATATGCGACAGCGGCCCTTCGACCGCCATCGTCGGAATGTCCCGCTTGATGCGATAGCCGGGGTTCGGCAACTCGACCAGGAACGTCGAGAACTGCTGATGCCGCGGCGCATCCGGATCGGTCTTCGCCATGACGAGCGCAATGTCGGCGACGCTCGCCGCGCTGGAGAACCACTTCTCGCCGTTGAGCACGTACTTGTCGTTGCCGCGCTTTTCCGCCCGTGTCTGCATGCCGGTGGCGTCCGCGCCCGACGCTTTCTCCGTCATGGAGTAGCAAATGCGTTTTTCCCCGTTGAGCAGCGGCTTTAGAAACTTTTCCTTTTGATATGGCGTGCCATGCTCCAGCAGGGTGAGCATCGTGGCATCGTCGGGCCCTTGCGTGTTCATCGACAACGCGCCGAGATAGCTTTCGCCCAACTCCATCTGCACGAGCGCGTTGGCCAGCGGCCCCAACCCCATGCCGCCATGTTCCTTAGGAATAAAAGGACACCACAGCCCCTGCGCCCGCGCCTTCGTGCGCAGCTCTTTCAGCACGGTCTTATAGTCTGCCCCATCGATGAGCCGCTTCTCCGCCGGCACGCATTCGTCGTGAACCCACTTGCGCACCCGCTCGCGCAGCGCCTTGGCCTCGGCCGGAATTACGAAATCGATCGCCATGTCGTTTGCTCCCAATGTTTGAATGGAAGCACCTTAGCACGCTGGCCGGTTGTGCAAGGCGGGGGGCGGGGACCACGCACCGGTAGAACCCCGTTTGGGTGCCCTTCCCTCACGCGAAAAGGGGCCCCTCCCCTACCCCGCACGCGCCGATTTACCGCGCGTCAATGTCTGGGCTAAACTGCACGCATGGTCGCTCCCTCGCGCACACGTCGCCCGCTGACACTCGGCTCGCTCATCGAAGGCGGCAAGGGCATCAATCTGCAATGCAAATGCGGACATCGCACCGCCTTGCTGCCGGAGCAGATCACCGCAATGGCGCACCCACAGACGCGCGTTCTGGAATTCAAGCGCCGCGTCCGTTGTTCGATGTGCGGCCGCAGCGGCGCCAGCGACGACATTCAGATCGCGACGTTTGAAGTCATGGCGCCGTTCATCGACCGCGGCGACGCGCCACCGCGCCGCGCACCGTCGCCGCGCCTGCACTAGGCCGCTGCGGCGTCGATCACCTTCACCACGGCCTCCTGCGCCCGCGCAGGCGAGCGTGCGGCCTTGAGCTGATCCGTAAACTGCTTCAGCACGCCCGCCTCGAACGCGGTCAGCACTGCGGGATGCACATAGCTCTTGCGGCAGATCGTGGGCGTGTTCTCCAGCGTCTGCGCCGCCGCCTTCAGCGCTTCATTGATCTGCCGCTTGCGCACCGCGGCACTCGGCCCGGGCTCCTGCTGCGCCAGCGTCTCGAGCACCTCAGCCGATGCACAAAGCGTGCGAAAATCCTTCAACGAGACATCGCAATCCGCAATCTCTTTCAGATAGGCGTTGACGTCGGCCGACGTGATCGACCGCACGTTCCCGTCGCCGTCGCTGTACTGAAAGAGCCGCGGCCCCGGCAACGTCACAAGTCGCGCCAGCGCAGCGGCAAGCTTGGCATTCTCCAACGTCTTGCGAATGTGCTTCCCGCCCTTGGCGCGGAAGCTCAGATGCAAGGCGCCGTCCTCGATCTTCACGTTGGATTTGAGAAGCGTCGCCGCCCCACGCGTCTTGCGCTCGCGCGCATACTCTTCGCCGCCGGCGCGGATCGCCGAGGTCGCGATCAGTTCGATCACGGCCGCCAGAGTAAACTCACGTGTGGGCTCGCCGTCCGACAAACGCTGCGCCAGAGTGCGGCGCACACGCGGCAACACATCGACAAGCGCGACCAACCGCTCGGCCTTGCGCAGATCACGAATCTTCGCCCAATCCGGATGGTAGGCATATTGCAGACGCCCCGCCGCATCGCGCCCCACCGCCTGCAAATGCGCCTTCGCATCGGTCGCGTAGACGACATCCTCATACGCGGGCGGCACGGCGAGCCGATCGAGCCGCTGGACCAAGCGCTTCGCGGTCACTCGCCGGTTGAAACGATTGCGATAGATCCAGCCATCGCCGCTGCGTTCGCGGCGGATGCACAACTCTTCGCGCTTGGCGATGCGCAGGCCCAGCTTCCGGGCCAGCGCGCGTACGTTCGACCGCGTCATGTCAAGCTAACTCGTGCGTGATCCCGCGGTTCCGGCCAAGCGTTACGGGAAGTGCGCGAGCGCGCGATCGGCCAGCGACCGCGGATCGCGTTCGCCAAAGATGGCAAAGCCCAAAATCTTGTTGGCAAGCACGTGACGCGTCGCTGAACGAACGCCTGCTTTGTTGCGCGTCCGCAATTCACCCAACGCGCTATCGTACGCCTGCTGCGCGGTCTCCAACGAATTCGGATCGAGAAGCGGCGTCGGCAAGCCGCCAGGGTTCGACGACCCGACACCCGTCTCGGCGGGCCGCAGGTAGGTCGAGATGAAGAACGGCTCAAGGTCTCGAACGCTCGTCTGTTCCGTCGTCATGAAGTGTTCTCCCAGTTGGCAAGCCCGACATAAACGCCGGCCCGTTCCAAGCGGTTCCCAACGCTTTACGACGGGGCCGATTCTCGGCCATTTTTTGCACGAATCCCTAATTCCGTGTTTGATCCCGCGCCCACCAACGGAGACCCTCTATGCCCGACTACGTCGACGGATTTGTTCTGCCCGTGCCGCGCAAGAACCTGGCCGCGTACCGCCGCATGGCGCGCAAGGCCGGCAAAGTTTGGATGGACCACGGCGCGCTCTCCTATCACGAGGCGGTCGCGGACGACGTGAAGCCGGGCAAGATCACGTCTTTCCCGCAAGCGGTGAAGTTGAAGGACGACGAGACGGTGATCTTCGCCTGGATCGTCTACAAGTCGCGCAAGGATCGCGACCGCATCAACGATCTCGTCATGAAAGACAAGCGCATGCAGCACGATCACAAGGACTCGCCTTTCGACGGCATGCGCATGTTCTGGGGCGGCTTCAAAACCATCGTCGACCTATGACAACGACACCGGAAACGATCGTTCAGCGCCAGCTTGACGCCTACAGCGCGCGCGATCTCGAGGCGTATCTGGCGCTGTTCGCGGAAGACGCCCAAGGCTTCGAATTCTTGAATCCCGAACCGGCGATGAACGGCAAAGCCGCCATCCGCGCGCGCTACGCGGACCTGTTCGCGCGTTCGCCGAACCTGCACGCGCATCTCGTCAATCGGATCGCGTTCGCACGCGTGGTGGTCGATCACGAACGGATCGAAGGCCGTCTTGGCGCACCGGGCGTCTACGAAATGGTCGCGATCTACGAAGTCGAGAGCGGCCTCATTCGGCGCTTTCACGCGGTGCGCGCATGAACCCCGACGAGTTCCGCGAAGCCGGTCACCGTCTCATCGATTGGCTGGCCGACCATCGCGCCGGTATCGCCGCGCGCCCCGTCATGTCGCAAGTCGCGCCCGGTTCGATCAAAGCGCAACTGCCGGCCGCGCCGCCGGACATCGCCGAGCCCTTCGACGCCATCATGGCCGACGTCGATCGCATCGTCGTGCCCGGCGTCTCGCACTGGCAGCACCCGAACTTCTTCGCCTACTTCCCGGCCAACGGTTTAGAGGCGAGCATCCTCGGCGACTTGCTGAGCACCGGCCTCGGTACGCTCGGCCTCGCCTGGCAGTCCAGCCCCGCGCTCACCGAAGTCGAAGAAGTCGTCGCCGATTGGCTGCGCCAGATGCTGGGCCTCAGTGACGCCTGGAGCGGCGTCATCCAAGACACCGCCTCGACGTCGACACTGGTCGCCCTCCTCTGCGCGCGCGAACGCACCAGCGCCCACGCCGCGACGCGCGGCGGCCTGCAAGCGGAGCCGCACCCACTCACCGTCTACGCAACGGCACAGGCGCACAGCTCCATCGACAAAGCCGCGCTGCTCGCGGGCTTCGGCCGCACGAACATCCGCCACGTCCCACACGACGACGCCTTCGCGATGCGCGCCGATGAGCTGAAGCGGATGATCGAAGCGGACCGCGCCGCGGGTCTCAAACCCTGCGCGATCGTCGCGACCACCGGCACGACCACGACCACAGCGCTTGATCCGATCGAAGCCATAGCCGACGTCGCGCGCGAATACGGCGTGTGGCTTCACGTCGACGCCGCGATGGCGGGCTCGGCGATGATATTGCCCGAATGCCGCTGGATGTGGGCCGGCGTCGAAGGCGCCGACTCCATCGTCATCAACGCGCACAAATGGCTGGGCGCGGCGTTCGACTGCTCGCTCTACTACGTGCGCGATCCGCAGCATCTGATCCAAGTGATGTCGACGAACCCCAGCTACCTGCAAACCGCCGCCGACTCGCAAGTGAAGAACCTGCGCGACTGGGGCCTCCCGCTCGGCCGCCGTTTCCGCGCGCTAAAACTCTGGTTCTTGATCCGTGAGCAAGGCGTCGCCGGCCTGCAATCGCGCCTGCGCCGCGATATCGCCAACGCGCAAGCGCTCGCCGACGAAATCCGCAAGACGCCGGGCTGGCGCGTACTCGCGCCCGTGCCCCTACAAACCCTCTGCGTGCGTCACGAACCGCAAGGCCTCGCCGGCGAAGCCCTCGACCGCCACACGCTCGCCTGGGTCGACAAGGTCAACCGCTCGGGCGAGGCCTACCTCACGCCGGCGCTGCTGAACGGCAAGTGGATGGTCAGAGTCTCCATCGGCGCGCCCACGACCGAACGCGCCGACGTGATGAACCTGTGGCGCCTGATGCGCGCCACAGCGGAAGCGCCGGTCACGCGTCCTTAAGTTCGAAGTCCATGTGAACGATCACGTTCCGTCGGACCATATTCGACGGACGATATCTCCACGTCTGCACCGCGCGCACGGCGGCCGCCTCGAAGTATCCACGCGGCCGCGCCTCCACCACTTGCACGTCGCGTACGGTGCCGTCGGGCATGATCGTGATCGACATGACGACGCGCCCCTCGACGCCGCGCTCCTGTGCCGAACGCGGATACGCCGGCAGCGACTGGGCGACCGGCTGCTCGCCCACCTCGCCGCGCACATCCAGAGCAATCGGCCCCTGCGCCGGCCCGCTCGCCGTCGGCGTAATGGGCGACGGCTCGACAGTTGGCGGAACCGGCGACGGCTTGGGAATACGCTGCGTGATCGGGGGCTTCAGCTTGATCGGATCGGGGTCCACGGTCGGCGGCACCGGATTGATCCGCACCGTTTGAATCGTCGGCGGATCAAACGTTGGGACGGGAGGCGGCACAATCTGAAATGCCACCGCGATGTAGTAGATCATCACCACGTGCAGAATGATCGAGAACAAAATGATATGCGGCGTCCAGCTACGCGGACGCTCTTGAGCAACATTCATGTTCAAGCCTCCGTTCTTGCATTCGATTCAACAATGCAAGCATAGGCAGACTTGAAACAAATGAACAAGGCTGCGACGGCGTCGCAGTTCGCCTGGCGGTTGCTTTTGACGCCCTCAGCCCACGACGTCTTCGGTCACCAGCATTTTGTTCCCATAGCCCCGCCGGTGCAGTTCATCCATCAGCCGCATGACCGCCGCGTACGGCACCTTTTGGTCAGCCCGAATGAGGATCTGACGGTTGCGGTCGCCGCCCGTCTTCTGGTCGACGACAGCGATGAAGTTCGACCAGTTGGCTGCAACCTCGCCGGTATCCGGATTGCCGACGTTGATGACACCGTTGTCCTGCAGGCTGACGAACACCGGCGGCAGCGGCAAAGGCGGTGCGATCGTGTTGTTCGAAAGATTCAGCGGAACCGCGATCGTCGCAATCGGCGCCGCGACCATGAAGACGATCAGCAACACCAGCATCACGTCGACGAACGGCGTGACGTTCACTTCGGCATTTGTCGCATGGCGGCCTTTGCCGGCCGATCCGCTTTCGACGCTCGCTGCCATAGGTCTGGACTCCTCATCGGGAGCGCAGACGTTACGAGCAATTCGCCGAAGCGCAAGCCGCCAACGAAAAAGGGCCGGATTGCCCGGCCCCGTTTCGTGTTGCAGTTGTTTATCGCGAGACTAGTCGACCACGTCTTCGGCGACCAACGCTTTGTTCTTGTAGCCGTCCTGGTCGATCGCATCCATCAGACGCATCACGTCGGCATAGATGACCTTCTGGTCCGCGCGGATGAAGATCTTGCGCGTGAGGTCGCCATTCGTCTTTTGCTGCAGGGCCGTACCGAGCGTCGTCCAATCCGCCTGGATTTCACCCGTGTTGGGCGTACCCACGTTGATGACGCCCGTATCCTGCAAGCTGACGAAGATCGGTTCGATCGGATCCGGCGGCGCGGTGTCGTTCGGCGGCGGCAAGTCGAGCGGAATGCTGATCGTGGCGAGCGGCGCCGACACCATGAAGATGATGAGCAACACCAACATGACGTCGACGAACGGCGTGACGTTGATCTCGGCGTTGTCGCCATAGCGACCCCGCTTTCCGCCTGCGCTTTCACCCGTTCCGATGTTGCCTGCCATAAGTGGCTCCTAAACTTCCGGGCTCAGTTCAGTTTGAATTCGACGTCGACTTCGGCGACGACCACGCGGCCCGGCGCCTTGTAACGCCACCGCTTCACACCGTCGATCGCCGCTTGCTCGAACCAACCTGGCGGCCGGGCGGAGACGACGACAACGTCGGTCACGGTGCCATCCGGTTGAATGGTCACGCGAACCCGAACCACGCCTTCTTTCTCTTGCTCTTCCGCGCGCCGCGGATAGCGGATCGGCGGACGCGACACCGGATTGTCGATGATCTGCTTGTCCGAAAGGATCGTCGTCGCATCGGCCGTCGTCTCAGCCGGCGGTTGGGGCTTCAGCGGCACCGGCGGCACCTTCACCGGCGACGGCGGCGGTGGCACGGCGCGCGGGCGGAACCGCGGCTTC
>JAWXBY010000182.1:0-2571 GCA_034440355.1 Alphaproteobacteria bacterium
ATGGCCGCCCTCAGCGCAAAGCACCTTCGTGGAACTTAGTGTTCTTTGAGGCTTTGTGGTGAAGCTGACTCGATGCGCTTCCACCGAAGCCGGGCTCGCTCTAAAATCCCATCCATGGACAAGCCCGTGTTCGACGCCGTCATTCATCCGTATCGGTCGCTCGGTCCGCAGGGATTTCGTGCGTTGTTTTGTGTCGTGCTGGCGGCGAATGCGGTTGTTGCGATTGTGTTGGTGTCGCTTGGCGGATGGCCGGTGCTTGGGTTTTTGGGGCTCGACATTCTGCTCGTCTATTTGGCGTTTCGGATGAGTTATGCGCAGACGCGGGCGTTTGAGCGGGTGACTGTCGATGGCGATGCGCTGGTCGTTGAGCGTATCGATCAGAACGGTGCGCGGAAGGCTTGGCGGTTTCCGGCTTACTGGGTCAGCGTTTGGTATGAGGGCGACGAGGAGCTTGGCGTTTCAACCGTGACGTTGCGCAGTCATGGGCGGGCGCTTGAGATCGGCGGGTTTCTTTCGCCGTTCGAGCGGAAGGATTTTGCCGATGCTTTGCGCACGGCGCTGCATGACGCGCGGCGTTCACCCGCGGTTTCTTAGGCCCAGGACATCTTGCATGTCGAAGAGGCCCGGGCCTTTGCCTTGGCCCCAGAGCGCGGCCTTCAATGCGCCGTGAGCGAAGATGCTGCGGTCTTCGGCGCGGTGGGTGAGTTCGATGCGTTCGCCGTCGCCGGCGAAGATCACCGTGTGGTCGCCGACGACCGAGCCGCCGCGGAGGCTGGCGAAGCCGATGGGGCCCGGCGCGCGCGGGCCGGTGAGGCCGTCGTGCGGTTTGAGGCGGAGTTCGGAGAGTTTTTCGTTGCGCGCGCGGGCTGCGGCTTGGCCCAGCAGGAGTGCCGTGCCGGAAGGAGAGTCCGCTTTCATGCGGTGATGCATTTCGACGATTTCGATGTCGAACGCGGGACCGAGCGCGCGTGCGCCGAGTTCGACGAGGCCGGCGAGCAGATTCACGCCGAGGCTCATGTTGCCGGACTTGATGATCGTGGCGTGGCGGGCTGCGGCTTTGATTCTTGTTTCGTCGGCCTCGGCGAAACCTGTGGTGCCTATGACGTGGACGATGCGGGCTTGAGCGGCGAGGTCGGCGAGCGCGAGGCTGGCTTGCGGGCGCGTGAAGTCGATCAGCGCGTCCGCTTTGGCGAGCGCAGCCAATGGATCGGACTCGAGTTTGGCGCCGACGTCGGCGTGGCCCGCGATGCGGCCGAGGTCTTGGCCTTGATGCGGGTTGTCGGCCGCCTCTAGCCCCGCGATCACTTTGATGCCGTGGGTTTTGCCGGCTTCGCGCAGGACCGCTTGGCCCATGCGGCCGGCGGCGCCTGCGATGACGAGTTTGATGTCCGACATGGTGCTCACAATTGGCTGTAGTCGCCGTCGAGGCCCAGCATGTGGCGGCCCGCGGTTTCCATGGTGGGGGTGGCGATTTGCATATGCTGAGACGCGACGTGGATGTCGCGGAAGATGCGCTGCAGCGGCGATGATTTGTACACGGACGTTCCGCCGCCGAGATTGTACATGAGGTCGACGGCGCGCACCGACGAGCGCGCGGCGTGGGTGATCGCCAGGCGTAGGTCGCGGCGCGTTTCGGTTGAGGCGTGGCCTTTGGTGCGCGTTTCGTCCCAGGCTTGTTCCATCATTTCCATGTAGAAGGCGCGGCCGGAGCGGAGTTGGGCTTCAGCTTCCGCGAGGTCTTCTTGCGTGCGCGTGCGTTGGGCGAGGACGCGGCGGTGGGCTTCTGGGATTTTCACGCTGGCGAGTGCGGTGAGTTCGCGGATGGAGGCGCGGGCCATGCCCATCATCACCGCGGCGATGCCGCAGGCGAGCAAGCCGAAGGGCGGGAAGAAGAACAGAGGGCGCTCGATGTAGACCTTGAACTTGCCGATGTCGCAGCGCGTTTTCGGGACGCGCACGTTCTTCATGACGAAATCTTGGCTGCCCGAACCGCAGAGGCCTGAGGTGTCCCAATTGCCTTGCAGTTCGATCTCGCGCGTCGGGGCGAAGATGCCGCCGTTCAGCGGGATGTCGCCCTCGCCCATCACGGGTTTGCCGTCGCGATAGAGGACGACGCCTGCGGTCATCCAATCGGAGACGTCGCTGCCCGAGCCCCATTGCCAGCGGCCTTCAACGCGGTAGTGGTCGCCTTCGTCGTGCGCCTTGCCGCGGCGCGCGAAGACACCGCAAACGACATTGTCCGGTTTGGCGAAGACTTCTTTCGCGCCCGATGGCGGCATCCAGCTGGCGGTGACGCCGGTCGAGGCGCAGATCATCGCGACCCATGCGGCGGAGGCGTCAGCTTCGGCCAACGTCTCGGCCATGCGGGCGAAGGTGATGGGGTCGGATTCGAGGCCGCCGTATTCTTTGGGGACGAGGAGGCGGAAGAAGCCGTTTTCTTTGAATTTGGCCGCGAGGTCGGGAGGGAGTTTTCGCGCGGCCTCTATTTCTGATGCGCGAGCTTTCAGTTCGTCGTGGAAGGTGCGCGCGGCGGCGATAATGTCGGTCATGGTGCGGCGTCTCTATCCTCCC
>JAWXBY010000183.1:0-12464 GCA_034440355.1 Alphaproteobacteria bacterium
CAAGGTCGGCGAGGAAATCGAAATCATCGGCATCCGTCCGACGACCAAGACCGTCGTCACGGGCGTCGAAATGTTCCGCAAGCTGCTCGACTCGGGTGAGGCGGGCGACAACGTCGGTTGCCTCCTGCGTGGTGTCGAGCGTGAAGGCGTTGAGCGTGGTCAGGTCCTGGCGAAGCCGGGTTCGGTGACGCCGCACACGCACTTCAAGGCTGAGGCCTACATCCTGACGAAGGAAGAAGGTGGCCGTCACACGCCGTTCTTCACCAACTACCGCCCGCAATTCTATTTCCGCACGACCGACGTGACGGGGATTGTGAAACTGCCTGAGGGTACCGAGATGGTAATGCCGGGCGACAACGTATCGATCGAGGTCGAACTGATCGTTCCGATCGCGATGGAAGAGAAGCTTCGCTTCGCCATCCGTGAGGGCGGTCGCACCGTCGGCTCGGGCGTCGTCGCCAAGATCGTGAAGTAAGGACCAGGTCGAATAGGGGTGTAGCTCAGCTGGTAGAGCATCGGTCTCCAAAACCGAGGGTCGTGGGTTCGAGTCCCTCCGCCCCTGCCACGACGTAAAAGCAGAGACGTGACGCGGAAGAAAGCGACGAAGGCGAATGAAGACGATGGCGGATGAGAAGAAGAACGTGAGTGGTGGTGGTGGCGGCAAGGCCGTCGAACCGGCGCCCCCGCGCGCGGGTTTCTTCTCGTGGATCACCAAGGGCCCTGAGTTCTTCGCGCAAGTGCGCCAGGAAGGAGCGAAGGTCACTTGGCCGACGCTCGCCGAAACGCGCGTCACGACGATCGCAGTCTTCATCATGATTGCAATGTCGATCGTCTTCTTCGCGCTGGTGGACTTCGGGCTTTCGACGCTCGTGAAATTCGTTTTGGGCTTGGTGTAACGGCGATGGTCCAAACCCAAGCAAATACGCCGGCGCGCTGGTACATCGTCCACGCCTACTCGAATTTCGAGAAGAAGGTGGCCGACGAAATCAAGAAGCAGGCTCTTCAGCACGGCCTGTCGGAACTGTTCGAAGAGGTGTTGGTCCCGACCGAAGAAGTGGTCGAGGTCCGCCGCGGTCAGAAGGTGAATGCCGAACGCAAGTTCTTCCCGGGCTACGTTCTCGTGAAGGCGCACCTGACGGACGAGGCCTATCACCTCGTGAAGAACACGCCGAAGGTCACGGGCTTTCTGGGCACCGGCAACAAGCCGATCCCGGTCAGCCAGGCGGAAGTCGATCGCATTCTGAATCAGGTGAAGGAAGGCGTCGAACATCCGAAGCCCGCCGTCACCTTCGAAATCGGCGAACAAGTGCGCGTGGCCGACGGCCCGTTCACCTCGTTCAACGGCAGCGTCGAGGAAATCGACGAAGGTCGCTCGCGGCTCAAGGTCGCTGTGTCGATTTTCGGTCGTGCAACGCCTGTGGAATTGGATTTCGCTCAGGTCGAGAAGCTCTAACCAGCCAATCGAATGTGCGTTTGTTGCGGAAGGCGAGGAGCGACGCTCCAGACCGTTTGGACCGCTAAGCCATAAGAAGAGGAGATACTCGTGGCGAAGAAAGTGATGGGGCAGATCAAGCTCCAAGTACCGGCAGGGGCGGCCAATCCGTCGCCGCCGATCGGGCCTGCGCTCGGTCAACGCGGACTCAACATTATGGAGTTCTGCAAGACCTTCAACGCGCGCACGCAGGAAATGGAAAAGGGGATGCCGATCCCGGTAATCATTACGTATTACCAGGACAAATCATTCTCGCTCGAAATGAAGACGCCCCCGGCCTCGTTCCTTCTCAAGAAGGCGGCGAAGATCGACGGCGGCTCGAAGAAGCCTGGTCTCGAACCGAAGGGTTCGGTGACGCAAGCCGACCTCAAGAAGATCGCCGAATTGAAGATGAAGGACCTGAACGCGAACGATATCGACGCCGCGATGAAGATCATCGCCGGCTCCGCGCGTTCGATGGGCCTCGAGGTCAAAGGGTAAGCGCCATGGCTGACAAGAAAAAAGCACCGAAAGAAGGCAAGCGCCTGGCCGCAGCCCGCAAGGGCGTGGACTCGCGCAAGCAATACGCGCTCGCCGAAGCCGTGAAGATGGTCAAGGAACGCGCCAAGGCGAAGTTCGACGAAACGATCGAGGTCGCGATGAACCTCGGCGTCGACCCGCGCCACGCCGACCAGATGGTCCGCGGCGTCGTCAACCTGCCGAACGGCACGGGCAAGACGCTGCGCGTCGCCGTGTTCGCCAAAGGCGCGAAGGCCGACGAAGCGAAGAAGGCCGGCGCCGACATCGTGGGCGAGCAGGATCTCTTCGACACCGTCAACGGCGGCAAGATCGATTTCGACCGCCTCATCGCGACGCCCGACATGATGGGCCTCGTCGGCCGTCTCGGCAAAGTGTTGGGCCCGCGCGGCCTGATGCCGAACCCGAAGGTCGGCACCGTGACGATGGACGTGACGAAGGCCGTGAAAGACGCCAAAGGCGGCGCCGTCGAATTCCGCGCCGAGAAGGCCGGCATCATTCACGCCGGCGTCGGCAAGGCGAGTTTCACGGAAGCCGCGCTGGTCGAGAACATCCGCGCGCTGTTCGACTCGGTCATGAAGGCGAAGCCCAGCGCGGCGAAGGGAAACTATCTGAAGAAGATGGCGATCTCTTCGACGCAAGGTCCGGGCGTGATCATCGAGCCCTCAACCGTGATGGGCGCGTAACAGGATTTGAAGAATTCCCGGCGGCAACGCCGGTGGATGGGATCGAGAGATCGATCCTTTCCTGTCCGAGACTGCAGGCGCCCAACCGGTTTTCCGGGGACGGCATAATCAGGGAAGCCTGCATAGACGGGGGTAGTGCGTGACGCTTGAGCGATAACGCGACAGCGAAGTGCCGGTGCCCTTGGGACAGGGTTTTTGACGAAGGCTCATCGGGCGGAGCGACAATTCCGGCCACTGAGATGAAACCAGGCAAAGGAGCCAACAGTGGATAGAACGCAAAAGGCCGAAGTCATCGGTACGCTGAACGAAGAGTTCGGCAAAGCCGGCGTGGTCGTCGTTGCGCGCTATCAAGGCATGACCGTGGCCGACATGTCGAAGCTACGGTCGCAGATGCGGGCGGCGGGAGCGAGCTTTAAAGTCTCGAAGAACCGTCTCGCAAAGCGTGCTGCGGAAGGAACGATGGCGCAACCCATGCAGGACCTGTTGAAGGGTCCGACGGGTATCGCATTTTCGCTCGATCCGATTGCGGCGCCCAAAGCGGCCCACGACTACGCCAAGACGAACCCCAAGTTCGTCATTCTGGGCGGTGTCGTCGGGACGCAGTTCTTGGACGCGAAAGGCGTCGAGGCTCTGGCCTCGTTGCCGTCGCTGAACGAACTCCGGGCGCGTCTTGCAGGCATGCTGAAACAGAACGCGACGAAAATCGCGGGAATTCTGCAAGCGCCGGCCGGGCAGCTCGCCCGTGTCATCAGCGCTCATGCCAAGAAAGGCGAAGCGGCGTAATCCCGCAAGGGAACTACGTGAATGGAATGAAGTCCCAAGGTTGAAACATAGGCAGGAACGTACATATCATGTCCAAACTCGAAAAAATCGTTGATGAACTCTCCACGCTGACGGTGATGGAAGCCGCTGAACTGTCGAAGCTTCTCGAAGAGAAGTGGGGCGTTTCGGCGGCCGCACCTGTCGCCGTTGCGGCAGCGGCGGGTCCGGTCGCGGCAGTGGCCGAGGCGAAGACGGAATTCTCCGTCGTCCTCGACAGCGCCGGCGACAAGAAGATCAACGTCATCAAGGTGGTGCGCGAGATCACCGGCCTCGGCTTGAAAGAAGCCAAGGACCTCGTCGAAGGCGCACCGAAGGAAGTGAAGGCC
This sequence comes from Alphaproteobacteria bacterium, assembly GCA_034440355.1. Lineage (GTDB taxonomy): Bacteria > Pseudomonadota > Alphaproteobacteria > Micropepsales > Micropepsaceae > SZUA-430. Next base: position 3,843 of record JAWXBY010000183.1, read on the forward strand.
GACGTGCCGAAGACGGCCGCGGAAGAAATGAAGAAGAAGCTGGAAGCCGAAGGCGCGAAGGTTTCGCTGAAGTAATTGTGAGGGGCGGCATGAAGCTGCGCTCCTCGACAAAGTACGCATGATTTCACCGCCCGCGGGAATTTTCCTGCGGGCGGTGAGGTCGTTTCATCGTTGTCCGGATTGCTTTCCGGCTGGGCCGCGGTGGGGATTTGAAGACGTGGGCCGCTCCCGACCGGGTGGCATGCGACCGAGAAAGCGAAAAGACGAGACGGGATTCAAGGATCAATCATGGCGCTATCGTTCACGGACCGCAAACGGGTACGCAAAACATTCGGACGGATTGCAGAAGTCGCGCAATTGCCGAACCTCATCGAGGTTCAGCGCGAATCTTACGCGCATTTCCTCCAAATGCACGTCAAACCCGATGCGCGTGAAAATGCAGGTCTCGAAGCGGTGTTCCGGTCGGTGTTCCCGATCACCGACTTCGCCGAGACCTCGCGTCTGGAATACGTGCACTACGAATTCGAAGACCCGAAATACGACGTCGACGAATGCCGCCAGCGCGGCATGAACTTTGCGGCGCCGTTGAAGGTGAAGCTGCGCCTGATCGTGTTCGAGGTCGATCCCGAAACGCAGGCCAAGTCCGTCAAGGACATCAAGGAACAAGACGTCTACATGGGCGACATGCCCCTGATGACGGAGCACGGTACGTTCATCATCAACGGCACTGAGCGCGTGATCGTCAGCCAGATGCACCGCTCGCCGGGCGTCTTCTTCGACCACGACAAGGGCAAGACCCACGCGAGCGGCAAGCTGCTGTTCGGCGCGCGCGTTATTCCGTATCGCGGCTCGTGGCTCGACTTCGAGTTCGACGCGAAGGACATCATCTACGTCCGTATCGATCGCCGCCGTAAGCTGCCGGCGACGTCGCTGCTCTACGCGCTCGGCCTCACGGGCGAGCAGATCCTGGAGCACTTCTATCGCCAGGTGACCTACAAGGAAGCCAAGGACGGCTGGACGACGCCGTTCGACGCCGAACGCATGCGCAGCTTCAAGTCCGCGCATGATCTGAAGAACGCCAAGACCGGCGACGTCGTCATCGAAGCCGGCCGCAAGCTCACGCCGCGCGGCGCCCGCAAGCTCGCCGAAGACGGCCTGAAGCAGCTGCTCGTGCCCAACGAAGAACTCTTCGGCCGCTACCTCGCGCTCGACATGGTCAACGCCGAAACGGGCGAGATCTACGCTGAGGCCGGCGACGAAGTGAACGAGAAGGTCCTCGAAGACCTGACGGATGCGGGCTTCGACGAAATCTCGTTGCTCGACATCGACCACGTCAACGTCGGCAGCTACATCCGCAACACGCTGCTGGTCGACAAGAACCAGTCGCGCGAGCAGGCGCTGATCGACATCTACCGCGTCATGCGCCCCGGCGAACCGCCGACGCTCGACACGGCCGAAACGTTGTTCAACGGCCTCTTCTTCGACTCGGAACGCTACGATCTCTCGGCCGTCGGCCGCGTGAAGATGAACTCGCGTCTCAGCCTCGACGCGCCAGACACGATGCGCATCCTGCGCCGCGAAGACCTGCTCGCGGTCGTGAAGATCCTGCACGATCTGCGCGACGGCAAAGGCGAAGTCGACGACATCGACAACTTGGCCAACCGCCGCGTGCGTTCGGTCGGCGAGTTGATGGAGAACCAGTATCGCGTCGGCCTCTTGCGCATGGAACGCGCGATCAAGGAGCGCATGTCGTCGGTCGAAATCGACACCGTCATGCCGCACGACCTGATCAACGCGAAACCGGCGGCGGCCGCGGTGCGTGAATTCTTCGGCTCCTCGCAGCTGTCGCAGTTCATGGACCAAACGAACCCGCTCTCGGAAATCACCCACAAGCGCCGCCTCTCGGCCCTTGGGCCGGGTGGTCTGACGCGTGAACGCGCGGGCTTCGAAGTCCGCGACGTCCATCCGACGCACTACGGCCGCATCTGCCCGATTGAAACGCCGGAAGGCCCGAACATCGGCCTGATCAACTCGCTCGCGACTTACGCGCGCGTGAACAAATACGGCTTCATCGAAAGCCCGTACCGCCGCGTCAAGGACGGCAAGGTCACGAACGAAGTCGTCTATCAATCGGCGATGGAAGAGGCCAAGTACGCGATCGCTCAGGCGAACGTGGCGCTTGACGCGCGCGGCCGCTTCACCGACGAAATCATCTCCTGCCGGAAGGGCGGCGACTTCGTGTTGCTGCCGCCCGATCGCATCGAATTCATGGACGTGTCGCCGAAGCAGTTGGTGTCGGTGGCCGCGGCGCTCATCCCGTTCCTTGAGAACGACGACGCCAACCGCGCGCTCATGGGCTCGAACATGCAGCGCCAAGCCGTGCCGCTCCTTCAGTCGGAAGCGCCGTTCGTCGGCACCGGCCTCGAAGGCGTCGTCGCACGCGACTCCGGCGCCGCGATCGCCGCACGCCGTTCGGGCATCGTCGACCAGGTCGACGCGACCCGTATCGTCGTCCGCGCTGCGGAAGAAACCGACGCCACGAAATCTGGCGTCGACATCTATCGTCTGCAGAAGTTCCAGCGCTCGAACCAGTCGACCTGCATCACGCAGCGTCCGTTGGTGAAGGTTGGCGACCGCGTCCAAGCCGGCGACATCGTGGCTGACGGCCCGTCGACGGAAATGGGCGAACTCGCGCTCGGCCGTAACGTGCTCGTCGCGTTCATGCCGTGGAACGGCTACAACTTCGAAGACTCCATCCTCATCTCCGAACGCATCGTCCGCGACGACGTCTTCACCTCGATCCACATTGAGGAATTCGAGACGATGGCCCGCGACACGAAGCTGGGGCCGGAGGAAATCACGCGTGACATCCCGAACGTCGGTGAAGAAGCGCTGAAGAATCTCGACGAAGCCGGCATCGTCTACATCGGCGCCGAAGTGAACCCGGGCGACATCCTCGTCGGCAAGATCACGCCGAAGGGCGAAAGCCCGATGACGCCGGAAGAAAAACTGCTGCGCGCCATCTTCGGCGAAAAGGCGTCCGACGTGCGCGACACGTCGCTGCGCCTGCCGCCGGGCGCGTCGGGCACCATCGTCGAAGTGCGCGTCTTCAACCGCCACGGCGTCGACAAGGACCAGCGCGCGCAAGCGATCGAGCGTGAAGAAATCGAACGCTTCGCCAAGGACCGCGACGACGAACTCGCGATTCTGGAACGCAACATCTACTCGCGCCTGGAAGAACTGCTGCTGCACAAGCAAGTCGCTCACGGGCCGAAGGGCATCGCACCGGATTCGAAGGTGACGCCTTCGATGCTGGAATCGCTGCCCAAGGTGCACTGGTGGCAACTGGCGCTGCGCAACGACAAGGCGCAGGGCGAAGTTGAATCGCTGCGCAAGCTCTACGACGAAGCCAAGAACCGCCTCGAAGCGCGCTTCGCGGACAAGGTCGACAAGCTGCGCCGCGGCGACGAACTGCCGCCGGGCGTGATGAAGATGGTCAAGGTCTTCGTCGCCGTGAAGCGCAAGCTTCAGCCGGGCGACAAGATGGCCGGCCGTCACGGCAACAAGGGCGTCATCTCCAAGATCGTCCCGATCGAAGACATGCCGCACTTGGAAGACGGGACGCCCGTCGACATCGTGCTGAACCCGCTCGGCGTGCCGAGCCGCATGAACGTCGGTCAGATCCTTGAGACGCATCTGGGTTGGGCTTGCAACGGCATCGGCCGCCAGATCGGCGACCTGCTGACCAAGTTCCACCGCGACGGCAAAGGCGAACCGCTGCGCAAGCACCTGAAGACGGTGTTCGGCAACGACATGCAGTTCGGCGACCAAACCGACGATCAGATCGCGGAACTCGCCGAAGGCATGACGAAGGGCGTGCACATCGCAACGCCCGTCTTCGACGGCGCTCATGAGGTCGACATCAACAAGATGCTCGAACTCGCCGGGCTCTCGATGTCGGGTCAGGTGGTGCTGCACGACGGCCGCACGGGCGAACCGTTCAAGCGTCTGGTCACCGTGGGCTACATCTACATGCTCAAGCTGCACCATTTGGTCGACGACAAGATCCACGCGCGCTCGATCGGGCCTTACAGCCTCGTCACGCAGCAGCCGTTGGGCGGTAAAGCCCAATTCGGCGGCCAGCGTTTCGGCGAAATGGAAGTCTGGGCGCTCGAAGCTTACGGCGCGGCTTACACGCTGCAGGAAATTCTGACCGTCAAATCGGACGACGTCGCGGGCCGGACCAAGGTCTACGAAGCGATCGTCCGCGGCGATGAGAATTTCGAAGCGGGTATCCCCGAAAGCTTCAACGTGCTCGTCAAAGAAATGCGCTCGCTGAGCCTGAACGTCGAACTGGTCACGGAGACGCCGACCCCTTGAGCCGACCTGACCAAAGAAACATGAGACCGGCGCGTGAAGGCGAAAGCTGCGCGCCGGACCGAAGAAATTAAGGAGAACCGAACTCCATGAATCAAGAAGTCCTCAACGTCTTCAATCCGGTGGCCCCGGCTCCAACTTTCGATCGCATCCGCATTGCGATCGCAAGCCCGGAGAAGATCCAGTCCTGGTCCTACGGCGAAATCAAAAAGCCGGAGACGATCAACTACCGCACGTTCAAACCGGAACGTGACGGTCTGTTCTGCGCGCGCATTTTCGGTCCGATCAAGGACTACGAATGCCTGTGCGGCAAGTACAAGCGCATGAAGTATCGCGGCATCGTCTGCGAAAAGTGCGGCGTCGAAGTCACGCTCTCGAAGGTCCGTCGCGAGCGCATGGGCCACATCGAACTGGCCTCGCCCGTCGCGCACATCTGGTTCATGAAGTCGCTGCCGTCGCGCATCGGCATGCTGCTCGACATGACGCTCAAGGACCTTGAGCGCATTCTGTATTTCGAAGGCTACATCGTCATTGAGCCGGGCCTCACCCCGCTCAAGGAACGTACCCTGCTGACTGAGGACGAGTTCCTCAAGGCCGGCGAAGAATACGGCGAGGACAGCTTCACCGCCCTCATCGGCGCCGAAGCTATCCGCGAACTGCTGATGCGGCTCGATCTGAAGCAGCTCAAGGAAGACCTGCGCAAGGAAATCGCGACGACGACGTCGGAATTGAAGCCGAAGAAGCTCGTCAAGCGCCTGAAGCTCGTCGAGTCGTTCCTCGAATCCGGCAACCGTCCGGAATGGATGATCCTGCAGGTCGTGCCGGTCATCCCGCCGGAACTGCGTCCGCTGGTGCCGCTCGATGGCGGCCGCTTCGCGACGTCGGACTTGAACGACCTCTACCGTCGCGTCATCAACCGCAACAACCGCTTGAAGCGGCTGATCGAACTGCGCGCGCCGGATATCATCATCCGCAACGAAAAGCGCATGTTGCAGGAATCGGTGGACGCGTTGTTCGACAACGGCCGCCGCGGCCGCGTCATCACGGGCGCCAACAAGCGTCCGCTGAAGTCGCTCGCCGACATGTTGAAGGGCAAGCAAGGCCGCTTCCGTCAGAACCTTCTCGGCAAGCGCGTCGACTACTCCGGCCGTTCGGTGATCGTCGTCGGTCCCGAACTCAAGCTGCACCAGTGCGGCTTGCCGAAGAAGATGGCGCTCGAGCTCTTCAAGCCGTTCATCTACAACCGGCTCGAAGCGAAGGGCCTGTCGGCGACCGTCAAACAGTCGAAGAAGATGGTCGAAAAGGAACGTCCCGAAGTTTGGGACATCCTGGCCGAAGTCATTCGCGAACATCCCATCCTGCTCAACCGCGCCCCCACGCTTCACCGCTTGGGCATTCAGGCGTTCGAGCCGGTGTTGATCGAAGGCAAGGCGATCCAGCTTCACCCGCTGGTTTGCACCGCGTTCAACGCCGACTTCGACGGCGACCAAATGGCCGTGCACGTCCCGCTGTCGCTTGAAGCGCAGTTGGAAGCGCGCGTCCTCATGATGTCGACGAACAACATCTTGAGCCCCGCGAACGGCAAGCCGATCATCGTGCCCAGCCAGGATATCGTTCTGGGCCTTTACTACTGCTCGCTCGATCGCGATGGCGAACCGGGCGAAGGCAAGTCGTTCGTCGACATGGGCGAGGTCGAGCACGCGCTCGCGCAAGGCATCATCACGCTGCACTCGAAGGTCAACGTCCGTTACAAGACGGTCGACGCCGACGGCAAGCCGACGACGGTTCGCGTCAACACGACGCCGGGCCGTTTGATGATCGCCGAACACCTGCCGCGTCACCCGGCCGTGCCGTTCACGATGGTCAACCGCATTCTGCGCAAGGCCGAAATCTCGGCGCTCATCGATATCGTCTATCGTCACTGCGGTCAGAAAGAGACCGTGCTGTTCGCCGACGCGATCATGGCGCTGGGCTTCCGCGAAGCGTTCAAGGCGGGCATCTCCTTCGGCAAGGACGACATGGTCGTGCCCCACACGAAGGAGAAGCTGGTCGAAGAAACGCGCAAGCTGATCAAGGACTACGAGAAGCAGTACCAAGACGGCTTCATCACCGAAGGCGAAAAGTACAACAAGGTCGTCGACGCGTGGTCGAAGTGTACCGACCGCGTCGCCGAAGAAATGATGCGCGAGATTTCGTCGCAAAAACGCGATCCCGTCACCAAACGCGTCCAGGAGATCAACTCGATCTACATGATGTCTCATTCGGGCGCGCGCGGTTCGCCGACCCAGATGAAGCAGTTGGCCGGTATGCGCGGCCTCATGACCAAACCGTCGGGCGAGATCATCGAAACACCGATCATCTCGAACTTCAAAGAAGGTCTGTCGGTGCTCGAGTACTTCAACTCGACCCACGGCGCGCGCAAGGGCTTGGCCGACACCGCATTGAAGACCGCGAACTCCGGCTACCTGACGCGCCGTCTTGTCGACGTGGCGCAGGACTGCATCATCACGATCGATGATTGCGGCACGAAGCTGGGCATCACGGTGGCGGCCGTTCTCGACGCCGGTAACGTCGTTGCGACTCTGACGGAGCGCACGCTGGGCCGTACCTCTGCGGAAGACATCAAGGACCCCGCCTCGAACAAGACGCTGGTCAAGCGTGGTGAGGAAATCACCGAGGACAAGGCGGAAATTCTTGAGCAGGCGCACGTCTCGAAGGTCAAGATCCGTTCGGTCCTGACCTGCGACTTGAAGCAGGGCGTCTGCGCAAAGTGCTACGGACGCGATCTCGCGCGCGGCACGTCGGTGAACTCCGGCGAAGCCGTGGGCGTCATTGCGGCGCAGTCGATCGGCGAGCCGGGTACCCAGCTCACCATGCGCACGTTCCACATCGGCGGCGCGGCCCAGGTGGCCGAAACGTCGTTCCTGGACGCGAGCCATGAGGGCAAGGTCAAGATCGTCAACAAGAACGCCGTCAAAGACTCGACGGGCATGCTCCGCGTCATGGGCCGCAACAGCCAGATCGTCATCCTCGACGACAACGGCCAGGAGCGCGCGAGCTACAAAGTGCCCTTCGGCGCTCACTTGAAGTTCGATGAAGGCGACCGCGTGAAGCGCGGCGAACGCATCATCGAATGGGACCCGTACACGATCCCGATCCTCACGGAAAAAGCGGGCTACGTGAAATACGAGGGCCTGGTCGAAGGCATCAGCTTGAAGGAAGTGACGGACGAATCGACCGGTATTTCCAGCAAGGTCGTCCTCGATTGGCGGTCGAACACGCGCGGCAGCGATCTGCGTCCGGCGATTTCGATCCGCGACAAGAAGGGCGAAATCATCAAGCTCGCGAACAAGTCCGAGGCGCGCTACCTCCTCGCCGTCGACGCCATTCTCTCGGTGGAAGACGGTGGTGAGGTCCGCGAAGGCGACATCGTCGCCCGTATCTCGACCGAAGGCGCCAAGACCCGCGACATCACCGGCGGTCTGCCGCGTGTTGCGGAACTCTTCGAAGCCCGCAAGCCCAAGGACCACGCGATAATCGCGGAAGCCGACGGCTGGATCGAGTTCGGCAAGGACTACAAGAACAAGCGCCGCGTGATCCTGAAGCAGAAGGACGAGAAAGCCGAACCCATCGAGTACTTGATCCCGAAGGGCAAGCACATCGCGGTGGCCGAAGGCGATTTCGTCGAAAAGGGCGACTTCATCTTGGACGGCAATCCCGCGCCGCACGACATCCTGCGTATTCGGGGTGTCGAGGCGCTGGCTGCCTATCTCGTCAACGAAATCCAAGAGGTCTATCGCCTGCAGGGCGTGAAGATTAACGACAAGCACATCGAAGTCATCGTCCGTCAGATGCTCCAGAAGGTGGAGGTCGAGGACGGCGGCGAAACGACGTTGGTGGCCGGCGAACAGCTCGATCTCATCGAATTCGAAGAGATCAACGCCAAGGCCAAGAGCGAAGGCTTGAAGGTCGCGGTCGGGAAACCGGTGCTCTTGGGTATCACCAAGGCGTCGCTCCAAACCCGGTCGTTCTTCTCGGCCGCCTCGTTCCAGGAAACGACCCGCGTCCTCACGGAAGCGGCCGTGTCCGGCAAGGTCGACATGCTTGAGGGTCTCAAGGAGAACATCATCGTCGGACGTCTCATCCCGGCCGGTACCGGCCGCATGATGACCAAGATGAAGAACATCGCCCTGGACCGCGACAAAGCGATCCTCGACGCCCGCCAAGCGGCACTCCCCGTCACAC
>JAWXBY010000184.1:0-32857 GCA_034440355.1 Alphaproteobacteria bacterium
CGGCGCGCGCGCCGCCTTCGATCGACATGTTGCACACCGTCATGCGGCCTTCCATCGAGAGTGCGCGGATGGCTTCGCCTGCGTATTCGATGACGTAGCCGGTGCCGCCGGCGGTGCCGATCTTGCCGATGATGGCGAGGATGATGTCCTTCGCCGTGATGCCGGGGGCAAGTTTGCCGTCGACCGTCACGCGCATGTTCTTCGAGTGGCGCGCCTGCAGCGTTTGCGTCGCGAGCACGTGTTCGACTTCGCTGGTGCCGATGCCGAAGGCGAGTGCGCCGAATGCGCCATGGGTTGCGGTGTGGCTGTCGCCGCAGACGATGGTTTGGCCCGGCAGCGTCAGGCCTTGTTCGGGGCCGACGATGTGGACGATGCCTTGGCGGATGTCGTCCATCGCGAAATAGGTGACGCCGAATTCCTTCGCGTTGTTCTCCAAGGTCGCGACTTGGAGGGCGGATTCCGGATCGGCGATGCCGTGCGAACGGTCGGTCGTGGGGACGTTGTGATCGGCGACCGCGGTCGTGAGTTCTGGGCGGCGGACCTTGCGGTGGGTGAGGCGCAGGCCTTCGAAGGCTTGCGGGCTGGTGACCTCGTGAACCAGATGGCGGTCGATGTAGAGGACGCTCGCCTCGCCCGGTTCTTCGTGAACCAGGTGGGCGTCCCAGATTTTGTCGTAGAGGGTGGTGCTCATGGGTTTTACATAGCGCGCGGGGCTTGCCGATAAAACGCCAAAATTCGGCGGAAAATCAGTTGGCCTGCGCGAATTGAGGCGCTTGGCTCAGGAAATCCCACGAGAGGGAAATCGCGTTGCGTAGGTAAACGCCCTCGTCGAGTTCGAACCGCACGAGTCGCTGGGCATCGCGCCAGCGCGGATCGCCCCGATTCCACTCCCACAGAATCTCCGCGCGGCCCGTCAGTTGCACGACGTCGCTGCCGTCGAAGTCGACGAACAGCAGGCCGCAGCGCGGATCGGCGGCGATGTTGCCCAGCGTGTTGAAGAAGAAATTGCCGCGATAGTCGGGCCAGATCAGCGTGCGTGCGTCTTCGATCGCGACGAAGCCCGGGCGGCCGCCGCGATGCGAGATGTCGACGCCGTGCCGCCAATCGTTCGCGTCGCCGCCGGATTGGCTGGCGATGAAGAACGTGTCGGCCTTCGCGACGACCGCGCGTGCCGCGCCGATCAGCGTGGAAAGGCGCTCGGCTGGTGCGTCGGCGCGGTGGTCGCGAAAATGAAACTGCCGGGCTTGGATGTATTGCGGGCAATTGCCGAAACTCTGATCGACGTGGATGGCAAATCCGTCGCCGGTCATCTCGACGTGGCCGTTCACGCGATTGCGCCGGCGCGTGTGAAACTCGAGCCCCAACGCGCCGACAACGGCGCCGTCGCGCAAATTTACATTGAGCGGATCACCGGCGAGCGGGCGCGCGCCGACGTCGAGCCGCTTCGGGTCAGGTGAGTGCAAGAACCCGGGCAGGCCGATCAATACGGAGGCCCACGGCCGCCGCTGCGCGTCCGAACTGCCGACGAAGAAGGTCGGCAACTGCGTGAAGAACGTCCGATGCTGATCCGGCATGAAGCGGCGGATGGACATGCGCCCGGCGGCTTCGACCCGCTCGCGCACGCCGACGCGTTCCTGAATTTCACATTCGCCCGCGTGATAGGGCGAGTCCGCTTCGTTGCTCATACCCGGAATGTCGGCGCGTCGGCGAGGGGCTTCAAGGGTCAGTTCTCGATCTCAACCACGATGGGTACGTGGTCGGAGGGGCGTTTCCAGTCTCGCGCGTTCTTCAGGATTTCGTGTGAGCGCACGGAGCCCTTCATCGCCGGGCTGATCCACACGTGGTCTAGGCGGCGGCCGCGGTCGGATTTTTTCCAGTCTTGATTGCGGTAGCTCCACCAGCTGTAGATCTTTTGGTCCTTCGGCACGAGCGAGCGGGTGACGTCGATCCAGTCGTGCGCAGCGTAGCCGGCCATCATGCGTTCGGTCTCCGGCGGCGTGTGGCTGACCACGTTCAGAAGCTGCTTGTGACTCCAGACGTCGTGTTCGAACGGGGCGACGTTCAGATCGCCGACAACGACGCGGCGCGCCGAGCCCTTCGAGCGCATTTTCGAGAACATGCTCTCCATCTCGTCGAGGAATTGGAGTTTGTGCGCGAATTTCGGATTGGCCTTCGGGTCAGGAATGTCGCCGCCGGCGGGGACGTAGAAATTGTGCAGTTCGATATCGCCGGGCAGCGTCACGCACATGTGGCGGGCATCGCCCTTGGCGCAGAACTCGCGCGCGTCGGTTTTGGCGAACGGCACGCGGCTTAGGACGGCGACGCCGTGGTAGCCCTTCTGGCCGTTGATCGCGACGTGCTCGAAGCCGAGCTTGCGGATCGCCTTATGCGGAAAGGACGAGTCCGCGACCTTCGTTTCCTGCAGGCAGAGGACGTCGATCTTCTGGTCGCGCACGAGTTTCGCCACGATCCCAAGTCGAATCCGGACCGAGTTGATATTCCAAGTTGCAATGCGAAGGGTCATGCGCGGAGGGCGGGAAGGAAGGGTTTAAGTGAGGGCCCAGAAATGAAAAGACCCTCGGCTGTGCGTCCAGCCGAGGGTCATAACGCGCTTTTACGCGCCACGCGTCAGGAGGGGATGTTCTGACGCTTCGATGGCCAGTTATTGGTCCCGCTAGCGGGGGGGGCAACGCGAAACCAACGTGTTACCGACCATCTGCAGACACTATATGCGTCGAAGACACAGTCGGCAACTTTTTTTTCGGGTCTTACGCATTGTTAATGACTATGGCTCTGGAGCCACATGGTTTTTACGATTCGTGGGGAACAAGACACGAGCCGATGCAATCACCCTGTGGGTAACCCGAGGTCTTTCGCCGTCAGGTCGAAACAGCGCCGGGCAATTCGCACAATCTCATCAACCTCTTCACGTTTAACGATCATCGGCGGCGCCAATACCATCGTGTCGCGAATCGCACGCATGACGAGTCCGTTCGCGAAACAGTGGTTACGGCATTGCGTCCCCACATCCATGTCGCGGTCGAAGAAGGTGCGATTGGTCTTGTCCTTCACCAGCTCGATCGCGCCCAAGAGACCCTTGCCCCGCACTTCGCCCACCAACGGGTGCGATTGCAGCTCGCGAATCTTCGCCTGGAAGTAGGGCCCGATGTCGTCGCGCACGCGGTCGACGAGTTTTTCCCGCTCGATGATCTCCAGATTCTTCAAAGACACCGCACAGGCGACCGGATGGCCCGACCAGGTGAAGCCGTGGACGAGTTCTTCGTTCGACGTCGCGATCGCATCGCCCATCCGCGGCCCGAGGGCGACGGCCGAGATCGGCTGATAACCGGACGAGATGCCCTTGGCCAACGTCATAACGTCGGGGGCGATGCCGAAGGTCTGCGAGCCGAACCACTCGCCCGTGCGGCCGAAGCCGGTGATCACCTCGTCGATGTGAAGCAGCACGTCGTACTTGCGGCAAATCCGCTGAATCTCCGGCCAATAGCTGTCGGGCGGGAACATCAGGCCGCCGGCACCGTGAATGGGCTCGGCCGAGAACGACGCGACCCGATCGGGGCCGAGTTCGAGAATCTTCTCCTCCAGCTTGCGCGCGACCTCGAGGCCGTACTCGTTTGGGTCTTTGCCGCCGCCGAGACCGTACCAATAGACGGTCGGCACCTTCTCGAAGCCGGCCAACGGCAGATCGAATTGCGGATGCATCGGCGTCAGGCCGGATAGCGAGGCCGCCGCCATCGTGACCCCGTGATAGGCGTACTCGCGCGAGATGTGAATTTTCTTCTGCGGCTTCCCCTGCAGATTCCAGTAGTAGCGGATCAGTTTCAGCGCCGTGTCGTTCGCCTCGGAGCCTGAGTTCGCGAACACGATGCGGCTCAATCCCGCCGGCAGCAGGCTCGCGATCTTGGCGGCCAATTCCGTTGCGTACGGGTTCGTCGTCTGAAAGAACGAGTTGTAATAGGGCAGGGTCTTCATCGCCTCATAGGCGGCCTCGGCGAGTTCGGTTCGCCCGTATCCGACGTTCACGCACCAGAGGCCCGACATCCCGTCGATCAGTTTGTGGCCTTCGGAATCCCAAAGGTTGATTCCGTCGGCCTTCACGATGACGCGCACGCCCTTCTTGTTCAGGGCGGCCGTGTCGGTGAAGGGGTGGACGTGGTGCAGGGCATCGATCTCCTGCCAATGCTTGGTCAGATTGTGCGTTGCGGCTTTGCTGGACATGAGAATGGGCTCTCGGTCGGAATGGCTTGGGAAAGGCGCGCGAGGAAGACGGGCAGCGTCAGGCCGCCGGCGGGTTGAACCCGATCCGCGCGCAGAGAATGAGCAGCTGGTCTTTGCAAGCCATGGGCGAACTGTACCAAAGCGCGGACAACCCCGCCACACCTCTACGCTCGTCATGGCCGGGCTCGACCCGGCCACCCAGTAGCCGCGCCTCGGCGCGGCCGTGAAACGCTTCGCTCGTCCGACAGAGCATCTCCAGCGCGCACCGCGCGTGCGCGCACTGGGTGGCCGGGTCAAGCCCGGCCATGACGAAGTGTATGGTGCTTGGCTTTCGACGCTAGCTTTGCCACTGATCGCGCGGTGTTGAAACGAGATAGAGCTGAGGCGATCTTCGCGCGTCTGGCGGCGGCTATGCCTGCGCCTAAGGGCGAGCTTGATCACGTCAATCCGTATACGTTGTTGGTCGCGGTGGTTCTGTCCGCGCAGGCGACGGACAAGGGCGTGAACCGCGCCACTGGGCCGCTGTTCAAGGTCGTGCAAACGCCGCAGCAGATGGTGAAGCTCGGCGAGGCGCGCCTTATCGACTACGTGAAATCGATCGGGCTCTACCGCAACAAGGCGAAGAACGTCATCGCTTTGTCGGAGGCGCTGATCGTGCATCACGGTGGTGTGGTCCCGCAGGATCGCGAGGCGCTGGAGGCGCTGCCCGGGGTCGGCCGCAAGACGGCGAATGTCGTGCTTAACATGGCCTTCGGCGTGCCGACGATCGCCGTTGATACTCATGTCTTCCGCGTGGCGCAGCGGCTGGGGCTCGCCAAGGGCAAGACGCCGCGCGCCATCGAAGACCAGCTGATGAAGGTCGTGCCGGACAAATACATGCCGCACGCCCACCACTGGCTGATCCTGCACGGCCGCTACACTTGCATCGCCCGCAAGCCGAAATGCTACGATTGCGTGGTGGCGGACGTCTGTCCGTACAAGCCGAAAACCAAAGCGCCCGACGAAGGCGCGAGCGCCAGGGGGGCGCGCCCATGACCAACCCATTGCAACAATGGCTGACGCTGATCGTCGTGGCCGCGCTGACCGTGATGCTGATGATCGCGTGGCAGACGCAGTTGATCGCGCCGTCGACGCCCGCCGGCACCGGCTTCGAACAAGCGCGCGCCTTCACGACGCTGAGCCGGCTGCTCGCCGAGGGCAAACCGCACGTCACAGGTTCGGCGGAGAACGCCGTCATCCGCGACCGCCTGGTCGAAGAGCTCAAGAGCTACGGCTATCAACCGGAAATCCAATCCGCCTTTCAATGCGCGCCGCCCGACCGCTTTCCCGGCTGCACGCAAGTCGAGAACGTCATCGCCGTCCATAAGGGCACGGGCAGCGGCAAAGCCGTCCTCGTCACCGCGCACTACGACAGCGTTCCCGCGGCTCCCGGCGCGGCCGACGACGGGGCGGGCACGGCGGTCGTGCTGGAATTCGCGCGCGTATTGGCGGACCGGCAAACGAAGAACGACGTCGTCATCCTGATCACCGACGGCGAAGAGACCGGCCTGCGCGGCGCGATCGCCTTTGCGCAGCATCACCCGCTGATGAAAACGATCGGCGTTGTCGTCAACGTCGAAGCGCGCGGCGCGTCGGGCCCCTCGATGATGTTCGAAACGGGGCCGAACAACGCGGCCCTGATGGACCTGTTCGCGAAATCCGTCGCGCACCCGGTTGCGAACTCGCTGACCTACGAAATCTACAAACTCCTGCCCAACGACACGGACTTCACGGTCTACAGCGAAAGCGGCCTCACCGGCTTCAACTTCGCCTTCTCGAACTCCGCCTCGCTCTATCACTCCGAGCGCGACAATCTCGAAAACCTCGACCGCAACACGCTGCAGCATCACGGCGACAATTTGTTTGCGGTGGCGATGGTCCTCGCCGACACCGATCTCGCAACCATCAAGGCAACATCCGAAGCCAGCTACTTCGACCTGTTCGGTAGGACGCTCGTCGTCTGGCCCGCTGCGATCAATCTGCCTATCGCGATCATCGCCCTTCTCGGCATCCTCGCGCTTATCGTCAGGCACCGCGACGCCTTCACGCTCGCGGGCACGGCCATCGCCGTCGCGGCCGTTGTCGCCACGCCGATCCTGCTCTTCGCCGCCGGCTGGCTCCTCTCGTATCCGCTCGGCATCTGGCCAGGCGTTCACCCGATCGATCACCCCGAACCCTGGCCCGCACGCATTGCACTTGCCGCAGCCGCGATCCTCGTTGCCTCTCTGATCGCGGCGGTCGCAAGCCGCATCGATACGCGCGCATTGTTGCTCGTGAACTGGCTGATCCTCGCAGCGCTCGGTGCGGCGCTCGCCCACTTCATCACCGGCGCCGCGTTCCTGATGATCTGGCCCGCGCTCATATTCGGGATCGTTGCGTGGATCGAAACCGTCACACGCGGTAGCAACCTGAAGATCGCGGCCGGCGTCGGCTTCGCGCTTACCGCGTTCATGTGGTTGCCCTATCTGCTCGCGCTCGAACTCGTCCTCGGCTTCAACCTCAGCCAGTACAAGATCCTGGTCCTGACGCCGTTCGTCCTCGCGCTCGTGCCGGTACTCGCACCCACGCGTTGGCTCCCATCCGCAGCACTGCTGATCGCAAGCGCCGCCGCCGCAGCGATCGCGAGCCAAACGCCCGCCTATGCGCACAACCACCCGCGTGGCCTCAACATCACCTACCTCGACGATCGTTCGGCGACGCCGCGCTGGTTCGTGGGCTGGCTCGGCGCTCCCGACGACGCATATCTCAGCGCCAACGGCTTTCCGGCGACGGACGCGCCCTATCGGCAATTCGGCCTGATCGACGCGCAGGGCCGCTTCAAACCGGCGGCCGATCTTCAGCTCGCGCCGCCCACGTTCACGCTGGCGTCGGTCGAACCGGCCGGCGCGTCGAAGATCATCAAGGGCACGATCCACGGCGGTCGCGGCGGCCTGCAACTCGGCTTCGGCTTCGCCCCCGATTCCGGCGTGCGCATGATCAAGGTCGACGGCCAACTCGTCGCCGACGAAAAGCGCATGATCAGCAAGGACCCGGTGGTCGTCCGCATCTCCGGCGTGGGCGAGCGCGGCGCGCAGATCGAACTCACGGCCGACGCCGCCGCCAACCCCGCGCTCACACTGATCGAACGCTCAAGCCTGCCCGACGACAGCGCGGAGGCAAACGCACTCCTCGCCTCGCGCCCGAAAGACGCGGCGCCCGTTCACAGCGGCAACAATGCCGTCGTGGTTGTCACGATGAAAGATTGGATCGCTCCGAAACCTTAGGCCGCCTTCGACGGCTCCGTCGAGTCGGGTTCGGGCTCTTTGATCTGGTGCTTCATGATCAGCGGCATCTGTGCCGCGCCGTAGATCAGCGAGATCGGCACGACGCCCCAGAGCTTGAACGCGACCCAGAAGTCGGTCGAGAAATTGCGCCAGATGACTTCGTTCAAAATCGCGAGGAACACGAAGAATGCGATCCAGCGCCAGGTCAGCACGCGCCATGCGTGATCGGGCAGATGGAAGGCGTTGTCGAACAGCAGCTTGATGTAGAGCCGGTCCGTCAAAACGCCGGCGAACAGAACCGACGCGAAGATCGTGTTCACGATCGTCGGCTTCAGCTTGATGAAGAGTTCGTCGTTGAGCAGCAGGGTCAAGCCACCGAAGACCAGCACCACCACGCCCGTCACGATCGGCATCGGCGAAATGCGGCGCGCGATGGCGTAGGTGATCGCCAATGAAACGATAACGGCGACCATGAACATGGCTGTCGCGGGGAAGATGCCGAACTGCGAGTTGCCGACGAAAAACACCAGCAACGGTCCGAGGTCGAGCACGAGTTTTAGGAGAGGGTTCATCGTAGGAAGGAAGATAGTCCGTCGAGGCTGAATGCGGCCATAACTCCAGCGTGCATTCCGTCACGTTTTCGCGAGAGTGGTGCGGCGGAATCACGCTGAATCAGTAAGGAACTCACAAGGTGCGGCTAAGCCGCGACGCCCACAAGGGCTTTCGCAAAGGTTTCTGCATCGAAGGGTTGCAGGTCGTCCGCGCCTTCGCCTACGCCGACATAATGCACCGGCAAATCGAACTTTTCGGCGATCGAAACGAGGATGCCGCCGCGCGCCGTGCCGTCGAGCTTCGTCATCACGATGCCGGTGATGCGCGCCGTCTCGCGAAACACTTCCGCTTGAGCGACGGCGTTCTGACCCGTCGTCGCGTCGAGCACCAGGATCGCGCTGTGCGGCGCGTTCGGGTCGAGCTTCTTGATCACGCGCACCATCTTCTCAAGCTCGGCCATCAGGCCTGCTTTGTTCTGCAGGCGGCCGGCGGTGTCGATGAGAAGAACGTCGAAGCCTTCAGCGCGCGCTTTCTCGAACGCCTCATAGGCAAGACCCGGCGCGTCCGCACCGATGTCCTTCGCGATCACCGGTGCGCCGGTGCGTTCGCCCCAAATCTTCAGCTGCTCGACCGCGGCCGCACGAAACGTGTCGCCGGCCGCCAGCATCACCTTCAAACCCTCGGCGCGATATTTTTGCGCGAGCTTGCCGATCGTCGTCGTCTTGCCTGAGCCGTTGACGCCTGCGACCAAGATCACGTGCGGTTTCAGATCGGTGCGAATGGTCAGCGGTTTCGACACGCGGCGAAGAATCTTCACAACCTCTTCGGCGAGCGCGCCGCGGATTTCTTCCTCCGTCACGTCGGAGTTGAAGCGCGTGCGCTTGATCTCGGCGACCACGTCGGCCGCAACTTTCGCGCCCATGTCCGCGCCGATCAGCAGCTCTTCCAAATCGTCGAGCGCCGCTTGATCCAAGCGCTTGCGCGTGAAGACGCGGGTGATGCCCGTGGTCAGCGTCTGAGCGCTACGCGTCAGCCCAGCTTTCAGGCGCGCGAAAAGGCCGGGCTTCTTGCCTTCGACTTCAGACATGCAGCGCCCCTTCAAGAGTCGCCGACTCGACGAGGGCTCGCGCAATGGCACGCCCACCCTCACCCCCGGCCCCTCTCCCGCCCTCATGGGCGGGCGAGGGGAGAGGTTGGGCGTAGGCGAAGCGATCGTCCGCGTGCGTAATGCGTGCCCGAACAAGCGTTCCGCTCGGCATGGCGTGCTTTAATTTCACCGGCGCGAAGGTCGGCGTGCGGGCGGAAACGTCTTGCTCGACCAGCAAATCGACCTCGTGGCCGTTCAGCGACGCCAGATGTTGCGTCACCGCCAAGGCGCCGGCATCGCGCAGCCGTGCGGCACGCGCCTTGATGATGTTGCCCTTCACTTGCGGCATGCGCGCGGCGGGTGTGCGCTCGCGCGCTGAGAACGGAAACACGTGCAGATACGTCAGGCCGCAGTCGCGCACGTGGTTCAGCGTCGCCTCGAACATCTCGTCCGTTTCCGTCGGAAAACCGGCGATCAGGTCTGCGCCGAAGACGATGTCGGGCCGGCGCGCGCGCAAGGCGTCGCAGAACGCCACCGCTTGCGCCGTCGTGTGGCGGCGCTTCATGCGCTTCAGGATCATGTCGTGGCCGGCCTGCAGCGACAGGTGCAGATGCGGCATCAGCCGTTCTTCGCGCGCGACGAGGTCGATCAGACGTTCATCGCATTCGGCGACGTCCAGCGACGACAGGCGCAAGCGCGGAAGTTCAGGAACCAAGGTCAAAATCTGTTCGACCAACCGCCCGAGTTTCGGCGCGCCCGGAAGGTCGGCGCCATAGGCGGTGATGTCGACGCCGGTCAGCACGACTTCGCGAATGCCCTGCGCGGCGAGCCCGCGGATTTGCTGCACGACCTCGCCGGCCGGCACGCTGCGCGAATTTCCGCGGCCGTAGGGGATGATGCAAAACGTGCAGCGGTGGTCGCAGCCGTTCTGGATTTGCACGAAGGCGCGCGCGCGGCCGTCGAAGCCGGCGATGAGATGCGACGCCGTCTCCTTGACCGACATGATGTCGTTGACCAGCACACGCTCGGTCGGCGCATCGAACGCATAAGAACGCGCGTCCAACTTGTCGGCGTTGCCCAGAACCTGATCGACCTCGGGCATATCGGCGAACGTTTCGGGCTCGGTCTGCGCCGCGCAGCCTGTAACGATGACCTTGGCGCCGGGATTGTCCTTGCGGGCGCGGCGAATGTTTTGGCGCGCCTGACGCACGGCCTCGGCGGTCACGGCGCAGGTGTTGACGATGATCGCGTTGTCGAGCCCCGCCTCGCGCGCCTTCGCCCGGATGACTTCGGACTCATAGGCGTTCAGCCGGCAGCCCAGCGTGATGACTTCGACCGTCATGACGCGTCGTCCAAGAAGTAACGTTCGTCGAGTTCGCCGGTGAAGTTCAACTCGGTCGGGCCGGTCATCAGAACGTGGTTGTCCTCGCGCCACTCGATGTCGAGTGGGCCGCCGTCCAGGACGATGCGCACCTTGCGGTCGGTCAGCTTCCGCCGGGCCGCCGCAACCGTCGCGGCGCATGCGGCCGAGCCACACGCCTGCGTTTGCCCTGCGCCACGTTCCCACACGCGCAGCCGGATCTCGTTCTTCGACATCACCTGGGCGAGCGAGATATTCGCGCGCTCCGGAAACATCGGGTGGTATTCCAGCATCGGCCCGATCTTCGACAGGTCATGCGCCTGTGCGTTCTCGACGAAGAAGATGCAGTGCGGGTTGCCCATGTTGACCGCCGACGGTCCGATCAGCACCGGGGCGTCGAGCGGCCCGACCCGCACGTCGATGGTGCGCGTGTCCATCCGCTCGGCCAGCGGAATGTCCTGCCACTCGAGTTTCGGCTCGC
Source organism: Alphaproteobacteria bacterium (assembly GCA_034440355.1). Classification (GTDB taxonomy): domain Bacteria; phylum Pseudomonadota; class Alphaproteobacteria; order Micropepsales; family Micropepsaceae; genus SZUA-430. The sequence continues at coordinate 11,019 of JAWXBY010000184.1, forward strand.
CCATGTCGACGGTCACGCGCCCGTCTGCATCGCGCGTGCAGGTGAGCAACCCGCCCAACGTCTGCAGCGTCACCGACGGCTTCTTCGTCTCGGTCAGCAACAGGTCGGCGACGCAGCGCGTTCCGTTTCCGCAGGCGCCCGTCTCACTGCCGTCCGGATTCCAAATGCGCAACGCGAAGTCGCCGGCGCCCTTCGACGGTTCGATGACCAGCAGCTGATCGAAGCCGACGCCGCGATGACGATCGCCGATGCGCCGCGCCGCGTCGGCGCCCAACTTCAGCTTGCGCGCGCGTGCGTCGACAACGACGAAGTCGTTGCCCAGCCCGTTCATCTTGTAAAACGCCACGCTCATGGACGGGTATATAGGGTGGAGCGACCCGCCATGACCAGTCCATGTGGCGTCGCATCTTTTTTCGGATTGGCGAATGACTCAGGTGAGTTTCGCTCGATCCCGTGTTAGGGATGCTTTAGCGGGCAAGGGGCATGACTTTGGGACACGAGTCCGAGGTGCCTGATGCGTTGTGTGGCGGTCTGTGCTGCCGTTCTGTCCCTGCTGTTCACGATCTCGGCCTATGCCGACCCGGCTACCGACGATCCCTTCATTTGGCTTGAAGATGTCGGCGGGGCGCGCGCGCTTGAATGGGTGCGCGGCCAAAATAACTTCACCGTCAAAACGCTGAAGTCGGACGACGACTACGCCGAGGCCCAAACCGACGCCGAAGCCATCCTCACGGCCAGCGACCGCATCCCCGCCGCGACGCTCGCCGGTGGGCAGGTCTACGATTTCTGGCAGGACCGGGCGCACGTGCGCGGCCTTTGGCGCCGCACGGCGCTCGCGTCGTATCCGTCGTCCGAGCCGGATTGGGAGACGCTTCTCGACCTCGACACGCTCAGCGCCGAGCAGAACGAAAACTGGGTCTGGAAAGGCGCGCAATGCCTCCCGCCCGCGTATCGGCGATGCCTGGTCAAGCTCTCGCGCGGCGGGCGTGACGCCGTCGTCGTGCGCGAGTTCGATGTGCCCTCGCGCAGCTTCGTCAGAGGCGGCTTTGACGTCGCCGAAGCCAAGACGGAAATCGCCTGGGTCGACACGAACACCGTCATGGTCGCGACCAACTGGGGGCCCGAGACGCTGACGCGCTCAGGTTACCCTCGCGTCGTCAAAGTCTGGCGGCGCGGTCAGAACGTCCGCGAGGCGCAGACGATCTACCAGGGCGACGCGTCCGACGTGCTCGTCTCGCCGCGCACCGTCATCGACAGCGAGGGCAAGGTCGACCGCTTCATCGTGCGCGGGCTCGGCGCTTTCGGCGCTGAACTCTTCAACGTCGATCCCAGCTTTCGCGTTACGCGCATCAGCGTGCCCAGCTTCGCCGACTTCAAAGGCGTGTCGCGGCGCCAGCTTCTCTTCTATCTGAACCGCGATTGGCGCACGGCGGGGCGCGTTTTTCTGCAAGGCTCGCTCGTCTCGTTCTCGCTCGACGATTATGTGTCGAGCGGCGGCGCGATACCGACCATCCGCACGCTCTTTACGCCCGACATGAAGACGGCGATCACCGCCGTCGCCACCGGCAAGGACACGGTCTATGTGTCGCTGCTCGAGAACGTGAAGGGACGGCTGCACGAGATCTCGTTCGACGGGGTGCAGTGGCTGTGGCGGCGGGTGCCGATGCCGGACAACGGGACCATCGACATCGCGGCGGCGAGCGACGGCGAGGGCGAAGTGGTGCTCAAGTTCTCGAACTTCGTTACGCCGGAACAGATTTATTTGATGAACCGCGGCGCCGAGCCGCGCGTCATCAAGCAACTACCCGCCCGCTTCGACGCCTATGCGATCGAGGTGAAGCAGTATGAGGCGATATCGGCGGACGGCACGCGCATTCCGTATTTCCTCGTGCGCAAGGAAGATTCGCTCAACAATGGTTCGACGCCGACGATCCTCTACGCCTATGGCGGCTTTCAGGTATCGACGACGCCTTGGTATTGGTCGACGGCGGGAAAGCTTTGGTTGGAGAGAGGCGGGGCCTATGCGGTCGCCAATGTGCGCGGCGGCGGCGAGTTCGGCCCGCGCTGGCACGACGCGGCCACAGGCGTGAACCGGCAGAAGAACATCGACGACCTCGCCGCCGTCGCGCGCGACATGATCACCCGCGGGTTCACGTCGTCTCGGCGGCTGGGCGTGATGGGCGCTTCGCAGGGCGGTTTGCTTGCGACGGCGACGTTCATCCAGAACCCGACACTCTTCAACGCCGTCGTCGCGCAAGTGCCGCTGACCGACATGCTGCGCTATCCGCGCCTTTCGGCCGGCGCCAGCTGGCTCGCAGAATACGGCGATCCCAGCGATCCGATGCAGCGCGCGGCGATCCTGCGCTGGTCGCCGTATCACAACATCAAAGCCGGCGTGAAATACCCGCGCGCGTTCTTCCTGGCTTCGACCAGAGACGACCGCGTGCATCCCGCGCATGCGCGGAAGATGGCGGCGAAGCTGCAAGCCAACGGCCACCCGTATCTCTATTTCGAAACAACAGACGGCGGCCACGACGCCGCGCGCACCTTGCGCCAGCGCGCAGAGCAACTCGCGCTGACCTTCACGTATTTCAGACAGCAGTTGATGGACTGAAGACAAGGCGGTCAGATCGTAGGGCTCCGGGCATGAGTGCTGGCGCTGGCCTGGGGGCGCGGCGTCCCGCCCGCCCTTTCCAAATCCCCGCAACCGCCGGTCTCTGCTGAAGGTCCTAAGAGCGGGCGGGACGCCCGCGCCCCCAGGGCCAGCGGTCCTCCGTCGAGCCTGCGCCCTTCGTTACGCCCCTTGGTGCCTTAGCGTCTTTGCGGGAAACCGAGGGAATCTCCACCGCATTGACTTGCGCGCCCGGAATTCATAGGTTCCGCGCCAATTTCCAGGATCGTCTAATGCCGATCCGCCCCGGACTTGCTTCGGGGTCAACGTCCGCCAGCGCGTTGCGCCCGCGGGCGCGATAGGCATTTGGCTGATCGCCAACGCGCGAAGGCATGATGTTTGACGCTCTAACCAATCGCTTGTCGTCGGTGTTCGACGGCCTTACGGGGCGCGGCGCGCTGACCGAGGCCGATGTCGATGCCGCGCTGCGCGAGGTGCGTCTGGCGCTGATCGAGGCCGACGTCTCGCTCGGCGTCATCAAAGACTTCTTGGCGAAGGTGCGCGAGAAGGCGATCGGCGCCGACGTGTTGCGCTCGGTCACGCCCGGGCAGCAGATCGTCAAGATCGTCCACGACGTTCTCATCGAGACGCTGGGCGAAGACGCGCAAGGCCTTCAGCTCGACGTCGTGCCCCCCGCCGTCATCATGATGGTGGGTCTGCAGGGTTCGGGTAAGACGACGTCGACGGCGAAGATCGCCCTGCGTCTGACGAACCGCGACAAGAAAAAAGTGCTGATGGCCTCGCTCGATACGCGCAGGCCCGCGGCGCAGGAGCAGCTGAAGATTCTGGGCGAACAGATCGGCGTTGCGACGTTGCCGATCATGGCCGGTCAAACGCCGGTCGACATCGCCCGCCGCGCCATGCAGGCCGCGAAGTTATCCGGCTACGACGTCGTGATGCTGGATACCGCGGGCCGTCTGCACATCGACGAAGCGTTGATGGCCGAGATCGCGCAGATCCGCGATCTGTCGAGTCCGCACGAAACGCTCCTCGTCGCCGACAGCCTCTCGGGCCAAGACGCGATCAACGTCGCCAAACAATTCCAAGACCGCATCGGCATCTCCGGTATCGTGCTCACCCGCATCGACGGCGACGGCCGCGGTGGCGCGGCGCTCTCGATGCGCGCGATCACCGGCGCGCCGATCAAGCTGCTGGGCACCGGCGAAAAGATCGACGCGCTCGAAGACTTCCATCCGCGCCGCATCGCGGGCCGCATCCTGGGCCAAGGCGACGTCGTCAGCCTCGTCGAAAAAGCGGCCGAGACGGTCGATCAGGAAAAAGCCGAAGCCCTCGCGAAGAAGATTCAAAAGGGCCAGTTCGACCTCGACGACCTCGGCGAGCAACTGCGCCAGATGCGCCGCATGGGTGGCATGCAGGGCATCATGAGCATGTTGCCCGGCATCGCGAAGGCGAAGGAGCAGATGGCGACGGCCGGCTTCGACGACCGCATGCTGAAGCGCCAAGAGGCGATCATCTCGTCGATGACGAAGCAGGAGCGCACGAATCCGGATGTGCTGAACGGCTCGCGGCGCAAGCGCATCGCCAAGGGCGCGGGCACCGAAGTCTCCGAGGTGAACAAGCTCCTCAAAATGCACCGCCAGATGGCGGACGTGATGAAGAAGATGGGCAAGGGCAAGGGTTTGATGAGCGCGCTGTTCGGCGGCGCCGCGCCCAAGATGCCGTCGGGTGCCTCGCTGCCGGGTCTCGGCGGCGGCGGCCTGCAATTGCCTCCGGGCATGAAATTACCGCCGGGGTTCGGCGGAAAGCGTTGAGTGGTTTTTTGGATTGTTTGGATTGAACGAAGGAAGATCGAAAGCATGTTGAAAATCAGAATGGCCCGCGGCGGCACGAAGAAGCGCCCGTTCTACAAGATCGTCATCGCCGACGCGCGCAGCCCGCGCGACGGCCGCTTCATCGAACGCATCGGCCACTACAACCCGCTGCTGCCGAAGGACAACGCCGACCGCGTGAAGCTCGACCTCGAGCGCGCGAAGCATTGGCTCTCGCACGGTGCGCAGCCGTCGGACCGCGTCGAACGCTTCCTCGCCGAAGTGGGCCTCGCCGAAAAGAAGACGAAGTTCAACGACCCGTCGAAATCCGCGCCCCGCAAGAAGGCGCAGGAACGTCTGGCCGCTGAGAAGAAGGAAACGGAAGCCGCGGCCTAACGGCCAACGCTTTCTCTGCGCGCGATGAGCGACAAGCAAATCCTTCTGGGCCGCATTCTGGGGCCCCACGGATTGAAGGGCGAGGTGAAGATCAAAAGCTTCACCGCGGACCCGCTTGCCGTGGCGTCGTACGGCGCGGTGCTCGCGTCCGACGGCCGGCGCTTCAAGCTTGAGCGCGCGCGCCTGCAGGGTGACATCGTCATCGCCGCGATCAAGGGCGTGGCCGACCGCAACGTCGCCGAAACGCTGAAAGGCGTTGAACTCCTGATCACGCGCGACGACCTGCCGGAAACCGACGACGGCGAATATTACCAAGCCGATCTCGTCGGCCTCGCCGTCTTCGACGAGGCGGGCGACAAGGTTGGTGAAGTCGCGGGCTTCCAGCATTTCGGCGCGGGCGACCTCATTGAGATCGCGCGCGACGGCGGGGGCACAAGTTTCGTGCCCTTCGCCGAAAGCATGGTGCCGCACGTCGATCTCGAAGAAGGCCGCATCACGCTGTCGGAAACCGGCATGGCCGTGATCGCAGCCGACGACGATGCGGCCAAACGAAAGGCCCCGCGATGACCTGGGCCGCGACCGTCCTCACCGTCATGCCGGAAATGTTCCCCGGCCCGCTCGGCATCTCGCTGTGCGGCAAGGCGCTCAACGAAGACCGCTGGTCGCTCGAGACGCTCGACATCCGTAAGTTCGCGACCACGCGCTACGGCTCGGTCGACGACACGCCGTCGGGCGGCGGGCCCGGCATGGTGATGCGCGCCGACATTCTGGCCGCCGCGATCGACAGCGTCGCGAACAACGAACGCCCGCTCATTCTGTTGTCGCCGCGTGGGCAGCCCTTCACACAAGCCCGCGCACGCGCGCTGGCGGAAGGCCCCGGTGCGGTTCTCGTTTGCGGCCGCTTCGAAGGCGTCGACCAGCGCGTCATCGAAGCCCGCGCGCTCGAAGAAATCTCGATCGGCGATTACGTGCTCTCCGGCGGCGAGCCGGCCGCCATGATTTTAATCGACGCCGTCGTGCGCTTGCTGCCCGGCGTCGTCGGCGCGGAAGCCTCGCTCGACGAAGAAAGTTTTGAGCAAGGCCTGCTCGAATATCCGCATTACACGCGGCCGCAAGTCTGGGAAGGACGCGAGATCCCGGCGGTTCTCACCTCCGGCCATCATCAGCGCATCCGCGACTGGCGCCGCGAACAAAGCCTCGCACTCACGAAATCACGCCGCCCTGATTTGTACGACGCGCATCAGCGTCGTGCGGGCGGCGCCTCACCGAAACATTAGGATCAGGACTGAAAGGACGAAGCCATGAACATCATCCAGCAACTCGAAGCCGAACAAGTCGCGGCGCTCACGAAGAAGAAGCAGAACGCGTTCGGCCCCGGCGACACCGTGAAGGTCAACGTCAAGGTCGTCGAAGAATCCTTCGACGAAAAGACCAAGCAAGTGAAACGCCGCGAGCGCATTCAGGCGTTCGAGGGCGTGGTCCTGGGCCGCCAGGGTCAGGGCGTGAATGAGAACTTCACCGTCCGCAAGATCTCCTACGGCGAAGGCGTGGAGCGTATTTTCCCGGTCTGCAGCCCGTTGGTCGACTCGGTCGAAGTCCTCCGCCGCGGCCGCGTTCGCCGCGCGAAGCTCTATTACCTCAAGGGTCTGACCGGTAAGAAGGCGCGCATCGTCGAGCGCCAAGACCACAAGCCCGAAGCGGCGGCCGTCGAAAAGAGCGCGTGAAGCCAGCCATTCGCTTAGCCAATCCCGATGAGGCGCCGCAGATCACGGCCCTCATCGAACGCGCTTATCGCGGTGAAGAGAGCAAATCCGGCTGGACGTCGGAAGCCGACCTCCTGACCGGACCGCGCACCAGCGTGGATGAAATCGCCGCCATCATGCGCGAGCCGCTCGCGCGCTTTCTCGTCGCGACCGACGGCACCAAAGATCTCGCCGCCTGCGCCCTCATCCGCAACGAAGAGGCGTCAGGCTACTTCGGCATGTTCGCCGTCCGCCCCAACATCCAGGGCGCGGGCCTCGGCAAAGCGATGCTGGACGCCGCCGAACGCAACATCAAAGACCTCTGGCGCCTCAACACCGTCTACATGACGGTCATCAACCTGCGCCACGAGCTGATCGCCTACTACGAACGCCGCGGCTACAAGCGCACCGGCGAACGCAAACCCTTCCCCTTCGACCTCCCAAGCCTCGGCGCCACCCGCACGGACTTCCATCTGACTGTGCTGCGCAAAAGCATCGCCTGATTTTTGCCAATCTTCCGCCGTCTTCTTTGGCGATCTTTAGCAAGGCAGGCGGTGGCTGGATGACGATACGAGCGCTCTTCCTTGCTTTGATTCTCGCGTGTGCCACCGGCACCGCGCGCGCGGACATGCAACTCGATCAAGCGACCAAGACGTATCTCGAAGGCGTCTGGCTCATCGATCGCAAGCCCGACAGGGGCCCCTGCATGTCCGGACGCTACAACGAGAGCCAGGTGGAGTTCGAATTCCGAAAGACCGGCGGCCGCACGGTCCACTTCGACCCGCCTGATCTCTTCGGTTCCTCGAAGATCGAAAGCGCGCGCCGCCACGGCAACGTCGTCACGTTGAAATTTCTCGCACCCGAGGGCGGCGAACCCGTCGAATGGCGCCTCACGCTCGGCAAGGACAGTTTCTCGGTTGTCTATATCGACCGGAACAAAGACGCGAAGCCGACGGTATCGGAACCGCAGACAGCGTACCGCTGCGGTGATCCGGATTGGTCCGTCACCGCTGACGTGCCGTCCGAGATGTTGCAGGTCCTGACGCCACTCGCGGTTCGTCCTGGCCCCTGGGCGCATCCCGCTTTCATAGAGTTGGACCCAGGGCTATCCGACGCCAACCAATGCACCCGCACCGAACGGGACAGGCGCATGCTCCTATTCGAGGTTTTCGGACCCGTGCACTATTTCGTGTTCGGCTTCGGCTTCAACGCACGGTTCAACCTGCCGCAGATCCGGCAAATCCGGAAGGTCGACGACCGGACGCTCGCCCTCGATATCGGCCGGCAGAACCGCGAAACCCTGACGATCGAATTGGATGCGCCGCGCATCAGGATCCGCGAACTCGACGCAACGTTCGTCCGCTGCGACCGGCGTACCGGCAAGGTGTTTGAGTAACCTCTAATCGTCGCCGCGCCGCTTGCGATAAAGTATGTGCCGCCGCAACGGATATGCCTCGGGCAGGCGCGGATGATCGAAGTCCTCGGCCGGATCGCGCGTCATCCCGATCCGCTCCATCACCGACCATGATGGTTTGTTGGCGGCGACAGTGAACGAAACGATTTGATCGAGATTCAAATCTTCAAACCCGAATCGAAGCGCCGTCATCGCCGCCTCCGTCGCATACCCTTTGCCCCAGTAGGCCGGCGCCAACCGCCACCCAATCTCGACACACGGCGTGAAGTGCGCGTCGAACATCGGCCGCTGCAAACCGACATATCCGATGAACGGCGCGGCACCCGGCGCTTCGACGGCCCAAAGTCCAAACCCGTGCGCCTCAAAATGCGCGTCGATCCGCCCAACCATCGCCCGTGTCTCGTCCGCCGTCATCGTCCCCGGCATGAACCGCATAGCATTTTGATCGGCGTTCAAAGCCGCGAAAGGTTCGACGTCGCTATCGCGCCACCGTCGCAGCAGAAGACGCTTCGTCTCGATCATCGCGCGCGGGCTACTTTCGAACGCCGTTCAAACGCGCGTCGCGTCCGCCGCATGACAGGGCAGCCCGACACGTCGAAGCCAACGCGCACCAACTCCGGCCGCGCGGGCATCGTCTCCGGCGTCCGGATGTTCCAGGCAAGCCCTAACCGCTCCAATGCCACGATCAGCCACCACCCCGGATCGGGCTGCTCGAACGAATGCCCGATGCGCGCCGACCCCGGATAGGCATGATGATTGTTGTGCCAGCTCTCGCCCATACTGATGAGTCCCGCGAGTGGCACGTCGAACCCCTGCACGCTCGCCCCGCGCACGATGTAACTCTGCGGTCCCTCGCGATGCGCATAGTGCCCGATGAGCCAATGCCCGGTGACGCACACCGCAACCCGTGCGCAGACGCCCCACACCACCCAACCCCATCCGCCGATCGCGAACAGAACCACGGCGACCGGCAGCTGCTGCCACATCCACCACCGCTCCATCCACGCATAGACGCCGTCGTTCGCAAACCGCGGCTCCAGCACGAACAGCGGTCCGCGCGTCAGAACGAGATCGCAGTGCAATTGCCACCAAGCGTCATGCCAAAAGCTGCGCCGGTGACAGAGAAAATCGTGACACGTCGTCTGCCGCTGCGCCCAATCGCGCAGATCATGCTGCCGCGTCATACCGACCGGCCCCGCCATCCCGACCAGCATGCCGAGATAAACGAGCACATACTCAAGCCACAGCGGACACGCGAAACTGTTGTGAATGAGCCGCCGGTGCATGCCAACCGAATGCCCGCCGCACAACGTCACGGCGCTCAACACCAGAAACACCGCGAACGCATCCCACGAAAACAGCAGCACCCCGCCGACGATCCCGACCACGGTCATCGATCCGATCCAAATCGACTTGACCGGCGCCCATCGCACGACGCCCAAAGCCGGATCGCTGTCCGCCGCGGCGATGATCCGTTCCGATCCCTTCACGAGTGTCATAGCAGCCGCCTCCTATGATTTGCGCCGCTCCCTGATGCGCACGCTCTCGCGCTTCAGCGGGCGCGAGATGGGACAAACCTCTTGGACGAAATTGTTCAGTGTGTTGGAGATGTTTTCGCGCACGATCGCGTAGTGGACGAATTGGCCGATCTTCTGCGAGCGCACGAGTCCGGCGTTTTCCAGGATCTGCAGGTGCTTCGAAATCGCGGGCTTCGACATGGCGAAGCGGTCGGCGATCTCGCCGGCCGTCATGTCGGTTGCCGACAGGTAGGCCAGGATTTTGCGGCGCGCGGTCGAGGCTAGGGCTGCGAAAACGTTATCGGCCAAGGTATCACCATTTAACTAATACATTAAATAGTGCACCTTTTGGCGGTGGACGCAATGGCGAACGGGTGCGGTGGTTAAGCGCAGGCGGGCTACCGACAAACTCATCGTTTGCCATAGGCGCTGTTTGTTTCCCGCAAAGACGCAAAGCCGCGAAGTGGGTCGTCCGGCGCCGCAGGCGCCCGGCGGAGTCGAACAGGCGCTTCGCGCCGAAGACGCGCAGAGCATCTTCGTGCCTTTGCGTCTTTGCGGGAAACAAACAGCCGTGACGCTTGGTGGTGCGGCGGAAGGGAAGTCGTGGGTGGTCCGCCTTCGCGGACCATGACACTCGAAGGGGCGGGCTAGCGTTTCATCTGCGCGATCATCACTGTCGATGAGGCGGTGGCGATGAGTTTGCCGGTTTCGTCTTTGAGGTCGGCTTCGAGGAACATCACTGTGCCGCCGCGGCGGATGGTGCGGGCTTCGGCCAGGATGCGGGCGCCCACTTTGCCTTGGGCGATGTAGCTGACCTTCATTTCCAGCGTTGGGGTGATTTGGCCCCATTCCACTGTCAGGCCTGAGGCGAGCGAGATGACGTCGTCGAGCATGGCTGCCGTCATGCCGCCGTGGATGGCGCCGTAGCGGTTCGCCAGTGCTTCCGTCGTGTTGTAGGCGACGCGGACGGAGCCTGCTTCCACATTCACGTCTAGGATTTCTTGGCCCAGCACCACCGCGCCGGGGGCGGGGCGTTTCAGGATCGCTTGGATGTTGGGTGGGTATTTTTCGGGGTGGTCGCGGTCGATCGCCATTATTCGAGGCCTGCGGCGCGGAGTTTGGCGTGGGCGGCGGAGAGTTCTTTGTTGACGTTGTTCAGGCGGACGGCGAGTTCGCGCATGATTTCGAGCGTCATTTGCGGGAGATCGCGCAGGAGGCCGAAGAATTGGTCTTTCTTGATGCGCAGCGTGTCGAGGGGTTCGGCGGCGGTGACCGTCGCGGTGCGCGGCATTTCGCAGAGGAGGGACATTTCGCCGACGATGTTGTTGGCGCCGAGGCTCGCCACCACGACATCGCCGTTGGGTGAGCCGACGGAGATGGCGACCTTGCCGGTCAGGATCAGATAGGCACTGTCGCCACGGTCGCCTTCACGGAAGAGGATGGCGCCGTTCTCGAACGTCAGGCGTTCGCTGGTGAAGGCGAGCAGCTTCAGGCGCGAGGTGTCGATGTTCGAGAACAACGGTATGCGCCGCAGCAGTTCGACTTCGGTCAGGATACTCATGGCTTACCCACCTTCATTGCGCGGCCTCGCGCAACGTCTGTTGTCTGTCGGCCGCGAGACGGCCGTGTTCGAAGACGAGGACGCGGTCGAAGCGGTCGGCCAGATCGTCCTTGGTTAGAACCCAGATCGTCGCCTTGCCCGCGCGGTGTTTCAGCACACGGTCGACGATGTTCGTTTTCTGCTGGTCGTCGAGATTGGCGAGCGCGCCGTTGACGACGAGGAGTTGCGGATCCTTGATCAACGCGCGCGCGAGGCCCAGCTTTTGACGCTGACCCGTCGTGAGGCGCTTGCCGCCGACGCCGGCGTGGAAGGCGAGGCCCGCTTCGATGATGAGATCGCGCACGTCGAGTTTGTCGAGGACCTCGCGGATCAGGACGTTCACGCGCTCATTCGCTTGGGCGACACCGTAAGAGACGCGACCCATCAAGATGTTGTCCTGGATGCTGGCGGCGGCGTTGTATTTTCCTTCTTCGTAGAAGGAGATCAGCGGCTTTAGGTTCGCGGGCAGCGTTTCCGCAAAGGTGCGGCGGGTGGCGAGCAGGCGTTCGCGGATGTCCGGCGTGATCAGCCCCAAGCGATGGCGCGCTTCGATGTAGCGCAGCGGCAGGACGGAGAGTTTTGCGCGATCGGGATAGGTGAGGCCCGACGTTTTGGCGCGCTTCATGATCTGCTGATAGGCGGGCAGTTCGCTGGACGGGATGAAGCTGAATTCGTCGAAGAACGGGTGGTCGGGCGGGAAGTCGCGGAAGAGTTCGAGCATCGTCTCGGCGATCGACTGGCCCATTGCGACCAGGTGCTGCTCGAGTCCCTCTTCCGCCACCACACGCTGGAAGTGCGGCAGCGAGGTTAGATTGTGCGGCTGCATGATCGGGTCGATCGAGGCGCCGAAGAGGATGTTTTCCGCGATCGAGGCGTTGCGATTGTAGGTCTCCGGATCGAAGCGTTCGACCAGGGTCACGGCATCCGGCGCGGCGAGGCGTTCGTGCAGGGCGAGGCGCGCTTCGACGATGCGGTCGGCGGCCTCGGCGCTGACTTTGGGGTTCAAGCGCGCCTGCAGGCCGAATTGATAGACGTCGGATTCGAGGTCCACCATCGTCAGTACGTCGACCAGGCGTTCAAGGATGATCTTCGGATCTCGCGTGCCGAGGGCTTCGTAGTCGAGCCAATCGGCTTCGGCGTCGAAGGCGGGGTTGCCAGCGCGGATGGCTTCGCGGCGCGAGCGTTCCGACGCCACACCGTCACGCGGGCTTTGCTTCAGGCCGTAGAGGAGATTTTCCGTGAGGTTGACGGGGAAGAAGTAGCTTTCGGGACCGGCGTAGGCGATGCAGCGGCTGGCTGTGGCTTCCGACAGCGCGAAGAAGTCGTCGTCGCCGGCTTTGACGGTCCCGGTCTTGATCGAGATCTGGCGGGCGAAGAGTTGGCCCAGCGCTTCCTTCCCGCAGCCGCCGGGGCCGGTGACGGCCACCGTCTGATTCAGCGGCAAAGCGAGGTCGACGTCATCGAGCAGGGTGAAGCCCGCGTCGTCGATGGCGGTCACGTTCTTCAGTTCGATGGCGGCGAGCGGGCTTCGCGGTTCTTTCGATGCCTCGTGATGTTCGGGCGGCGTCATGCCGTCGGGCTGGAACTGGTCCATCACCTGATCGTATTTGATCTGCACGTCTTGGCGTTGCAGGTCCCAGTCGATGAGTTCTTTGATCGGGCCGGGGAGGTCTTTGTAGGCGACGATGACGGCGACGAGCTGGCCGACGTCCAATTGGCCCGTGATGACGAAATAGCCGCCGGCGGCGTAGAAGATGAACGGCGTCATCTGCGCCATGAAGTTGTTCAGCGACTTCACGAAATATTTTCGCTGATACAGCTCGAAGCGGATGTCGAAGATGCGGCCGAGGCGGCGGACGATGTCGGCGCGTTCCCAGTTCGATGTGCCGTGGACGCGGATGTCGGCGCCGCCGTCCACGATCTCACCCACGCGGCCGGCAAGTTCGCGCGCTTGCAGCTGGCGCATCTTGCCGAGTTGTAGGATCGGGCGGCGCAGGCGTGGGATGATGATCGCTTGGCCGAGGACGACGACCGCGGAGACGAGGCCGAGCCAGAAGCTTTGGACGAGGATGAAGATGAGGGCGGTCAGTGCTTGGCCGGCGAGGAAGACGGGCCAGACGACGGCGTCGCCGGAGAAGCCGCCCAAGGGCTCGACCTCGTCCTTCACCATCGAGGCGATTTCGGATTGCTTCGACTTGCGCAGGTGCGAGGGCGGGAAGCGCAGGACGCGGTCGATGAGGTCGTAGCGCAGGCGGCGCAATAGACGTTCGCCGAGGCGGCCCTTCATCGTGTTGATCAGATATTTCAGGAAGCCGTTGAAACCGACCAGCGCGAGGAAGGCGAAGCTCAGCGCGAAGAGGTAAGGGACGCGTTCAAGCGCGAAGCCCTCGAGCAGGACCCATTGGCTGCCCAACCACTCGGGCAGGCCGACCACAAGGCGCATGAAATTTTGGGTGGCGGTCGGGGTAGCGAAGCCTTCGCCCTGGATCGGACCGTTGATGATCAGCTTCGGCAGGGTCAGCGTTAGGAAATAGAACGGCTGCGCGGCCAGCGCGATGCTGAGGATCACCAGCTGATCGCGGCGCGAGTGCTTCCAGATATAGCCGTAAAGCGATTGGTGCGTGGTGGCCATGCGATCGTGCCGAATGCTCGCTTCCCAGGCTAGAGTCAATGGACGGGCGATGCTACCCGTGCGAGATTCCCCGACCTTAGAGGCTTGAGGTTTACCATTTCTGCTTCGCCCGGCCGCGTTCTGATCTACAGCCACGACAGCTTTGGGCTGGGGCACATCCGCCGTTGCCGCACGATTGCGCACGCGCTGGCCGAGGCGTTTCCGAAGTTGAAGGTGCTGATCGTGTCGGGGTCTCCGATCATCGGCAGTTTCGACTTCAAGGCCCGGGTCGATTTCGTTCGGGTTCCGGGCATTATCAAGCTGCGGAACGGCGATTATGTGCCGCTCAGCGAACATTCCTCGATCCAGGAGACGACGTCGCTGCGGTCGTCGCTGATGAAGGAGACGGCCCTGGCGTTCGCGCCAGATGTGTTCATCGTCGACAAGGAGGCTTTGGGCCTGCGCGGCGAGTTGGAGGGGACGCTGGAGTCGCTGAAGGCGCGCGGCACGCGGTTGGTGCTGGGGTTGCGCGACGTGCTGGATGAGCCGGAGGCCTTGGCTCAGGAGTGGCAACGCAAGCGGGTGATCCCGGCGATCGAGCAGCTTTACGACGACATTTGGATCTATGGGCTTCGGGGGATCTATGACCCGCTGCAGGGGATCGGATTATCGGCTTCGGTTCATGCGCGCACGACCTTTACGGGTTATCTGAAGCGGACGCGGCCGGTCGCGATGCCGGCGGCGGGGCTTGAGGATGTGGACCGGCGGCTGTTGGTGACGACGGGCGGCGGTGGCGATGGCGAGCTTCTGATCGATTGGGCCTTGAGCGCTTATGAAGCTGAGGCGCGGGCTTTGCCGCCGGCGTTGTTCGTCGTCGGGCCGTTCATGCGGGCGGAAGCGCGGGCGGCGTTTGAGAAGCGCGCGGCGCAGATTCCTTCCGTCAACATGCTGACGTTCGAGCCGCGGATGGAGCATCTGATGGCCGCGTGTCTGGGCGTCGTTTCGATGGGCGGTTACAATACGTTTTGCGAGATGTTGTCGTTCGACAAGCGGGCGTTGATCGTGCCGCGTCATGTGCCACGGCTTGAGCAGACCATTCGTGCGGAGGCGGCGGAGCGGTTGCGGCTTGCGCGCATGTTGCGTGAGCCTGAGGAGGGCGTCGTGCCGGATGCGTCGGCGATGGTCGCGGCATTGAAGCGGGTGCCGTCGCAGAATGTGCCGTCGCAAGGGTCGGTTCATGGGTTGCTCGACGGGCTTGAGACGATCGTCAAGCAGTCGGGTGCTTGGTTCGGGCGGCCGCGCAGCTGATGACCGAGCCCCGCGTCGCCGTTGTGGTGAAGGGCTTTCCGCGGTTGTCGGAGACGTTCATCGCGCGGGAGCTGGCGGGGCTGGAGGCGCGCGGCGTTTTCTTTTCGCTGCATGCGTTGCGCAAGCCGGGGTCGGATGCGGCGTTGGTCGAGAAGACCGTGCAGGCCGCGCCGCAGTATTTGCCGGAGTATTTGCGCGATGCGCCGGTGACCGTGGCGCGCGCGTTTGCGGCGGCTGTTTCTTTGCCAGGGTTCGCTCAGGCTTGGCGGGCGTTTCGCGCGGACTTGCGTTCAGAATTTGCGGCGGGGCGCGTGCGGCGGTTCGGGCAGGCTTGCGTGTTGGCGCAGCAGATGCCGCCGAGCGTGCGACATGTGTATGCGCATTTTGCGCATTCGCCTTCGTCGGTGGCGCGTTATGCGGCTTTGCTGCGCGGGGTGGGGTTCAGTATCTCGGCGCATGCGAAGGATATTTGGACGGCGGCGGATTGGGATCTTTCGCGCAAGATTGCTGACGCTTCGTTCGTGACCGTTTGCAATCGCGCGGGGCATGAGCGGCTGGTGTCGCTTGGTGCGGGTTCGAAGTTGAAGCTCATTCATCATGGTGTGGCGCGGTCGCTGTTGGCTTCGGCCGCGCCTTCGCAGTCGCGCGACGGGCGCGATGTGATGGCGCCGGTGCGGTTCGTTGCGGTGGCACGGGCGGTCGAGAAGAAGGGGTTGCGGCGGTTGCTCGATGCGCTGGCGTTGCTGCCACGCGATCTGGCGTTCCGGCTGGATCACTATGGCGGCGGCGATTTGATGGATGAGCTTCGCAACAAGACGCGTTCACTCGCTCTTGAAGAGCGGGTGACGTGGCATGGGGCGCGGCCGCATCGGGAGATCGTGGCGGCACTGGATCAGGCGGATGTGTTTGTGTTGCCGGCGGTGATCGGCAGCGACGGCGACCGCGATGGGATTCCCAATGCGGTGATGGAGGCGCAGGCGCGCGGGCTTTGCGTCGTGGCTTCGCGGGTCGGCGGGATTGATGAGGTCGTGCGGGATGGCGTGAGCGGGCGGTTGGTTGAGGCGGGTGACGTTGCCGGATTGGCTTCGGCTTTGACGGCGGTGGCGCGGGATCCGGCTTTGCGGGCGCGGTTGGGGGCGGCGGCGTTGGTGCAGGTGGCCCGGGATTGCGATGCGGAAGCGAGCTATGATGCGATTGCGGCTCTTCTTCGCGAGCGGATCTGATGCGGGCGACGTTCTATTCGCCGATGGCCGAGCCTGACGCGACAGCGCCGTCGGGGACCGAGCGCATGTGCGCGTTGCTGCAGCAGGCTTTGCGCGCGGCGGGATGTGAGGTTGCGCGGCCTTCGTTGCCGCGCGCGTATGAGGGACGCGGGGATGCCGCGAAGCAGCTTGAGTTGAAGGCTTTGACGGAGACGGCGGCGAGCGCGTTGCTGCGCGCGTATCGGGCGGGTGAGCAGGCGAAGCCTGATTTTTGGTTTAGCTATCACGTCTATTACAAGTCGCCGGATTGGATTGGGCCTTTGGTCGCGCGCGAGCTGCGCATTCCGTATCTCGTGGCCGAGGCGTCGCATGCGATGAAGCGCGCGGGTGGCCCTTGGGCTTTGGGGCATGATGGGGCGACGGCGGCGCTGCGGGCGGCGGATCGCTTGTTTGCGATGACGCAGTTCGACCGGTTCTGTCTCGATCCGTTGGCGCCGGGACGCGTGCGTGATCTGAAGCCGTTCATCGATGTGCGCGGGTTGTCCCTCGCGGCCGAGCATCGCGAGCGTGAGCCGGTTCAACTTGTGACGATCGGGATGATGCGCAACGAGCGTAAACGCGCGAGTTATGCGTTGCTGGCGACGGCGCTGAAAGCGCTTGTTGATTTGCCTTTGCGGTTGAGCATTGCCGGTGATGGGAAGCTTCGCGGCGAGGTCGAGGCGATGTTTGCTTCGCCGGCGGACGGGCATGAGGTTCGGTTCCTCGGGGCTGTCGCTGCCGAGCGAATTCCGGCTTTGCTGGCCGCGAGCGATATTTTTGCTTGGCCCGGGCTTGGTGAAGCTTATGGGCTTGTGTTTTTGGAGGCGCAGGCTGTGGGGCTTCCCGTTGTCGCCTGCCGGGATCGTGGGGTTCCCGACGCGACGCGCGATGGGGAGACGACGTTTCTCAGCGCGCCGGACAATCCCTTGGCCTATGCGGCCAATCTGCGCCGGTTGATCGCCGATGTGGAGTTGCGCGAGGAAATGGGAGCCGCCGCGCGCAAATTCGTGCATGAAGAGCGCAGTGTTGAGGCGACCGCGGCCAGCTTGCGGCATGTTTTTGCGGGACTTGGCCTATGAGCGCGCGCGTTTTCATCTGGGTGCAGCATCTGTTGGGGTTTGGACATTTCGCGCGGGCGCGCGTGGTGGCTGAGGCTTTGCGCGATGCGGGGCACGACGTGACGTTGGTGAGCGGCGGCGTGACGCCTCGCGACGCTGTGCCGTCCGGCGTTGCGTTCGTGCAGCTGCCGGCGGCGCGAGCGAAGAACGAGTTGTTCGACGAGCTTGTCGATGCGAACGGGCGCGACGTCGATCGGACTTGGCGCGAAGGTCGGCGCGATGCGCTGCTGGCCGCGTTTCGCGAGGCCGAGCCGGACGTCGTGATCACCGAGACGTTTCCGTTCGGGCGGCGGTTGCTTGAGTTTGAGCTGCTCGCGCTGCTTGAGGCGGCGCGGCAGGCGCCGCAGCGGGTGAAGGTCGTGTCTTCGGTGCGCGACGTGCTGCAGCGGCCGCGCAAGGACGAGCGGGCGATGGGCATGGTGGCGCGCGCGCGCGACATGTACGACGCGGTGATTGTGCATAGCGATCCCAGCGTCATCCGCCTGGAACAGAGTTTCGAGGAGATGGCGGGGATCGCTTCGCGCTGCGTTTACACCGGTTATATCTGCGCCGATGTGGCGCCTTCGACGGGGGCGCGGCATGAGGTTTTGGTTTCTGCCGGCGGCGGCGCTGCGGGGCGGGAGATGATTGCGGCGGCCGTAGCGGCGCGGGCGCACTCGAAGCTGAAATCGCGTCCGTGGACGTTCGTGACGGGGCCGCTCAGCGAAGATTATGCGCCGATCGACGGCGTCACGATGGTGCGTAGTCTGCCAGATTTTCGTGACCGGCTTGCGGGTGCGGCCGTTTCGGTTTCGCAGGCGGGGTACAACACGTTGCTTGAGACGGTGAAGACGGGGACGCCTTCGGTTGTCGTGCCGTTCGAGACGGACCGCGAGCAGGAGCAGTTGATGCGGGCGGAGGCGTTTGCAGCGCTGGGCTTGGTGAAGGTCGTGCGCTCGTCCGCGTTGGAGGCGAAGGCGTTGGCGCAGGCGATCGACCTCGCGGCGGGATCGGTGCCGCCACATCACAACATCGATTTTCGCGGTGCAGCCGGGACGGCGCGCGCGGTACAGATGGTTCTGAAGCGATGAGCGACGGCTGGGATCGGGTTCGCGAAGAGCTGGATTTGTGGGCGGCGCAGAAACGCGTCGCGCAGTTCTGGTGGCGCGATGACGATGCCCAGGACACGTCGGATCAGTTGACGGCGATGCTTGCTGTTGCGCGCGTGTTCGATGTGACGATCGGGTTGTCGGCTATTCCGTCGGGCTTATCGCGGCGATTGATTTCGGCTTTGGCGCGCAGCAAGGAAGCGCAGATGCTGGTGCATGGGTTCGCGCACGAGAACCATGCGGGGCCTGGGCGCGCGAAGCGGGAGTTGGGTGGCGCGCGGAAGTTGGACGAGGTTTTGAGCGATCTGCAGAGCGGGTTTGCGATGGCGCGCGATGCGTTCGGGGCGCGTGTGCTGCCGGTGTTGGTACCGCCGTGGAATCGGATTCATCCGGGCGCCCTGCCCCACTTGCCGCGACTTGGCTTTCGCGGGCTTTCGACGTGGAAGCCGCGGGTGAAGCCGCATCCGGTGCGCGGGCTGTTGCAGGTTAACGCGCATCTCGATGTGATCGATTGGCGGCGCGGGCGGATCGTCAAGGACGAGCGCTTGATCGCGGGGCTGTTGTTGAGGAAATTGCGCTGGCGGCGGCAGGCGCGCGCGCGGGCGAGCGAACCTTTGGGGCTTTTGACGCATCATGCCTATTGGAACCCGGCGAAGGAGCGGATCGTCGTGCGGTTGCTCGAGACCACGCGCGAGCATCCGGCCGTTCGCTGGCATTCGCCGGCTTCGGCTTTTGGGCTTTGATTTTTGCGGCGCAGGGGCTTTGAGTTCGTTTTCACCACGAAGCTTCGAAGAACTCGAAGGTTCACCAAGATGCTGAGGCTGTTTGATCGCTTGAGCTATCTCGGTGTGGATTTGTATTGGGCGCGAAGCGCCCGTTCTGTTCTTCTTCGTGAAACTTTGAGTGCTTCGAGGCTTTGTGGTGAATAGGGCCGCGCCATTGCCCGGAAGCATGACGGTATGACCGAAGTGAGTATTCATCGTTGGCCGACGCCTTCCCTGACCGGCGATCTGGTGCGTGGCACGCTTGCCACCGGTGTTTCGTTTCTCTTTCTGCTGGTGTCGCCCATCGGTTCGATCGCGTTTTGGGGGATGCTGGGTTTGACCATCCTGTTCGCGCTCTATTTGATAACCAGCGTGTCGCGGATAACGAGTGTGGTCGAAGTGGACGATCAGGGTATCAAGCTGAGCGGCGGGTTGTTCGGGCGGCGCGCCATTTCTTGGGCGCGGCTGCAGAAGTTTGAGTTGCGCTATTTTCCGTTGAGCCGGGATCGCACGCGGGGGTGGATGGATTTGAAGCTGACGGGTGACGGGCAGACGATTTCGATCGATGATCGGTTGGACCGGTTCAGCGAGGTTTTGGCGCGCGCTTGGGTTGGCGCGCGGGCCGCGGATGTCGGGATCTCGGATGCGACGCATCACAATTTGACAGCGGCGGGGATTTTGCCGCGTGCGAAGAATTGAGCGCATGGCCGACGTTCTGACAGTCGACAATCTGACGGTTGGGTTTCGCAGCGGCAAGCAAGTCGCGCAGATTCTGAAGGGCGTGAGCTTTTCCGTGCCGCAGGGCAAGACCGTGGCGTTGGTCGGCGAGAGCGGATCGGGGAAGTCGACGATCGGGTCTGCCGTGATGGGCCTTTTGCCGGCGGGCAAGACCGAGCAGGCGGGGCGTATCGTGTTTCGTGAGCCGGGGGCGGCGCGGGAGATCGATCTCTCAAAGCCCTCCGCGCGCGATTATGGCTGGCTGCGCGGCAATCGGATTGCGTTGGCGTTTCAAGAGCCGTCTGCGGCGCTGTCGCCGGTCGTCAGTATCGGCGCGATGCTGATGGAGCATCTGCAGACGCATCAAAAACTTTCGAGCAGTGCTGCGAAGCGGCGGGTGATTGAGGTTTTGGCGCGGGTCGGGTTTCCCGATCCTGAGGCGGCGTTCGGGCGTTATCCGTTCGAGTTGTCTGGTGGGTTGCGGCAGCGGGCGATGTTGGCGTCGGCGCTGGTTTGTAAGCCTGCGCTTGTGATTGCGGATGAGCCGACGTCGGCGTTGGACGTGACGGTGCAGGCGTTGGCGTTGAAGTTGCTCGCCGATTTGCAGGATGAGATGGGGTTGAGTCTTCTCTTCATCACGCATGATTTCGGCGTCGTCGCGAATGTCGCCGACTATGTGATCGTTTTGCGCGACGGCCTTGTTGTCGAGCAAGGCTCGGTGCGCGAGGTGTTGACTGACCCCAAATCGGATTATGCGCGCGCTTTGCTTGCGGCGGTGCCCCGGCTTGAGGGTGAGCCGTTCGTTCTCAATCCGCCGCATGCGAGCAGTGGGTCGATTCAGGCGCTAGGACCCGTTTGGAGCAAGCGCATCGGACCGCCGGCGGGTGAGCCGTTGATCGAGATCGTCGATGTCAGCAAGCGCTTCACGGCGCGCAAGCGTAGCGGTGGGGTGGAGACGGATACGGTCGAGGCTGTGCTGGGCGTCAATCTTACGATCAATGCCGGCGAGTGCGTCGGGTTGGTGGGCGAGAGCGGGTGCGGGAAGTCGACACTGTCGAAGATGATCATGCGCGCGTTGACGCCGGACTCAGGGACGATCCGGATCAACGATGGGAAGGGCATGATGTCGGTGCCCGATCTGTCGGGCGAGGCGCTGATGCAATATCGCGCGCGGGTGCAGTATGTGTTTCAGGATCCGTTCGCGTCGCTGAACCAGCGCATGACGGCGGAAGAGATCGTCACCGAACCGTTTGTTATTCATGGGCTGGGGACGCCCGCGCAACGCCTGCGGTGGGCGGCGGCGCTGTTTGAGATGGTGGGGTTGGATCGGATGATGCTGATGCGCCACCCGAATGCGTTTTCGGGCGGGCAGCGGCAGCGTATCGGGATCGCGCGGGCGTTGGCGTTGGGGCCCGACCTCTTGATTTGCGATGAGCCGGTTTCGGCACTGGACGTATCGGTTCAGTCGCAGATTTTGGGTTTGCTCGACGGGTTGCGGCAGGACCTTGGGGTCGCCAGTTTGTTCGTCAGTCACAATTTGGCGGTTGTGCGGGCGATTGCGGCCAAGGTGTACGTGATGTGCCGGGGGCGGATCGTGGAAGCGGCGCCTGTTGCCGAACTGTTCGCGAATCCGCGGCATCCCTACACAAAGGCGCTTCTGGCGGCCAATCCGGAGCCCGATCCGGACAGGAAGTTGGATTTGGGCGCGTTGATGCACGGGCGGGCGTCCGATCCTGCTGCTTGGCCCGAGCCTTACCGGCTGTCGCGGGGCGCGAAGGCGCGCTATGAGACCGTCGGCGAAGGCCATATTGTGGCGGTCGCTTGAACCCCTTTCGCTGATCTTTGTCCCGAGGGCCGGCATGATGCGTTTGACCTGCGCCGCC
>JAWXBY010000185.1:0-8181 GCA_034440355.1 Alphaproteobacteria bacterium
CGCGGCAGTCAGCAAGGAGGACGCAGGATGATCAAGACGTACAAAGGTAGCTGTCACTGCGGGAACGTTCGCTTCGAAGCGGATATCGATTTCACCGAAGGGACCAGCCGGTGCAACTGCTCGATCTGTTCCAAGCAGCGTTATTGGGGGACGACGGTCAAACCTGACAAATTCCGTCTGCTGGCCGGCGAGGGCGAAACGACCGACTATCAATTCGCCACCAAAAGCGGCCATCACCGGTTCTGTAAAACCTGCGGCGTGGCGGCGTATGGTGACGGCTACATCAAGGAGATCGGCGGGGCGTATGTGTCGATCAACGTCGCGTGCCTCGACGAGATCGATCCCAAGACGCTCGCCGAATTGCCGGTGCGCTTTATGGATGGACGGCACAACAACTGGTTCAACACGCCCGAGGAAACGCGATACCTGTGACAGGCGAGGCCGTTGAACGGGTGAGGCGGCGCGCTTAGGATCACCGCGTCACCAGCGTCGTTCTAAAGTGCGGGCTCGATCTGCCGCATCTCGGTAAGACGCCTGGCTAGCCGATCGAGCGGTACGGGAGATGCGGGTTCAAATCCCGCTGCTGGTGGCACGCAACCGTCGCGCGAATTCGAGCCGCTATCGACAGACGATGCACCGGCGATCAGTATATCGCGTCGGGGCTTGTCGGGGGGCGGTTCGGTGCGTGCACTGCTGTTGTGGTTCGTGGCTGCCGTTTGCAGCGTGACGTCTCTTGGCCTGGCCGCCGACGTGCCGTCGCCCGCGATCCGCGACTTCGAAATCGCGACGCTCGAAAAATTCGGCCGCGAGATTTTCGACCAGCAACAGCTCCATGCCAAGGCCGCCGATCTCGTCAAGGACATGGACATCGACGGTGTGCGCGGTTGGATCGCGAGTCCCGTGGACGGCAAGCAACGCATCCGATTCGTGGGCGGCGACGGCAAACCCGAAGCGCTCGTCGACATCGTGTTCGACGGCGCGACGATCGTGGGCCAGGTGCATGGGCTTGTGCCGTCTGATCGGACGTTGACCGTGGAAGAGACGGCGCAGTTCGAGGCGCGCGCGCTGGCGCTGTCCAATGCTTCGAACAAGTGCTCGAAAACAACGACGACGGCGGCGCTGAAAGATTCTGCGGGCGATGGCTGGATCGTGTGGGCGTTGGCGTCGAGCGACGACGACGACGCGATGATTGTCGGCGGCCACGTACGCTTCACGGTCAGCGCGGACGGGAGGCGTGTGGTGCAGCGCGACAATCTCTCCAAGGGCTGCATAAGCTACAGCCGCCGCGAGATGGCCGCGAACAGGCCGACGGGGAGCTCGGTCGCGGGCATGATGCTCGTTCACGTCGTCTCGATGACGCCGGTCGAAACGCACGTCTATGCGCAGCTTGCGTATCAGATGAACGTCGTTGTGGGCACGCTGGACGGGCGCGCGTGGATGGTTGACGGCGGCCGCATCGCCGCTGTCGACATGGACATGGCGGGTTATCCGGGCGCGGCGGCGCGGCTTGTTGCGTCGTTCACCGAGCGGTGCAGCGTGATCGCCAAGGTGCTCGCCGAGGATCCACCGAAGTTCGTGCTCGGCGATACGCCCAGTCTGATCCTCGCGACCGAAGGCGGCCCCTTCAAACTGACGATGCCGAGCGGCTATGAGGCCGTGAGTGTCATTTGCGGGCGGCTCGACATCGTTCCGGCGCCCAATGACTACAAGGCCGTGCTGGCCGGCTTGAGCGTGCGCATCGTGGACGTCGGTGCAGGCCACCAGGACAGGATGGGGCTGCTTGAGATGGCGGACGGCCAGTTCCGTTTCACCATAGAGAAGGGTGCGCCGCTAACGGAAGATCTTGTTGCGCGCGTGGACAAGCGCCTCGCCGGATTCCAGAAGGCGGTGCAGGAGGCCAAAACCGTGAGCCTGCTGAACGCGCCGAAGGCTGTTCGCGCCGAAGTTGCCGGCTATGCGCCGCGGGTCGACAATTCAGCGACCGCAGGCGTGTACGCACGCAGCGCTTTCGGTCGGCAGGTGCCTGTCGAAGCGGCCGGCCTTATCAAGGCCGTAGGTTCAGGGTTTGAGGTGCACACCCGCTGAGGCGCGACGTCAGATCCGGAAGCGGATGATCGGGCCATTCCAGTCGCTGGTCGTGACGTCGGCTTCCTTGATGGCGTCGGCAGTCGGATGCCGTGCGATGGCGTTGCGCCAGAACGCGAGCGCACCGATGTTGCGCCGCGCGACCGCGACTTCCCATGCGCCGGGATAGCGGCTGAAGATTTCTTGCGCCGCCGCCGTACCTGCGCCGCTGCGGCGTTGCTTCCTGGCGATGAAGAACTCGGCCATGTTGCGGTCGACCGGTTGGCCGCTGTGCGAGGCGTTGTTGAGCAGCGCAAAGCCGATCAAGCGCCCGCGGAGGCGTATCAGAAGCGGCACGCGCTGTGGGTCGCTCCAGTAGGTGTCCAGGAACGGGTAGGCGGGGAAGCTGCCGTCCTCTTGTAGCTCGCCGTTCGCAGTGCCGGCCCAGAACTCGGAGAAGTCGTGGACGTAGAGCTGCATCAAATTGGCGATCGTCGTCTTCTCGCTCATGCGCGCGACTACGATCTCAAGGTTGGTCATTGATGCGCTCACGATTAGCTGAGGCTGCGTTATGACCGTTGAGCGTCGAACAGCCAATGGGATGGGGTCGCAGAATTCCGCCTCAGGGCATCTATATATTTCCCATAATACATATTATGCGATAATCGGATACCCGGATTTGGCTCTAAGCTGCGGAAATCTCGGGTGGCCCTGCTGTGCTGCTGTTCCGCGCTGAGGGGGTTCTGTAAGTCAGGCCGGACGCTGCTTTCCACGCGAGATGAGCCCTATGGATGCGCCTGACGACGTTCGACGGATTGACGCGTTGCTTGCGATCATGGCGCGGCTGCGCGACCGTGAGCGCGGGTGTCCGTGGGATGTCGAGCAGACGTTTGCGTCGATTGCCCCCTACACTCTCGAAGAGGCCTATGAGGTCGCGGACGCGATCGAGCGTGGCGATCTCGGCGACCTTAAGGACGAGCTTGGCGATCTGCTGCTGCAGGTCGTGTTTCATAGCCAGATGGCGGCTGAGGCGCGCGCGTTCTCGTTCGCGGACGTCGTCGAGGCGATTTGTTCCAAAATGATCCGGCGGCATCCGCATGTGTTCGGCGACGCCACGGTTGCGTCCGCAGACGCTCAGACGATGGCTTGGGAAGAGCATAAGCGGCTTGAGCGCGCGGAACGCGGGCCGGCCGCCGGCGGCTTGCTCGGCGACGTGCCGATCGCTCTGCCCGCCCTCGTTCGCGCGTTGAAGCTTCAGAAACGTGCGGCGAGCGTCGGGTTCGATTGGCGCGAGCGGGCGCCGATCATGGCGAAGCTGGCTGAGGAGATCGGCGAGTTAAACGAGGCGATCGACGCCGGCGCGCCGCGGGCGAAGCTGACCGACGAACTCGGGGACATATTGTTTGTGGTCGCGAACCTGGCGCGGCATTTGGGGCTGGATCCGGAGGAGGCGCTGAGGGCGACGAACGCGAAGTTCGTGCGGCGGTTTGCGCATGTGGAGGCTGCCGTCGCGGCCAGTGGGCGCAAACTGGGCGAGGCGTCGCTTGAAGAGATGGACGCGGCCTGGGACGACGCCAAGCGGCTTGAGCCCAAGTAACGGTCCGTTAACGGGAAACCCGCTGTTTTGGCCGCTTTGCCGCAGGCAGGTATGGTCAATTGCGACGACTAGAGGGACGAAAGCTTAACTGGGGCGGGGGAGAATGGGCGTCACGGTTTTTATGGATTCGGAGCGCCCTTAGGGCGTCCGTGGTGGGGCATTGCGTATGGCGCGTGCGGCTCAAATGGGCAAGCGGTTGGTCGCGCGCGCGAAAGACGCGGACGACGATGTTGTCACGAACGAACCGCGTGCGTTTCCGATCGATCTCCTGCCCCTGCTCGCGCCGCACAAGAAGCACGGCAAGCTGTCGCTGCGCGTCGAGCGTTTGCCGCAACAGACGCGGCTCTCGGCCGGCACGCGCAACAATGACGGCTCGTGGTCGCTGACGCGCGACGATCTTGAGGATCTCGAATATCTCGTGCCCGACGGCGTCGAAGGCGCCACGTCGTTGTCGGTGCGCGTCGTCAGTTTGACGGCGGGCAGTACGCTGGCCGTGCTCGACTATCCGCTCGATAGCGATGCGCCGGCGCCGGTCGTCGAAGGACGCTCCGACGTCGCGGGTGAAGATGTTCAGGTTGAGCGGTTGCGCGATGAGTTGGCGAAGCTGAAAGCGTCGCTCGCCGAGCGCGACAAGGCGCTGGCGGCGATGCCGCGCGCAGAGGCGTCGCTTGCCGCTGCTGAGGCGCGCTGGGCGGCCGAGATGGAGATGCGGCTGGAGGATGCGGCCGCGAAGGCTTCGGCGCATGTGGAAACGGCGCGGCGCGCGTGGGAGGCCGAGCAGAGTGAACGGCTGAGCAAGCTCGAGGCGCGCGCACATGAGATGGCGGCCGAGGCGCGCGAGCGTGCGATGACTGAAGCGCGCGAGACGACCTCGCTGTCGGAGCGCGCGTGGAAGGCCGAAGAGGCCGCGCGTCTTGCCGCGGCCGAGGCGCAATGGCGCGAACAGCTTGCCAAGGTGACCGCCGAGGCCGAGGCGACGGCGCGTGCGGTGCGTGATGCGCAGGATGCGCTGGCCAAAGCGCAGAGTGCGTGGAAGGCCGATGAGGCGGCGCGGCTTGCAGCCGCTGAAGCGCAGTGGCGCGAGGCGACGGCGAAAGCGGTTGCCGAAGCGCGCGCCGAAGTCGATGCCGTGCGTGGCGATCAAGGTGAGGCTGTGCGCGGGCTGCGTGATCAGCTGAGCGCGGCGCAAACCTCCCTCGCCGCCCGTGACGCGGCGCTTGCGGCTGCGAACGATGCGCTGGCCAAAGCGCAGAGTGCGTGGAAGACAGACGAAGCGGCGCGGCTTGCTGCCGCCGAAGCGCAATGGCGCGAGGCGACGGCGAAGGCGGTTGCCGAGGCGCGCGCGGAAGTCGATGCCGTTCGCGGCGATCAAGGTGAGGCTGTGCGTGGGCTGCGCGAGCAGCTGAGCGCGGTGCAAACCACCCTCGCCGCTCGTGACGCGGCGCTTGCGGCTGCGAACGATGCGCTGGCCAAGGCGCAGAGTGCGTGGAAGACAGACGAGGCGGCGCGGCTTGCTGCCGCCGAAGGGCAGTGGCGCGAGGCGACGGCGAAGGCGGTTGCCGAGGCGCGCGCGGAAGTCGATGCCGTGCGTGGCGATCAAGGCGAGGCTGTGCGCGGGCTGCGCGAGCAGGTGAGTGCGTTGGAGTCGACGCTCGCCGCTCGCGGTGCGGCGCTGGCGGAGGCGCAGGAGGCGACGGCGCGCGCGGCGCGTGACGCGCAGTATGCGCTGTCGAAGGCGGAGAGTTCTTGGAAGGCGGATGAGGCGGCGCGGCTTGCTGCCGCCGAAGCGCAGTGGCGGGCGACGTCGGCGAAGGCGGTGGCCGAGGCGCATGCTCAGGTTGATGCCGTGCGCGGCGATCAGGGCGAGGCGGAAGCTGCGTTGCGCGGCGAAGTGGCGGCGCTGAAGGCTGCGGTTGAAGAGCGCGATGCGGCTTTGAAACGGATGGCGGCTGTGGAGGAGCAGGCGCGTGAGGCGATGCCGGCTGCGGTTGAGAGTGATCGGGACAGTGAGCTGCGGCGGTTGCGGGAGAAGGCGGCGACGCTGGAGGCTAAGCTGATCAAGGCGAATAAGTTTGCCGAGGATGAGCAGTTGCGGTGGCAGCGGGAGGCGCAGGAGGCGATTTCGCGGGCTACTAAGGAGTGGGTGGCTAAGGAGAGTTCGCGGCGGGCTACGACTGAGGCTCAGGTTCGCAAGGAGATCGGGCAGCAGTTGGTGCAGGCGACGTCGCGGTATGAGGCGGCGGAGGCGGCTTTGTCTCAGCTTCGCATTCGGGCATCGACCCGGGACGAAGGGCGGATGGAAGTGGAGCTTGCCGGGGCGCGGGCTTCGCTGGTGGCGCGCGAGGCTGAGTTGACGCGGGTGCGGGAGCAGCTTGAGGCCATGCGCTCGATGACCGATGCTGTCGAGGCGCCTGTTGCTGCGGCCACGCCGGGTTACCCACGGTACGTGCGCGATGCGAGTATTGCGGCGGCGATCGGCGTTGTTGTTGTCGTGGCTTATCCTCTTGTCATGGGGTTGATGTCGGCGCCGCCGCCGGCGCCGGTAGTGCAGGCGGTCGTTGCGCCGGCGCCTGCCCCGCCGCCCGTTGTCGTGCGGACGGCGGTGTTGGCGTTGGATGCGCGGCTGCGCGCCGGGCCGTCGACCAATGTCAGCGTGATTGCACCGCTGGAGCGCGGCACCAGCGTGACGATCTTGGAAGAGCGTGGCGAATGGATCCGCGTTCGCGCGGCGGGCAAGCCGGTGCGCGAAGGTTGGGTCAAGATTTCGCAGCTCAAGGACATCACGCCTTCCGTTGCGCCAGTCCCTGCAGCCGGCCCTCAGCCCGCCAATCCTCCAGCACCTTGACGAACGCGACGGGGCCTGCGCCGTAGAAGCCGTCCTGTTCGGCGCGCTTCGCGATCTGGCCTTCGTTGTTGTAGTAGCCCGGCGTGCATTCCGCGAGGAACTTGCGGCGTTGGACGGCGAGTTTCTTGATCGTCTCCACCCACTCTTCTTCCGCTTCGGGCGTCGCTTCGATCACGCGCACTTGGTTCTGGTTGCAGTGCTTGACGATGTGGGCGACGTGGATCGCTTGCTCGGCCAGCATGTGCGGGAAGTTGGCGGTGAAGCCGGATTGCGCGTTTGAGATCAGGAACGCGTTCGGGAAGCCTTCGACGTGGAAGCCTTGGAACGTGCGCGTGCCGTTCGCCCATTTGTCCGACAATTTCTGACCGCCGCGGCCGTGGAGTTCGAAGCCCGAGCGGCGGGTGTAGCCGGTGCCGACCTCAAACCCCGTCGCGTAGATCAGGCAGTCGATCTTGTACTCCTGCCCGTTGGCGATGATGCCGTCAGCGGTGATGCGCTCCACGCCCTCGCCCTTCGTGTCGACGAGCGTCACGTTCGGCCGGTTGAAGGTGTCGAGATATTCGTCGTGGAAGCACGGGCGTTTGCAGAACTGGCGGTAATAGGGTTTGAGCGCCTCGGCCGTCGCCTTGTCGGCCACGACCTGGTCGACGCGGTTGCGCACCTGCTCCATCTTTTCGAAGTCGGCGAGTTCGACGAGTTCTTCGATGGAGAGCTTGCCGCCCTGCCCCGCCACGCCCGCGTATTTCGCGGCGCCCTGCCCCAGGATGAGGTTGCGGATGATTTCCGTCCAGCCGTCGGAGACCAGGTCTTCCTTCTGATAGCCGCCAGAGAGCAGGATGTTGAAGTTGTCCATCCGCTGCTTTTGCCAGCCGGGCGTCAGGCCTTTCACCCAGTCGGGATCCGTCGGGCGGTTGGCGCGCACGTCGATGGAGGACGGCGTGCGCTGAAACACGTAGAGATGTTTCGCGGCCGCGCCCAAATGGGGGACACATTGAACGGCGGTGGCGCCGGTGCCGATGATGCCGACGACCTTGTCCTTCAGGCCCGTCAGGTTGCCGTTCGAATCCCCGCCCGTGTAGTCGTAGTCCCAGCGCGAGGTGTGGAAGGAATGGCCCTTGAAACTTTCGACGCCCGGAATGCCCGGCAGCTTTGGCCGGTGCAGCGGGCCTGAGGCCAGCACCACATAGCGCGCGCGGATGGCATCACCCCGGTTCGTCTTCACGATCCAGCGTGCGGCGCCCTCCTCCCAGTGCATCGACGTGATTTCGGTTTGGAAGAGCGCGTCCTTGTAGAGGCCGAATTTTTCGCCGATGGCGCGCGAGTGGGCGAGGATTTCGGGCGCGCGCGAGTATTTTTCGCGCGGCACGTAACCCACCTCCTCCAGCAGCGGCAGGTAGATGTAGGATTCGATATCGCAGGCCGCGCCCGGATAGCGGTTCCAATACCAGGTGCCGCCGAAGTCCCCGCCCTTCTCGATGATGCGCACGCGATCGACGCCCGCCTGGCGCAGCCGCGCGCCGGCGAGCAGCCCGCCGAAGCCGCCGCCGACCACGACGACGTCCACCTCATCGGCGAGCGCCGCGCGGGTGACCGGTTTGACGTACGGGTCGTCGGCGTAGTGCGCGAAGCGGCCTTTGATCTCCTGATATTGCTCGTTGCCGTCGTCGCGCAGACG
>JAWXBY010000186.1:0-7729 GCA_034440355.1 Alphaproteobacteria bacterium
CCTCGTATGCGCTGACACCCGTCGGCGTCGTGAAGTTGTTCGTGATCCCGTCCCGGTAATTCACGAACCCCACCAAAGAAACCGCGCCGACGTCGGCGCCCAACGTCGCCCGGCCGGTCCAGCGGGGCACGCCCAGGTTCAAGCTGTTGGAGACGGGGGCGCCGGGCGAAAACTGCGTGTCGAAGTTCAGGATGTAATTGCCGGCCAAGTCGGCGAACACCGCACCGAAGTCCGTCGACCAACGATAGTTGACGTCGAAGTCCAGACCGTCGGTATCGCGAATGCCGAAATTGTTGAGACGCAAGTCCAGCACGTTACCGATCGCAGGCAGCGGACTCGGCAGGTTGACCGGCACCGCAAGGGACAAAAGGTTATTCAGGTCTGTCAGCGTCGGGTTGCGATAGACAAGCGACGCGAATGTCGAATCCGTGAAGACATAGGGTACTGTCGGCGTTCCAATCACGTTGGTGTATTCGATGTTGTAGTACGTGAGACTCGCGCGCAGGTCCGGCAACCACGTCGGATTCACGTCGACGCCGTACGAATACGTCGTGGCTTCTTCAGGTTGAAGGTCGTCATTGCCGCCGAGCAAGTAAACGGTATTGACCTGCGCCGCGCCTCGCGTCGGATCGTTGGCGAAAGTAGCCGATTGAGCAGCACTTAAATAATATGAGCCGACCGTCGCGCCGACCTGGCGCAACCCAGGCGCTCTAAACGACGTGCCGTACGAACCGCGCACAAGAACGCCGTCGACCGGCACCCAGTTGACGCCGACCTTCGGATTGGTCGTGGTCCCGAAATCGCTGTAGTCGTCGTAGCGGCCTGACAGCGACAGCGCGAGGCTGCGCAGCCCCGGCGCTGCGTTGCCGTCGCCAAAAATCGGTATAAAAAGTTCGCCGTAGACCGACGTGATGTCACGCTCCAAACTCTCCGGAACGGCGGTTGTTCCGACGAACCCCCGCTGCTCGAACGTTTCGCGCCGAACCTCGCCACCGACGGCGAATCGCAACGCCCCGCCGGGCAGATCGACGAGCGGTCCGTCGAGCTTCACCGCGCCGAGGCTCGTGAGCTGCTCGATATTGACGTCGGTCGAGGAGTTCAGGATGGCAGCGACCACCGCAGGCGACGTACCCGTGCCGAACGGATCCAAAGCCGTAGCGGTCGTTGTCCCCGCAGCCGCGGCGTTCAGCGCCGCGGTATTGATCTGCGGTATGAAAGCGTCGTTTTCCGCCCAACTGTATGTGCCATAGACACTCAGACTGAGATCGCTCGGCAATTCGAAATCCACACCGAACGATGAGTTGCCGACCCGCCTGTCATCGGTATTGGTGAAGTGGTCCGACCCGATGAGGTTGTCGGGACGAAACAGAACATACTCGTTGGTGGCGCCGACAGGCCCTTGGAAGAATGGATTTGTATTGAAGAGAAACACCGTCTGTGCGGGTGGCGCCGCGCGGACTTCGTCCTCGCGGTCCGAATACAGAATCTCACCCCACAGCGTGACGCCATCACTCAAGTCCTGCTGACCCGACACAAACAGGGCGTGTATGCGCGAAGCTGGAACGAGGTCGGCGACGGCGCCGTTATCGCAATGATTCTGAGTGTTAAATGCGAACGCCGGCGCCGCATAATATACGGACCACAAGGCGATGTCGGGCAGCACATTGGGCGACGGACACGACGTCGACCGCGTGTCGATGCCGCCCTGCTGCCGGAAGTCCTGAACGCGATAGTCGCGATCGCCGCCAAGGATGTTGTCGTTTTCAGTATATTGGTAAGCCGCGAGAAGCGATCCTCTGTCCCAATCTTGGCCGAACAAAACGCCTATGTGTCCCGAATAGTACCCGTCCGCGATCCCATAGCTGGCGGAGGCTTCGATATCCGAGACGTTTCGACGGGTGATGAAGTTCACGACCCCCGCCACCGCGTCTGAGCCATAGATCGACGACGCACCGTCTGCGACGACCTCGATGCGTTGGATCGCGAGATTCGGGATAAGCGGGAAGTCGGGATTTGTTTCATTCGCGGCCGCCGCGACCAGGCGATGACCATTCATGAGCGGCAGCGTCGCATTCGCCGGCAGGCCGCGCATGCCGGGCGCAAACGAACCGAACCCTCCTAAACTGGCTTGAGGCGCTGTGTTGAAACTATTGAGCTGAGGGACGGTCGCGATCAAATCGGGCGTGTTTGCAGCGCCGATCGTTTGAATGTCGCTCCGAGACACCGTGATAAGGCTCGAGCCCGTCGGCGGAACGCCTCGGATCCGCGAGCCGGTGACGACCACCTTTTCAACCGCTTCGCCGGTTTCAGCCGCGTCTGCGGCTTTCTTCGTATCGCTCGATGTGTCGTCGGCGCCCTGCTGCGGCGCGTTCGAATTTTGAGCGAATGCCGTTCCGGCCGCAAAAACCACGGCGGCTAAGAACGACGTGCCGGACAGCGCAATTCGCCTCCGGGCTTTCCAACCCTCAACCATGCAATTCCCCCCGTTTGGCGGTATTCCGCTCTTCCCTCAAAAGCCGCCACCCCCCGAGGCAGTCGGTCCGTCAAGTTCATTCATTTAGCACTAAATGAGTGAAATGAGCAAGACCGTTCATTTTCTGCTAAATAAGTCACCTACTCGGGACGTCCGTGGCTTGACCGCTTGCAGGCGCCACCTCATCGTTCCCCCAAGATGCTCAGTTGATGGCGCGGCCCCCGCATGCGCCCGATCCGCAAGGCCGGAGGCCATGGCAACAGCGCTAAAGTTCGAGGGGCGCCGCACGCGCGCCGAGCAGCGGGCAGCGTCCGTAAAGTTGATCCTCGACACGAGCGAGGAGCTATTTTCCCAGTTCGGTTATTTCGGGGTGACGATCAAGGATGTCGCTGACCGAATAGGCATCCATCCGGCGCTGATCCACTACTACTTCGAAGGCAAGAAGGCGCTGTTCGACGCTGTCTTCGAACGCCGCGTGGAGTATGCGGTCACGGCGCGAACGGCCGGGCTCGACGCTTACGAAGCGAAGGTTGGAAATCATCCGACCGTCGAGGGAGCGCTACGCTGCTATTATGACGGTGCGTTCGACGTTTACATCAGTGGGGATGAAGGCTGGCGCAACTTCGGCCGCATCTTCGCGCAGGTGAACAACGCGCCCGGCTACGGTGCGGAGAAGATGGACACCTATTTTGATCCCCTCGTGCTGCGGCTCATCGGACTTCTGCAAAAGGCGTTACCCGACGCGGCGCCGGAAGATCTCTTCTGGAGCTTCCAGTTCACCTCGGGCGCCTATTCGCTGATCCTGTCGCGGACCGGGCGCATCGACCGCCTGTCGGACAATCTGTGCGCGTCCGACGATTTTGAGGCGGTCCGCGATCGGTTCGTGACCTTCATGGCAGGCGGCTTCGACGCGCTTTACAAGCGCGCGAAGTCGATGCCCGGAAATCCCAAACGCGCAACACTCCCGCGCGCGAAGCCCAAACGCGCGAAGCCGAAATCGGGATGAGCCGCGCTCGCCACGGCGGGTTCGGCGAACTGGTCACGCCCGCCTCGGCTCGCGAAGGCATGCAGAATCAACTGCGAGACAACATGGCGCGTGCAATGAGATTGCGGTGCGTCTCGTTGGTGCCTGAGTAGATGCTGGCCGCACGCGTGGCGAAATACTTGCCGCTGGCGAAAGCACCGGCCGCTGCCCACGGGTCTGCTGCGGCGCCCGACACTGCAGCAGCCGGACCCGCGGCATCAAGCGCAAACGCGGCGAGCCTCTGGTGCAGCTCGGTCGCAAGCGTCTTCAGCATCGAAGCTTCCACCGCACCGACGCCATCATCATGCCCCCCACATAGCGTGCGCAGCTCCAGCGCTTCGAAGGCCACCAACTCGCACGTCAATACGCGCAAATCTTTCTGAAGCTGCGCTCGCTCGCCGGCGCCGTGGCTCTCGACGGTCTTTGTCGCTTTGCGATGCGCCCGCCACAGCAACCCCGACGTCGTGTTGTTGCCGCGGGCTAGGCGCATGAGGTGCTTGGCGACGGACCAGCCCTCATTCTCGTCGCCGACCCGGTTGGCGAACGGCACGCGCACGTTGTCGAAAATGACTTCGTTGAATTCGCAATCGCCCGACAGCGTTCGGATCGGCTTCACCGTGATGCCTTCGCTCGCCATATCAATCAGCAAGAACGTGATGCCGTATTGCGGCTTCGCGCCGCGCGCCGTACGCACCAGACCGAACATGCGATTGGCGATGTGCGCGCCGGTCGTCCAAATCTTGGAGCCGCTCACGACGTAGTGAGCGTCCGCGACGACGGCGCGGGTTTGCAGCGCCGCCAAGTCCGATCCTGCGCCAGGTTCGGAGAATCCCTGGCACCACAGATCGCTGCCGTCCAAGATGGCGGGGAGATAACGCCGCTGCTGCTCGGGCGTGCCGGCCGCGATCAAAAGCGGACCGAGGCTGCGCACGCCGCCCGCAAACAAGACCGGCGCGCCGTTCGCCGCGCACTCGCGCTCGAAGATCAAGCGCTGTGCCGGGCTCCAATTCGTGCCGCCGAACGCCACGGGCCACGCCGGCGCGATCCAGCCCCGCTCGTACAAGCGCCGGTGCCACACGCGGCAAGCGCCGATTTCGGAATGGACGCCCGTCGTGTCGCGTCCCGCTTCGCGCAAGTCGGCCGTCAAAGCCACCGCGAAGAACTCACGCAACATCTCCACGAAGCGCGCGTCGTTTACGAAGGCGACTGAATTGTGCGCGAACGTGGCTCGATACGACATGCGCCAGCATGCGCGTCGGACGGGGCGCCCCGCCTTGACCTATCTCAACCGGCCGTCCCGGAAATCGAGTCGTTCCTCCTGGCTTTGGAAGAAGGACAAATCTGCCCGGTGCCGGTCGAAGCGGACTTCCGACGTGCAGGGCTTCGACATCAAGAAGGCGACGTCGCCGCTCGTCCAGTAAGGTTCAGCTTGCTATCGGCCGACGGCCGAAGGACAAAGCCTGGAAACCACGCGAAGGGGAGGCGGCAATGGCGGCACCAGGATCAGGCAAGAAGAAGAAGGCGCCGCTGCCGGCGTTCGCGGGCTCCATTGCGCGACGCTTCCCGAAGGTGTGGGACGCCTACACGAAGCTGGGCGAAGAAACGGCCGCGGCCGGCCCGTTGACGGAGCGCGAACGCCGCTTGGTCAAACTCGCCCTAGCGATAGGATCGGGCTCGGAAGGCGCCACGCACTCGCACGCGCGCCAGGCATTGGCGGAAGGCTTGGCGCCGGCGGAGATTCGCCACGCCGCCCTGCTCGCCGTCACCACCACAGGGTGGCCCGCCAGCGCCGCCGCCTTAAGCTGGGTCGACGACGTTCTGACGAAGTAGCCGTGAGAGTAGCGACGTTCAACATCAACAACGTCAACAAGCGCCTGGCCAACCTGCTTGATTGGTTGAAGGCCACCAAGCCTGACGTCGTCTGCCTTCAGGAACTCAAAGCCGCCGACACCCAATTCCCGAGGGCCGACATCGAGAAGGCCGGCTACCGCGCCACATGGCGTGGCGAGAAATCCTGGAATGGCGTCGCGATCCTGGCGCGGGGCGTTGACCCGATCGTGACGCGCAAGAGCCTGCCCGGTGATCCGGCCGACGACCAAAGCCGCTACATCGAAGCCGCCGTGAACGGCGTACTCATCGCCTCGCTTTACGCGCCGAACGGCAATCCGCAACCGGGACCGAAGTTCACCTACAAGCTCGCCTGGATGAAACGCCTCGCCCATCACGCGGCCGAACTCTATGCGTCGGGCGCGCCGGTCGTGCTCGCCGGCGACTACAACGTCGTGCCGACCGACCGCGACATCTATGCGACGAAATCCTACGAGAAGAACGCCCTCGTCCAACCGCAAAGCCGCGCGCACTTCCAACATCTGCTCGACCAAGGCTGGACCGACGCCATACGCACCCTGCACCCGGAGACGCCGATGTACACATTCTGGGACTACATGCGGAACAGATGGCCGCGCGACGCAGGCCTGCGCCTGGATCATTTCTTGCTGAGCCCCGCCGCAGCAAAGCGGCTCACCGCCGCCGGCGTCGACCGCGACGTTCGCGGCAGGCCGGACGCCAGCGACCATGCCCCCGCCTGGATCGAACTCGCCGCCGGAAAGAAAGCGCCGCCGAAGCCAAAATCCGCGACGAAGGGGAGCGCGCCAAAAACCGCACCCGCCGAAAAACCAAAACCGAAGAAGACGGCTCAACGTCCGCTGCTGATCGTTGACGGTGACTCGTTCGCCCACCGCTCGTACCACGCGCTGCCGAAGTCGATCCGCGGCCGCGGCGGCAAGTCGTCGGGCGCGATCGTCGGCTTCGCTAATTTCTTGATGCGGATCTACAAGGCCGAACAACCGCGCGCGGTCTTCGTCGCCTGGGACACACTGGAAGAGCCCACCTATCGCCACAATGCCTTCCCCGCTTACCAAAGCGGGCGCGAGTTCGACGACGCGCTGCTCGAACAGCTCGACCTGTTGCCTCAGGTCGTCGAAGCCTTCGGTTTCGCCCACGCAAGCGGCGCAGGTTACGAGGCCGACGACTTCGTCGCGTCCGCCGTCGCGGCCGAACAGCGTCGCGGCGGCACTGCGCTCGTCGCCAGCGGTGATCGCGACATGTTCCAACTCGCCTCCGACACCACCACGATCCTCTATCCGCAAAAGGGCGGCGAGATGGTCCGCATCGGCCCGGCCGAAGTGCGCGAACGCTACGGCGTCGACCCGGCCCAAGTCCCGGACTTCATCGCCCTGCGCGGCGACCCGTCGGACAAAATCCCGGGCGCACGCGGTGTCGGCGAAACAGGCGCCGCAAACCTCGTGCAAAAATACGGATCCCTCGAAGCCATCCTGAAGGACGGCCGCTTCCCGGCGCAGGCCGACGAACTGCGCCTCTTCCGAAGGATCGCGACCATGGATCGGAAGGCCCGGGTGCCGAAACTCCCGGACCAAACGCCGACGTGGTCGAAGGCTGCCGCCCTCATGCGCAAATGGGAACTGAACGGCGTCGCTGACCGCCTCGAGGCCCTCGCGAAGGGCGACTGACTACTCAGGATGAAGATGAGCCAACGCGCGCTTCCCAATAGCGGAGCGCGTCTTCGCCGAACTGGTCCGCTTGCGCGTGCGGGCAACCTTCTTGCCCCGCGCCGTCATGCCTTTCGCGTTCTTGCCGCCCATCGCCCGAGTGCTTTCGCGCTGGCCACGCGCACCCACGTGCGACTTGCCCTCGGCTTCTTGCTGCGCCGTCTTGCCGGCGGCTTCCTTCCGCTTGGTGCGGGCAAGCGTCTTCCGGTTATGAGCCTTGCTTTCGAATTTCGACGCGCCCGCCTCGCTCAGCGCAATGGCGATCGCCTGGCGCGGACTCTTGACCTTGCCGCCCTTGCCCTTGGGCCCACTCTTCAGCTCGTTGTGCTTGAATTCGTGCATGACGCGGCCGATCGTCTTCTTCTGGCCGGATGATGTCTTCGGCATCGCAAATACTCCCGTGCAACAGCCCCTCGCTCGCAAACGCTCGCGTTGCGGGATGGTTCCAGATCGCGGGTTGACGCACGCATCGGCGGCGTGTCCGACTACGCTGCGATGATCGCCTTAACCCTGCTCGCCGCGCTCGCCGCCGCCACGCCGCCGGCGTGCACGCTGCCCATCATCGAACACGTCGAGGTCGCCCACGTCGCCGACGGCGCATCGTTCGACCTCGCCGACGGCCGCCGTGTGAGATTGGCCGCCGTCCTGCCGCCGCGCGGCGGC